>JAJYQA010000019.1 GCA_021794835.1 Actinomycetes bacterium | reverse complement strand
GTTTTTAGATAAACTCTCTGGGCTCAGACCGGAAACAATTATTCTTCAAATGGATGAAGGGCAGCAAGTTCTCCACAGGGTTGTTAATAAAAACTAAAATTAGGGTGTCCCAATGCGGAAGACAGGAAATGAATTCTTAAGGAATTAGAAAAGGGCGGACACAAGGTCCGCCCTACATTTCACCATTCACTAATTAACCGTAAGTTCGTCTAATAAATCAGGCAACTGCTTTTGCTCTATAAATCGAGCAATTACTTAACCAATTCAATCAGTGCTATAGGTGCGGCATCGCCGATACGGGGGCCGATTTTTAATATCCTTGTATAGCCACCTTCGCGATCGGCATAGCGCGGACCTATCTCGGCAAAAAGCTTATGTACAACCTCCCGATCGCGGAGAACGGACAAAGCCTGCCTTCTTGCATGAAGGTCTCCCTTTTTGCCAAGGGTGATGATTTTCTCCACAAAAGGTCTTAGCTCCTTGGCTTTTGCCTCGGTGGTCTGCACCCGCTCGTGTACGATGACCTGACGGGCAAGGCCCTCAAAAATCGCTTTTCTATGGCTGGCACTTGTGCCAATTTTTCTACCTTTTTTCTGGTGCCTCATTATTGTCTCCCACTAATTGCTAACTGGACTTAAGCGAAAGTCCAAGTTGGTTTAGTTTATCTTTAACTTCCTCAATCGATTTGGCGCCAAAGTTCCTAATCTTCATAAGGTCGCCCTCAGTCTGTTCAACCAACTGCTGTACCGTGTTGACGCCCTCGCGCTTCAGGCAGTTATAAGAGCGAACCGAGAATTCAAGGTCCTCGATCGGCAAATCAAGGGCTCTGTCGCGCTCACTCGCATCTGACACAAAGACCGGCATCGTGGCAAACTCATTTGCCTGCTCCATAAACAAACCCATATGATCATTTATAATTTTTGCGCCAATGCTTACGGCCTCAAACGGTGTAATAGACCCGTTTGTCGTAACCTCAAGGATCAACCTATCAAAGTCAGTTCTCTGCCCGACACGGGTATTTTCAACTGCGTAGGTTACATTCTTAATTGGGCTGAACATGGAGTCTATCGGTATAACCCCTATCGAATCTGTCGGCCTCTTGTTGCGCTCAGCAGATACATAGCCGCGGCCAGGCTTAACAGTCATCTCCATCTCGAGCTTGCCGTCCTCGTTGAGGGTGGCGATATGCTGGTCCAGATTTACGATTTCCACGTCGGCCGGATACTCGAAATCCGCCGTGGTAACCTCCTTGGGACCTCTAATATTTACCCTTACGGTTGCAGGCTCCTCACCATGCAGCCTCAAGATAACATCTTTAAGATTGAGGATGATATCGGTGACATCTTCTTTTACACCTTTAATAGTGCCGAATTCGTGCGCCACGCGGGCGATTTTCACCGACGTTATGGCCGCACCTGGTAAAGATGACAACAGTACTCTTCTCATAGAGTTACCTAAAGTGTAGCCGAAGCCTCTCTCCAGCGGTTCAACTTTAAACGAAGCTGTATTATCACGTTGCTCCTCTACGGAGATTGTAGGCTTACGGATATCTAACATTAATATATTCCTCCTTAGTTCAGAAACCAGAAATCGGAAATCAGAGACCAGAAATACCTTTTTGCACTGCCCTCTGGTAATCCGACTACTGACT
This sequence comes from Actinomycetes bacterium, assembly GCA_021794835.1. Taxonomy (GTDB): domain Bacteria; phylum Actinomycetota; class Aquicultoria; order Aquicultorales; family Aquicultoraceae; genus CADDYS01. The sequence continues at coordinate 117,083 of JAJYQA010000019.1, read as the reverse complement.
ACTGGAATTACTTCGAATAGAGCTCAACGATCATCTTCTCTTGAACCGGAACGTCGATGTCTTTGCGCAAAGGAATACCTGTAACCTTTGCGGTCAAGCTAGCCGAATCAACGTCGAGCCATGATGGAATTGCCGCTTTGTTGGCCGACTCCGCCGCTTCCTTAACCCGGGCAACATCCCCGATTGTCGTTATAACATCGCCGGGTTTTACGCGGAAGGAGGGGATATCCACCCTTCTTCCATTAACAAGAATGTGCCCATGACGAACTTCTTGCCTTGCCTCCGGCCGGGATGGAGCAAAACCTATCCTATAGATAGTATTGTCCAAGCGGCTCTCAAGAATTTGGAGTAGGTTCTCGCCGGTAACACCTTTCCTTTTAGCTGCCAGTTTATAATAATTACTGAACTGCTTCTCAAGAACACCGTAGACACGCTTTGCCTTTTGCTTCTCGCGAAGCTGGATATAATATTCGGATTCTTTGCGACGTCCACGGCCATGTTCACCTGGCGGATACGGGCGTCTCTCGACCGGGCACTTATCTGTTAGACACTTATCGCCTTTTAAGAAAAGTTTCTGGGCCTCTCTTCTACATAACTTGCAAACAGGTCCTGTGTATCTTGCCATAGCCTACACCCTTCTCCTTTTCCTGGGACGACAGCCGTTGTGCGGTACCGGAGTCACATCGGTGATACCGGCAACTTCCAGACCGTTTGCCTGCAGGGTTCTAATAGCGGTCTCACGTCCTGCTCCCGGGCCTTTAACATAGACATCTACCCTCTTCATCCCGTGCTCCTGAGCTTTCTTTGCACAGGTCTCTGCAGCAACCTGGGCCGCGAACGGCGTGCTCTTGCGCGAACCCTTAAAGCCTGAAGTACCTGCGCTCTCCCAGGCTATTGTATTGCCCTGCTGATCAGTAATTGTAATAATAGTATTATTAAAAGTGCTTTTAATGTGAGCCGCGCCGTGAACGACATTTTTACGCTCTCTGCGCTTTATCCTAGTAGCTCTCGCTTTCTTAGCCAAACAGCCGTTACCTCCTTCGATACTAAAAACTTCCTATTTAAGTATCATCTTACTTTTTACTTTTTGCGCTTTGCGCCAACCGCCCGGCGCGGGCCTTTCCTTGTGCGGGCATTGGTATGAGTCCGCTGGCCACGCACCGGAAGACCTCTGCGATGCCTCAAGCCGCGGTAACATCCAATCTCCATGAGACGTTTGATGTTCTGAGATACTTCCCTGCGCAAGTCTCCTTCAACCTTGAGGTTCTTATCGATGTAGTCTCTTAGCTTTATAACCTCTTCTTCAGTTAAATTACGGACCCGTGTATTAGAATCTACCCCCGTAGCCTTCAATATCTCTTGTGCTCTTGAAAGACCTATGCCAAAGATATAAGTAAGACCAATCTCAATCCTTTTATCCCTAGGTAGGTCTACACCGGCTATACGTGCCAAATTGTTACCCTCCTCTAATCAACGAAACGTTCTATAAATTACCCCTGGCGCTGTTTGTGCCGCGGATTCTCGCATATTACAAGGACCCTGCCGTGCCTTCTAATAATCTTGCACTTTTCACATATACGCTTTACAGACGGCTTTACTTTCATTGTCTCTCTCCAAAAATATAATCTCTATCTTCACCCTGGCCCCGGGACCCTGGTCCCTGCCTTACTTGAATCTATACACTATCCGTCCCCTTGTTAGGTCATAAGGGGACAGCTCAACAACAACTCTATCACCAGGCAAAATACGGATGTAATGCATGCGCATCTTGCCTGAAATATGAGCTAAAACCTTATGGCCGTTATCAAGCTCAACTCTAAACATGGCATTAGGTAAAGGCTCTATTACTGTGCCTTCAACCTCAATAGCTTCTTCTTTTTTGGGCACTACCGCTCCTTCGCTAGACATACACCCACATTATCTAGGAAATATGGCATCTATCCCCAGAACCACGAAATCATATTATAACAAAACTGAATTAAGACGTCTATACAATGGTTAGTATGTCCGGCCCTTCCTTAGTAACCGCTACAGTATGTTCAAAATGAGCTGAGAGACTCCTGTCGGCGGTAACAACCGTCCAGTGATCCGGCAAGATGTTAACTTTATAATCACCTATGTTTACCATAGGCTCGATTGCAAAGATCATCCCTGTCTTAATCTTGGGACCCCGTCCGGCAATGCCGAAATTAGGGATCTGGGGATCCTCATGCATCTCCCTCCCTATGCCGTGGCCCACAAACTCCCTAACGACCGAATACCCGGCCGGTTCCACCGTAGCCTGTATCGCGTGGGATATATCGTAAAGGTAGTTGCCCTCAACGCACTGCTCTATCCCTTTGCTTAGAGCAAGCTTGGTAATATCTATCAGCTGCTGAGCTTGCTCGGATATTTGGCCCACTGGAAAAGTCGCGGCGGCATCACCATAGTATCCGCTATACTCTGCGCCCACATCAATACTGATGATATCGCCTTCCTTCAACCGCCTTTGGCCCGGTATCCCATGGACGACAACCTCATTCGGGGAGGCGCAGATGGACGCGGGGAAACCTCTGTATCCCTTAAAGGCCGGGCTGGCACCGGATTTGCGAATGAAGTTTTCTGCAATCCGGTCCAGCTCAATTGTCTCAACACCCGGTCTTATTTTAGTTTCAACGAGCCTCAAGGTTTCAGCTACTATGCGACCGGCATGCCGCATAATAGCTATTTCATCCTTGCTTTTACGAATTATCATGCTCTCGCCTCATCGAGAGAGAAATATCTATTAAACTTTCGCCTTAAGAGCATTCTCAATATCTGCAAAAACTTCGCCAACCGTCTTGGTCCCTTCGATATCAACCAGGATACTTTGGTTCTTGTAGTAGCCAATAAGCGGGGCGGTCTGGTTGTGATAAACATCGAGGCGATTCTTTACCGTCTCGATGGTGTCATCCGCCCTCTGGTATAGCTCGCCACCGCAGTCGTCGCAGACGCCCTCGGTCTTCGGCGGCTTAAACATCACGTGATACGGCTTTTGGCAGGACTTGCATATACGCCTTCCAGTCAGCCTATTAAGGAGCTCCTCATCCGGAACAACGATGTTTACGACCGCATCAATGCCTCTACTTAAAGAGGAGAGCACTTTGTCTAGCTCTTCGGCCTGTACAACCGTACGCGGGAAACCATCTAACAAGAAGCCCTTCTCGGTAACATCCGACTCAGCGATGCGATCGCGCACGATTCCAATTACGACCTCGTCCGGCACGAGTGCGCCTGCAGTCATGTACTCCTGGGCTTTAAGACCCATTTCGGTTCCCGCCTTAACAGCTGCACGAAGCATATCACCTGTCGAGATATGAACCAGTCCGAATTCCTTTACAATTCCCTCTGCCTGCGTCCCCTTCCCTGCTCCGGGAGGACCCAATAAAATTACATTCACGCCTTGCTCCTTTCTTTCTCAAAGCCCCTCTAATTACTATCCTTTATTTTCGCTCCGCCTTCGGCTACGCTCATGATGACATGTAAACATGGTCTCCTATAGAATGACGGTTCCTTAATTCGACATTCGCAATTCGTAAATCGAAATTAACCCTCACACTGCTAAACCCGCTTATTTCAAGAATCCCTCATAATGTCTCATGAGAAGCTGCGACTCAATCTGCCTCATAGTCTCAAGCGCAACACCAACCATAATCAAAAGCGAGGTACCGCCAAAGTTTCCAGCCTGGAAGAAGGACACGTTAAATAATTTGCCCAGAATCTGTGGAATAATTGCGATAAGTGCCAAGAAGAAGGCACCGGGCAAGGTAATCCTTGTAAGTACCCTATCTAAATATCCAGCCGTTGGCTTACCCGGGCGAACTCCCGGAATAAAACCGCCGTATTTCTTCATATTATCCGATATATCAATCGGGTTGAATATAATAGCCGTATAAAAGTACGTAAAGAATATGACCATCAGTGCATAAATGCTTAAGTACAGCACGCCGCTTGGGTCAAGCCAGCCACTGATCGTTCTAGAAAACGCCCCCGGGAAGAATTGCAACATGGTTGCCGGGAACAAGAGTACCGATGATGCAAAGATAATTGGAATAACACCCGCCGAGTTTACCTTTAGCGGGATATAGGTGCTGGTACCGCCATAAACTTTGCGCCCAACCACACGCTTTGCATATTGCACCGGGATTCTTCTCTGAGCCATTTCGACAAATACGATCGCAACAATGATTATCAGTAAAATAATAATAAGCGCGGCTATTGTTATGACCCCGCCGGTCTGGCTGGTCTGGAACATGGCCTGTGGAAAGCGGGAAATAATGTTTGTGAAAATCAAGAGCGACATACCATTTCCAATCCCCCGCTGGGTTATTAACTCACCCAACCACATAATAAGCGCAGTTCCTGCAACCAACGTTAGAACAATTAGAACCTCCATGCCGAAAGTAAATTTCGCACCGATCTGCCGGCCAAAAAACAGAGTCAAACCTATTGACTCAATAAGTCCCAAAGCTAATGTTAGATAACGGGTCCATTGAGTGATCTTGCGCTGTCCAGTTTCCCCCTCTTTAGCCCATTGCCCAAGTGTGGGGATAACAATCGTCAAAAGCTGCAATATAATCGACGCCGTGATATACGGCATGATTCCTAACGCAAATATGGCAAACTGCGATAAAGCACCGCCAGCAAATACATCTATAAAGCCTAGAAGCGGTGTCTGTTCAAAAAGTTGTTTTAAAGCTTTAATATCAACACCCGGAACCGGGATGTGAGCACCCAGCCGGTAAATAGCTATCATCGCAAGCGTAAACAATATGCGGCGTTTTAAATCTGGTACTTTAAATGCGTTGCCTACTGCTTCGATCATTTAAGACTCTCTACCTTTCCGCCAACTAACTCAATTTTTCTAACCGCAGAGCCGCTAAAATGGTGCGCTCTAACAGTTAACTCTTTTTCAAGCTCACCCCGACCCAAGATCTTAATCGGCATGGTCGCCTTCTTAATTATCCCGGCCTGCTGCAGAGCTTGCGGATCAACAATACTGCCTTTTTCAAATACATTTAGCTGGTCAACATTAACCAGCTCGTATATCTTTTTAAATGGGTTCTTAAACCCTGGCAATTTTGGGATTCTCCTATATATAGGGGTCTGACCACCCTCAAAACCAGGGCCTTTACCGCCACCAGAGCGCGATTTTTGACCCTTCATTCCGCGTGTGGCAGTCTTGCCATGTCCAGAACCGGGCCCCCGACCAACCCTTTTTCTTTTTTTCACAGCACCCGGAGCGGGTGACAGCTCATTTAATCGCATTAAACTATCCTCCTTGAAAACCAAACCTAATACATTATAAATGCAGTATCAATTTAATACTAGGTTGCATACGCCTGGGCCTGAATTATTCGGTTTTTTCTACCTCAACAAGATGAACAACCTTGGCGATCATGCCCAGAATTTCTGGCTTGTCTTCTTGCTCAACAACGTCTCTTATTCTTTTAAGGCCAAGTGCCTTTAGCGTTCTTTTCTGCTTCTCGCTGCGGCCAATGCCGCTTCTTACCTGTTTTATATTGAGTTTAGCCAACTCGCTACCTCCTTAACCGCCCTACTTACCAAATATCTGATCAACGGTTTTACCGCGAAGACGAGCGACATCTCCCGGCGTCTTTAGCAACTTTAAACCCTCAACCGTCGCTCTAAGCATGTTGATTGGATTATGGCTGCCCAGAGATTTGGTTAATATATCCCTTATACCGGCAAGCTCGAGGATTGCCCTAACAGGACCGCCCGCAATAACACCGGTACCTTCAGAGGCCGGCTTCAATAGTACGTGGCCAGCGCCGTACTCACCAACAACCTCGTGTGGGATGGTTGACCCGGCAAGGGGGACGAAAAACAGGTTTTTCTTGGCGTCCTGGACACCTTTTGAGATCGCGATGGGCACTTCAGCACCCTTACCAAAGCCGATGCCGACATGGCCGTTACGATCGCCGACAACGACCAATGCGCTTAGGCTAAACCTACGCCCACCTTTCACCACTTTTGCAACTCTGTTAATGCTGACTATCTTTTCCTCAAGCTCAAGCTCTTCCGGATTAATTCTCTTTCTCACACGTTTCCCCCTTAACTTTCAGAATTTCAAACCTGCTCCACGGGCCGCGTCGGCCAACGCTTTTACCCGCCCATGATACAAAAATCCACCTCTATCAAAAATAACCTGTTCGATTTTCTTTTCTGAAGCTCGCTTGGCTATCAGTTCGCCAACTTTTTTCGCAGCCTCGATGTTTCCACCGGTTGAAATCTGTGATTTAAGCTCAGGATCAAGCGTAGAGGCGCTTGCGATGGTCACCCCTTTGGTGTCGTCGATCAACTGGGCATATATATGATTGGTGCTGCGAAAAACAGACAGGCGCGGTCTCTCAGAGGTGCCGGATACATGTTTGCGTACCCTGCGATGTCTTCTTAGCCTAGCTAACTTTTCCTCTGCTGTTTTCCCCATCATCTTCCTCCTGCTATATATAATCCAGCCAATAGCCAATGATATATAGGTCTAGAACGTTGGTCAGCCAATAGCCAATAAATTCAAAACATTGGCTATTTGGCTATTGGCTACTTGGCTTCTTACTTAGCTGTCTTTCCGACTTTTCTTCTAATATACTCGCCCTCGTATTTAATACCCTTGCCTTTATAAGGCTCTGGCGGACGTACGGAGCGTATATTTGCCGCGATCTCGCCTACCAATTGTTTGTTGGCCCCCTTAACTATAACCTTGGTTGGGGCAGGAACTTCAAAATCGATTCCTTCAATCTTCTTGATTACAACCGGATGCGAATACCCCATAGCAAGCTCAAGGTCATTGCCCTTTTTGGTGGCCCGGTAGCCAACGCCGACGATATCCAGCGACTTTGAGAATCCTTGGCTTACGCCGGTTACCATGTTGGAAATAAGGGTCCTTACAAGCCCATGAAGCGACCTATGAAGCTTGCTCTCAGACTGCCTCTGAACCAGTATTTGATTATTCTCCTTTATAACCTTGATGCCATAAGGTATCTTCTCGGAAAGCTGACCGTTAGGGCCCTTAACAATAACTTCAGTCGGCTCTATGGTTACCTCGACACCCGTAGGCAGGTTGATCGGCATTTTACCAATTCTTGACACTTTTTACCTCCCATTCAGATACAAGAAACAAGGCCGGGCCTTCGGCCCTTCAGAAACAAGGTTTTAACCTATATCCTAGACCTTCATATCTGGCCTCTTGTCTCTGTTTTCTTGTTTCTGATTTCTGATTTACCAAACATAACAAAGGACTTCGCCGCCCAGACCGGCCTTCTTAGCTTCACGCCCGGTCATAATGCCTTTAGATGTCGACATGACCGATATACCGAGGCCACCCAACACCCTTGGAATCTCATCTTTTTTTGCATAAATCCTGAGACCCGGTTTGCTGATTCTCTTAATTCCGGTAATCGCACGCGATTTTTCCGTTCCGTAATGCATCTTAATCCTGATTACACCAAAACCGTTCTCCTGAACGACCTGATAGCCGTCTATGTAGCCCTCTTCTTTTAGTATCTTTGCGATATCCTCTTTTAATTTTGAAGCGGGTATATCGACTACCTCGTGATAGGCCCTGTTTGCATTACGGATGCGCGTTAGCATATCTGCAATAGGGTCCGTCATCGTCATAACGCTTCCTCCTTATCAAGCCGACAGCCGTCGGCTCCATATCAAATATTTTTACCAGCTAGCTTTTGTAACACCTGGGATATCGCCCTGATGTGCAAGCTCTCTTAAGCAGATACGGCAAAGCCCGAATTTACGGAAATAGCCGCGGGGCCTCCCACATCTTGAGCAGCGATGGTAAGCGCGAGTTTTGTACTTTGGTTTACGCTGCTGCTTTGCAATCATTGATTTCTTAGCCATGAAACCTCCAATTATCTTTACAAACAGTAAATAATACTCTTTTAAATCTTTTGCTCCCTGAACCCTAAATCTACTTCTCTCTAAGCGGAAATCCCATCCGATTTAGAAGCGCACGGCCTTCTTCATCTGTCTTTGCTGTAGTCACAACCGTGATGTCCATACCACGGATCTTATCGATTTTGTCATAGTCTATCTCTGGGAAGATAAGCTGCTCCGTCACGCCGAACGAGTAGTTGCCTCGCCCATCAAAGGACTTGGGACTCAGCCCACGGAAATCCCTGATTCTTGGAAGTGCTGTTGAGAGCATCCTATCCAAAAATTCGTACATCCTATCTCCCCTAAGTGTCACCTTAACGCCAACCGGCATATTTGCACGAAGTTTAAACCCCGCAATGGACTTTTTTGCCCTACGGATAATTGGCTTCTGGCCGCTGATAACAGTTAGGTCATCGATTGCCCCATCAAGAGCCTTCGCGTTCTGGGCAGCCTCGCCCACGCCCATGTTAAGGACGACCTTTTCGACTTTCGGGACTTGCATGGAATTCTTGTATTCAAACTCTTTCATAAGAGTAGGCAAGATCTCTTTGTTGTAGGCTGTCTTTAGCCTGGGGGTAACCTTAGCCCCCGCAGCTGGCCTTCCTTCGCCAGCCTTAGATTTCTTTTTTTCTTTTTCTTTACTGGTTTTTTTGTCCGCCATCTATACCTCCCGTTCAGAGATCAGAAACAAGACCGGTGCTTCGCACCTTTCAGAAACCAGATTTAACTTACACTCTAGACCCTCAATCTGCTCTCTGTTCTCTGGTTTCTGATTTCTGATTATGCTTTGTCAATATCACCTTGACACTTCCGGCAAACCCTTACTTTTGTACCGGACTCTGTAACCCTATGTCCAACCCTAGTTGCCTGGCCGCAACTTGGGCAAACCACCTGCACGTTGGACGCATGTATAGGCGCCTCTCTTTCCTGAATACCACCCTGAGGAATTTTCTGGGTCGGACGCGCATGGCGCTTAACCATGTTGATCCCTTCAACTACAACCCTGTTCTCCTTTGGCAAAGCGAAGAGAATTTTGCCCTTCTTGCCTTTCTCTTTGCCGGCTATGACCTCAACCCTATCACCCTTCCTTACGGAAAGTCTGGGTACCTTTCTTGTCACAGACGATTTTGCTGTAAATGATTTAGGCATTTTAACCTTTTCCTCCTATAATACTTCCGGAGCCAGCGAAATAATCTTCATAAAGTTCCTGTCCCTGAGTTCCCTAGCAACAGGACCGAAAATACGAGTCCCCCTTGGATTTCCGTCATCCCTAATTATTACGGCTGCATTATCATCAAATCTGACATACGAGCCGTCGTTACGCCCTATTGGCTGCTTTGTTCTGATAACAACCGCTTTGACGACATCGCCTTTCTTAACAGTCCCCCCGGGAATCGCCTCTTTTACGGCAGCCACAATTGTGTCACCGACTGACGCATACCGACGCCTTGAGCCACCTAAAACCCTAATGCAAAGAACCTCCCGCGCTCCAGTATTATCAGCAACTCTCAGTCTCGACTGTTGTTGGATCATCTTAATTTCCTTCCTTTTCCAGTAGTCGGTAGTCAGAAAACAGATAAAAGATTTTCTGCTTTCTGCCCTCTGATTTCCGACTTCCGATTTCCGATCTATTTTGCTTTTTCTAAAATCTGGGCTACGCGCCACCGTTTGGTTTTGCTAAAAGGCCTGGTCTCGGCGATCTGAACAGTATCGCCGACTTGAGCCTCGTTTGCCTCGTCATGCGCTTTAAATTTCTTTGTTTGTTTTACCGTCTTTTTATAGAGCGGATGTCTTACCGTTGACTCGACAGCCACAGTCACGGTTTTATCCATGGCATCGCTTACAACTTTTCCCACTCTAACCTTACGGCGCCCTCTTTCCTCCATCTAAACCCCTTTCAGATACCAGAAACAAGATCGGTGCTTCGCACCTTTCAGAAACCAGATTTAACCCATATTCTAGACCTTCAACTCCAGTTTCTAGCCTCTAGCCTCTAGTGTCTAGTGTCTAGTTTCTAGAACTTCAATTTCTCTTTCCTTGCGCACCGTCTGTATGCGCGCTATGTCTTTCTTAATTTCCTTGATTCTTTTTGGATTATCAAGTTGTCCGGTAGCTAGCTGAAAGCGTAAATTAAACAGCTCTGCTTTTGTATCTTTAAGTTTATTGTCTAGCTCACCATCGGTTAAGTCTCTTAGCTTATCAGCTTTCACGCTTACTCACCACCTAGCTCTTCTCTCGTAACAAACCTGCACTTAATGGGTAGCTTGTGGCTTGCCAGCCTGATCGCCTCTTTTGCAACCGGCTCATCAACACCTGCTATCTCAAACAAAACTCTACCCGGCTTGACAACAGCAACCCAGTGCTCCGGCGAGCCCTTACCGCTACCCATACGGGTCTCGGCCGGTTTTTCGGTTACCGGCTTGTCGGGGAAGATAGTAATCCAGACCTTTCCGCCTCTTTTGATGTAGCGGGTCATAGCAATACGGGCTGCCTCAATCTGGCGGTTGGTTATCCAGCCGGGCTCAAGTGCCTGCAATCCGAAATCGCCGAAATTGACCTTGCTGCCGCCCTTGGCACGGCCTTTCATTCTTCCTCTTTGCTGTTTTCTATGTTTAACCCTTTTTGGTAAAAGCATCTGTTATGCGCCCTCCTTAGCTGGAGCTGCCTTTCTTGGTTTCCTCAGCTTCTCAGTTTTTGGCTTTGGCGCTATCCGTTCGGTAACAAACTGCCCCGGCAAGACGTCGCCCTTGTAAACCCAAACCTTAACTCCGATCCGTCCAAAGGTTGTTAGTGCCTCGGAAAAGCCGTAATCGATATTGGCACGAAGCGTATGCAAAGGTACTCGTCCCTCACGATACCACTCGGTGCGCGCCATCTCGGCCCCGCCCAGACGCCCTGCACACTGGACCTTTACTCCCTGAGCACCACTCTTCATGGCCTGGGTAACGGCCTTTTTCATGGCACGCCTGAAACCAACACGCGCCTCAAGCTGCTCGGCGATACTCTGCGAAACAAGCGTTGCGTCAAGCTCCGGTCTCCTTACTTCCTCGATATTGATCTGAATCTGCTTGCCGGTCATCTTTTCGAGTTCGCTACGCAAACTCTCTACTTCAGATCCACGCTTTCCAATAACGATTCCGGGCCTTGCCGTATGGATATCAACCCGCACACGGTCGCCAGCTCGCTCGATTTCAATCTTTGAGACAGCGGCCCGCACAAGTTTTTGCGACAGAATTTTTCTTATTTGAATATCCTCGTGAAGAACCTTATTGAAACCCTTGCTCACGAACCAACGCGAGCGCCAGTTCTCGACAATCCCGACTCTTAGTCCGCGAGGATTAATTTTTTGCCCCATCTAACCCTCCTTCTCCGTAACAACTACGGTGATATGACTACTTTTTTTTCTAATTCGATATGCACGGCCCATGGCTCTCGGCCTTATTCTTTTTAGGGTTGGCCCCTGGTTAACGTATGCTTCCGCTACGTAGAGCCTGTTCCGGCTTACATGTAAATTCTTCTCAGCATTTGCAATGGCTGAGTCTAGAACCTTAGTTATAATTCTTGCTGCCGCTTTGGGCGTAAATTTTAGTATTGCAACCGCCTCTTCGGCATCTTTGCCACGGATCAGGTTTATAACCTGCTGCGCTTTTGTCGGTGATATTCTTACAAACCGGGCAACAGCCTTTGTTGAAACAGCCTCATTCTCTGCCATTTTAGCCATCTTAAACCTCCTAATCAGATACCAGAAATCAGACCGGTACTAACGCACCTCTCAGAAACCAGATTTTAACCCGCAGGCTAGACCTTCATTTCTGATCTCTTGTTTCTAATTTCTGGTCTCTGGTCTCTGATTTCTACCTTAACCTTGTCGATCTCTCCTGGCCAGCATGGCCCCTAAAGGTCCTGGTTGGTGCAAACTCACCAAGTTTGTGTCCGACCATACTTTCTGTTATATAGACTGGTACATGACGACGCCCATCATGTATGGCAATCGTGTGCCCTACCATCTCAGGAAAGATAGTCGAGGCCCTGGACCAGGATTTAATAACCCTTTTTTCGTTTTTCTTGTTCATTTCTTGGATTTTTCCAAGAAGCTTTGGAGCAACATATGGTCCTTTTTTTAGTGACCTTCCCACTGTTCAGCCTCCAATCTCTTAGCTGTCAGCTATCAGCCTCCAGCTATCAGTATCATTCTAATTATGCTGACAACTGACAGCTGACAGCTTATACCACGTTTTCTCTTCTAGACCTAACGTTTCTTCAAAGTTTACTACCTCTTCCGAGGTCTAACGATATATTTATCAGATTGTTTTTTACCCCTTGTGCGGTAACCCAAGGTCGGTTTTCCCCAGGGAGTTACCGGATGGCGACCCGGCGTTGCTTTACCCTCACCACCACCATGCGGATGGTCAACCGGATTCATGGCTGTACCGCGAACGGTGGGCCTTTTACCAAGCCAACGGCTACGCCCTGCTTTTCCAACAGTGATAAGCTCATGCTCAGCGTTGCCAACCTGGCCTATTGAAGCATAGCAATCCAGGTGGACCATCCTGACCTCACCGGATGGCAACCTTAAGTGGGCATAGCTGCCCTCTTTTGCCATCACCTGGGCGGATGTACCGGCAGACCTCGCAAGCTGCCCGCCTTTGCCTGGGATAAGCTCGATATTGTGCACAACCGTACCCAACGGAATCCTTCTCAAGGGCAGCGCATTGCCAACCCTGATATCGGCGTCCGGTCCCGAGATGATCGCGTTTCCTACTTTCAAACCAAGCGGGGCAAGAATATACCTTTTCTCACCGTCGGTGTAATTAATTAGGGCAATTCTGGCCGAGCGGTTAGGATCATACTCAATTGCATCCACGTGCCCAGGAATGCCGTATTTATTGCGCTTAAAGTCGATAAGACGGTACCGCCTCTTATGACCGCCCCCAATATGACGGGTAGTGATTCGGCCGTAATTATTACGACCAGCTTTTTTCTTAAGCGATACCAGAAGACTTTTTTCGGGTTCGTTCTTCGTGATCTCTTCGAAATCGGAGACCGTCTGAGATCTTCTTCCCGCCGACGTTGGCTTAAACTTCTTGATTCCCATCTATTTCTCTCCTCTTCTTGACCGGCTCTTATCGCTTACCGGCTAGCATATTTTTGGTGCTTTGCAGGGCTTTAGCCCTGCGCTACACTTCCCCCAATAAATTGGGCAACTACGTTTTTCCTGTTCACCGGTTTAACGCGCTTCAAATACCTCAATGCGGTCGCCTTTGCGAAGGGTTACGATTGCCTTTTTCCAATTGCGGGTTAAACCTGAGGTATAACCCTGGCGTTTGCGCCGGCCATGCATCTTCATCGTGTTAACCGCGGTTACATGAACTTTGAATATAGCCTCTACCGCGCTTTTAATCTCTTCTTTTCTGGCGTTCGTAGCTACCTCAAATGTATACTTGCTGTGATCGATTTGGGCATAGCTCTTCTCCGAAATCACCGGACGGATTATTACATCTCTAGGATCCTTCATTTGGATAGACCCTCCTCTACTGCATTAAGGGCTATGCGGGTCATGACCAGGTACTCGTTATCCACCAGATTATACGCATTAATCTCCGAGCTGTAGATGACCCTTACATAGTCGATATTCCGAACCGACCTTACTGCAGTGTCTTGATCTTCGCCCACCACAACTGTGGTCTTCTTCGCGGCACCGAGATTCTTTAGAACCTGTAGAGCCTCTTGTGTCTTTGGCTCAGCCAAACCAAAATCGTCTAGTATTATTAAACGACCATCTCTAGCTTTTGATGATAGAATCGATTTTACAGCCAGACGGCGCATCTTTTTGGGAACGTTAAACGAGTAATCCCTCGGAACAGGACCGAAGACGGTTCCTCCACCGGTCCAGTGAGGCGCACGGATGCTCCCGATACGGGCCCGGCCGGTACCCTTCTGGCGCCACGGCTTTTTACCGCCGCCACGGACCTCAGCCCTGGTCTTTGTTTTTGCAGTCCCTCTTCTGGCTGCAGCCAATTGAGCTTTAATAACCTGGTGGACGACGGCTTCGTTTGGCTCTACCTCAAAGATCTCAGGGCTAACGTTAATTTCCTCTACGGTTTTACCTTCTCTATTACGGACTGGTACTTTCACCGTTACCCCCTTATTTTGCCTTCTTCTTATTGGACTCTCTAATCATAATAAGGCTGCCTTTGGCGCCAGGCACTGCCCCTTTGAGCAGTACTATATTTTGCTCAGGATCAACTTTTACAATCTCTAGATTCATGCTGGTAACTCTATCGCTACCCATGTGCCCTGCCATTCGCCTTCCCTTCGGAACGCGAGACGGGAAAGCAGCAGCTCCTATCGAACCGGGAGCTCTGTGGAAATGCGACCCATGGCCTCCAGGTCCTCCCCCAAAGCCATGCCTCTTCATAACACCCTGGAAACCCTTGCCTTTGGATATGCCGATAACATCTGCTTTCTCGCCGGCTGAGAATATCTCAGCGGTTATCATATCGCCAAGCTTGTACTCGGTAGGCTCATCGAGCCTGACCTCAGCCAGGTAACGTTTAGGTGCCACTTTTGCCTTGGCGAAATGTCCTTGAAGAGGTTTGGTAACTTTTCTCTCTTCAATATCCTCATATCCGATCTGGATTGCCATGTAGCCATCGTTTTCTTCTGTTTTTACTTGAGTCACTACGCAAGGCCCAACTTCAATAACCGTAACTGGAATCAAGCGGTCATTGTCGCTGAAAACCTGGGTCATGCCAAGCTTTTTTCCTAGTAATGCCTTCATTTTTTACCTCGCACCGATAATTATCCGTTCGTGCAACATTTTCCCGATTCATCGGGCATATCAGATACCAGAAACAAGACCGGGCCTTCGGCCCTTCAGAAACCAGATTTTACCCACATTCTAGACCTTCATGTCTGGTCTCTTGTCTCTGATTTCTTGTCTCTGATTTCTAGTTTCTTTAAAGTTTTATCTCTATATCAACGCCCGCTGGTAAATCCAACCGCATCAGTGAATCAACCGTTTTAGGCGTTGGGTCCAATATATCAATCAGTCTTTTATGTGTCCTCATCTGGAAGTGCTCACGCGAATCCTTGTTAACATGCGGAGACCTAATTACTGTATAAAGGCTTCTTTCTGTCGGCAGAGGAATCGGCCCCGCAACTCTAGCACCTGTCCTCTGCGCAGTATCAACAATCTTCTTCGCCGACTGATCGACAACCTCGTGATCGTAGGCTTTTAGCCTAATACGAATTTTCTGTGTCGCCATACTTCCTCCACATTATTTAACAATACTTGTAATCCTTCCCGCACCAACAGTTCTGCCGCCTTCTCTTATTGCAAAGCGAAGTCCCTCTTCCATGGCAATGGGGGTGATAAGCTCAACGACCAACTCCACGTTGTCTCCGGGCATAACCATCTCGGTGCCCTCGGGCAAGGTTGCCACCCCAGTTACATCAGTTGTTCTAAAGTAAAACTGGGGGCGGTATCCGTTAAAGAAGGGGGTATGTCGACCTCCCTCTTCTTTGGTTAAAACGTAGACTTTGGCTTTAAAGTTGGTGTGCGGCGTAATGGACTTTGGTTGGGCCAGGACTTGCCCGCGCTCTACTTCTTCGCGGCCAATTCCTCGCAAGAGCACCCCGATGTTGTCTCCCGCTTGGGCCTCATCTAAGAGTTTTCTAAACATCTCTAAGCCGGTTACAACGGTCTTCTTGGTCTCAGAGATACCGATGATCTCAACCTCTGCTCCAACTTTTATCTTGCCTCGCTCCACGCGCCCGGTTACAACGGTGCCTCGCCCCGTGATGGTAAATACGTCTTCTACCGGCATTAAAAAGGGTTTGTCAATGTCTCGCTCGGGGGTTGGGATATAGGAGTCAACGGCATCCATAAGCTCAATTATATGCTTGGCCTCTTCAGGGTCTCCTTCCAAAGCCTTTAGGGCAGAGCCTCTAATAATTGGGATATCGTCTCCGGGGAACTCATACTCGTTAAGTAGGTCTCTTACCTCCATCTCGACAAGTTCTAATAGCTCGGGGTCATCTACCATATCTACCTTGTTTAAGAAGACTACGATATAGGGCACTCCCACCTGCCTTGCTAAGACAATGTGCTCTCGGGTCTGGGGCATGGGCCCATCGGCAGCCGAGACCACCAGGATGGCCCCGTCCATCTGGGCAGCCCCAGTTATCATGTTCTTTACATAATCAGCGTGCCCTGGGCAGTCTACGTGGGCGTAGTGGCGAGCGGCCGTCTCGTACTCCACGTGGGCAATTGCAATTGTTATGCCGCGCTCACGCTCTTCTGGAGCATTGTCGATTGAATCAAAGCTTCTAAATTCGGCTTGGCCTTTCTCGGCTAACACTTTGGTAATAGCAGCGGTCAGTGTGGTCTTGCCGTGGTCTACGTGACCAATTGTTCCGATATTCATGTGGGGTTTGGTTCGCTCAAACTTAGCTTTGGCCATATTTGTTCCTCCCTAAAAGATTTTGGTTTTCTTATTTGTTATTTAAGTCTATTCTTAACTAGAGAACATATTTTGACTCACATTCTAGACCTTTATCTCTAGTTTCTAGTATCTAGTCTCTAGCTCCCTGTCGCGATCGACCACTCACCCTGAGCCTTGCTTATGATTTCGTCGGCAAGGCTCGGCGGAACCTCGCTGTACTGCTTGAACTGCATCGTGTATGTGGCACGTCCCTGGGTCCTCGATCTTAAATCGGTCGCATAGCCGAACATTTCGGCAAGCGGAACATCCGCCCTGATTACCTGGACACCAGCCCTCGGCTCCATGCCTATAATGTGGCCGCGACGTGAGCTTAGGTTGCCCATGACATCGCCCATGTATTCTTCGGGAACCACAACCTCAACGGCCATAATAGGCTCAAGCAGCGCCGGGCTTGCCTTCTTCATAGCATCTTTAAATGCCATGGATCCTGCAATCTTAAAAGCAAGCTCGGACGAGTCTACCGGATGGTATGAACCATCATGAAGCGTTACCTTTATATCAACAACCGGATATCCGGCCATGATGCCGGCGGTCATAGCTTCCTGAATTCCCTTATCAACAGCGGGGATGAACTCCTTGGGTACCTTGCCGCCGACAATCCCATCTACGAACTCGTAGCCACCGCCTCGGTTTGGCTCGAGGTCAACAACAACATGGCCATATTGGCCGCGACCACCGGTTTGCCGCACGTAGCGACCCTGTACATCTTTTACCGCTTTTCTTATAGTCTCGCGGTAGGATACCTGCGGGCGACCGACGTTAGCTCCTACTTTAAACTCGCGCATAAGCCTATCGGTGATAATCTCAAGATGTAGCTCACCCATACCGGATATAATTGTCTGCCCAGTTTCTTCATCGGTTTTAACCCTAAATGTCGGGTCCTCTTCCGCAAGCTTGGCCAGCGCAGTTGAGAGCTTCTCCTGATCGGCCTTGGTCTTAGGCTCGATAGCGACCGAGATAACCGGCTCGGGGAAGACCATTGACTCGAGAGCAATTGGATGGTTTTTATCACAGATCGTGTCTCCGGTGGTGACTTGCTTCAAACCTACCGCAGCCACAATATCACCCGTGTGAACCTCGCTTTTTTCCTCGCGATGGTTAGCATGCATCTGCAAGATTCGACCGATCCTCTCCGTTTTCCCGGTCGATGCGTTAAGCACGGATTCACCCGCTTTTAAAACGCCTGAATAAACCCTAAAGAATGTGAGTTTACCGACATACGGGTCGACCATAATCTTAAAGGCAAGTGCGGTAAACGGCTCCTTATCAGATGCCTTGCGCGTTACCACTACATCTTCCTTATTTGGTACCGTTCCCTCAACTGGAGGAACATCCAGCGGGGATGGCAGATAGTCGTTTATCGCATCCAGTAGCGGCTGGACGCCCTTGTTCTTAAAAGATGCGCCGCAGAGAACTGGAGTAATTGCAACGTCAAGGGTTGCCTTGCGAATAGCTCCCGTGATCTCATCCGCCGTTATCTCTTCGCTCTCTAGGTACTTAACCAAAAGTTCCTCTTCGTACTCCGCAACGGCCTCGAGTAGGTGCTGGCGGTACTCTTCCGCCTGGGCTTGGTATTCTTCAGGGATTTCCTCGCTTTCAAAAGTCGTGCCAAGGTCGTCTTTGTAGACGATAGCTTTCATATTTATCAGGTCGATAATACCGGCAAAGTTGTCCTCACTCCCTATCGGGAGCTGCACTGCAACCGGCTTAGCGCCTAGACGATCTACCATCATCTGCATTGCATTGAAAAAATCGGCGCCGGTTCTGTCCATCTTGTTAATATATGCAATTCTTGGTACGCGGTATTTATCGGCCTGGCGCCAAACGGTCTCAGATTGGGGCTCTACACCACCAACCGCGCAAAAGACCGCAACAGCTCCGTCAAGTACGCGAAGAGAGCGTTCTACCTCTACAGTAAAGTCCACGTGCCCTGGCGTATCTATAATATTAATCCGATAGCCGTTCCAATAGCATGTTGTAGCAGCAGAAGTAATGGTAATCCCGCGCTCCTGCTCCTGAACCATCCAGTCCATAACGGCCGTACCTTCGTGAACCTCGCCGATTTTATGCGTTCTGCCGGCATAGTAAAGTATACGCTCGGTCGTCGTTGTCTTACCGGCATCGATATGCGCCATTATTCCAATATTCCTTACTTTCTCTAACGGAAATCTTTCTGTCATAAATTTATGAATCCCTTCCTGAATCAGATACCAGAAACAAGACCAGTGCTAACGCACCTCTCAGAAACCAGAAATCAGACCGGGCCTATCGGCCCTTCAGAAACAAGATTTTACCCACATTCTAGACCTTCATGTCTGGTCTCTTGTCTCTGGTCTCTTGTCTCTGACTACCAGCGATAATGGGCGAAAGCACGGTTGGATTCGGCCATCTTCTGAAGGTCTTCCCTCTTCTTGATAGACGCCCCGACATTGTTTGCGGCATCCATAATCTCTGCGGCTAGCCGCTCGGACATCCTTTTCTCCCGGCGAGTGCGGGAGTATCCGGTCAACCAACGAAGCGCAAGAGTCGTAGCCCTGTGCCCCGGAACCTCAACCGGAACCTGATACGTCGCGCCTCCAACCCTGCGCGGCCTTACCTCAAGAACCGGCCTTATGTTATCCATAGCTTTGCGATAAACCGTTGCCGGATCAGAGCCGGTTTTTTCTTTTATGATATCGAAAGCATCATAAACTGATTTCTCGGCAACGCCCTTCTTGCCCTTTTTTAAAACCGCGTTTATCAATTGGGCAACAAGTTTATTATTATAGACCGGGTCGGGGATTATATCCCGCTTTGTAACTGGTCCTTTCCTCGGCATCTTTGTCCTCCATCACTTTATCTTCTCTAACAGCTTGTCTTTATGTAATTACTCGAGCCTTTAAGTCTGCTTTAAGCCAATAGCCAAATAGGCAATAGGCAATAAAAACAATATTTAATCCCTATTTGGCTATTGGCTGACCTTCATTCTAGACCCGCAAAACATTGGCTACTTGGCTGCCTTGGCGCCATACTTTGAGCGAGCCTGTTTGCGATCAGCTACGCCGGCTGCATCAAGAGCCGCCCTAATAATCTTATAGCGAACACCCGGCAGGTCCTTTACACGGCCCCCACGAACAAGTACAATTGAGTGCTCCTGGAGATTGTGACCAATTCCTGGGATATAGGCAGTAACCTCCATCCCATTGGTCAAGCGCACCCTGGCAACCTTCCTTAGAGCCGAGTTCGGCTTCTTCGGAGTGGTTGTATAAACGCGGGTGCAAACGCCCCTTCGCTGCGGCGCGCTTTGCAGTGCCGGTGTTGCCGTTTTGCTTGGCTTCTCTTTCCTACCCTTTTTAACCAACTGGCTAATTGTCGGCAACTATTACACTCCTTCTTGCTAATCAAGCTTCATCCTAATTATCTACTTATTAAAAGTCGGAGCCATAAACTTCCTTACAGCTCCGACTTTACTTCCTCTTTGAGGTACGGAACCCAGCAATTAAATTAGTACGAGGTCACAGCAGATAAATATATCAGTCTTCTTCCTCGTTGTCAATATCTTCTGTCTCGGGAGAGGTTATTTCTTCGGCTAACTCAACTGTTCCTACCAAAGAGGGGCCTTCCTCCATAAGGGTTTCCGTGTCTTCGCCGATGGGAGCCCCCTCTGGGAAGGTGGCCTCGGAAACCTCCATAATAGGTTCTTCTGCGCCAACTGACTTAACCTTAATTGTGCGGTACCTGCTCATACCGGTAGCAGCTGGTATGAGTTTACCGATAATAACGTTCTCTTTAAGCCCAAGCAGTGGGTCGCTCTTGCCCGAGATCGCCGCATCGGTTAGAACCCTTGTCGTCTCCTGGAAGGATGCCGCCGACAAGAAGCTATCCGTCGCAAGAGATGCCTTCGTAATTCCAAGAAGCGTCTGCCTAGCCGTTGCAGGCTCTCCGCCCTCTTCTTTTACGCGCGCATTCTCTGCTTCAAACACCTGCCTGTCAACAAGCTGGCCTGGAAGAAGATCAGTGTCTCCCGACTCACCTACTGTGACTTTCCGCATCATCTGGCGAACGATAAGCTCAATGTGCTTGTCGTTGATATCAACGCCTTGGCTTTTGTAGACCTCCTGAACCTCGCGAACCAGGTATAGCTCGACCGCTCGTGTACCTGAAATACGCAGAATATCATGCGGGTTAAGTGATCCTTCGGTCAGCTGGTCACCGGCCTGCACTTTATCACCATCTGCCACCCTTAGGCGGGCGCGCCTTGATACTTGATATACTCTTTCCTTGTTCTCACCCGCGCGAATGACAATTCTTCTCAGCTTTTCGGTCTCCTTGATCTCAACAGTACCGCTAATCTCGGCGATCTGTGCCTCGCCTTTTGGCTTCCTTGCCTCGAAAAGCTCAACAACACGGGGCAGACCGTGAGTAATGTCTTCACCTGCCACACCTCCGGTGTGGAAGGTACGCATGGTAAGCTGCGTTCCCGGCTCGCCGATGGACTGTGCCGCGATGATACCGACAGCTTCACCGATATCAACTATGCGCCCGTTTGCCAAGCTCCAGCCGTAACACTGACGGCAAACACCGTGCTTGGCATGGCAAGTGAGTACCGACCGTACCATAACCTGTTTTACCCCGGCATCTTTTAGGCGACTTACGTCAACATTTCTGATCTCGGTGCCTCTTGCTAAGATAACCTCTTTAGTCTCCGGGTGAACAACTGTCTCAAGAACAACCCGGCCCAAGAGAGAGTTCTTGTTGGCTTCGCCTTCCTCGTCTAGAACAGGTACTGCGATGCCTTCATCGGTTCCGCAGTCAACCTCGCGGATAATAACATCTTGAGATACATCGACAAGCCTTCTGGTGAGATAACCTGAGTCAGCGGTCCTCAGAGCGGTGTCTGCCAGACCTTTGCGCGCTCCGTGAGTGGAGCTAAAGTACTCAAGAACTGATAGACCCTCGCGGAAGTTAGCCTTAATCGGCCGGTCAATAATATCACCTTTCGGGTTGGCGACCAGGCCACGCATACCGGCAAGCTGCCTTAGCTGCTTTAAGTTACCGCGGGCGCCGGAGTTTGCCATCATATAGATAGGGTTGAACTTTTCGAAGTTGTTCTCCATCGCCTCTGATACGTCCTCGGTTGCCTTGGTCCAGATATCAACTACTCTCTGATGGCGCTCCTCGTTGGTGATCAGACCGCGCCGGTACTGCTTCTCTATCCTCTCAACAGCCTCTTCAGGCTCATCAAGTATCTCCCACTTGTTGCCCGGAACTTTAACGTCTCCAACGCTTATGGTAATGCCGGCACGGGTTGCGTAGTGGAATCCAATCGCCTTTATTCTGTCGAGAGTCGCTACAGTCTCGCTCATAGTCAGCTCAGAAGTGCACCTCTCGACTATCCTGGCAAGCTCGCGCTTTCCAACCTCGTAGTTAATATACTCAAAGTCTTCCGGCATGGCTCGGTTAAAGATGATCCTGCCAATCGTGGTTTCAAGCCTTGTGCGCTCGCCCTTACTATTCCTCTCCCTTAGCTCAATTCTGGCTTGAAGATCGACGTCTCTAGACTCAAGGGCAAGAATAGCCTCATCCCGGCTGCCAAAAATCCGGCCTTCACCTTTACTACCTTCATGCTGTGCGGTCAGGTAGTATACACCCAGGACCATATCCTGGGTCGGTGTAACCAGCGGACGGCCGTGGGCCGGCGAAAGTACGTTGTTTGATGAGAGCATTAAGACCCTTGCCTCGGCCTGGGCTTCAACCGAGAGCGGCAGATGAACAGCCATCTGGTCTCCGTCAAAGTCCGCATTAAACGCTGTACAGACGAGCGGGTGTATCTGAATTGCCTTTCCCTCAACAAGTATCGGCTCAAATGCCTGTATGCCCAGCCGGTGCAACGTCGGCGCCCGGTTGAGCATAACTGGATGCTCTTTAATGACTTCTTCAAGAACATCCCAAACCAGAGGCTTGGCCCTCTCGACCATCCTTTTTGCGCTCTTTATATTCTGGACATGCCCAAGATCGACAAGCCTTTTCATGACAAAAGGCTTGAAGAGTTCAAGTGCCATGACCTTAGGTAAACCGCACTGGTGAAGCTTGAGTTCAGGGCCAACAACGATAACCGAACGGCCGGAATAATCCACCCTTTTCCCAAGAAGGTTCTGGCGGAAGCGGCCCTGCTTACCTTTAAGCATATCGCTTAGCGACTTTAGCGGCCTGTTTCCAGGACCAGTCACCGGCCTGCCGCGTCGACCGTTATCAAAGAGCGCGTCGACCGCCTCTTGGAGCATCCTCTTCTCGTTGTTTACGATGATCTCAGGGGCACCAAGGTCAAGCAATCTTTTCAGCCTGTTGTTTCTGTTTATAACCCTACGGTATAGGTCATTCAGGTCGGATGTTGCAAAACGGCCGCCATCTAGCTGAACCATCGGACGAAGATCCGGTGGGATGACTGGGATAGCCTCTAGAATCATCCAATCTGGACGGTTGCCTGACCTCTTAAACGCAGACATAACTTTGAGCCTCTTTACCGCACGGCTTCTCTTCTGTCCGGTTGAGGTCTTTATTGTTTGGCGTAGCTCCTGCGACTCTGAGCTAAGGTCGATGCTTGCTAGAAGCTCTTTAATCGACTCTGCGCCCATACCGCCGTGGAAGTACTCGCCGTAGCGCGTCTTGAGTTCGCGATACATCTGCTCGTCTCCAATGAGCTGCTTGGGTTGTAGGGTCTCAAAGGTAGCAAAGACCTTGTTTATCCAATCGATCTTGCGACTTGTATCGGTATTTACTTCTTTAGTAAGCTTCTTGTATCCGGACTCAATTTTCCTGACCTGTTGCTCAGGCGATGCGCCATCGGCAACCTCT
This sequence comes from Actinomycetes bacterium, assembly GCA_021794835.1. Taxonomy (GTDB): domain Bacteria; phylum Actinomycetota; class Aquicultoria; order Aquicultorales; family Aquicultoraceae; genus CADDYS01. Next base: position 93,813 of record JAJYQA010000019.1, on the reverse strand, counting down.
AGGGTCTCGCCCTCCTCTGGCTGTATCTCTCCACGAGCAATACCGATCTTGCGGGCCCTTTGTTTCTCAAGGTCGGCAAGCCGGTCTTCAGCCTGCTTCTTGATCTCCTCTATCTCTTCGTCCAGTTCAACCTTCAGCGTCGGTATGTCTTTCTCCCGGTGATCCTCATTTACATCAGTTATAATATAGGCCGCAAAGTAGATGACCTTCTCCAGGTCTTTTGGGGTGATATCCAGCAGATACCCCATCCTTGAGGGAACACCCTTGAAATACCATATGTGCGATACCGGCGCTGCAAGCTCGATATGGCCCATACGCTCACGGCGAACCTTGGAGCGCGTCACCTCCACGCCGCACCTCTCGCAGATGATACCCTTAAACCGTACCCTTTTGTACTTGCCGCAATAGCACTCCCAGTCCTTGGTGGGACCGAAGATCTTCTCGCAGAAAAGACCGTCCTTTTCCGGCTTGAGCGTACGGTAGTTAATGGTCTCAGGTTTTTTTACCTCACCGTTAGACCATGCGCGGACCTGTTCTGGTGAGGTAAGTCCAATTTTTAAGGCATCAAAATTGTTAATATCTAACAAAGATTAACCTCCTAATTTAGGATCTAGGAGCTAGAAGTCAGAAGAAAAAATGCCTTTACATTTTTATTTCTAGTTCGATGTCCTCTAAACTGCTAACCCCGTTGTTTTTATTCTTCAGATAGAGGCGATTCCGTAGTCTCGGGCGTGGAAGTCGCCTCGCCGCGAAGATCGATGCCTAGCTCCTCCGCGGTCTTAAAGACATCCTCTTCGGATTCTTTGAGCTCGATCTCTTCGCCTTCCTCGGATAGAACCTCGACGTTAAGGCAAAGGCTCTGCATCTCTTTAATGAGAACCTTAAACGATTCAGGTATTCCCGGCTCCGGGATATTCTCACCTTTAACTATCGCCTCATATGCCTTAACCCTGCCAACCACGTCGTCTGACTTAACCGTGAGCAGCTCCTGCAGTGTATAAGCCGCACCATAGGCCTCAAGTGCCCAGACCTCCATCTCACCAAATCGCTGCCCACCGAACTGGGCTTTACCGCCAAGCGGCTGCTGTGTGACCAGCGAGTAAGGCCCGGTTGATCTTGCGTGGATTTTATCGTCCACCAGGTGCAGAAGTTTCAGGATATAGATATATCCGACCGTAATCGGCTCCCGGAATGGCTCGCCGGTTCTCCCGTCAAATAGATTAGCCTTACCGGTTACCGGAAGCCCGGCTTTGACCAGGTGATCCTCGATCTCATTTTCGTTGGCTCCATCAAAAACCGGTGAAGCAACAAATACTGGCTCCTTGTTCTTCTTACCATCAGCTCCCCAGCCCGCCATCGCCGCCCATCCCAAATGCGTTTCAAGAACCTGCCCGATATTCATTCGGCTTGGCACGCCCAGCGGATTAAGTATGATGTCAATGGGCGTGCCGTCTTCTAAGAACGGCATATCTTCCTCAGGTAGAATCTTTGAGATAACACCCTTGTTTCCATGGCGCCCGGCAAGTTTATCGCCTTCGGCTATCTTCCTCTTCTGGGCCACATAGACCCTGACGAGTTCGTTAACGCCCGGCGCCAGCTCGTCGCCCTCGTCGCGCAAGAAGACTTTAACATCGATTACAGTACCACTCTCACCGTGTGGCACCTTAAGCGAGGTATCTCTTACTTCCCTTGCCTTCTCGCCGAAAATAGCGCGCAGGAGTCTTTCCTCCGCGGTAAGTTCGGTCTCGCCTTTTGGCGTGACTTTACCAACCAGGATATCGCCCGGATTGACCTCGGCACCGATACGGATAATGCCCCGCTCGTCGAGGTCTTTTAGGATATCCTCACCCACATTTGGAATATCACGGGTGATCTCCTCAGGGCCTAGCTTCGTGTCACGGGCATCAACTTCGTGCTCTTCTATATGTATTGAGGTTAGGACATCTTCCTTAACCACTCTCTCGCTTAAGATTATGGCATCCTCGTAGTTGTAGCCTTCCCACGGCATAAACGCAACGAGGAGGTTTCTTCCCAAGGCAAGCTCACCTCTGTTGGTTGATGGACCGTCGGCAAGAACTTGCCCCTTCTTAACCTTCTGGCCTTCGAAAACTATTGGTTTCTGGTTGATGCAGGTTCCCTGGTTCGAGCGTCGGTTTTTAGATAGTTTATATACATCTACGTTGCCGTCTTTTTTCTCCACGATAATTTCATCAGCCGTGACATAGGTTATCACACCAGGATTTTCGGCCACTATAATCTCGCCGGTGTCTTTTACTGCCCGGTGCTCAACACCGGTTCCAACAACCGGAGCCTCCGGCCTTAAAAGCGGAACAGCCTGGCGCTGCATATTGGATCCCATAAGCGCACGGTTGGCATCGTCATGCTCAAGGAACGGTATCATTGCCGTGGCCACGGACACCGTCTGCTTTGGGGAAATATCCATGAAGTGAACCTTTTTAGGCTCGACCGTGTCGATCTCCTCGCGGACTCTTACCAATACCTTGTCCTGTAAGAACTTCCCGGTTTTTTTGTCAAACGGGGCGTTGGCCTGTGCTATGACGTATTTATCCTCGTCATCTGCCGTCAGGTAATAAATCTCATCGGTGACTTCTCCGTTTTCGACTTTGCGGTACGGAGTTTCGATAAAGCCAAATTTGTTTATTCTCGCATAGGTCGCCATCGATCCAATAAGGCCGATGTTTGGACCCTCCGGGGTTTCAATCGGGCACATGCGGCCGTAGTGAGACGGATGAACATCTCGCACCTCAAAACCAGCCCTCTCTCTTGACAGACCGCCCGGTCCAAGCGCGCTTAAGCGGCGTTTGTGGGTAAGGCCTGCAAGCGGATTGGTTTGGTCCATGAACTGCGAAAGCTGGCTGCTCCCGAAGAACTCTTTAATCGAGGCCACGATCGGTCTGATGTTAATAAGGGTTCTCGGCGCCATCGTCTCGATATCAAGCGTGGTCATGCGCTCACGAACAACCCTCTCCATTCTTGCAAGACCAATGCGGAACTGGTTCTGTATAAGTTCACCAACCGAGCGAACCCGTCTATTTCCAAAGTGATCGATATCATCAGTCACAATAAGATCAAAGCGGTCTGTAAACATAGATGGGTTGACCAAGGCCACCATGTATTGAACGGTCGCAAGTATGTCATCGCGGGTGAGAACCGTAGTGTTCTCGGGTAGTTTTAAGCCAAGCTTTTTATTGACTTTGTACCGCCCGACCTTGGCAAGATCGTATCTTTGCGAGTTGAAGAACAAGTTCTCGATTAAAGCACGGGCACTTTCAATTGCCGGTGGCTCCCCCGGACGCAGTCTCTTGTAGAGCTCAACCATGGCTTCTTCACGTGTCTCGGTGAAGTCTTTCTCTAGCGTCTGCTTGATAGGATCAGTATCGTTGAAGAGCTTGAGAATCTCCTCGCTTGAGCCAAAGCCAAGTGCTTTTAGAAGAATTGTGGCGGGCTGCTTGCGCTTGCGATCAACGCGGACGCCTATAACATCTCTTTTATCAGTCTCAAACTCAAGCCATGCACCGCGGCTTGGAATCACCTTCCCAAAGTAGAGTATTTTATCTGAGTGCTTATCAACCTCGCGGTCAAAGTAGACACCTGGTGAACGCACTAACTGGCTTACAACAACACGCTCGGTTCCATTAATAATGAATGTTCCCTTGTCGGTCATTATCGGGAAGTCTCCCATATAGACTTCCTCTTCTTTGATCTCTCCGGTTGTTTTGTTTATAAGGCTTACGGTTACGTCCAACCGTGCCGAATATGTCATGTCCCTTTCTTTGCACTCGCCTACGCTGTGCTCGGGCTCACCAAACCGGTACCTGCCAAACTCAATCGCTAGGTTGCCCGTAAAATCTTCGATTGGGGAAATATCACGGAAAGCATCGGCCAAGCCTTCCTCCGTAAACCACTTAAATGAATCTACTTGCACCGCGATCAAGTTTGGGAGTTCCAAAATGTCGGGGGTTTTGCCAAAACTTTGCCTAGTTCTTAAGCCTAAATCACTTCGCAAGGGATAAGTTCACTCCTTAATTGGTAATGTGGGAACATATAAATGCAAAATAACAGCATAGCAGAATAACTATGCTGCGTCAACATAAAAATAAGAGGCCAAACAAAAAATATACTTAGTGGGTGAGGATATATTTTTCTCTCACCCACTCAAATATACTATTAGGTCTTAGAAAGCTCAAGAGCTAAAGCTGGTTTAATTTAGCAATTTTACTTGAGTTCGACGGATGCTCCGGCTCCCTCAAGCTGAGCCTTAATCTTCTCAGCCTCGTCTTTCGTGACACCTTCCTTGACCGGTTTTGGAGCGCTATCAACCAGATCCTTAGCCTCTTTTAGGCCAAGGCTTGTAATAGCCCTAACTTCTTTAATAACTTGAATCTTTTTGTCTCCGATGCTTGTAAGAATAACATCAAATGAGGTTTTCTCCTCTTCCGCTGGGGCAGCTGGGGCACCCGCAGCACCGGGTGCTGCTGCGACGGCCACCGGAGCGGCTGCCGATACGCCAAATGTTTCTTCAATCGCCTTAACCAGATCATTAAGCTCAAGAACAGTCATGTTCTTTATAGCTTCAAGTATCTGCTCATTCGTTAATTTTGTCTCTGCCATCTTAAATAACCACCTTCCGTTTTACTTAATTTCTGTCGTTATCTACTTTTAAATCTCATCTTTATTTAAAGGTTCTTAGCCAATAGCCAAGTAGCCATTAGCCAATATTTTCTCGTTCGCAGCCACCTGCCATTAGCCCTATTGGCTATTGCCTATTGGCTACTTGGCTGCCTTTAGGCTTTCTGCTGGGCTACTTGGTTAAGCGCTATTGCTAAACCAGCCGTAATCTGGTTTAGGCTGCTGGCCAAGCCATAGAGCGGGCTTCTTAATCCGCCCATAAACATAGCCAATAGGATTTCCTTTGGCGGAATAGTAGCCATACTCTCAACCCTCACTGCATCGATAACTTGGCCCTCAACAACCCCGCCTTTAAGCTGAAGAATTTTGGTACTCCTAGCGAAATCGGCAAGAGTCTTGGCCGGTGCGACAGGATCTTCATAGCTCAACGCCATGGCGGTCGGGCCGACTAGATAAGGGTCAAGAGCTTCCAAGTCAAGTTCCTTGACGGCAATTTTAGCCAGCGTATTTTTAAAGATTTTGTACTCCACGCCCTGGGCGCGCAACTTTGTGCGAAGTTCGCTTATCTGCTCAAAACTAAGGCCGCGATAATCAGTCAGAATAACGCTCTTGGCACGCTCAAACTTTTCCTTAATCTCTTGTACGGTAGCTTCTTTTTCTGGACGAGCCATCTTTAACCTCCTTCCGCACTAGCAAAAGATAATTCCTAGGGAGCCAGGAGCCAGAAAAAAGGTTCAGGGCTGAGGGCTAGGCTACCAAAGTTACACTAAACAAATACCCTCTGCCTATGACAGAGGGTATTAATTACCAATTGAGAAAAAATTGGATTCTTATTACACCTCGGTAGGCATCCGATTAAGCCTTATGGCACCTACTGTCTCCGGCATCTTTATTCAATCTAACTTTTACTTTATATCAAAACTACCCGCTCAACGTCAAGCAATTTTAGCTTCACCACGTTACCAGCCAAATAGCCATTAGCCAATAAAATATTATTTATCCCTATTGGCTCTTTGGCTGACCTTCAATCTAGACCCGCAAAACATTGGCTACTTGGCTGCTCCTCTTAGCTGGCTGCTTCTTCTTCCATGAGATCACGGGTCTTGGTCGTATCAACCTTGATTCCCGGGCTCATGGTCGCGCTTAGAGATATGCTCTTGATATATTTACCTTTAGCGGCCGACGGTTTAGCCCTGATAATCTCTTCGATTAAGGCCTGATAGTTACCAATCAGGTTCTCAACTGGGAAGGACATCTTCCCGATGACTGAGTGGACGATACCAAATTTATCAACCCGGTACTCGATTTTCCCGGCTTTTACATCTTTTACGGTTTTGCCTACATCAAAAGTAACGGTTCCAGCCTTTGGGTTAGGCATTAAACCGCGTGGTCCAAGAAGTTTACCCAACTTACCAACGGTTGCCATCATATCGGGCGTTGCTACGGCAACGTCAAAATCGAAGAACCCACCCTGAACCTTCTCGGCAAGGTCGGCTGCTCCAACAATATCGGCTCCCGCCGCCTCGGCCTCTTTCACCTTCTCGCCCTGGGCAAACACGGCGACGCGAACGGTTTTACCTGTTCCATGCGGCAGAGAAACAGTTCCTCTCACCTGCTGGTCGGCCTTTCGTGGATCGACGCCGAGTCTAATATGAACCTCAACAGTTTGATCAAACTTGGCGTTGGCAAGCTCCTTTAAGAGTCTTACTGCTTCAAGCGGAGAATAGAGTTTTTCCCGATCGATTTTTGTAAGCGCTTCGCGGTACTTCTTTCCTTGTTTCATTTAATATTCCTCCTCGTGGTATTGGCGACTTTTATGGTCTCCCACGTAAGGCTATCAAAGGTAGCCTTACAGAAATTAGAGATTAGAAAGTAGACCGAATAGAAAGTGGCTTGTAGCTCTTTAAGCCCTCATCCTTCATTTCTATCCCTCGATAATACAATCTAATTTCTACTTTCAACCTTCTATTCTCTAGAAATTATGGCTTAGGCCGTAATTTCTATCCCCATACTTCTTGCGGTGCCCTCAATGATCTTCATCGCACCTTCTATATCGTTTGCGCTTAAGTCTTGCATCTTCGTTTCGGCAATCTGGCGCACTTGTTTCTTGGTTATCTTGGCAACCTTGTTTCTATGGGGTTCGCCAGAACCCTTTTCAATGCCGGCTGCTTGCTTAAGCAAAAACGCGGCCGGCGGGGTCTTTGTTATAAAGCTAAATGAGCGATCCTCATAAACAGTGATCTCAACTGGGATAATTATTCCTGTGCGATCGGATGTCTGAGCATTAAATGCCTTACAAAACTCCATGATGTTTACGCCATGCTGCCCTAGGGCTGGACCTACTGGTGGCGCCGGATTGGCCTGACCCGCAGGTATCTGCAGCTTAATTTTAGCCATCATCTTCTTAGCCACTTAGATACTTCCTTTCTTCAAAACCCATATTTCTTCAGGAGCCAGGAGTCAGAATAAAAAGTCACTGCTTCTGGATTCTGGCTCCTGGCTCCTAACCTCTTAAAACTAAAGTTTTGCAACCTGGTCAAAGTTAAGCTCAGCCGGGGTTTCACGCCCAAATATGGAAACCATAACTCTGACCTTGCTCTGATCAACGTTTACCTCAGCGATAGTGCCCGTGAAATCAGCAAGCGGCCCAGCGACAACTTTAACTGTCTCTCCCTCTTCAAATTCAACTTTCGGCTTTGGCTTCTCAAACGCGGGCCTCTGAAGAATCTTATCAACCTCTTGAGCCGAGAGGGGTGTTGGTTTCGCATTCGAGCCGACAAAACCTGTAACGCCTGGCGTGTTCCTAACTACATACCATGAGTCATCGTCCAAGTCCATTTGAACGAGGATATATCCTGGGAACACCTTGCGCTCCGTTACTGTCTTCTTGCCACCTTTGATTTCCATGATCTCTTCCATTGGAATAACCACTTCAAAGATCTTATCTTCCATTTCCATGGAGGATATCCTGTGCTCCAGGTTGGCTTTTACCTTGTTCTCGTAACCCGAATACGTATGTATCACGTACCAATGTTTCGCCATTTAATAATCAGAGCCTTTTGTGCTCTACCTCCTACGATGATAATAGTTTTATAGCGGTTGCAAAAACTACATCGATAACACCTATAAATACCGCAAAGAAAGCTACTGCAACAAGAACGACAATCGTGGATGAGACGACCTCATCCCTGCCGGGCCAGATAACTTTGCCCAGCTCGATTTTTATGTCCTTGAGGAACTTCCCAATGGAATCAAAACCTTTACTTTTTGACACAGCTTTCTTATCCGCCACACTAATCCTTCCCCGAATCAGATACCAGAAACAAGACCGGGCCTTCGGCCCTTCAGAAACCAGATTTTACCCACATTCTAGACCTTCATGTCTGGTCTCTTGTCTCTGATTTCTTGTCTCTTGTTTCTGACTTAGCAGGGCTGGAGGGATTCGAACCCCCAACACCCGGTTTTGGAGACCGGTGCTCTAACCAATTGGAGCTACAGCCCTCAACTCGTGACAACCATAGTTTTAAGACAATTGCCACGTTTATCTTATAAAAGTATAATTAGCGCGTTTCCTTGTGTAAAGTGTGGGTACCGCACCACTTGCAGAACTTCTTCATCTCCATGCGGTCCGGCATCTTTCTCTTATTTTTACTCGTCGTGTAATTCCTGCGCTTACACTCGGTACACGCTAGAATGACCAAATCGCGCATTCTTCCTCCTAATATCTTAACATTATCTATATATCCAGACAAAAAACAAATGGTAGTGTACCCTGTTCCGCCATTAATGTCAATAGCCATATATTCCAAGGCACCGTCTATTAATGCCCTTATCGCCTAGCTGAGACACTGCTTACCGGCACCGACAATGCCTGCCGGTCGGAAGAAAAAGGGCGGCTTTAAGCCGCCCTTTATAGTTTAGCTAAAAGGAAGAGCTATTTAACAATACTTGTAATCCTTCCCGCACCAACAGTTCTGCCGCCTTCTCTTATTGCAAAGCGAAGTCCCTCTTCCATGGCAATGGGGGTGATAAGCTCAACGACCAACTCCACGTTGTCTCCGGGCATAACCATCTCGGTGCCCTCGGGCAAGGTTGCCACCCCAGTTACATCAGTTGTTCTAAAGTAAAACTGGGGGCGGTATCCGTTAAAGAAGGGGGTATGTCGACCTCCCTCTTCTTTGGTTAAAACGTAGACTTTGGCTTTAAAGTTGGTGTGCGGCGTAATGGACTTTGGTTGGGCCAGGACTTGCCCGCGCTCTACTTCTTCGCGGCCAATTCCTCGCAAGAGCACCCCGATGTTGTCTCCCGCTTGGGCCTCATCTAAGAGTTTTCTAAACATCTCTAAGCCGGTTACAACGGTCTTCTTGGTCTCAGAGATACCGATGATCTCAACCTCTGCTCCAACTTTTATCTTGCCTCGCTCCACGCGCCCGGTTACAACGGTGCCTCGCCCCGTGATGGTAAATACGTCTTCTACCGGCATTAAAAAGGGTTTGTCAATGTCTCGCTCGGGGGTTGGGATATAGGAGTCAACGGCATCCATAAGCTCAATTATATGCTTGGCCTCTTCAGGGTCTCCTTCCAAAGCCTTTAGGGCAGAGCCTCTAATAATTGGGATATCGTCTCCGGGGAACTCATACTCGTTAAGTAGGTCTCTTACCTCCATCTCGACAAGTTCTAATAGCTCGGGGTCATCTACCATATCTACCTTGTTTAAGAAGACTACGATATAGGGCACTCCCACCTGCCTTGCTAAGACAATGTGCTCTCGGGTCTGGGGCATGGGCCCATCGGCAGCCGAGACCACCAGGATGGCCCCGTCCATCTGGGCAGCCCCAGTTATCATGTTCTTTACATAATCAGCGTGCCCTGGGCAGTCTACGTGGGCGTAGTGGCGAGCGGCCGTCTCGTACTCCACGTGGGCAATTGCAATTGTTATGCCGCGCTCACGCTCTTCTGGAGCATTGTCGATTGAATCAAAGCTTCTAAATTCGGCTTGGCCTTTCTCGGCTAACACTTTGGTAATAGCAGCGGTCAGTGTGGTCTTGCCGTGGTCTACGTGACCAATTGTTCCGATATTCATGTGGGGTTTGGTTCGCTCAAACTTAGCTTTGGCCATATTTGTTCCTCCCTAAAAGATTTTGGTTTTCTTATTTAAAAATAAAGGCTAGGATTAATAGATCTAGAAAGATTTTAATAGATCTAGAAAGATTGTATGATAGAAGCTACTCCTTGAATATTATGGCTAATGTAAGTTACTGCAATGGACTACATGCCTAGAGATTAGAGATTAGACCGAGTTGAAATAGCTCTAAGCTACAAAGACCCTTGTTATTCAAGCAATCCCTCAATAATTCAATCTACTTTCTACTCTCTAATTTCTAATCTCTAGAAAAACCGCCCTTACGGGCGGTTTTTCTGTAGCGGTGGGAGGATTTGAACCTCCGACGCCACGGGTATGAACCGTGTGCTCTAACCATCTGAGCTACACCGCCATATCAGATACCAGAAACAAGATTGAGATTGCCACAGTCGCCTTCGGCTCCCTCACAATGACAATTTACTTACGTTCTAAACCTTCATATCTGGTCTCTTGTCTCTGACTGAGCCCGCGAGCGGACTTGAACCGCTGGCCCCTTCCTTACCATGGAAGTGCTCTGCCGACTGAGCTACGCGGGCAAAAACATCATTATCTCAGCAACAAGGTTATTATAATGATTTATATTGTAATTTCAAACTAATATTTGCTGTGAGCAATGTTATTTAGAGAGTAGAAAGTAGATAGTAGACCGAGTAGAAATAGCTCCTGGCCAATTAGACCCTCATTAATCTATTCTATCCCTCAATAATTCAATCTACTTTCTACTCTCTAATTTCTACTCTCCTCCACAAAATTTGCCCCTAAAGGCAAATTTTGTGGAGGGAGAAGGATTCGAACCTTCGAAGGCTTCGCCAACGGATTTACAGTCCGTCCCCTTTGGCCGCTCGGGAATCCCTCCTTATAAATCACATAAACCGACTTAAAAATAGTAATTGAAAAGTCGGTTTATGTCAATTGAACAGCATGTATAGTAGTGTATATGCAGGACGAGCGTTAGAGCCTGCAGCTAAAACAGCTGCAGATTACGGCGAACTTTGGTAAAATTGTTATAAATACCTTGGTAGGTGATAGTATGCCAGTTTATGGATATCGTTGTAAGTCTTGTAACCACACATTTGAGGTCGTGCAATCGGTCAACGACGAGCCGATTAAAAATTGTCCGAAATGTAGCGGGGAGGTAGGTAAAATCTTCTTCCCGATCAGCATATCATTTAAAGGCAGTGGATTTTACACTACGGATTATAAATCGTCTAAAAATGGAGCAGCCAAAAAAAATCCTGCTGAGACCTCAACAAGCAAAGGCAACGGAGGATCGTCCGGCGCAGCTAGCTCCGGGGACTCTAACCGCGCCGCAGTTAAAACATTTGGCGGCGATAGTTAGGTGAGCCGCACGGGCTCTTTATCAAGCGAAACCAAGCAGCCTACCCCATCATTGACCAGTTTGCATATATCGTAAGTCATTTGGGCTAAAAGATCAGCGGTCTCTGCTTTCTCGGTTAAGCCGCAAGTGCCCGCTTCATCAGATAATTTTTTCTGTCTACTCTCGCTTAATATCTTTTCTAATTGAGGTAGTTTATTGCAGGCATATTCCAGGTAACTTTTCAGCACATACTGCCCTTCAAGAGGTATATGATAAAATCCCCACCTAACAACCTTTGTTTGATTGTCTATATCCTCGGCGATCACTTTAGCTGCGGCATATTTACCAACCTTGATAGCCTCCTCCAGGTCGCCAAGCCTAGCTTTTATAAACAGTAGGGCACCTACTGACCTCCAATGAAATTTTAGATTGTCGATAGCAGTAAAAATCCCGTCTTCAAAGTACGATCGGTATGCCCGGAGGTTTCTCTTAGGATGGGAGAACATGTCAACAAAAGAGAACAAGAAAGCTGAGGCCGGCTCCATGACAACATAGACCGCCCTCTTATTTAACTTTAATGCATGGTATCCTCGGTTCTTAAACCCCAGCTCGACCACCGTGCCTGAGCCAGGAGATGAGTGGCATTTAAACCTATCTGACATTCGCTGCATCAGAAAGAGACCAAAGCCACCATCTTCAGAAAACACAGGCCTGCCACTTACCGGAGCCAAACCCCTCCCTTGGTCGCACACCATAACTGTAAGGTAATCGTCCCTTAAGACGCACTCAACTGTTACTGTAGCCTTTTTACAGGTCTTTGGATAGGCATGACGTACAACATTAGTGCAAGCTTCCGATACCACAAGCAATATATCAGATGCTCTAGTTTCGTACGGAGTCCCGGAAATAAATTTGTAAACCTCGTCCCTGATCGCATCCAGGCTTTGTGGTTTCGACGGAAGCAACAACTTAAGCCGTTTGCCGACCATTGGATCCTCCTTAACTATACACGTAATGCTAATAGCTTTCTTCCCAATTACTTCAAAATTTAGTCCTTCAAACATTTCAAATAGGCTGCTGAGCTTTATTTTTACTACTGCTACATCTCTGGGAATATAACCATGGGCACCCCTCCAAACTACTGGCGCTGCCGTAACGTTATTACGCTACTCAATATATTAATAGATTGCTAGCTTACATCTACCCACTTTCATTTGCGATTACACCAAAAAATGCCCACTTTCATGGGCATTTTTAATAGATTCGGTTCTCTCCTTTACTAGCTACGTCCCGTCGCCGTTTCGCTCTATCCGCCTCATCTCAACCCCTCTTGCTTCCATAATCGCCTTCAGCAGATTATCATGAAGTTCGGTTGGCCGCAAGATAAACTCTAGCTTATCTGGTTCATCAAGGCTTTCGGCTATTGTCTTGCCTGCATCTATAAGAGCCTGAATCTGTACCGATGGTGGCGTGCTTTCTTCATCGTTTAGGCTAAAATAATCTGTATCCGCCTTAGTCCAGCCGCTAAACTTACCCCAGGCTTTCGGATTAGTCGCCTGCACCGTTAACGAGTCGCAAACGATGCCGTCCTCAACAACATAGCGATCGTTGGCTAGATTGAGCTTGATATCTTCCGCCAGATCATCGTAGCCAACTGCCCCGTCTGCCTCTAGAAAATCAATATAGCACACCTGGGCTTCGGCTACCTTGCCGATAAGCTCGACGTCTTTGTATCCCTTCGAAAAAAGACTTTTTGTAAGCTCTACCAACTTAGCCGGCGTGGCTTCAGATGATGGTATAACAAAGCTTTCTCTCTCAAGCGCCAATCTGGCCTCTTCAACTCCCGCCATGTTTATCAATCCTTCTCCTTCTGGTTGTAAACTATTAGATACCGAATTTGCTACAAATTTAACAAATACTCCTTATAGCTATGGTACCAGGCAAAAGCAATACAAAGCAATCAGCTATCACTTATAACGATTTTGCATCTTTGATTTCTTCTGGTTCCTGGATTCTGACTCCTGGCTCCTTGAGATAAAACCCCGTGCAGGGTCCTAGGTTGCTGCACGGGGTTAAAAATAATTTATTGCCTCTAGTCAATTTAGCAAGCTAGAGGCCCTCCAACACGTCGGGAAGCCTTTTCCCCATAGCCAGCAAGAATTTTAGACTTGCCTGCATCTGTGGATCTTTGAGTACATTTAGAAGCGCCATGGGACCTAGCTTGCGGGTATCTTTTGCTGCCTCGTATTTGGCATCGTTGACTGCCTCAAGCATCTTAGAACCTGCTTCGGCGGCTGGAAGCGCCAAATCGGAGAGTGAGCGTGTCAGAATCGATGAGGTCATCGAGGACTTCATCGCTACGGCAAAACCAGCCAGCTCTGTAAGAGTATTTAGGGCTCCACTTTCTTCTAGGGCCTGAACAGCCCCAAGAGACCGCTCAAGACTTGCAGCAACTTCAGCCGCCCTCCCCACAAGACTTTTCATCTCGTCAGTGTTCAAGACCTCGACGAGATCAATCATCTCGGCTAACTGCGCCATAGTGGTTACCATACGCTGCACTAGTGCTGGCGTCATAGAATCAAGGCTGGCGGTCAAAAGACCGGCTGCCTCCTCAATCCTACCAAATGAGGTTGGTCGCTCCTCTTCCGCTTTTACTACTACGCTATCGTCTGACATATGCAACCCCCTCTACAAAACACCTTTAGCCGACAGCCAGTACATCTCATTAAATGCCAACTTAAACCAATGAATCATTTCGGTAGCCGGTGTCGGAGCTGGTGGTTGAGAGTAACTAAAGGACACATAAGTCGCCTTACCCAGTCCGGCCTCGACAAAGCAGAATACCTTGCCGTCGTACATGTGAGAAGGCGACAGTCCTCTAAGCTCTGCGATAAGGTTTTCAGCTACAACATCTGCCTCGTAGTGCGCCGTGGAGCCGGCCTTCGAGATAGGAAGATTGGTGGCGTCACCCAAGACGTAGACGTTATTGTAGCCTTCAGCCTTGAGGCTGTGGCGGTTAGTTGGTATAAACCCTCCCTCGTCACCTAAGCCTGAGTCCCTAATGACTTGGGCTCCCTTATGGGCCGGGATTGAGACGAGGATGTCAAATGGAACTTCGCTACCTTCCAGGGTATTTATAACCTTCTTCTTTGGATCGATTGATTCTACGTTAAAGAATACCTCCGAGTTTATCCCGCGGGCTTCAAACTCTGGCGCCGCCCAATTGGCGACCGGCTCCAGTGAGTGAAGTCTGCCGATCGGATACGTATACATGAGATCTACCTTATCTCTTATGCCCTTCTCACGATAGAGATCATCGAGCATAAAGATAAGCTCCAGTGGGGCGACCGGGCATTTGTGTGGAACATCTATCGTTATAACGATCTTGCCGCCCTCGAAGTTGATCAGTTTATCGCGAAGCTTCTCTGCCCCTTCCGGGGTGTAGAAGTTATCTGCCGTCTCAGCAAGACCCGGTACCGAGTTGAAATCCGGGTAAGCGCCGGTTGAGATAACCAAGAAATCGTAAGAGATTGTCTTTCCGCTTGCGAGAGCAATGCTGTTTGATGATGGATCAACCTTGGTTGCCGTGTCAACAACTAGATTTACTCCTGATGAGAGTATGCTTTTCTGCTTACGAGTGTAATCTTCAACTCTAGCATGATTGATTGAGACAAATAGGAAAGAAGGCTGATAGATGTGATTTTCTGTCTCGGTGATTTGAGTTAGTGTTATTTCTCCGCGCTTAATTTCATCGCGCATAGTGCGGGCGATGTGGTTTGCGACCATCGTACCACCGGTACCACCGCCCAAAATTACAACGTTTTTGCTCAACCGTCTCTCCTCCCTACTTTACTTTCTTTACGGCGATACGCCAGTAATCCCCGTCCTGAGCCTTCTCGTTATAGACTATGTCATGACCTACTTTCTTGACCCATTCCGGAATATCCTTTGCCGAGCCCTGATCAGATGACAGTACCTCGATAACCTGGCCTACCTCTGCGGCCTTAACGGTCTTAATGAGCTCCATTAACGGACCTGGGCAGAATGAGCCGCGTGCATCCACCGACTTACTAATAGTAACATCTGCCAATTTAGTAGCCCCCTTTCAAGCTTACGGATTAGTGATTAACTTCACTTTAGATACTAAAAAAAATTGGTACTAAAACACTTGGGTTAGCGTCTTACAGTACCATAATCTGGCCACCCTCGGCTATACCGAAGAAAGCTGTTACGCCAATAATATCATCAACAACATCAAGCAGGTCTTCCTTCTCCCAGCCCATCACGTCAACAACTAGCGAGCAGGCATAGACTTTGACCTCACCAAGATCCTTAGCGTCCTCGAGCATTTTGTAGAACGGGTCTACCTTTTTCTCCATAAGCTTGTTGCCAATTTCTCCGAGCTTGAAGTCCTGCTTCTCCACGGTCTCCTTAAGAAACATTTTCAAGGCGTCCATGGTAGCAAAAACGTTGACTTCCATGCCGGATGCAGCCGCTATGGAGCCCATCAAAGCTCCCGCGTGGATCTTCTCCATATCCGGAGACATCAATACTAGCGATATTTTTGGTGCATCTGCCATTGATTTTCCTCCTTTCAAAATGCATACCCCTATAGGTATAAACTAATATTTTGATTATATGCTGGTACGATGGTAGCGTCAACATGATTTTGCAAGTTTAGCAGACTAACCATAAATAAAGCTCCTAGTAACCTTATGGGCATAAAGATAATTTAATACTTTAAGAGCTATTTTACAACTTTTATACAGGTCAAAATAGGTATTGTTTTTTTGGTATTTAAGGATTGGTTACGGGGCTTACCAAAAGGAAGGGATTCAGCCCAAATGTATAGGTAAAGCCAGGGAGCTAGAATATAGAGCTCGTAAGCCTAATTATATAATACCTATACCTAGCATAGTACATAAGTTATAATTTACTAGCTTAAGGTTCTTAACGTATGCCACTTGCGACGCATGAGGTACGCATTAACATAATTATCTATAATAGGATGCCTTGAAAGTAGAATTGGCGCGCCCGGCAAGATTCGAACTTGCGGCCTTTGGTTCCGGAGACCAACGCTCTATCCCCTGAGCTACGGGCGCACTTGTTTCCTCTATTTTACCTTAAATCCGCGTATCAACATACCCGCACACAAGGTAAGTGTCAAGTTAAAACCAAAGTTAATTCACCTGTACCGTGAAGTGCCCGATAAACCGGGCAACGTTTTGTGGCCCACCGTGAACCGTTTTCGATCGAAAACCGTAAATTGAAAAATTAATTATAGCTGATCTCGCGATTCGCCGGTGGCTCGTTCTTCGGCAACGCGATTACGCATGCGCTCGGCGGGATGGGCGCGCTCGGTTGGAAATTCCGGTTCGGTCGGCGGAACATACGACTTGCCTTCTTCGATGGCCTCGATGGGGTCTTCGGATGCTAAATCTTCATCGGCGGGTAGAACCTCGATGTCCTCGAACTCCTGCTCTTCCGGCCCGGCCCGGCCCGGCCACGGCTCCGACCTGTCGTAGTCGGATTGAACTATCTCAAGGTCGTTGGTAATTTGCCTAATGCCCTCGATGTTATCAAGAAGACTCTCGGCCATCTCTTTCTCTTCCTGGTTGTTTACGCTTCCCTCAAGATGCACGAAACCATCCTCGACTGTGACCTCGATATAGGTTGCATCAATCCGGTCATCGGTCGAATAAATCTCCTCTACATTATCACGAATTTCGTCGTCTGTCATCGGCGTTTCTTCGCCTAAAATATCAAAATCTTCTGGCCTTGCCATTATGCAAACACCTCTGCTTTCCTTAGAAGTGTTCTACCCGCGATTCTTGAAGCTAAACAGGTAGAGACTCTGTTTGGTTATCCCGCATTTAACTTGGATAAGAGTTCCTCCTCATAAAGCTTGCGACAGATAGATTTGACATTACACCAACCATTACATTGCCAGTTGTCAAAGTCGGCAGGCGGTACGACGTCGTGGTTAAATGCAGCATCAAGAACCGGCAGTTTCTCGTTTAAAAGAGCCTCAACCTCCTTCTCGCTCCAGAGCAAGGCATCGCAAATTTTGACCCCCTTCATATCGAGATAAACTACCTGAAGACGTTTTATTTCATAGGGAACGAGCCAGGCGTATAGATTTAGTTGTTGGCTGTGATTTCTATACGGATAGCCAAACCTAGGTACTTCTTTTGCGGTCTTGTAATCACGAATTAGTTTTTCCCCGGAAGGATTACATCAGGTCTCCCGGATATCTTTATGCCGTCATATTCACGGTAAAATCTCTGTTCAGCGACGGCATCTTTCTCCTGGTATCTCTCGATGATAAGATGCGCAAGCTCTCCTCTAAAAGCAAAATAAAGCTGCTCAAGATCGGCGTAGTGGTCGTATTTATAACTGAGGTACGTCTCGCGAAGACACCCGGAGAGTTGCGTTACAGTTATGCCCTCTCTTTTCTCCTCTTCTCTATCGACCATTGCCTTTATTATTGGGGCGGTAAAATGGCATTCGTTTGCGGTAGTCTCCGCACAAGCGATACAATCCTCAAACGAGACAAACTTTTCTCTATCGCGGCGTCGCGAGGCTCTCGCGCACTTAAAACCAACTATGCCCAACTTAACATCTCCTTCGGGTAACAGTTCGGGGGTATACCCCCGAACTATCTCCCCTGTATTACATATCTGTATTATCTCTCAGTATTAAAAAACCTGTAGCCTATACTAACATAGTTACCAAATATTTCCAATACATCTTTGCTACCAGCTCCACCCCAAATAAACCAATTTTGTTTCCTTTCACGGCGGAAGAATTGTTAGTTAGTACGTTTGAAATTATTTCATGGTAATCTATAATCAGTAATCAGGAATCGGAGGATGGGGATTAGAAGTTAAAAAGACTCTTATGTGGTCTCTGATCTCAAAATTCCGGTTACTGGTAAAGTGAGGAATTCATGAGTTCTCTACTGCTTAACTTTATATTGATTGGCGCTTTAATCTTAATAAACGCGCTCTTCGTAAGTGCCGAAACAGCGGTAATCACTGTTCGGGAAACTCGCATCAGACCTCGAGCTGAAAAGGGCTCTAAAACGGCCCAGATTGTCTTAAGGTTCTTAAAAGATCCAAGTCGCTTTTTTGCCATAACGCAGATCGGCGTCACGCTGGCAGGATTTCTGGCCAGCGCCGAAGGTGCAGCCCAGCTCGCCGGCAATTTCGGCCGTTTTATACGGTCGCTAAATATCCCAATTATATCTGGCGTGTCGAACGGACTAGCCGTGGTTCTCATTACACTTGCCATCTCGTATGTCATGCTGGTCTTTGGCGAGCTCACGCCAAAAAGAATTGCCATCTTATATTCCGAGCAAGTTGCACTTATTTTTGCGAGACCCATTGAATGGATAGGCGTTATCGTCTATCCATTAACCAGACTCTTAAGTTTCTCAACAAATATAATAATAAGGATCTTCGGAATAAGGCCCGAGGACACCGCACCTGCCACAACCGAGGAAGAGTTAAAGCTTTTGGTAACCCAACATTCGGCACTTATGGATGAGGAAAAAAAGCTTATTCGCCAGGCTTTTGAGTTTGGTGACGTGCTGTCACGCCAGATAATGATCCCGCGCCCGGATATCGCAGCTGTAGAATCAACAGCCGTAGTTGAAGAAGTGCTTGAGGAAGCTAAGGAAAGCGGACACCCCCGCCTCCTCATCTATCAGGAAAATTTGGACAACATTATCGGGGCTGTTCATATAAAGGACCTTATTGACTACATCGAAAGCGGCCGCCTTGATTCACCGGTGATTGATGTTATGCGACCGGTTCTCTACGTGCCTGAGACGAGACGTGCCATCGGCCTTCTTAAGGATCTCCAAGAAAGCAAGCTTCATATGGCGGTCGTCTTAGACGAGTACGGCGGAACTGCCGGCATTGTAACTATTGAGGATATTGTTGAGGAGGTCGTCGGCGAATTTGGCGGCAAAACCGAAGAAGAAGAGTTGATCAAGGCAATCAGCGAACGCGAAGTCGTCGTTGATGGCAGGTTCCCCATCGATGAACTAAACGAGCGGTTTAAGCTCGACATCCCAAAGTCGCCGGAGTACGATACGGTAGCTGGCTGGATACTGTCGCGCCTTGGCCACATACCCAGACCGGGCGAAGAAGTGATCTTTGACGGCGCCCGTTTTAGAGTTCAGTCGATGCAGCAACGGCGGGTCGCGCTGGTTAGGATCACAAGAATTAGTTGATCTATGCTCTTTTTAATTTGCGCACTTTTTTATCCGCAGGCTCCTTACAACTAGCTTTAGTTTTCTTTATTATCCAGGTCTCCTGAAAACCATCCAGCGAGATATCTTTTGCAAGGTATTTGCGAATATCTTCTGGGCTGCAGGTTATCGATTCAATTGCGCGACTTGATTTCTTGTTCCTTACGTTTACCCTAACTTTGGTAAATTCAGCGTTCCAAAAATCTTCCGCCAAAAATACGTCACGCCAGACTTGGGCGAGCTCGTCCACAAACCCCGGCTTGTCATATTCGCTGGTATAAAAATCGATTACCATCGTGTTGTGCAGGCCCGATTTTATAAAGTGGATATTTCTGACATCCACTGCCGTGCCGGGATCCACCACGTTTTGCAAGCTAATTAAACTAGTAATTATCTTTGCAATGTCCTCGTTTGAGAGGAATTTTTGCTTGATCTCTTTAAACATCTCTTTCAAAACCCCAGTTGCTATAGTTGACTTGCGGCTACCGATTTTTCTTACCCGTGAGACCTTCTTCACCGATGGCTCTGGGATACGGACTTCTATGCTTTCCCTGTTTTTCCCTTTTTTTACCACTAAACCGGTAATTGCCAAGACCGAGGCAAATGTGGTAAAAAGACCGGTTATCCTCTTTAACCCCTTACTACTCATCTAAACAGCCCCCCCAAAATCCTAATAACTTACTTAGAATACTTATCGTTAACTAGCAATGCATGCTTTAGCATATCTTAATAAGAAAGTGAAAAGGACATAGGATTGGATAGTAGTTGATTTATAACAGCAGTAAGCTGGGGATTAACCCCAGCTTACTGGATAGCTTACAGGATATTAATATCTTCCATAATATCTTAGACAAGTATAGCCTTTAGGTCCTCCTCCGGTGTACTGATCGGCTTGATATCAAAGTTTTTAACCAGGACGTCGAGGACGCCTGCCGTAATAAAAGCCGGAAGCGATGGCCCGATGCGGATGTCCTTAATACCAAGGTAAAGAAGCGTAAGCAAAATCGACACAGCCTTCTGTTCATACCAGGAGAGTATGAGTGAGAGCGGCAGGTCGTTTACGCCAACACCAAAGGCCTCAGCCAGTGCAACCGCTATCTTAATGGCCGAGTAGGCGTCGTTACACTGCCCCACATCTAAGAGCCTTGGGATGCCGCCGATATCGCCCAGGTCCTTATCAAAGAATCTGAACTTACCGCAGGCAAGTGTTAAAACTATGGTATCGCTGGGGGTCTTCTCGACGAAGTCTGCGTAGTAGCCACGCTCTTTCTTTACTCCGTCACAGCCGCCGACCAGGAAGAAGTGGCGGATGTCCTTGTTCTTTACGGCCTCGATCACCTTGTCCGCAACACCGAGAACCGAGTTGCGGGCAAAGCCCACCATAACAGATTTGCCTTCCTCATCCTCGGCAAATCCCGGCATCTCAAGTGCCTTTTCAATTACCGGCGTAAAGTTTTTATCGGCTATATGGATTACGCCGGGCCACGCAACGGGGCCAGTTGTAAATATATTGCCTTTATATGAGTTAAGCGGCCTCTGGATGCAGTTCGTGGTCATCACAATAGCGCCAGGGAAGTTCGGAAACTCCTTGTGCTGGTTCTGCCAGGCCGTGCCGTAGTGACCGTAAAAGTGCGGATATTTCTTAAGCTCCGGATATCCGTGGGCTGGAAGCATCTCCCCATGTGTATATACGTAAATTCCCTTACCCTCGGTCTGCTTTAGTATCTCTTCAATATCTTTTAAGTCATGTCCCGAGACAAGGATAGCTTTCCCTTTTCTGTGGCCAAGTGAAACCTTTGTCGGCGCGGGATGGCCGTAAGTGCCGGTATTTCCCGCATCCAGAAGCTCCATTGCCCTTAGATTTATCTCGCCGCACTTTAAGACCATGCCCAGCCAGTCATTTAGGTTAAGCTCATTTCTAGTAAGCCTGGCCAGTGCGTCGTGAATAAACGCATAAACAATGTCGTCTTGCCTACCTAATATCTGCGCATGGTCGGCATAGGCCGCGACACCTTTAAGCCCAAGCAAGAGAATATCCCGCAATGACTGTATGTCCGGGTCCATGGCCGGATCGGGCACTGCTTCTTCAAACTTCTCGCCCTGAGCTATCATGCCTTTGATGGTTGCTTCAGGAACAAAAGTTGCGCAGTCCTCTACAAATGTTGTATTACCACCCGCTATCGCAACTTTTTCCTTGAGGGACTCCCTTAGCTCAGCGGTGCGGGTTATAAGCATACCAATTCGATCCGGGTCAAAGTTTACGTTAGTAAGCGTGGCAAACAAGGCTTCTATTGTATGCCTGTTCACTTCTGGATCGTTTATGCCGACCTTCCTGCCCTCGGCGGCATAAAGGGAAAGCCCCTTTAGCGCGTAGATAAGAAAATCTTGCAGGGCTGCAACACCCGGCTCTTTTCCGCAGACGCCTAAAACCGTACAACCTTTGCCTTTTGAAGTCTCTTCACATTGATAACAAAACATCTTTCATCTCCTTCTTTTTAGAGACCAGAGACCAGGGTCCCGGGTCCAGTTAATAATTATCCATGAATAAGCTGCGGTAGGCACCTTACGCAAACCCACACGCTGTTTCCTTGGTAGCGGGTTGGAAGAAGTGGGCGTACGGTGTCCGGCGTGCGGCACCAGTGGCAGTATTGCGTCACCGGGTCAACTTTATGAGTTGCCTTATGTTCATGGACCGCTTCTTCACTAAAATCATCTGCTTCTCGCTCAATAATTGTGAGCGCATCCATCGGGCAAACACCAAGACAGAAACCGGCTCCATCACAAAGTTCGTCTTTGATAACTTTAGCCTTACCATCAACTATCTCGATGGCACCCTCAACGCACGGGCTAACGCAAAGACCACAGCCGTTACATCTTTCCTCATCTATATGGATAATCTTTCTAGCCGTTTTAGCTACCATGACAACCCCCTTTTACTCTGGGAAGTTTAGAAATTTAGTTTTAAATTGTAAAGTTGATCAGATCAGTTAGTTTTGACTTAAGTCAAGAACAGAAATTTTTTTAAAGTTTTAAGGGCATGGGCAAGAGATGCGTAAAGAAGTCAGAAGGAAATTAAGGGTAAAAGTAAGCAACGTTGATCCAGGAGCCAGAAGATTTCACCCCCACCTCCCCCTTGAGAGTGAGGAACTAAGGTTGCCACGGTCGCCTTGCTCCCAATGACATTTTCATTGGCTACTGGCTGATCTTAAAGACCCCGCTCTTCTTTTAGCTTTCTGGATTTTTCCTCGAGTAGGCTGCGTGCCTCTTTGCGTTTCTCCTCAAGGAGTTTTGCGATTTCAGAATCGGTAACGGCCAGGATCTCACAGGCTAGATAAGCTGCATTAACCGCACCGTCAATTGCAACGGTTGCAACCGGTATTCCGGGGGGCATCTGCACTGTTGAGTAAAGCGCATCAATACCATCTAAGGCACCGGATTTTAAGGGCACTCCGATTACGGGTAGGGTTGTGTGTGAGGCAATAACTCCGGCCAGGTGTGCGGCCATCCCGGCACCGGCAATAATTACGGCAAGGCCCCTATCTCGCGCAGTCCTTGCATACTCGGCGGTTTTATCAGGCAGGCGGTGGGCAGATGAGATATCCATCTCGTATGGAACCCCCATCTCTTTTAGTACATTAGCTGCTTTTTCCATCACGGGAAGGTCGCTGTCGCTTCCCATTAAAATCCCAACCAACGGCCGCTCTTTGGCCACTTACCGTCACCCCAAGCTATCGTTGTTAGAGCACTATAATTAGAGCACTATAATATCATAAATAATACCATAATCGGCTTAGATTTGAATCCTAGTTAGAGAGGGTTAGCTCTTTCGTGTCTCTTTAAGCGCATCTATTATCATGGCTTTGCTCGGCCATTCCTGAACGCCCTCATCGGTTCGATAGATGCGACAGGCAAGTGAATAATCCGTGCGGTCACGAGCATTTTTGTCTACATCAAGCCCGTTGATACGGATTGTTGGAGAACCCAGAAACTTTGACTCTACTGCCTCCTCTGGTGTTTCAACGTCTATTATATCAACCGGCTGTTCGTTTCCAAGCTCGGCCATCGCCTTGCGTAGCGTATCCTGCGCCTTTTCAAACGCCGGTCATCCTTTAAAGTAGAAAAGCTCGATTTTCACGTGAATCCTCTATGTATAAGAGTTAGCTTTACTACAGTAATTATATCCTAGAAAGTAAGATTTGTATTGCCTGTGGTTTCACCTTTGGAACCGGCAAACAAAGACGGTCTACTCTTGATAGACCGTCTGTGGCGGGAGCGACGGGATTTGAACCCGCGATCACCGGCGTGACAGGCCGGCATGTTAAACCGCTACACTACGCCCCCAGATATATTATTTACAATCTCGTCTACAGTTTTTATCTAATCCCCGTTGCTTTCTACTAATAAAGCAGTTTTTTAAAAACACCTGTAAAAATAGCCAAAAAAATTATACTGTCTTTCATCCTATATTGCAACTGGTAAAACCGTCCTTGTCAGCGCAAAGGACAATCTGCCCTGCCATATTTCTTTAACTTTCTCCTTGAAATCCCCAAACTTTTTAGTTACCAGCGCCCGAGTCTTACTTGTTTACAAACTAATCATACATCAATTCATTCAGATTGATTCATCCGGCCAGTATTCCGATTTTTCAAAAAGTGGTCGGTTTAAATCAGAATCAGTGGTCGATCTGAGCGGAATACGGTCAGTTACGGGCATTTATGGGTTTTCGTGGGAGCGGTGCCTTTATCGCCAAGTTACTTCGCATGCCGGGCGCACATAAGAAAGACAAGCGAAGTCCATTGCTTATCTCTTATGCTTCTTTACTGGCAAATGCTTGACAAAAGGGAAAGCTACCTGTTATCCTAGTAAAACAGTAGGAATACTAGTAATTTCAAGATGACTAGGAATTTAGTCGTTATGGGAGCTAACGTAACTTATATAAACAAGAAATGCTACGGGCAGAACCGGCAACTTAGAAAGGGGGAGGCGCAAGATTACTAAAATCTCATAAGGCAGGCATTATATTAAAAATTTTGGAGGTGTATGTTGATGGAGGCAACTGAGGAAAAACTCTCAAGAAGGAACTTTCTTAAAAACGCAAGTACGCTGGCAACCGGCCTGGCTGTGGGTGGAGTCGTAGGCGGCGGGCTCTTTGCCGGAGGGTGCGCTTCAAACGGAGCTACTAAAACAGCCATGGCAGCCAAATGGCCATGGCCGTACCAAAAGTTGGATCCAGAGGTGGTTAGGAAGAAGGGATATGAGGGGTATTATGAGGGGGCCTGCATGTACGGTGCTGTCCGCGCGCTGGTTTCTGAACTCAGTGCCAAAGTCGGCGACCCCTATAGCTCTCTGCCTATAGATATGTTTAGATATGGGGAGGGAGGAATGGCGGGATGGGGTTCTTTATGTGGAGCGTTAAATGGAAGTTGTGCGGTCCTAAACCTGGCTTCTGACAAAAAGACTTATCCGAAATTAGTAACCGAGCTTTTGAACTTCTACACAACGAATTCTTTCCCAAGCAAGAAACATGATGCTTACGCCAAATTCCCGGGACAAGTGCAAAGTGTTTCCGGATCTACCCTTTGCCATGTCTCCATCGCCAACTGGTGTAAAGTATCGGGGAAAAAAGCTCTTTCACCAGAACGGGCCGACCGCTGTGCCAAACTTGCAGGAGATGTAGCCGCGCACGCCGCAGGGTTGTTAAATAAAATGGCCGATGGCACCTTTGCAGCGGCTTACACAATACCACCTGCAGTGCAAACCTGCCGAGGGTGCCATGCTAAAGGTGGCACTTTAGGTAATATACGTGGCAAAGAAAACTGCGAGCAATGTCACGACTTAAACTACAAAGCGCACCATCCCAGTTTTTAAGCAGAAGCTGATACGAAAGTTTGTGTAAAAACACATGAAATCCAAGAATGCTACTTTAGGAGAGCCAAAAAGAGTAAAAAAGTTTGGCGGCCGGTAGGAAAAACTAAGAACATGGGAGAGGCGAAGATTAGCTTTCCCATGTTCTTTTATTGCTAATTAGCTAATATTAGCTATAGCAAGTTCTTCTTTATAAAATATAACACCTATGGAAAAACATATTTCTGTTATCATCCCAAATTATAATAGGAGTACAACTATAGGTAAATGCCTCGAAGCTGTCTTTTCTTCGCAATATAAAAACTTCGAGATCATAGTTGTGGATGACTGCTCAACAGATAGTTCGGTAGAGATAATAAAAAGATTCCCCTGCAGGCTTATCCAGCTAGATAAACACTCCGGTGCCGCAAAAGCGCGGAACGCCGGCGCAGATAACAGTACTGGAGAAATACTCTTCTTTATCGATTCCGACTGCCTTGCGCAAAAAAACACTCTAAGTACCGTGAACAGCGCTATGTCAGAACATAGCGGTGATTATACAATCGTCGGGGGCACTTACACTACGGCCCCTTTCGATGACACTTTTTTTAGTACTTTCCAATCTATATTCGTAAACTTTTTCGAAACTAAGAGAAAGGAGCCGGACTATATCGCCGCCCATGCGATGGCCATAAGCGCCTACTATTTCAAGAGCAGCGGTGGGTTTCGAGAGCAAATTTTACCCATGTTGGAGGACGTGGAGTTCAGCCACCAACTTCGGGAAAATGGCTGCAAGCTCGTTATAAATCCAGAAATACTTGTCCAACACATATTCAATTTTTCTTTAGCTAAGTCACTTCGCAACGCCCTGAAAAAATCTATGTACTGGACAATATACTCCCTAAACAACAAAGACTTGCTCGCTGATTCCGGTACAGCCTCAGCCGAGCTTAAGATCAACGGCATGTCCCACTTGCTAAGCATGCTTATCTTATGCTTAAGCCTCATATCCGTAAACTTTACCTTCTTGTGGTTAATCATTATGATTTTTGCCGTCAATTTATTCATAAACAAAGGATTGCTGTTGGCATTTTATAGGATTAAAGGTCTGCCCTTTACTATTATCGCAATACTTTATTACACAACGCTCTATCCTATGGCCATATGGGTTGGGACAGTCGCCGGAGTAATAAAATCAGCAAAATATCTTAAGAATTACAAACCACAAAGGAGGTATGGCTAATGTATTCACCAATGCGTTATGCAGGATATATCTTATGGAAAAAAAGGCCTATCCAGCTTACCTTCTTTGTTACTAAAAAATGCAACGCCAGGTGTCCTTTCTGCTTTTACCTGCGCAAACAAGAAGCACCCTTGGACGATCAGCCCGAGATATCCCGGCAAGAAATTGAGAGGCTTGCGCTTTCCCTTGGCCGCCTGCTCTGGGTGGCCTTCTCCGGCGGGGAGGTTTATCTACGCGATGACATAGTTGATATAAGCCGAATCTTCTATAAGTGGAATAAACCAACCATTTTCCTTTATTCCACTAATGGGTTAACGCCCGATCTAATAAAAAACAAAACAGAGAAAATTTTGCAGCACTGCCCCAACAGCGTGGTGGCCGTAAAGTTATCCTTGGATGGGCTTGGCACCGAGCATGATAACCTGCGTGGTATACGCGGTAGCTTTGAGAAAGTGATGGAAACGCATCACCAACTTAGTAAACTTTTAAATAAATACCCAAACTTTGAGCTAGGGATTAACACAGTCTTTTGCGCAGCAAACCAAGATCATATAAATAAAATATTTGAATTTGTTAAGGGCCTAGATCACGTAAGAACACACACACTCTCAATAATCCGCGGCAAGCTCAAGGACGAGAGCTTAAAAAATGTAGATTTAGCCAAGTACCATGCCGCCGTTGAAGCCATGGAAAAAGACTTAAAGAAAAAGTCAACCGGCCGGTACCATTTTCTAGGTGCGCGGCTCAAGTCTGCTCAAGATATCCTGCAAAGGCACCTTATTTATCAAACCATGCTCCGACAGAAACGTGTACTCCCATGTTATGCCGGTCGATTAAACCTAGTTTTAACCGAAACCGGGGATGTTTATCCCTGCGAACTGTTAGACCAAAAGATCGGGAACATAAAAAACTACAACTACAATATGCAAAAATTGCTGCAGTCGGGTCAGGCCAAAAAAATCAGGCGGGAAGTCCGGGAAAATCGGTGTTTTTGTTCCCACGAGTGCTACTTCATGACCAATATTTTGTTTAATCCTAAAATGTATCCCCTGCTTATAAAAGAGTATCTGCAGTTACAATAGAGCCTTGGGGGAGCGGTCTACCGACTCTTCTTTTGCACTTGAAGTGCGTTACGATCAGCCCATAGCCAAAACAGGCTCTTTATGCCCTTACCGGCATTTTTTAAGTCCTGAATGTTTCTGATTTCAAAAAACTTCCGCATCACCAATCTAGGCCGAGAGTAAAATTTCTTAAATGCCATTGAGCGCAATTGCATAATTTCCTCTCTGGTCATCGTAAAGGGAACAAAAGCCGCACCTTGGTAAGTATAATCCGTAAGTTTGCTAGAAATTGTGCCGTATTTTTCTACTTTATCGTAAAGCTCCGTGCCTGGAAAGGGAACAATGGCATGAAAGTTCGCGATATCGGGATCAAGCTCACAGGCAAATTCAATTGTTTTTAGCCCCTCCGTAAAGGTCTCTCCAGGTATACCAAAAATAAAGGGCGTGATCACCTTCAACCCGACTTCTTTTGCCGCCCGCACGGCGGCTTTTGTTTGCTCCAAGGTTATCCCTTTTCTTATCATATTAAGATTTTTTTGAACGCCACTTTCGGCTCCAAAAAGTATCGCCCAGCAGCCAGCCTCTTTAAACGCCCTCAGCAATGGTTTATCCACCTGATTCACACAAGCTGAGACAAACCATGCAAAATCAAGATGCCTGGCCTTTATCTCCTGAGCGATTTGCATAGCCCGACTATAATCGGCAGCAAAGGTATCATCCAAAAACTTTATCTCCTTAAAGCCTTGCCGTAAGCAGAGTTCTATTTCAGACAAGACATTATCCACGCTGCGATAACGGATACCGCTTCCCCTTTTCTTGTCTAACTGAAAGCAATAGATGCACCTGCGGTTACATCCCCGTGAGGTCAGCATGACCGCAACCGGCTTTCTTTTGTAGGTTGCTGGCGGAGGGATATAGAGACCCTTATCGCCTAGAAGATCTCTGGCCGGAAAAGGTATTAAGTCGAGGTTATCAATCAAGGGTCTTGCTGGGTTGCTTACTATACCATCTCCGCTTCTATAAACAACGCCTTTTACCCCAGCAAGGCTTTTCCCCTGCTGAAGATTAGCCACCATTTCAGGAACAGTCAATTCACCCTCGCCGGTGACTATAGCATCAATACTTTTAGCCCCTTCATCAAAAAGGCATTGCTCCTGCATAGCAACCGCATAGGGACCCCCGACACAGATAAAAGCTTTCTTTACAAGCCTCTTTATGTCAGCCGCAGTTTTTTGGGCTTTTAGCCAACCAAAGGCGGTGGAATAGATGCCGACAAATTCAGGTTCATAAATTCTCAATTTATTTAATATCTCGGCCTGCGTCATAAAAGCGCCGTTAAAAAACTTAACTGTATGACCAGCCTGCTGAAGGCTCGAGGCAACGTAGAGGGTTCCTAAGGGCTGCCAATAATTTATTTGTGAACTTGCCGTTTTGGAAGGAAAAATATCTTCCGGTGCCCAGGAAGGTACAATTAAAGCACATTTCATTTCATTTCACCTACGAACCCGTCCTCGAACAAAGTAAGGAAACTGCCTTCTCCCGCTTGGCCGCAGGTATATTGTTTTCCCCTTTTATTATTCTTTCTGCCGCCTCCAGGCCGTTCTCTATGGCACGGTCCATATTTAAATACCTGAAACATCCACCCCGACCGATAATATGTAAATTCTGAAACCGGCTTAGATAGTCCAATATTTTGTTACGGTGTTTACCATATCCAACTTCAGGTAAAAGATAGGCCTTGGGCACTCTTATCACGGCGCTATCTATAACCTCGCCTCTTTTAATAAATCCTAGATTTTCGAGTTGGCGGACGGTATTTTTTGCTAATTGCTCATCGTCCGCGCACCATGTTTCGTCCCCCTTAAAACAGAAATGCTCTGCTACCAAAAGCGTCTTGTCGGCTGGAGCCATTCTCGAACTCCAGTTCTTTGGCTCATGAATACGCCCAAGGGCTATTTTCCGCTCGGGAATATATATCCAGCTTTGTTCTGTAGCCTGCTCACGATTTAACATAATGGCCACGATTATCAGGTCTCTATAGCGAAGGCTAGAAGCTGCCGTAAGAACATCCTTTGGGGCCCTTGGATAAAGCATCTCAACCAGGGCAGTCATCGGTATAGTCGAGATAAAGTCGCGGCCCTCAACCATATATGTGCCCTTACCATTCTTTGCCGCTAAACTTTTTATCTGGGAGCCAGAATGATATAGGCGTTCGATACGGGTGGCGGTCAAAACATGACCGCTCTTGTCAATTGCTTCCCGAAGCTTATCGGAGATACGCCCAATCCCCAACGATGGATACAGAAACTTATCGGCAAGGGTGGGTATTTCCTTACCATTAAATTTAAAGAATGCATTTTTTATAGCCGTACTAAGAGAAAGGCCTTGGATGCGCTCTGCTACCCATTCCGCGCTTATTTGGCTGCATTCTATCCCCCATACTTTCTCGCTGTATTCTTTAAAGTAAATATTAAACATGGCGCGCCCAAATTGGCTGACCACCCAGTCCTCAAGAGAGATAATTTCAACCGCTCGAAAGCGGCCCTTAATTCTTTCAAGCCCATAATTAAAGAGTAGCTCTAATGTGGTTGGGATGCCCAAACCAAAGATAGCATTTGAAGGTTTAAGGGGATAATCAAAGTACTTATTACGCAAACAGATTTTACTTGTCCGAGGAACCTCAATAAGTTCCTCGCCCAGCAAATCTTTTACGAAGCGCTCAACCTGTTCGTTTTTTGTGAAAAACCGGTGGCCTCCCAAGTCAAATCTAAATTCTCCCCTTACTATTGTTTTTGCAAGACCTCCCACTGCAGAATCATTTTCAAACACCAAGACCCGTCTATTAGCCTGGGCTAAAATATGCCCGGCCGAAAGCCCGGCAAGACCTCCCCCTAAGACTATAACTTCACCATTTCTGCTTTCGATCCCAACCATCAACCATCACTGTCTTCCTTTGGATACAGTTACCGTCCATAGCCGGGTGAAGTTGCTTTTTGATCAGAGGGTTCTTTGCTGGATAACGTTTTTTGGTTAGATTGTGGGGCTCCGTAGCCGGGTGCTTTCTCTCGTCCCGGCGAAGAGGCAACTCCTTGATGGACCCCCGTGAAGCCATAAACCATCAAAATAACCAAAATAACCGCCACAATGGCAACTGCAATTGCTAGTGGTTTACTGTTTGCCTCGGTAGGCACAATAAGCTACCCCCTTACTTAGCCCTTCTTGATTACCATTACAATTTCTCCGCCCTCTTGCTTTCTCTCCAAAATATCGTGGCCTGCTTGGTCACACATTTGCGCAATAGTCTCGGCGGATGATGGATTATCAAATACTACCTTTACAATCTCACCCTCATTCATCTTTTCCAGGGACTTTTTGGTGTAGAGCTGCGGCTGTGGGCAGACATACCCACGAATATCAAGCGAATAATTCCCATCACTTACTTTCTCAAATTTAATCGCCATAAGATTCATCCTCCTCATTAAATAAACCAGTGTAGCTTTAGTTTTAGTTAGTTCTATATATCAAAGGCCTCCATTGCCTTCTCCATCTTTCGCTCTGTGTGCCAGTTGAGAAATTTAACTCCTACAAACGCGCCGGTCACCATACCTGCAAAAAATAGCCACCCGCTGGGATCACCGCCAGCTGCCCGGTCAAAAAAAGCACCAACATTACATCCCAGAGACAACCTGGAGCCTATCCCCATCAATAACCCGCCGAGAATTCCAAATATGATAAGCTCGCCTTTTGGCCACTTCCACTTGAACTCCCTGTTTATTAAGGCAACAACCATCGACCCAAGGACAATGCCTACTATCATCCATAATTCCGGATTACGCCAGATCGCAGGAACCCCACTCATAACACCAAAGAAAACATTAGAGTGCATATTCATACCAAGTTTTTCCATCACCCAAGCCGCAAACTGGGATTCCTGGGTGGCAATAACCCAGAACCCGGAGTCAAAAACTTTACCCGTTGTCGAAAGATCTACCGTATGTCCCATCTTCGTCAAAAGCGTGCCAAAATTGCTAATACCAAACTTATTCTGCATTCCTTTTAACACCCACATCTGAAGCCCGGCTGTAATACCAATTAATACGCCGGTCAAAGTCGTCCGTTTGGAGGCGGTAACCATACCCCAGAATCCGGCAAGTTCATCATGAAAACCAGCGCTACCTTTGGCCTTTATTACCTTCTTAATAAAACTTTTTCTGATCCAGATAATATAAATCAACGCGAGTATTAATATGGCCGGCAGAATAACACTCAAAAGCGCATCGCCTACGAAATAGCCGGACGCCCCGGGGAAAGTTTTAGCTATTAAGCTTGTTTTAGCTATTTGGGTAGCGGGCTTGTTCCAAATATAGCCAGAAAGATATACATCATACCAAGAGTTTATCTTACCGGGAGGCAGCCCTTTTGTGGCTGCTGATTTTATCCAAGATTGGGGGAGAATTCTCATCAGCGGCCCGCCTGCAACTGCAAAGATCGCCTGGCTAAAGCCCATCACTAAAACTGCTAGAAGGGCAGTCCCGTTACCCTCGCCGACCTTGTACAATACACCCGAGGCACAACCGCCCGCAAGCACCATACCGACGCCAAAAACTAGCCCCCCAATGACCATGTGGATACCAAAGGGTCCCGGTTCAAAAGTGCTCATGTTAGCAGCATTAAGCGACGCCTGTATCAGGCCAAAAAACACAAGAGCTGCCATAATGCCTACCGCCATTCTTGCAACGCCGTTAGCAAAAAGGTCTCGTGCGGCTGAAGCAAAACAAAACCGGCCATACTGAAGCATCATCCCATAAGCCACACCAAACCAGATGTACGTCACAAGATATATGTAATACACGTTAGCCCGGGTGTATACCATACTAACAAGGATAAGGAAACTTAAAATGGAAAAAGCCCAGTATAAATTGCGCTTGTTAGTTGTTTCCACGCTTAGTTTATCGATCGCTTCCGCATCTAGCCTATCACTTATTTCCACTATATATATCCCTCCTCCAAACATCAGACGCCAGTAATTGTATGATCGGCTTCCATAATTAGCTCTACTACCTGGGGATAGCCAACCTGCTGCGCCTGCGGGATAATCCGCCCTGCCAGCCCCCGGTTCACAATATCATCCGCAATAGCATAAATTTTTGCTGGAATATTGGTTAGCTCTGCCGCCGCCTGGCTACCATCCACCAAATTGTAAACACCGTCACCATAAAGCAAAAGTGAAATTTTCTCATCCGGTTTAACTAAGCCGTGTGCCAGATCTAAAAGGCATCTTCGACGTGCAAAACTGCCAGACGACAAAGCACTAATACATAATATCGCCATATCGCTAATTCTCCTCTCTTAAAGTCAACCCTACATAAAGTGAGTGGTGTTCGCTTGACTTACTAACTCTGCTACCTGTTGCGCCGAAATAACCTTCACTCCAGGAATCAGATCCTTTTCACTTAAACCACGGGCAGCCAAATCTTCTTGCACGGCATAAATCTGCCCATCGAAATCTATGCTATCTACCACGTTGATCCGAGAGGTATCTCTATCTAGAACTTTCTCTGGTAACTCATCCAGGGCATGAAACACTCCGTCACCTTCTAAAACAACGTAGGTCTCAGCAACATTACCTAAAAGTGTCATCCCCATAGAGAAGCGTATCGCTTCCAGTGAATCTCGGCTGCCAATTGGGGGTTGACGAACAACGGTGCAAAATTTTAAAGGTCCGGACAAAATAACCACCTCACCTTGATAAAATAAGAGTCCGATCATGTTTCATAACTTCCATAGCGGCATCGGTAGTGGATGCTGCCCTCGTGCCATCCAGGAGTCGTTTCTCCAAGCCCCGCTGTATAACGTTGTAGTTACAGTACATAAAGTGTAAATTTTCCTTGTCCGTAAACTCAGCAATTCCTACAGGTCCCACTCCCCCCATACCAGGTACTAGATTGTATATCCCATCCCCAAAGACATGTATTGTAACCGTGTGGCCCTGTGCCGCCGCTGCCCGGGCTACATTCCAGACAAAATGCGCATGCTGCTCCTGCTCCGGTGCTGTTTTTAGCACAAGAAATAAACTTGCCATAAGCGTTAACCTCCTTAATCATAATAACTTTTTATCATATTAATCATATTGGTTTACTAGGATTTAATTAAATATACCAACTTGCCGATTATCCTGTCAAGCTCTAATTATTCTTGGTACGGATGTATTTAAAAGGGCAGCGCCTGCAATACCCAGGTAGGTATAACCAAACTGTACTTACATTTACCCATAGCTATCTTGATGGCCACGGTATAGCGCCCGGTATGACAACTAAAAAACGGTTAAGGAACATAAAAACTATCATGTATATGCGTTGGTTGATATACCATTACAATGGTCCGATAGCGAAAAATCCCCGCAGAAATCTTAAATACTTTAGATAGGCGGTAGCCATCCAGCCTTTTCGCAATGCCGTCTGGCAGTATTTCGTCTGGGAACCCTGATATCACGACCACCGTATTACCTTTAAAATTACTATTTTTAAAGTCGTAGTACTGAGGATTCTTATACTCCCACGTAAATCTCAAGGGTGATGTTTTAATCTTTTCCCAAGGTGGTAAAGGGTAGCTATAGTGATAAGTAACGTTTTGAGCAGCGAAAATATCCAGAAGTGGGACAGAGACTGCCGGGTTGACGCCAACAGATCCTTCCAAGGGCAGCGTAAAAACCTCGATGTTTTTGGCACCAGTGGAATCCAAATACTCGCCGGCATTCTTTAAATTTACAGCGCTTATACTCTGCAAAAAAGAAAGATAAGCAAATACTGCGATTACAAAGGAGGAAATTACAGCACATAAAGCAATAAATTTTCTCAAGTCTTTGCTTTTTATTTCCTGCAGCCCGTAAGAAGCCATCAAGGCAAGCATCGGAAACAACATTATGATATAGCGTATCCTCTCAATCCACAGCAAAAATACAAGAAGCACCAGCCAGCTAATTATCAAGTATCTTAAGTCTTTTTTCTTAAAAGCGGCGTAAGCAGAATACGCCGCCGCAACAGTAAGAAAAGGATGTATTTGAAAAAAGAAGGTCGAGTAAAAACTTTCCCCCCATCGCTTTAAACCAGGCTGCTGATAGCTTATTAGAAGTTTGATCTGTTCTGAGATAATACCAAACTTTAAGAAGACCACAATTCCTATAAGCAAAACGGAGGTTAAAAACACAGCAATGCTTCTATAAAAAACCCTGCGTTGCTGTACCAACTTAAAAAGGCGTGACTTTTTAGAAAACTCTCCCTCCTGTCTTCCCGCTGCATGGAAATAAACAAGGGATATAACCGTTAAAACCGAAAGCATAGGCCAAGTTGAATACTTGGAAAAGAAAGCAAGAAATATGGCGATAGCGGAAAGCACGATTATCCAGGCACCGCCATCCTCAAGCACTTTGATAAAAGCAAAAACCGCAAGCGTAAAAAAGAACATTGTCGGCACATCAACAAGCATAAGCGGCACCTGGGTAAAAATATAGGGAATGCCCAGCAAAAGTAACCCGCCAAAGAAGCCAACGTTTTCGTCCCATAGTGCTTTCCCAATCCAGTAAGTAAGCACAACCGTGCTGGAGAAGAGAAAGGTTATGAATATTTGGATATAAATCCTGGATTCTCCCAGAAGCTTAAAAATAAGACCGTAAAGAAAAGGAATAAGCGGTAAATCGGTCCAGGCTACAATATTGTAGCCCCACTCCCTGAAAAAATATCCAATTCCGTAAATTTCGAGATACTTGGCCTGCGTAAAATATCTGGAGGCGTCCACGATGACCTCTGGTGTTCCCCAGCAGAGTGCAGCAACAGCAAACGAAGCGAGAAAAAGAAAAGGGACAGGATACCGCTCGAGGAACGAAATCCTAGAAAGTACGTAGGCAATTACAATACCAATAATTAATATTAAAAATATCTTATTCGAATTAATTCTGGTAAACACCCAATGCCATGAGGTAAGGCTGTTATCATCTAGAGCACGGAAAATGATAAGCGTTAGGTATATGCTTAGAGTAAGCATAGAGACTAAAACGTACTCGGCTTTAATTGCCCGGAGAGAGTTAAGGTACTTTGTCTTATCCAACAATCTTCTCATTTAAGTCTTTTTATATATAGCTCCCAGCTACTTATGTCACACTTGCAAGTTGCCTTAACGTTTAAAAACTATTGTTAGCTCTTCTGGGAGATATGTCAATTACTTTAAATGCATCTAATTAAATGCATCTAATAATTGTAAAGGTTCATGCAAAGGTTCAAGCTATTGGCTAATAGAACATATGTTCCCTATAGCTTAATTACCGCTTTCTTTGAACATTTGTAAATTTCGCCCCATCGCGACCACCCTGTCGGAGTAAATCGACCACCGATTTCTGACATGGCAAATCAGGATTGTAAAGAACGAGAACGCCTCCTTGAAGCTTATCTAGCCGAAGCTATTACTGTTGATCTTTTAAAGAGAAAATAAGAACAGTTAAATAGCGACATCGCAGATTCTGAAATTAGGCTTGAATCCTTGTCTTTTGAGAACGACTCTATCGAGGAAAAGATTGACCTTATACTTAAGATGGTCTCAAATTTTGTCAGCTGGGCTATACCAAAGGCTCTCCAAAAACCAAAAGGATATTTAACCAAGTGTTCTTTAGAAAGATTTACGTCAAAAACAAAAAGATCAGCAAGTATGAGTTTGCCGACCTCTTTGATGCTGTTTATTCCCCTGGTTCAAATAAGAACAACTTGGTGGGAGTTAGTGGATTTGAACCACTGACCCCCTGCTTGTAAGGCAGGTGCTCTCCCGCTGAGCTAAACTCCCTAGAGATTAGAAAATAGAGATTAGACCGAGTGAAATTGGTTTTGAGTAATTAAACCCTCACCTTTCAAACTCTTCCTTTAATAATTCAATCTACTATCTACTTTCTAATTTCTACTCTCTAAAATCACCGAAGGTGATTTTGTGCCCCCAGGGGAATTCGAATCCCCGCCGCAGCCTTGAAAGGGCTGTGTCCTAGGCCTCTAGACGATGGGGGCAAAATCAGAAACTAGAAACAAGGACGGGCCTTCGGCCCTTCAGAAACCAGATTTTAACTTTATGCTTTAGACCTCATATCTGATCTCTGGTCTCTTATTTCTTATTTCTGGTTTCTTGTCTCTTGTTTCTGAATTGGTGAGCCGTGAAGGATTCGAACCTTCGACACCCGGATTAAAAGTCCGGTGCTCTACCAGCTGAGCTAACGGCCCAGAAAGATTTTCCAAGATCAAGACAAAAATATTGTAGCGGAACATCAGCGGAACCGCTACAGCAAAGTTATGATACTACAGCTAAAGCTTGATGTCAATTGTGCAAGGCGGGCGTAAAGCCCACCGATGTTACGCGTCTGCCACTAGTGGCGAAAATGACGAATACCTGTAAATACCAGCGGGATTCCGTGCTCGTTGGCAGCTTGGATAACCTCATCGTCGTGAATTGAACCGCCCGGCTCAACAATCGCCGCTGCTCCGGCCGAAACCGCCGCATCAAGACCGTCCCTAAACGGGAAGAAGGCATCGGATGCCACAACCGCGCCCTTCACCTTATCGCCGCCCTTGTGTGCCCCCAGCCAGGTGGAGTCTACCCGGCTCATCTGGCCGGCCCCGACCCCGACGGTTGCCTGATCTTTTACATAAATAATGGCATTTGATTTGACGTGCTTGGCAACTTTCCAGGCAAATGCCATGTCCCTTAACTGGCCTTCGGTTGGTTCGGCTTCACTTACCACACGCCAGTTGGCTACCGACTCCTCGATGTTGTCGAAGTTCTGAATAAGCACGCCGCCGCTTACGCGCCGGATATCGTGGTCAAAGTAATCCATCCTGGTGACGCCGCCGGTATCGATCAAACGAAGGTTGGCCTTTTTGGTTAGAACATCCAGGGCCTCCTGGGAGTAGCCTGGGGCAATTACAACCTCGATAAATATTTTTGCCATCTCCTCGGCTGTAGCTTTATCGACAAGCTGGTTTAAGGCGACAATGCCGCCAAAGGCCGAGACGGTATCGCTCTCGTAGGCTCTTTGGTACGCCTCGGAGAGGTCGCGCCCAATGGCACAGCCGCAGGGGTTATTGTGTTTGATGATAGCGCAGGCCGGTTCCTCAAATTCAGTAACCAGTGCCCAAGCCGAGTTCATATCCAGAATGTTGTTGTATGAGAGCTCCTTGCCGTGGATTTGCTTGAAGTTTACCAGGGTGTCATCCGGTGCGCCCGCCTGGCGGTAGTAGGCCGCCTTCTGGTGTGGGTTCTCGCCATAGCGGGTGTTCATTATCTTCTCAAAGACATAGACCGCAACTTCCGGGAACTCCTCTTTTGCCTCATAGACGGTCAGCCACTGGGCAATTGTTGCGTCGTACATCGCGGTGTGCTTGAAGGCGTCTTTGCAAAGCGCAAAGCGGGTATCACGAGATAGCGCACCGTCGTTTGAGCGCATCTCGTCTAAAATCCTGGTATACCAGGGGGACTCTACAACAACCGCAACGCCTTCAAAATTCTTGGCGGCCGCTCTTATCATTGTGGGCCCGCCGATATCTATATTTTCAATCGCCTCGTCCAGCGTGACATCGGCTTTAGCGATGGTCGCCGCAAAGGGATAGAGATTTACGCAGACCAGGTCGATCGGTTCGATACCGGCCTCCTTGATCTGCCTCATGTGCTCTTCTTTCCTGCGGTCGGCCAAGATGCTGCCTGCAATCTTGGGGTGCAGGGTCTTAACGCGGCCCTCCATCATCTCGGGAAACCCTGTGTAGTCGGATACCTCAACTACCTCTATTTCTGCATCTCTTAAAGCCTTAGCGGTGCCGCCGGTCGAAAGAATCTCAACCCCAAATTCTTTTAGTCCCTTGGCAAACTCCACCACGCCTGTTTTATCAGAGACGCTTATTATCGCCCGTTTGATTTTGATTTTGTCGATCATGTACCGCCTCCTGTATCTAATGACTAAACATATCATCCCTGATTATACTGCATAGTCGGGGATTGTTTAAGAACATTGTTTGAGGTTTTGGCGGTCGCCACGTAGATAAATAGCAGTTACTCAGCACCAAAGTCAATGAAAGCAAGTGACGTGGGTTCACCCCCACCTAACCTCCCCCTCAAGGGAAGGAACTTATCCTATCTATCCATCCACAATTTCACCGTTCTGCCAGTGCGCGCCCGATAAATCGGGCAACGTCCTATTCACCCATTCACCGATATTTATTCGACACTAACACCGGGTTATCCTGCCCTCTTAACTAAAACTATTGGCCACTTGTGCCTATTTGAAAGGTGTGTTTTGGGCGGTAACGTTGTCTTGGCTTGTGACTTACCTATGAGAAGGTGTGGGCGACTATAGCTAACTTGGGGGATGAGATTGCAAACGGATACCCCTGTATAAGGAGAATGACTTTAACACTGAGAGCTATAATTATCAATGAACCAAAACGAAGTCTTATCTGGGAGATATTGCCTGTTCCGCCACCTTTAAAATATCCAACTACTACTGCTAACGCTATGAAAATTAGTAATAACATCTGCCGCATCTCCTTCATTGGGGTAATATATAAGGACTCATGCATTTTTGAGAAGTAAGATGGGTGCCTACATCCGAATCTGCAGTAATCGGCATGGCACTTATCGTGTCTCCTACAACATTTGGATTCAGAGGGGTCTAGCTGGGATCATTTTGGCTCTTGTATGTGCTCTAGGCTACGCCATAAGAGTCTTGTACCAAACATTCATGCTCTCCAAGTTACCGGAGATATTGGTGTTATTTACCAGAGTTCCACCGTATTGGTATCCCATTTTGGCGAAGGTAGCATTTATCCCATATGAGGTGGCTCTAGCGATTGTGTACGCGGTTATAGCTCCTCTTTTGCGCATTGCACCTTCCATCTCACGAAGCAGGTAAACGGCAAATCCATGCCCTCTATGCTCCGGTAAGGTGGCAAAATCGGTCATCTCAACATTCTTTGAGTCGATATCGACTTCCGAGGAGGCCAGCGCTACGATTTGGTCACCTTGATATATGCCGAAATAAGTCACGTCCCTAGCCATTGTTTTCAAGAGGTAATCCGGGTCATAGATCGGAAAGGGATAGGTCGTAAACACCCTCCGGTAGAGCTTCGCCATCTTGAATACTTCTGACGTGCTAAGCAAATCACACCGGTATCCCGCAGGAAGGCTCGTTATTGTTTGATCGGCTAATTTTGACCTGGCGCGTATAAGAACCTCATCAAGCACATTTTTGGCGTAGATGTACCGTCTTCGCAGGGATAGATATTTACTCATAAGGTAAGCATCCTCATCTCCGTTAAAGAAGCCCGGCACGTATGCTTCTATGTCATAGCCGTTTTCCACCAATATGTCCTTGGCAAATGCGGGCACTTTGGCGAATATTTTAGAGTAATGCCTGGATTTAGCCAAGCCATCGAGCTCTTTGACAATGACCGGAAAGTCATCTCTGACAAGCTTCATCAAGTATATCCGATCGTTATATTTACCGTGCTGGATAATGGATTTGCCAAGCCTTTCTATAGAATCACTCATCGTCTCTTCTATCCATCCGATCGTTATTTTTGGGGACAAGCGAGGTAGTCCTATCGTAGTCGGAAAGAAGTTTCTCGACACCGACCGCGTTAAACTCCTCGCTCTCATCGAGCCTCAGCTGCAACTTGCAATCCCCACACTCCCTGTTGCAAAAAACCGGTTCATAACTATCCGGTTCTTTGTATACTGTGATAACCCCCTCATAGTTTCGCAGCACAACTTTGTTGGTGGACAGAGAGACCATATAGTTTGGCAGAACCGGGATCTTTCCCCCTCCGCCGGGCGCATCGACAACATAAGTCGGAACTGCAAAGCCACTTGTGTGGCCGATAAGACTCTCCATTATTTCAATCCCCTTACCTATTGGGGTGCGAAAGTGAGACAACCCTTCTGATAGGTCGCATTGATATAAGTAATACGGCCGTACCCTGTTTTCTACCAGCTTATGCACGAGTGCTTTCATTATCCTGGGGCAATCGTTAACACCTGCCAGCAACACAGACTGATTGCCCAGGGGAATTCCCGCATCCGCAAGCTTTTGCAAGGCCTCCCGTGAAGAAGCCGTGATTTCTCTTGGATGATTAAAATGTGTGTTGATCCATACAGGGTGATGTTTTTTTAGTATGGCTACCAGCTCATCTGTTATGCGATAAGGTAAAACGACAGGCATCCTGGTGCCTATGCGCACGACCTGAACGTGAGGAATTTCTCCCAGTTTCGTTAATATCCAGTCAAGGTAACTGTCGGGAAGCATAAAGGGATCGCCACCCGACAGCAGAACGTCGCGCACAACCGGGTTGCTCCCGATGTAGTTAAGGCCTTTGCTAACTTCATCCCTGTCGGGGGTAAAGTCTCTATCTCCGACTTTTCTCTTTCTTGTGCAATGCCTACAGTACATGGAGCATATATTGCTTACATGAAACAGCACCCTATCTGGATAGCGATGGGTTATACCAGGAACCGGGCTATCTTTATCCTCGGCTAGGGGGTCTTTCACGTCATGCTTGCTAATCCTTAACTCCAGCGGTGAAGGAAAAGCTTGTTTAAAAATAGGATCGTTTTCATAATCCTCAGCGTTGATCAGGGATAAATAATATGGAGTAATAGATAATGGGAACTTGCCTGTTGTAAGCTCAAGTTTTTCTCTTTGCTTATTGCTAAACTTGATACCGAGCAGTTTTTCAAACGTATCTATATCCTTAATTGAATTTCTTACCTGCCATCTCCAGTCTCTCCAGCTTGAACTCCTCGCTTCCCCACTGATTTTTCTTACGATGTCTTTCTGCGTATTGCTGTAAACTGGAATTTCGATCATCTCCTCTTAGATAGACTGTCCGATGAATGTAGCTAATATGCGGTTATTACTTAAAAGTACACATTACGACCTCCTCGATTGTTTTCAGGCAATAGCAAAATATATGCCAGCACGGATATCTTCTTAAGAGATTATTTTGTTTAATTTTTACTTTTTTCTACAGGGGTGCTGAAACTGGTGGAAAGATAAATTTCCAATGTATCCGATGTCGAATACACCCCTTCAACGCTTACGAGGTTAGCTGACGGGTTCGGGTTGAAGGTACCCTACGGCATCTAACAGATGCCGATTCACCCCAAAGGTGGTTTCCCCGCTTCTTTTTGAGAATTCAGCGTTAAACTTCAGGTTATCATTAATGACACCCGCGGGCAAGTCTTACTAGTAGACTGGTTGTACTGCTAAGAGGTGATCGATATACTTTATAACTACGTTTTCTCCAGCTTAACAGTGCAAACTTTTAGTTCAGGTATCTTAGCTACGGGATCGATTGCCGTATTGGTAAGTTCGTTTGCCGCCGACTCGGCATAGTGGAAAGGCATGAAGATAACGCCCGGTCTGACTTTGTCAGTTACTAGAGCCCTGGCTACTACGCGACCGCGTCGGCTTGCCACCACAACCATCTCATCCGCCACCAGACCATATTTCTTGGCATCTACTGGATTTATCTCTATAAAGTTGTCCGGTGCAAGCGCATTTAGACCTTCGGACTTTCCAGTCATTGTGCGCGTATGGTACTGCCAGGCATTTCGACCGGTGGTTAAAATCAGCGGATACTCGCTGTCGGGCTCTTCTGCCGGCAGCCTGTAGCGTGTCGGTGTAAAGAGGCCTTTGCCGTGGAAGAAGTTCTCTGTGTGAAGCATGCGCGTACCCGGATGACCCTCTGTTGGACACGGCCACTGCAGGCCCCCCAAAAGATCCAATCTATCATAGGTAATGCCCGCGTATGTCGGCGTGAGCTCGCGTATCTCAGACATTATCTCCTCAGCGGAGTTATATTTCATTGGATATCTTAACGCGATGGCGATCTCGGATATAATCTGCCAGTCTGCCTTTGCCTTACCGGGCGGCTCGGTCGCTTTTCTTACCCTTTGAACCCTGCGCTCGGTGTTTGTAAATGTACCGTCTTTTTCAGCAAAGGATGCGCCCGGGAGCACTACGTCGGCATATTCAGCGGTCTCGGTTAAGAAGATATCCTGAACGACCAAGAAGTCCAATTTTTTAAGCGATTCTCTTACATGTTTGGTATCCGGATCGGATACAACCGGATTCTCGCCCATTATATAGATCGCCTTGACCTTGCCCTCCATCGCCATATCGTTAATCTCGGTAAGGGTCAGTCCTGGTTTGTTGGATAGGTCAACGCCCCATCGCTCGGCAAATTTTACACGCGCCTTGTCGTTATCTACCCTGCGGTAGCCGGTAAATACATCGGGTAGCGCGCCCATGTCGCAGGCGCCCTGCACGTTG
Source organism: Actinomycetes bacterium (assembly GCA_021794835.1). GTDB lineage: Bacteria > Actinomycetota > Aquicultoria > Aquicultorales > Aquicultoraceae > CADDYS01. Next base: position 50,945 of record JAJYQA010000019.1, on the reverse strand, counting down.
TTTTGTCCTCTAAGCGGGTTTACACCGGCGCCGCGTCGGCCGACGTTCCCTGTCATCATAGCAAGGTTTGCAAGTGCAAGGACGTTATCCGTTCCCGATGTGTGCTGGGCGATTCCCATGGTGTAAAATATCGAGGCCCTTCCCTCCCCGGCGTAAAGCCTTGCGGCGGCTCTTATATCATATGCAGAAACTCCGGTAATTTTTTCAACATCCTCCGGGCTGCACTCCGGAAGAATCGCTTTTAGATCTTCAAAACCTTCGGTTCTTTGTTCGATAAAGCTCTCATCGTGAAGACCCTCTTCAAGGATTACGTTCATCATCGCGTTTAATAAAGCAACATCGGTTCCCGGTTTTGGGCTAAGCCACACATCGGCAAACTCAACGAGCTTCGTGCGTCTGGGATCGATAACAATAAGACGTGCGCCATGCTTGGTTACCGCCTGCATGATGTGGTACCCGATGATTGGATGAGCGTCGGTCGTATTTGATCCGATGACAAGGATGACTTTTGCGTCCTCGATGTCTTCAACCGACATAGTCATCGCACCAGTACCGAACGCCTTAGCCAGACCGGCTATTGTTGGTGAGTGTCATAACCTGGCGCAGTGGTCGATGTTGTTTGTGCCGATCACGGCGCGCATAAATTTTTGGAAGAGGTAATTCTCCTCGTTGGTGCATCTCGCGGAGGCCAGACCGGCTATTGAATCAGGGCCGTAAGCCTCTTTTATCTCAAATAGTTTTGTCGCAATAAGGTTTATCGCCTCATCCCAGGATGCTTTAACAAACTGGCCGTCCTTCTTGATAAGCGGCGATGTTAGCCTATCCGGATGGCTGATGAACTTGAAGCCAAAGCGACCTTTGGCGCAAAGATTTCCTTCGTTTACACCGCGGCCCGACTTGCTGGTAACCCTAAATACCTTTCCGGCCCCATCGATGTTCAACTCCATCTGGCAACCCACACCGCAGTAGCCGCATGTAGTCTCAACCACCTTTGGAGGCCAGAAATATTCCCTGGTAAAATCCTGCCTGTTTCCAATCATAGCGGCCGTTGGACATACAGATAAGCACTGGCCACACGCTTCGCAGCTCGTCTCGATAAGCGGCATGCCGCCCGCCGTTGTAATCTGGTCGTTTATCTCGTCGTAGACCAGCGCATCGGCCTGTACAACCTCACCGCAGATATTTACGCAGTTCTGACAGCGTATACATTTGTTCATATCCCTCAAAATTACCGGATGGTGGTCGTCTATCGTAAAGTGGCGCATGGACTTGCCATCGAGATTTGGCTCGATCTCGTACTTAATAGCAAGTTTTCTCAAATGGCACTGGTTCTGTTTAATGCAACCGCATTCCATACAGCGCATAGCCTCTTCAAGAGCCTGCTTCTCGGAATACCCCAGCTCAACCTCATCAAAGTTATCCCTCTTAGATAGTGGAATCGCCGGCATGGCTACACGCCTTATTACTTCTCTTTGGGGTAAGTCTTCGCGGGTTACACCTGTTTTAACCGCGCTAAATGGTTTATCCGGGCCCAAATCGATCTTCTCACCACTGAGGTACTTGATGATCGCCAAGGCCGCTTTTCTCCCGGCAGCGATCGCATCGATTGCCGTGTTCGGTCCGGTTACCGCATCACCCCCGGCAAATACGCCTTCTACGCCCGATTGCATGGTGGATGGGTCTACCGCGATGCGTTTCCTATCGCTCATGACGCCGTTCAGTGAGCTACCGTCAACGGCCTGGCCGATAGCGGCAATGACCGTATCCACATCGACGACAAACTCGGAGCTGGTTACCTGCTCCGGCCTGCGCCTGCCCGACTCATCCGGCCTGCCTAAGACCATGCGGATGCATCTTAAGCCCTCTACCCTGCCGTTGCCGAGCACATCGGTCGGGCTTGCAAGCAGTGTAAGCTTTACGCCCTCGTGTTCGGCCTCCTCTATTTCTATATCATGTGCGGGCATCTCATTGCGGGAACGGCGATAGATTAGATTTACTTCCTTTGCACCCAGGCGAAGCGCGCTTCTTGCGGCATCGATCGCGGTATTTCCGCCGCCAATGACCGCAACCCGCTCACCTAACTTAATTTTTTTACCAAGCCCGATATCCCGCAGGAAGCCGACTCCGCTTAGGACACCCTCGGAATCCTCTCCTGAAATGCCAAGATTTACACCCTTCTGGGCCCCTATCCCCAGGAAAACAGCATCAAAGTCGCGCCTTAAATCCTCAAGGGTAAAATCCCTGCCAAGAGCCTGGTTGGTTTTTACCTCAACGCCCAGATTGGTTATGGTTGCGATCTCCCGATCAAGCACATCTTTGGGCAGGCGGTATGCAGGTATGCCGTAGCGAAGCATGCCGCCAAGTTTTGGCATGGCCTCAAATATAATCGCCTTATGGCCCTCAATAGTAAGGTAGTAAGCGGCAGAGAGACCGGCGGGACCGCCACCGATTATTGCCACCTTTTTACCGGACGATGGCTTCATCTCAGGTTTAAACATGTCGGCGGATTTAATATCTTTATCGGCTACAAACCGCTTTAAAAAGCAGATGGATACTCTCTCGTCAACCAGGTTCCTACGGCAGCTATCCTCACACGGTCTGGTACAGATACGCCCGATAACCGACGGCATGGGGTTGGTTTGCTTGATGAATATTACCGCATCGCGATACCGTTTCTGGGCGATCAGACCGATGTACGCCTGCGCATCCGTTCCGGCGGGGCACGCCAGGGTGCACGGGGCAATGCAGTCGGCCCAGTGATCGGCAAAAATCTCGTCCAACCTCTTTTTCCGGCGCTCGATTATGGTGTCGCTTTTGGTTTTTACATGCATACCGTCGACGACCCTTGTCGTGCAGGCCTTCTGGACCACGTTATCGATCTCAACCAGACATAGCCCGCATCCACCGGTCGGTTTCAATCGGGGGTCATGGCAGAGATAAGGTATATGTATCCCGTTTTCCAGCGCTGCCTCAAGCACCGTCTGCCCGCGACGGGCCGCGACACAGACCTCATCGAACTGAAGTTGGATATACGACATTAAATCCTCCTGCCGACTTTGTAGTTAGCTATATTATCGACAGAGTACCTAAACTTTCGACGCTAATATATCGTCCACATAGGATGCCGCGTAGAGCATCTGGTTCTTGAGCACCTCGATTGTTCTTGCAACAGCCATGAGGTCCTTATCAAGTGAGTCGGCAATAGCAGCGGTTAGGCCGGCAGCACCCAGCATTGTAAGGAATGTGTAGCCAAAGCGGCTGTGAAGTTCTTTTGGTGTTCCGTTATAGATATTACTTAAACCTACGACTGATTTCATCGGTGGGTCATTTAGGACCTGGAAACTGCGGATGGTCTCGACGACCTCCATTGCATCCTGCTGTGCCACGCCGATTGGCAATACTAGAGGATCGAGATATATCCTGTCGAGGCCAACGCCGTGCTCCATGGCTTTCATCATAATCATCGCGGCATTTTCAAGACGCTCGTTATGGTCACGAGGAATACCTGCGGAAGTCATCGCAAGCGCGATGATGTCGGCATCGTAAGTAGCGGCCATCGGCATGTACTGATCCAGTACATCCGGGTCGGCGTTAGTCGAGTTGATCATCGGTTTGTGCTTAGTGACAACTTTTAGCCCTGCCTCCATGGCGACAATGTTTTTCGTGTCGAGACAGAGCTGGATACTGCCGTCTACAACCTCTTCCACGGTTTTAACCAGCCACTCCATCATCTCCGGGCCGTCTTTTGTCCCTGGTCCAAGGTTAAGGTCCAGCGACTTTGCCCCGCCTTGAACTTGAGCAATTGCGAGATCCTGGATCGGCTTTGCATTACGCTCTCTCATTGCCGGGCCAATTGTTTTCGACATGATGTTAATTTTCTCAGCGATTATAAGCATCCTTGTTTCTCCTTCCGTGAGTCAAGCTAACTATCTAGAAGCTAGTATCTAGTTTCTGATTCCTTCCACTGCGTCCTCGTCAAGCACGCGATCAAGATTTGCCTTGATCTTCGCGATATCATCAACAAATGACTCATCTATATCAAACGGCGACTTGCCGTCCAGGTCGGCCAGCCTAATCGAGTCGCGTTCGGCGACTGTACCGATTATCGGAAGGTCGGGCAGATACGTTTTAAGCCGTTCTTCCTCGTCCTGATTGTGAAGCTTGTTTAAGACAAGAAAAATCTTCTTTATGGATAGATCGTTTGCCAGCTTCTCGATTGCTCTTGCAGTCTGCACGCTTCGCTGGCCCGGCTCGATAACGACCAGGAGGGCGTCTACCGACTCGGCAGTACCTCGTCCCAGGTGCTCGATGCCGGCTTCCATATCAAGGATGACCGCCTCGTTTCGTCGCACGATAACATGCTTTAACAGTGCCCTTAAAAGCGTGCTCTCCGGGCAGATACAGCCGCTGCCGCCTTTTTCAACGGTGCCTAAAACAAGAAGCTTGATCCCGTTGGCGTCGATGCTTAAGCTATCGGGTATGTCGTCAACTCTTGGGTTTAGCTTGAAGTATCCGCCAATCGTTCCGGGCTGTGCACCGGTTCGCTCCGCAATTAACTCGTTCATCCGGGCAATCGGGGTAATACCTATCGCCTGCTCCGAATCTATACCTAAAGCCGCCGCAAGATTTGCATCTGGGTCGGCATCGATAGCAATTACTTTATATCCCTCTTTTGCCAGGTACCTGGCTAATCCAGCCGCGATGGTCGTCTTTCCGACTCCGCCTTTGCCGGTTATGGCTATTTTCAATCTATATCATCCTAAAATAGATAAATTACTTAGATTCTTCGACTACGCTTCGCTGCTATGACAATCCCCTGGACCCTTTCTATAGACCAGCAGCTTCCAATATCGCGGGCACTTTGTCTTCTGCGCCGATCGCCATAACGTGTACGCCGGCGCAGACTTGCCTTAGCTCGCGGATCTGCCGCCCGGCGATCTCAATTCCTTTCTCAAGCGGCTTATCTGTGTTAGCCAGCTCCTGGATCAACTCGTCGGGAACGGATATTCCGGCCACAAATTTGTTTAAATACTTGGCCATGCCGGCAGACTTTAGAAGTAAGATACCGGCAAGAATCGGCACGTCATATTTGCCTGCACGCCCCATAAAGGAATGAAATTTCTTTAAGTCGTAGACCGCCTGGGTCTGGAAAAATTTCGCGCCCGCCTCGACCTTCTTCTCAAACTTGGCAAACTGCGGCTCAAGCGGGTTTGCCTCCGGCGTTATAATCGCACCGGCAAAGAAGTCGGTTTTGCCCTGAAGTTCGTTTCCCGCCATATCATAGCCTTCATTTAGCTGGTTGATAACCTGCAAGAGCTGAACCGACTCAAGATCAAAGACCGGCTTGGCCTCTTTGTGATCGCCAAGCATCGTGTGATCCCCGGTTAGAGCAAGCACATTTTTGACACCAAATATAGCCGCCCCAAGCAGGTCGGATTGTAAGCCTAAGCGGTTGCGGTCACGACAGGTCATCTGAAAGATGGGCTCTACACCAAGATCGAGCAATACCTTAGTTATCGCAATAGTTGAGACGCGCATGACCGCGCTTTGGTTATCGGTTACATTCAGTGCGTGCACTTTATCTTTTAGCATTTTTACATGGTGAACCATCCCGGAGATGTCGGTCCCTTTAGGCGGGCCAACTTCAGCCGTTACGACGAATTCTCCGTTTGCCAGAGCTTCTTTAAATCCCATCTTAATCGCCTGCTTTGCGCAAATCCATCGTACGGATATTGCCTGCTTTCGAGAAATCTTTCGGGGCCATTATCTTCTTGAACTGCTTGAGGTTGCCCAACCTCTCAAGTTGGTTGTAGATTAAAACCCAGGCGCAATCCTTGTCTTTGCTTATTTCACACTTGCCGTTATTAGTGCCGCCGCAGGGACCGTTAAGTAGTCCTTTGGCGCAGCGGGCGACGGGGCAGATGCCGCCGGTTAGATGAAGGATACAGTCTCCGCAGGCCTTGCACTGTTCGGTAAAGTAGCCATACTCCTCATTAAACCCAATAAACTGGGTGTTCACACCGGGAAGGACCGGCTTACCCACAAACTTTCTTGCCAAGCCCTGGATACCCGCCCCGCAGGCAAAAGATACTATGGCCTGGTAACTATCGGCATCTTTGAGTTCGTCGATATACTCAAAATCGCACTGGCGAAGGATCGTCTGCTCGCCGATCTCGATTTCCTTTCCCTCGACCTTTCTTGCAAGGCGTAGCGCGGTTGCCATAAGGTTTACCTCACGCTCGCCGCCGGTTAGGCTCACGGTCGTGCAGGTGCCACATCCAACCATTAATATCCGGTCGAATTTATCGGTCATCGCTTTTATCTCATCAAGAGTTTTTGGTTCCGCTACAATCATATCTTCTAAACTCCTTTACTTACTCGGAGTCAGTTGTCTACTTGCCGGGTTTGGCCCCAGCTCTTTTATTTTCTCTTTAAAAGTATCGATCGCCCCGGCCAGGTCATCCGCCGAGCCTTTAGCAACCTTGGCAAGCTCTAGTCGGCCTGCGCCAAGCCCGATCTCATCTAGCGTATCTTTTGCCCGGGCCACCCTTATCTTTGGCCAGTCGATACCTTTGTTGTGCCGGCATTTTTCATCCGGGCAGGCGGCAACTAAAACACCGTCCGCCCCCGCCTCGAAGGCGGCCAGAATATGCAAGGTATCGATGCGGTTGTTACACAACATGCTTACCTGGTTTACGCCGGCCGGGGGAGTAGTTTTTACAGTGTCGGGGTTCAAGACCTCCGGGACAGAGTACTGGCAGGTAAATACGGTGATAAAAGGCTCGTCCAGGCTGCGAGATGCCCGGCCCATAATGTCGGTATCTATGTTTAGGTTGATATCTATTGCAAGTGCCGGGCATTCGGCGGCACAGATGCCGCAGGCCTGGCAGTTTTCAAGCGTGAAGTTTGCAGCCCGCGCCTCCCTTACATAGGGCGCGCCGTACGGGCAAACCCTTACACAGGTAAGACACGCTGCGCATTTCTCCTCGATAATCTGGGCCCCGGCCCCGCAGCTCATGCAGCGGCGGGCCTCAAACATCGCGGTCTTTTGATCAAAGCCAAATTCAATCTCCTCAAAATTGGTGACCCGCTCAACCGGATTGGCCATCTTAACTGGTGTGCGCGGCAGCTTTGTTATCATATCTACTATACTGTCGGGAATCTGGTCAATTGCTTCAGGCTCGCTTATATGAAGTGCAGACACCTTGCCGGTGCCCAGGTACTTAGCGATTGCGGTTGCGGCCCGGTGGCCGCTCTTCATGGCGCCAACCGCCGCTCCGGGTCCGGTTACCACTTCGCCGCAGGCAAATACGCCTTTCATATTGGTCTGCATGGTTGTAGGGTTAAATGCAATGCGGCCTCGCTCATCAACAGAGAGCTCGGTATTTAAAAAACCCGAGACATCGGCCCCCTGGCCGATGGAAAAGATTATATTATCTGCCTCAACTTGCGTAAGTTCACACTCATCGAACTTGGGGCTGAACATTCCATTCTCAAATACGGATAGGCACCGCATAAATATCATGCCGGCAACTTTTCCGTCTTTTACAACTACCTCTTTGGGGCCCCAGGAGGGAAACATCTGCACTCCCTCTTCTTTGGCCTCCTCAATCTCCCAGGGTGAGGCAGGCATCTCCTCATCCGACTCGAGACAGAATATTTTAACATCCTCGGCGCCGATTCTTCTCGCCGAGCGGGCGACGTCGATTGCGACATTGCCGCCGCCGATAACGACGACCCGCTTAGCGACCCTTGCGTTATCATCAAAGTTAACCATTTTCAAGAAAGGAAGGGCTAGAAGGATGCCTTCAGCGTCCGCCCCGGGAATGGGAAGACCCCTGCTAACCGAGAGCCCGATTGCAATCAGCACCGCATCGTAGTCTTTGGTGAGGTTGTCAAAGGAGATATCTTCCCCGACCTCGGTGTTGGTTTTTATCTCAACGCCAAGAGATGCAATAGCCGCGACATCCCAGGCAACGATATCCTTAGGTAAGCGGTATTTGGGTACACCGGTATAAATAGCGCCTCCGCAAGCATCGTTTTTTTCAATTATGGTGACATCAAAGCCTTCTTTTGCTAAGTCATAGGCTGCGGTCAGTCCACTCGGCCCGCCACCGATGATAGCGACCTTTTTCCCCTTGGTTTTCGGAATAGGATCGGGGTGCGGCAAGCCCATACCGACATCAGCCGCAAATCTTTTAATTGAGCGGATGGATACCGCCTCGTCGATTTTGTTTCTGCGGCACTCGCTCTCGCACGGGTGGTTGCAGATCCTGCCCAGTGAGCCGGGAAGCGTGCACCGTCTGCGAACCACATCAAGTGCTTCTTTAAACCTTCCCTGGCCGATGTATCCGACGTAAGTTTGGATATCTGCATGAACCGGACACGCCACAACACAGGGCGGCTTAATATTTGAAACTTTGTCCTTCATAAGAAACTTCCTTGTTCCTCTGGACCCTGAATTAGGCGTTCACTGGTTGATAACTCTTTAGGAAGGTCGCTAGATCGCCTGCCTCACGCGGGCCAACTGTTACTTTCCAGTCGCCGAGCTCGTCCTCAAGCTCGCCGGAAAGCTGGGCAACATAGCCGGGGATAACCACCTCGCGGTGTTTTACCTTCTCTTCGATACCGCTCTTCTTAACAAACGCGGCGATTCTCTCGGGCACAAACTTGCCAGCGGCCCAGGCCGTGAGAACGGAGAGCCCCTCGACATCGACTACGCCAAGCCATGCCGGCTGCTTGCTTCCTTCAACCTCAGACGAGACGATGAAGTAGGTGAGCGAGAAGTTTGTCGTAACCATAACTGGCGAATTCTCATCCGGCGAGTTGACCGGATAGAACCCTTGCTCGACCTGCATCGGACGTTGCGGGTCGGTATAAATGTTCTGCCGCAATACAAATAACGGATAGGCCTTCTCTGGGGAAAGGTCACGCATGACGATTAGGCCGCCGTACTTCGCAACGTAGACCGCCGCATGGACTGCTTCCATCATGTCATCGTCGGTCTCCTCCGCCGGTATGGTAATTGTCGGATAACCATACGGGCGAAGTTTCTTCTTGAGCGCAGCCCTTCTTAAGTATACAAGGCTCTCAAAGGTTTCTTTTAGCGTGCGGGTTCCCGGGTCAAGAACAAGGTCTTTAACCCCCGCCGCATCAAGTTTAGTGGTAAGCTCGCCAAGTGCCTCAAGCGAGGCCGCCCTGACTGCTAAAGGAGCTGAATACTTCTTGGCAAGCTCGGCAAAAGCATCGGCATTGCCTTCCGTTGCTGTATAGATAAGCGGCTTGGACGCACCTGCAACCTCAAGGGCTTTTTCCATTGACTCAGCACTATCAGCCATAAGAATAAGCGGCATGTCGGTTGTGGCCTGCACCTTGGTTACAAAACTGGCAAACTTTGCCGCGTCACCCGAGGCATTTTTAACGGCAACGAGGTTTGCCGTTAATATCTGTCCGACACGCTCCCACTTAGTAATATTTAGCGCCTCGACCTTAGCGATGGCCTCGCCCTCATCCATCATATCATCGACTAGAAGAGCAAAGCCCGGTGCGTTGAAAAACGTCTTTTCGTGGCGGAAGAGCACTAGCTCCTCGCCAACCTTTACGGCGCCGTTGCCAGTGCCGATTGTAACTCCTCTCATAGGAGGAGCTGAAGCAGCCGATAGGGCATTTTTCGCCTCCTCAGTCACGTGCGGGCAGGCATCCAAAGATGCGCCGCCGGCCGCAAGCTTCATGGCAAATGCCAGGCAGGTCGGGACCCCGCACTCGCCGCAGTTTGTCTTGGGTAATTGTTTGTAAATATCTAAGCCTGTTAAAGCCACATTAACACCTCCAAAGGCTATATTATACTACATCAACGGATCCAACTGCATAGTTGGATGTCCGACGCTCTTTAAAAATACGGCCAGCTCCTCCATAGTGGTTGCAACCGTCTCATCGCCAACTTTGTCTAAGAAGCCTGGGTCGCCGATCCTCTCGCATTGCTTCTCAAGAAGCGGCCTGAGCTGCTCTTTGAGGTCTTTCGGCAGCCAGACAAGGCGGGCAAACCCACCGTCTGCGGAGACAAATTTTTCGCTGGTTACATAGTATTTGCCAATGCCCATCAAGCCCGGAGTCTGCACACCACCGCCAACCAAACCGGCCATCGTTGAGAACGACATACCGAACGGAGTCATGCCGGGATAATCGCGGTTTACAACCATGAAACCGCTTCTTATATCCCCGGTCTCCATATCCATTAAAGGCAGGTGGGCAACAATTGCCTCGAAGCATCCGCAGGATGTCATCGGGTTTTCCATAATGCTGTAGGCATACAGTCTCTCGACGTTGCCTTGCGTTGCCTTGCCAAGGTATTCGTTGATACCGACCCACTCGCCTTTTTCCTCATCGATAAGCGCACCTTTATCAACCGGCTGGTTTGGACCGGTCGGGTTGATTTCAAAAGACGCCTTGCCGTCAAGCCAGTTGTAGGCTCCGCAAAGACCAAGCCTCTGCGGCGAGATAATGCAGACGTGCTTCGGAGCAAAGCTCTGGCAAAGCGTGCAGGAATAGAATATATCAACGGAGCTATCGGTAAGCCCCGCCACACGCTCATCGCGCTCGGCATAGTCTTTTCTTGCCGCTGGCAATAGCGCGGAGACCTGCTCCTGATCGGTAATAATCCTTACCTGAACCTTATCAACTATTGCCGGAAAGTCCGACATGAGTTTGGCATGGAAGATCTTTCCGAAATCAGCGAGCGAGAAGCCCTTCTCAACGGCCTTCTTTCCGATTCGAATCCATGTAGTATCCCTCTGGCCGATATGCATGACGCCCTCGGCTCCGTTTACCATGTGGTGGAGCTGCCTCTCAAGGATAGGCTCGAAGTCTTTTTGCATCTTGCGCCCGGCAACATCGACGACTACCGCAAGCGGCAGTCTCGATTTCTCCGGCATGTCGGCAACCTGTGGCCCTATTACCTCAATCTTGCCGTCCTCGACCTCTTCCATATCTTTCATGGAGAGGAACTCAAAGCACTCGGTTTTTGAGCCGCCAAACTCGATATACAGGTCATCCTTACGGATGCGCTCGCCCTCAAAAGCCGCGCTGTAGGCAACCGGGATATCGACCTTATCGACTTTAATTTTAAGTCCGCGAACCTCAATTGATTTCTGGACAATTTTATCTCGCGGAACGTTGGAGACCACATGCTCGTAAGTGCAAACGCCGGTCGGCAGAATCTCCGGGATATCGGTATCGGCAATCGTCGGGAAGCCGTAGCTTATGGCACCGGCGGCGGCGGCATACTTGATCGGGTCAACCTCACCAAGCGCCATAACAAAGGCGAAGACGCGATTCTTATTATAACTTAAGGTGCGTTTGTAATCGCCCGGCTGTACACCGCCGAACGACATAGCGGCCCTGGTGGCAAAGCCGACTGAGTAGATCTGACCGTAGACATGCGGATCAAACGGAACCAGCCTGGTCTCCCAACCGAGCTGTACGCCCTCTTCGGCCAACTGGTCGGCAATACACTTGCCATCGCTTGAGCCAGCCATGAAGACGTAAAGGTTCTTGCCCTGTAGTTCGCGGGCAATTGCTACCGCCTCTTCGTTGGTCGGAGCGGCACCTACAACTGCGGCAAAGCCCGGTGCGGAACCGTCTACAAACTCAACGCCGCGGGCGCGCATGATAACGTCGTCGGCCGCGCCAAGGTAGATATCGTTTACCGGCGGGTCGCCGATACCAATGTAGCGAAGCGCCATAATCATCTCAGCACCAAATAGCGTAGCTATGCCGGCATCTAAGGTATTGCCTAGGTACGGCAGCCATAGCTTTTCCGCCGGCTCCTCGGGCAGAAGATCTCTTGTGATCTTTAAGATTTTTTCCATATCGGAGACTTTTTCTACCTTCTCCCCAGTTAAAGCATAGATAACCGGTAGAAAATATCCGGTGTTAGGGAACGCAACTTCGTGATTTGGCCCCTTACTATCAATTGCCTCTTTGATCTTGGCCTCGGCCAGATCAACCGTTTCGTGTGCGCCCCTGATGGCAGCTGTTGCGATAATCTTAGACACTTAACTCCCTCCTCATTTCCATATCGAAGAGGACTCTTTCTTGCTGTTTGTCGATACCCAGAGCTTTTCTCTTTTTATGGATATGGTCCATAGCCGCCGCAAAGATTTCCTCTTTATCGGAGATAAAGTCGAACCTTGCGCCGAACTTTTCTTCATAGCCTTCGGTAATAAGCCTTGTTACCTCTTTACTTGACTTTACCGGTGAGCCAACGCCCCCAAAAATAACCGATGCACCCGACGCAACTGAGTAAAGCGCGATGGTGAGCGCTTTTTCGGAGTACCACTCGGGGGCAATACCTATTGCCGGCAGGTCGCTTATGTCTTCACCAAGACCGCCCTCATTCACGATCTCGGTTAGAACTGTCAGGATTCGTGAGTTATCAACGCATGAACCAAGGTGTAAGACCGGCGGAATACCGACGGCCTCGCAGATCTCCCTAAGACCCTCCCCCGCTTGCTCCATCATTTCGGGCTGCATATAGCCGTGCTTGCCGGCAGCGATTGCCGCGCACCCGGTCATAACAACCAGTACGTTGTTCTTAATGAATTCCTTAACCAGGTACATAATGCTCTCATCGTGAACTGTTCTTGGATTATTGCAGCCCACGATGGCTGCGGCGCCCTGGATACGGCCGCTGATTATTGCATCATTTAACGGCCTAAAGGATGCGCGGAGTTTTCCGCCGAGCATATAGCGGATGTACTCGTTGCTGAACCCGGCAACAAGCGGGTTCTTGTACTGCGGGATGTGTACTTCGCCTTTGCGGTTCTTATAGTTGTCAATTGCCGTCTTGATGATTGCCCGGGCGTTTTCTTCCGCGTTATGCTCTTCAAACTGCATATGGGTCGCGCCGGTGATTCTCATGCGCTCGTTGGTTGTCACGAGCTTGGTGTGGTATTTCGAGGTAACGCTTTCGATACCCTGGAACACGCACTGTACGTCGACGACCATGGCGTCCACGGCGCCAGTCATGATTGCAAGCTCGGCCTGCAAGACGTTTCCAGCGGAGTTAACACCACGGCGCATCAAGGCTTCGTTTGCAGTACAGCAGATACCACTAAGGTTAATGCCCTTAGCTCCTTTTGACTCGGCATATTTTATTAGCTCAGGATCGCTTGCCGCATCCACTATCTTCTCTGAGAGCAGCGGCTCGTGTCCGTGAATAACAACGTTTACCTCATCTTCTTTTAAGACGCCGAGGTTTGCCTCAGCCGTCAGAGGCTTTGGCGTGCCGAATAGTATGTCCTGCAGATGTGTGGCGGTCATCGATCCACCCCAGCCGTCTGCAAGACAGGCGCGTACCAAGTGGGTCGTGATGTGCTCGGCGTCCTGGTCGTTTCCAGCATGTGAGCTATGAAGCAGCTCGATAATCTCGCGGTCAACACCGCGCGGAAATACGTTGTATTTCTCCCAAATCTCCTGGCGTTTCTTCGGTGCTGCCTTTACAAAAACGTGCGGGGTATCGTCCTGCTTTCCGAACCCGGCAAGTGCCTTCTCGCCGACATCGATTGCGACCTCCTGCATCGTTCTACCTTCGGTTGGGATTTCCATAAACTCGGCAAGCCAGTAAAGTTTGCCGATATCTTTTATCTCGTAGCCCGGAGCCTCGCCTTTGGCGGCCGCCAGGAACGTCTTTGCAACGCTTCTTCCATGATCAGAGTGAGCAGCAGAACCACTTGCAACTTGGCGGGCAAGGTTGCGTGCCGCAACCGTTGCAAGCGTAGCTCCGCAAATGCCCCGTTTTTCTTTACCATCCTTGGTAGTTCCCAGACGGCAGGGGCCCATTGCGCAGGCCCGACAGCAGCTTCCATCAGCACCAAAACTGCATGGCTTCATCTCGTCAGCCCGGCTGAACATGGTGGAGAAACCTGCGGCTCGCTCAAGCATTTCCAGCGCCGCTGGGTCAATACTTTTCTTTCTCTCCTCCATCATAATCTCTCCTTCGGTGATCTAGCGATCTTACGGCTGACTTCGGCCAGCCGCATCAACCATAACTACACTAATTTAGCCCGAATTCAGCAAACGTTTTCTTTACCAAATTTACCGACTCGGGATGCCTCATAATGAGGATATCTGTTCCTGCCATAAGCAGGCTTACCGCGGTAATCGTCTCCCAGAGAATACCCCTTCTCGTCGGGTCTCCCCACTCGGGGGCTTCCTCCCGGCTGATCTTGGCCTCTTTTGTCTTCCACACCTCCCGGCCCATGTTGGCGATAATCGGCATCTGCATCATCGCATCGTTTTGCTGTAGGGCGGCAAGTCTGTCCCTTTCGATGACCGAGTAGGCGTACTCAAGACCGTAACCAAGGGCACCTACCGCTGGGTCGATAAGGATCTGCTCTGCCGGAAGACCAAGGTTGGTCATAAGGATGTTAAGCTGCTTTGCCATATTAACATCGATCGGGGTTTCGCCCGATACAACCTGATTAAAGCCCATGGCTGCTGCAGCAACGCTTTTATAGTTATCTTCAACAGCCGTGCCAATTACAATGTTTTGGCCCTGGGCAGCTTCTGCCACCTTCTTTAAGACCTCGCTATCTTTGTCCGCATTGCCACTTCCATAAACGATAAGTGGAATGGATATTGCACCAAGAACCGCCTTTACGGTCTCCACCGCCTCATCGACGCTTTTATCTGCCCCATTGGGATCGGTACTGATAAGCTGTAGACAAATCAAATCCGCCCCAAAATCGTCCTGGCATTTCTTGGCCCAGGCGACCGGATCACCCCAAACACTGCCAAGGGTATCTTTTAGAGCGGTTGCCCAGTCCTGCGGCTCGACATCATATACCTCCATCGCGATCAGCGGACGGTGTGGCATCGTGCCCTCAAAATCATAAAAGGTAAGGATATTCTGGCCGCCGGCTACAACCTTGTTATCGCCAGTGCCTATCGTCACCTCTCTGATCTTTCCACTATATTGCTCAATCGGCGCTTGGAAAGCCATTCATATTCCCCCTTTGATTCGTTCATCGAGTGAGAGAATGAAACGTAAGTTTCATCCTCCCCTAACCCCTCCCCTCAAGGGAGGGGGATAAAATCCCTGGACCCTAAACTGAAACCGGCGCTCCCGCTCTCCTTTTAGCGGACTGCACGGTGTTATACATAAGCATCGCGATCGTCATCGGGCCGACGCCTCCCGGCACCGGCGTAATGGCGGATGCCTTTTCTCTTACGCCGTCGAAATCGACATCGCCGACAAGCTTTCCGCCATCCAGGCGGTTTACACCAACATCGATTACGACGACGCCCTCTTTTACCATGTCGGCGGTAATCATGTTGGGTCTGCCCGTCGCAACAACTAAAACATCCGCCCGTCTTGTGACCTCACCAAGGTCTCTAGTCTTGGAATGTGCGACGGTAACCGTCGCACTCTCGGCAAGAAGCATCAATGATATCGGTTTTCCCACGATATTGCTTCTTCCGACCACGACGGCCTCTTTACCAACCAAATCCACGCCAGTTCGCTTAAGTAACTCCATGATGCCGGAGGGAGTGCATGGCCTAAAGCCCGGGAGGCCGATAACCATCTTGCCGACGCTTACCGGATGAAACCCATCGACATCTTTCTCGGGAACAATCGTCTCAATAACCTTGTTCTCGTCAATATGACCCGACAACGGTAGCTGAACCAGAATGCCATCGATATCCGGGTCCTCGTTAAGGCTTCTAACCAGGTCTAGCAATTCCGCCTCGCTTGTCTCAGCGGAGAGCGTGTGTTTCTGCGAGAATATCCCAAGCTCAGCACAGGCCTTCTCTTTTTGCCCGACATAGACCTTAGAGGCTGGGTTCTCCCCTACCAAGACAACCGCCAGCCCAGGGGTGATGTTGTTTTCTTTCTGCAGCCTTCCAACTTCCTGGGCAAGCTCTGCCTTTATTTGAGAGGATATCTCTTTCCCGTCGATTAACTTTCCTGCCACTCGCACATTCCTCCTTGTCCCTTGCTAAGCTAAAAACTTATCCAATATTTTATTAACAGCCTTAACGGATATCGAATCGTTTGGCATCTGGACAGTTGGCTTTCGCTGCCAGCTATACTCAACGATGGCGGTATCAGCCGGTATAATACCAGCTAATTCAAGGCTGTATTTTTTCGTTTCAGCTTCCAGAATTTCCGGTTGCTCTCCATTAACTCGATTGATAACAAGGCCGACCCTTTTAACCTCAATTTTTAAATCTTTGGCGAGGTCCCGAATTCTCGCTGCAGTCATGATGCTGATGGGATTGGGCTCCGACACAACCAAAAGGAGATCGATCTTCTGGGTGGTTCTTCTACTTAAATGCTCCATTCCTGCTTCATTATCTATTACAATATATGGATAATTTTTCGCCAATATCTCCATGTATCTTCTTAATAGATTATTTGCGTAACAATAACAACCCGGCCCTTCGGGACGCCCCATGACAAGCAGATCAAAGCCCTCCGCCTCAACTAAAGAGTCCTGCAGTTCGTACTCCATGTATTGTTCTTTAGTCATACCGGCGGGCATCTCCCCGACGCCTACCTTCTGCAGCATATCCTCTCTAACCGCGCCGATAGTTTTCTCAACCTCAACTCCGAGTTGCTCGTTTAAGTTAACATTTGCATCTGCATCAACGGCAAAGATGGGTTTTTTACCCCTCTCTAAGAGACCTCTTATAATAAGGCTTGATATGGTGGTTTTTCCAGTTCCACCTTTGCCGGCAATGGCGATTGTAAAACTCAATTCTATACACCTCTCAAAGGCCTTTTGGACCTTCAATTCACCTACTTAGGGTGATAATTCCTTTCGTTATTTAGCCTATTCACCGTGGAAGGCCCGATAAATCGGCAACTACGTTTTCCCTGTTCATCAGTCTTCATGCACTTAATATTGCCTTCATCCTTCGCATAACCGACGGGAAAGTGTCGCGGTCGGTATGCGGCAGGAAAAGCGCCGAGACGTATCTATCCATAAAAGTTGGATTAGTGCTTAAATCCAAGTAAGTCATTTTTTGAGCAATATCTATCACAACATCCTTGGCCTCTCTTGAGAGGAGGACAAGCCGGGCTCCCAGAAGCGAGCCGTTTCCAACATACTTGACCTTCTCGCCCTCAACTTCCGGCAGAAGGCCGATAGTGATAGACTGGTCGACCTCAATATAGCGTCCGAATCCACCGGCGATTAGAATTTCCTCAATCGCCTCGACCGGTATCTGCATGGAATCAAGAAGGGTCGTTATTCCGGCGTAAATCGCGCCCTTGGTGCGGATAAGGTTATCCAGATCAGCCTCAGTAAGTACTATATCACGCTTGATTGAAGTGTCCGCTGCCCAGGCAAGCACGTACTCACCCTGGCCGTCAACCTCTCTTATCCGGGGATTATCAAGCTCAAGGTTAAAACGTCCCTTCTCGTTTATAACCCCGGTTAGGAAAAGCTCGGCCACCGCATCGATAAGCCCCGAGCCGCAGATGCCCTTGGGTTTGGTCTGGCCGATGGTTAAAATCATCGGTTCAAGGGTTGCCGGGTTAATGCGCACCTGCTCGATCGCGCCCTTAGTTGCCCGCATACCGTTCTTAATAGAGCCACCCTCAAAGGCCGGCCCTGCCGAGCAGGAGCAGCTCAAAAGCCAATCGGCATTTCCCAGCGCCATCTCGCCATTTGTTCCCACATCTATATATAAAGTAAGTTTATCCGATTTAAATACACCAGAGGCTAAAAGACCGGCCGTAATATCTCCGCCGACGTAACTTGCCTTGCTTGGTACAGTGTAGACCCGTGCCCCCTCGGGCATTCTCAAACCCAGCTCTTTTGCCTCAACGGTTGGAGTAAACGTTGCCGTCGGAATGTAGGGCTCCTCACGGATATATTTTGGGGATATTCCCAAAAAGATATGAGTCATCGTAGTATTTCCGGCGGCGACCATATAAACGATATCATCAAGCTCAACCGCCGCCCTTTCAACAACCCGGTCGATAAGCTTGTTTATGGTCTCTACCACGAGCTGCTGCAGCTTTTGTAAACCATCTTTTTTAAGCGAATATACAATTCGCGAGATGATATCCTCACCGCAGCTTACCTGGGTGTTATATTCAGAAGCCTTGGCAAGTGTCTCGCCGGTTGCAAGATCAACCAGCTCAACGTAGACACTGGTCGTACCAATATCCACCGCCAGACCGTAGTGCCTAGCCGAGCAATCTCCCGCATCAAGCTTAACCAGGCGATCGCATTCACCCCCGCCAAGCGATAGAATAGTTGCGGTAACTTTAAAGTCCGCCTCGCGAAGCGTGCCAGCAATCTTACGAAGCACCGAAATATCCACGTTAAAGTCGGCTACCCCATGTTGACGGTTAAGCCCACGCCGCAGGCGTTCAAGGTCGCTTACGTTGTCCTCAAGGTTGGGCGGGGTAAGTTCAACGTATAGCCTCTTTGTTGCTGGATTTATTGTAAACTCGCCGAATAACTCGGAGAGGTCTTTTGCAGATAAGAATCCGGCGTACGATACTGTCTCAAGCTCGCGGTCAAGCGCCGCCTTGGAATCGCCCATCTGCGACTCGATTGGTATGCGCACTTCGATGTCTTCGTTAACTGTTGCGGTGCAGGCAAGCACGTAGCCCTGTGCGATATCATCGGCAGAGAGCTTTGCCGTGGGCTTTGCCTCAGCTTTTCCCTGCTCAATTATAACCCGACACTTCCCACACGTGCTGCTTCCGCCACAGGAGGCATTAACGTGAACACCGGCCAGCATAGCTGCCCGGAGCAGATTTTCTCCATCCTCTACTTCTACTATCCTGTTATCGGGGTAGAAATGAACCTTTGGCATTTTTACACATTCTAACCTTTAGTATTTGAAATTCAAAAGCGCCGGTATCTAGTGTGAAGCCCTTCAGCCCTGCCAAACAGTCCTAAAGGGCTTCACTGCAAACAATTTTTATTTATGCCTGTGGAGAGACCACGCCCTGGCCTCTTAGACCCTAATACCGGCTCCTGTAATCCTAGAACAAACCGGTTACTTTACCGGTATCAGTATCCACGTCAACCCTTCTGTAAGCTGGATCGGACGCGGTGCCCGGCATCAGGCTGATATCCCCTGCCATCGGGCAGAGGAACTTTGCGCCGCTATATACCAAGACGTCTCGTATCGGCAGCGTCCAGCCCTTAGGCACTCCCTTAACCGCCGGGTCATGCGAGAGAGAGAGGTGAGTCTTAACCATCATGGTCTGGTAGTCCGCAAACTGCGGGTCGGACTCAAATCTCTTTGCTTTAGCCTCAGCAGCCGGCGACCAGGAGACACCATCGGCACCGTAGACTTCTTTGGCGACCATCTCAACACGCTCTCTTAGCGGCATCTCGAGCGGATAAAGCGGCTTGTAGTTAGAAGGCTCGTTGGCCGCGTCGATGACCGTTTCGGCAAGCTCCGCCGCACCTTCTCCGCCGTACATCCAGTGGTTGGACACCGCCACGCGAACGCCCATCTCCTCACAGAGCTTCTTAACAAGGGCATGTTCCGCGTCGGTATCGGTATAGAAAGCGTTTATGGCAACGACCGGTACGATACCGGACTTCTTGACTACGTTTATCATGTGGCGCAGGTTTTCAAAGCCCTTCTCAACTAAACCTAAGTTCTCCTTGGTATACTCCTCGGGAAGCGGACGTCCCGGAGAAACTGTCGGGCCGCCGCCGTGCATCTTCAAAGCCCTAATCGTTGCAACAAGAACCGAGACATTTGGGACATTGCCGGAGAGACGGCACTTGACATTCCAGAACTTTTCAAAACCGATATCGGCAGCAAAGCCGGACTCGGTGATTGTATAATCAAATAGCTTTAGTGCCAGGCGGTCGGATATAATTGAGTTCTGACCTATGGCGATATTGGCAAACGGACCCGCGTGAATGAGTACCGGCTGGCCCTCAACTGAGTAGCAAAGATTCGGGTTAATTGTGTTTCTCATCCAGGCGGTCATCGCACCGGCAACATCAAGGTCAGACGTGGTAATCGGCTTGCCGGTCCTATCATAAGCAACCGTGATGTTTCCGATACGCTTGCGCATATCGGCAAGGTCGCGTGACACGGCAAGGATTGCCATTAGCTCGGATGAGACCGCTATGCCGAATTTAGATTCCATCGGGTAGCCGTCCTTCTTGCCGCCAAGCCCGATAACAATCTTACGCAGGGACTGGGCACAAAAATCAATTATCCAGCCCATCTCGATGTTTTTTGGATCGATGTCTAAGCGACGAAGGCCCTTCTTGGCGAGCACTTCATCTGTATAATTTGCTTCGTGCTGCATCCTGGAGGTCAGGGCAACCATAGCGAGGTTATGGGCGTTCATGATGTCGTTTATATCTCCGGTAAGGCCAAGGGAAAACTCGGTCATCGGGATTAAAAGTGCGTTTCCGCCACCGGCTGCCGTTCCTTTAATGTTCATTGTTGGGCCGCCGGAAGGCTGACGCAGTGCACCACCA
The DNA here is from genome assembly GCA_021794835.1 of Actinomycetes bacterium. Classification (GTDB taxonomy): domain Bacteria; phylum Actinomycetota; class Aquicultoria; order Aquicultorales; family Aquicultoraceae; genus CADDYS01. The sequence continues at coordinate 30,465 of JAJYQA010000019.1, read as the reverse complement.
ACATTTTTGCCTAAATAACCAAAGCCCTGAACTAGGCCCATGGAAACGGTAGTTTTACCTTCACCCAGCGGAGTCGGGGTGATTGCGGTAACCTCGATGTATTTGCCATCCGGTTTATCTTTAAGCCGGTCCATAATCTTCATGAAATCAAGCTTCGGCGTCTTGCCGTGGGGGATCATCTCGTCTTTTTCAAGACCTAACTTATCTATCCACTCCTCCGGTGAGGGTAGGTATTTTTCAGCTTCCTCTGCGATCTGCCAATCTTTGTGCTTAGTTGGGTCCATCGACCTTGGATTGTAAGTCTTCTCTTTAACAGTTCCCATAAGACCTCCTCGTTGCCCTTGCTTACCACTTTCAGTTGCCCAATCTATCGGGCGCGCACTTGCACAACCTGTGGTTGCCCAATCTATCGGGTGCATGGCCACCTTGCGATTTCAATCACTATAGACTAAAACCCTCCAGCCAACCGACTGAAGGTAGATAAAAATAGTAGTTACTACCAGTATCACTATGCCAATTGCACCCGTCAAGGTAAAAAAATAAAGCTGGTGAGAATAGTTTACCTTTTGTTAAATTTTTATCTTTTTTAGGGTTTACGACAAGCTAAATGACGTAAACGGTCTGCTAAGCACCGTAAGCGTTAAAAAAATAGATTTAAACGGTTAGGTTAGATGTTTGTGTTCAGGCGTCCCTGGACGCTCTTTACTTGCTTGTTAAATTCATGCACATCAAGAGATATCATCTTTGAAGGATTGAATTATCTACGCTGTTATGCTTGTGGTTACGTGAATATTCGCAATTCGCAAGCAACGTCCCCCATGCCCGCGTCATTGATTTGGCCATCTTCAACACGCCGAAGAAAGCCTAGACGCCAGGCAAAACCGCTTTTCCGTTACATATAATTACCTAGCGTTACTCTCTCGGCCGATTGTCCAGTGCTTAGATACAATGGGCTTATGGTCCCCTCTTTTATATGCACTTTGATTACGCGGCGCTCACAAAAGGATGCGACTTCATACGCCATCGAGTTATAAAACTCTTTATTGTGGATATACGCAGTCGTCAGCCGGCTGTAGTTCCATTTACCAAACACAATCTTATCGACAAACGATATGCTTTCCAAAAACTCCTGGATATCCTGCCGGATAATATTGGGAGTCGGGTAGGGCTCGATACTAACCCAGGTTTTTAGCCCGGCATCATGAAGTTTCTTAAGCGCCTCTATTCGCTTTTTATAAGGCGCGGAGAACGGCTCGTACTTTTCCCTAAACGCTTCAGATAACGAGACCAGCGAAATGCCGTATTCGTTTCGTTCGTTATATAGTTGTGTATCCACGAGTTGGTCCGAATAGACACCCTTGGTGATAAGTATCGCCTTAACCTTATCTTTGTTGAGCCGTTGAAGAATCTGCAAGGTCAGCTGGTTGATCTCCTCAACCCTATACATGAAAGGATCGGTGGCAAAACACATGAAAACTTGCTTAATCTTGTTCTTTAGACGAGGCAATTCTTTGTCGAGTAACTCCAGCGCGTTTTCAACTATCTTAGGTTGAACCCAGTCCTCGTATGAGGAAACCACGCCGCAGCGCTTCTTCATCATCATGGCATAACATGGGTAGGTGCAACCATGCGCACAGCCTTCCGCGTGGTTCAGCGCGTAATCTGCATACTCTACGCCGCTCTTATAGAGAAGTGTCTTTCTGGTTATCGTCCTAAGCCCCATTACTTCCTATCTTTAACCTTTTAGAGCGCAAATTAAGTCTTATAGATCGGCTACTGCTGCAAAAATAACATAACCAGCTTGCTAGATAGCAGCATAACATGTAGAATTTGCGAAAGCTAGAAAAGCGTTCGCTGTCCTCCGGGTTCAATTTCATTTACGCTTTTCCAGAACTTTAGCGCTAACTCATCCTTGCTCGCGAGCACCAGATAATATAAGGTTGCATTCCGACTATTGGCCATTCGTGGATAGTTGTCCCCTGTCGTATATCCCAGTTCATGCAATTTGTTCTCATACAGTTCGAGGTACGCATGCGGGTTTGGTCTTTGCGATCGAAGTTTATGCCACTCCGTGCCTCCAAAGAACGCATCAAGTTCCCCAAGGGTTTCTTCGCCTAAATTGGGTAATGTTAAAACACGCTGAAGGTAAGTCCCATAGGGAAAATGCAGGAGAAGATCTGCCCTAAAGTGATTTGCAAACCATTGTACGGTCCGCATCTTAAGCTGGATGTTAAACGCATCTGCAAAAACGAGCGATAACGACCCTTGCTGGCGCACGCTTTTAACTATATCCGGGAGTACATTGTTTGCGTCGCCTAGGATAAAACTTACATGGCGACCATTTCGCAATGGCTCTACCCTCACTTTTAGCGCCTCAAGGCTCTCTGGGTCCGCTTCGATAAATACGAAATCTGTAAATGGATGCGAAAGCGCAATTAACGGTGAACCATCGGCCTCTTCCCCTGTCTCCCTATTAATAGCAAGCCCAGAACCGCTAAAGAGATCGATATAGTAACGTCGGGGCCATTTATTCTTTGTGCCAACTGCGAACATGCCACAGTACCTGTTCAGATAATAGTGCTTATTTTCGGCCCACGCACCGACGCATATTACGGGAAGCCCATCACTCGCTAGTCGAGCTCGACATAGGCCGGCTTCGCTTCTATTAACTTCAAGATCGCAACCCTCACAGCTATTCATAGCGCATCTTTCAACGTCGACAGCCGTATATTACCTAATGATATACGAACATGTGTTCCCATGTCAATAGCTTGTGCTAAATATGTGCTGGTCATGTTGGTTTTAGCATGTCACGTGTTTGAGATTACTAGAGGTTTCCAGTAGATATTCATGATCTAAACAGTGGCAGCAAAGCTTACTAGGGAAACTACGTCCCTACCTCCAGTTTTCAGCGCAGAATAAAACTGAGACCAGCTTACCAAGGCCATGAAACATGCTGCGATTAACGTCTACTCGTAATGCCGCCCTTTTCAAGCACGCCTCGTATATAGCTAGTAGAATATCTCGGTTTAAGGTTATGGATTACATCGGCAAGCTTTTCGTTTGGAGTACCAAAATTGTCCTTCATGAAATAGGCGGTAGCTAATAATGAAAGGTCAACGGTGCTAAAACTACCAAATCTACCGATTAGCTTATCTATAGCTGACTTCTCGCTATCTTGAATAAGGCCTTCAAGCTTTTTTAACCCAGGTGTCGCTTCTGCAAAATATCCTGCCCCATCGACCCATTTAATATCAATAAGTCCGCTATTTTCAGCAAAGTTTAGCTCGCTTGTAACATCTGCAGAATAAGGGCCGTAGTGGTACATCGAGTAATTAAAATTAACAATGCGTTCTCTTGTTAGAAAATAGATCATCTTTTGCACCAATGTCTTACCTATCTGTTTGTCGGGATACGCCTCATGCAGCTTTTTTACTAAATAACCTATAATTGCCGGATTTTTGAATATGCTCTCACTCATTGCTGTACCACTCCTACCGCTTTTTCCTTGTCTTCTGGCTTCACGTATACCCGTATCTGCTTTACCTCATCCATGTTTTTTGCGATCGAAGAATAAGTAGATAAAGGGCTTGCTTCCCTATCCCGGCCTTTGATTATCATTATTTCTTTGTTTTCTTCCTCCGTGTCCAGCTTATACCAAAGTCCGCTTGCGGCCTTATCTTCGTAGAACCATATGCCAGTATCTTTCAGCCGTTTCTTAGCATCCTCTAACTTCTGCTCGTCTTTTTCGGTCGGCGTCTCAGGCGTCGCAAACGCTACCTTTACGTGGCCCCGGTTCAGAAGCGCTTTACAATTAAAATCGCCGGTATGCGATTTTGCACCTTGCAGAATTCCCATATCGTCAAGACTAAGAAATTCATCGATCTCTCGGGGTGGTGGCAGCTTGCCATCTTCTAAAATCTTCCCAAGCGCTTCTTTGAGATGATAATCATATGCCCGCCTTGTCTTGTGAAAATATACCTGTGTAAACATCTGGTACCTTGCAATCACAAGCGATTCTGCAACATGCCAACCACCCTCATGCCCCCCAAGGATCAGCTCATTCGTTTCGGGATCAACACCTAGCACCAGCGTATTTAGTAACCTAGAGTAGTCATAAATACCATATTTAACGCCGATATGGTGCGAGTCCCTGAGAAGATAATCACCTCTGTCGGCATCAAGCTGACTTGAAATAATAACCTTCCAAAATAGTTTTCCCTCGAGAATACTTATATCGCCCTCTAATAAAGCCGCCACTTCATCTGCACCGATCCGATAATTACTTTTATTTATCTGGTGATCTTCGATCACACCGCGAAGCGGTCCTATAATTATCGCGCTTGAATAGTCCTCGTGTTTATACGGCCTATTCAACTTATCGCAATATGGCATCACATCTTCGGAGGCATGTGAGAATGGGGCGTGCCCGATATCATGGAGTAATGTGGCCAAGCGTTAAAGCATTAAACAACAGCCAATCATTTATATTCTGCAACTAATCGTTGTGTGGGCTGGGAACATAACAACCCATTTCACACCGCCAGCCGGCGTCGCCGGCTGTAATTCAACTTAAGGTGATTACTATATTATCGAACATTAGTTCGGTTGTCTACAGGAATAAGCGATGAAATAACTCCGGCCATCACCTGGTTTTCTCTTGCGCCTGTTTCTGCTTTCTATCCCTACCAGGCTTTTTCGCCTTCAAATACCTCTCAAATAACCACTGGAAAAAGTATTTTGCGAATTCTTGGTCATCGGTTACCTGCTTGTAAAAACGGAAGTTGGAATCGACCATTTCCTGCAATTTATCATTAACTACGTGGTCAAAGGTTAACCGGGCATTATCCGGTGAATTTATAAGCATGCTGGCTTTTAAAGCTTCATCCTCGGCCAGCACGGCTTCGAGCTGTAGGATGAATACGCGGTCGTCCTCCGTAAACTCGGTTCCAAAGCGCTCATTGACCTCTTTGATGATTTGCGAAAGAGGCTCCATATCCTCACCCGGGCCGAGCCCCAAATTCTTAGGGCCAATCGGCTCTAGCTCTGTCACTCCCCGATCAAGCTTGATTTTTCCCTTCGATGTTTCCCGTATACGATAGGATTCCAGGTCTATGTTCTGCTGAATTTCTACAGGCAAGTCGATTTTAGTTAACGGTAATTTTTTCAGCAGAAGCTTTGCGAAAACGTAGAACTTCTCTAAATCGACATCTACAAAGCTTATGACCTGCGATAGAAATGCATAGAGGCGTATATAATCCTTGAGCTGGCTTCGAAAATCTATTTTCTCTTCCTCGTTGGCCTCTTTATAGCGTCCAACAACCGGGCCTAAAGCAACGTGCAGCTTGTCCTGCGTGCCCTTGGGATCAAAGTAAATCTTCGCAAAACTATCGATATCGGTCTGCTCGTAGACGTGGTAATCATCCAGGCGTGTTTGCAGATCGTAGAGAAGGTTCGGGTCCGTGCCTTCTCTCAGTAGCGTTTTTTCGTAATAGGGTTCGAAGGCCTTTTGAATATCCTCTGCTTCATTTGCAAAATCGAGAACCATCGTCTCGTTCTTCTCTGGGTGCACTCGATTTAGACGGCTCAAGGTCTGCACGGCATTAACCCCGCCCAGCTTTTTATCAACGTACATGGTATGCAGTAATGGCTGGTCAAACCCAGTTTGGAATTTATTTGCAACGATCAGGATACGATACTCGTTTCGCTTAAACATTTCGGCCGTCTGCGTTTCCGGGTGACCGTTCATATTGGCCTCCGTATAATCGCGGCCCCCATCCCGCACCGTGCCCGAAAACGCCACCAGCGCTTTAAACGGGTGACCTTTTTCCTTAAGGTATTTATCAACCGCAAGCTTATAGCGGACCGCATGCAGGCGCGATCGCGTGACGATCATCGCCTTGGCCTTACCGTCAATCCGGCCCATGCTATGCCCTACAAAGTGTTCGATTATGATTGCAACCTTCTTGGCGATCGTATGTTCATGTAAATCGACAAATAACCGCATTAAAAAAGCGGCCTTCTTCTTGTCATAGCGTGGGTCGTCTTCGATTTTCTTAAGGATATTAAAGTAGCTCTTGTATGTGGTATAGTTATCCAGCACATCCATGATAAAACGCTCTTCGATTGCCTGGCGCATGGTATAAAGGCTAAAGGGCGCAAACCGACCGTCAGACTGGGGCGTGCCGAAAAGTTCGAGGGTTTTAGGCTTGGGCGTCGCCGTAAAAGCGAAATAGCTAACATTGGGCAGTTGCCCGCGCTTTTTCATCTCATCGACGATGCGATCCTCCAGATCATCTTCCTCTACCCCATCCTCCAGTTCCGCTTCCTCTAAGTTTCCGTTATAAAGAACGACCTTGAGGCTCTTTGTACTCTCTCCGCTCTGGGATGAGTGCGCCTCGTCGATGATTACCGCAAAGCGCTTGCCGGATAAAGCGGCGATATCATTTGCGATCATTGGGAATTTCTGCAGGGTAGTTACGATGATATTCTTGCCGTCCTCAAGCGCCGCCTTAAGCTGCCGCGAGGTTTGATCGATATTCTCAACCATCCCCAGCGTCTGCTCAAACTGGCGCACGGTTCTCTGCAGCTGGCGGTCAAGAACACGCCGGTCGGTAATGACAATTATGGAATCAAAAACGCGTTCATCCTCCATGTCATGAAGGCTTGCCAGCTGATGGGAAAGCCAGGCGATGGAGTTGCTTTTACCGCTCCCCGCGCTATGTTGGATAAGATATTTGCGCCCGGGCCCCTTCGCACGGGCGTCGGATACCAAGCGCCGTACCGCATCAAGCTGGTGATAGCGTGGAAATATCAGGCTGCGTTTGCCCGTCTTCTTGCCTTTATCGTCCTCTTCTTCGACCACCTGGACGAAATTTTGGATGAGGTTAAGCACGCTATCCCGCGCCCAGATTTGCTCCCAGAGGTAAGCGGTCGCAAAACCCTTCCAGGCGGGCGGATTGCCCGCGCCGGTTCCGTTGCCCCGATTAAACGGCAGAAATCGCGTTTTGCCTGCTTGAAGGTGGGTCGTCATGTAAACCAGGTCGGGGTCGACCGCGAAGTGGGCCAGGCACCGCCCAAAAGCAAATAGCGGCTCACGAACATCACGGTCAAAACGGTACTGGTAAATGGCATGTTCAACGTTTTGACCGGTAAACGGGTTTTTCAACTCGGCGGTAAAAACAGGCAACCCGTTAAGAAACAAGGCCAGATCCAGGCTGCTCTCTGTCTTCTCGCTATACTTCAGTTGCCTGACCACCGAGAAGATATTGGCTTTGTATAAACTCTGTAGCGCCGCATTTAAGCCGCTAACCGGCTTAAAGTACGCAAGATGAAATTTGCAGCCGTTGGCCTTGATGCCTTTTCGCAGCACCTCAAGCGTCCCGCGATTGCGGATTTCCTGGGCCAGGCGCTGGAAGAATTTATCTTTAGACTCAGCGCCGTGCTGCTTCTTAAACTTCTCCCATTCGGTCGGTTGGGTGGCGTAGATAAAATCTATGGCATCGCCGGGGATAAGGCAGAGCGACTTATCATAGTCGCCGGGTTTGCGCTTATAATAGCCGCCGGGCCCACCGCCATAGAGGGATTCAGACTCGCCGATAGTTTCAGGCCACCCCGGTATCGCATCGTGCCCGCCTGCAAGAAGCACGGCTTCTATCGAGGATTCGAAATTCTTCTCAGAAACATCCACTTAGCTCACCTCGTAGCTCTTGATTAATAGTGGTTTGGCCTTTTCCAGATCGGCGTCCGAACCGATGGTAATCTCCAGATCACCCGTTGCGAAGTGCCCGATTTTTCGGACATCTCGCGTAAAGCCCTTCTCCAGCTGAATGTTATCGGGGTTTACTTTGACAAAAACCAATAGTTTACCGGTCTGGGGATGAACCTCGACACAGGCAAAATTCTTGAAACGCTTGAACGCGAAATAGTTTTTAAGGGTCTTCATCTGAACATCGTCGCCCAGCGCAAGCAGGAATGCCTTTAACGCCTCATGACGGTCGGCAAGATCGTCCTTAGCTTGGGCAAGAAACTCCGTGACGGTCTTATATGGGCCCTTCGCACCCTTTTCGATCGCCATGCTTTCGCCATTCGTGACTTGGACCGTTGTAGCGTTAACCAGGTCAAACAAAATGAGTTCATTGCCGTATCGCCGGTAGCGGATTAACTCGATATTGCGGTTGATCTGTTGGACCGCATGCACATCATATTTAGTAAAGTCGCCGGCAATGCACAGAAGGCGCGGGCTCGACCATTCGATGGCATCGGCAGTTTGCTTATCAATTCTTTCCATGACCATCAACTTAAACTCAGCCCGGTGGTCTAAAAGCCAATCCAGATAAAATAAGCCCTGGTTAATCACGTTTTCATTAAGAGCCCTCTTGTACTCAATTATTACCGGGCACCCATTCTCATCGATACCCAGCGTATCAATCCGACCGCCATGCGTTTTACCCGTTGAGTATTCAGTGGCGAGAAATCGCACGCCAAGGAATGCGTCAAGATGTTTTTCGATGAGCGTTTGGAGTGATTTTTCCACGGCGATTGATTGCCCCTCCAGCTCGTTAACACCATTGCCGCCTATTTTAAACAGCTTTACATCGCTCACTGCACCTCACCCCTTACATCTATTTTGCCGGTTACGGCCCCTGAGATTAGCGCCGTGCGGTATTCTTTTAGCTTTTCGATACCTTCCCGGATTTTATTGACGAGGGCGTCGATTTTGGCTGTTTCACGGTCGAGGTAATCGACGATGGCTTGTTGTTCAATACTCGAAGAAAAACCCAACCGAAAATCTTTAACAAAATCATCAGGTACCCGCTGTTGTCCAGCTGTACCATGCATCATGGCAGCACCGAGCGCCCTAAAGGGGCGAGATTTAGTCAAATAATATATATACTTAGGGTAAATTCCTTCTTTTGCCCGCAATACATATAGTTCGGTCGTGCCAAAACCGATGCTGTTTAAAAGATTATTGCAGAGCGCTCCTTCTCCATTCTCAAAACATGGGGTAATTTTGGCCACAATTACATCCTGGTCTCGAAAATATGTGTAGCCTTCCCGGACTTGCTCAATTGTCCTCGTCTCACCAAGAGACAGCACGCCATCTTCCCCTACCAGTTCCATTGGCAAAAAAGAAACTTGAGTCTCAGTCGAAAGATTCGCTAGCTCTGATTTAGGAGGGTTAACCTGGCAGGCGTATTTAAGCCGCTTAACTATCCAATGGGCCGGTATTTGGCCAAGCCACTCAACGCCTGAGTCCTTCATCTCCACCGCAGGGTCAAGGCCTTTTGTAACGGCATGGCTGATGACAGCAACCCGCTTTTCCTTTAATAGTTCAATCAACTGCTCTCTTTTGCTAATAAGCCTATCTATCTTGGCGGTTTCGCGGTCGAGGTAACTAGCGATGGCTTGTTGCTCGTCAAAAAATATCTGTGGTAGCCATTGTTCGTGAACAAATTCACGGCTAAGGCCTGGTACGGCGCTATCTTCAGATATTGCATCAAGACCTAGAAGTGATAGAGCATAGAATAACCAGCGGATATCAGCTCTAGTTTGCTTTGAATCTATGTAATAGGTTGTATCAATAGCAAAGCATGGTTTATCTGAGAGATTTAACTTTCCAAAAGAGCCTTTTCGCCCAATAACTAGGGCAGGCGCTAACGTATTTGGCAGCGAATGAGTGCCAACCGGCCCATTCGATCCAAAAACCAAGAATTCGCCGTCCTCCCGCATGTCCAACGGTAGGGAATCCCCATAATTAATGCGAGCTACATACTTGAAACGTATAACGCCCCAACCCTCCGGCACTTCCCCTAACCACTCAACGCCCGAATCTTTATAAGCGGGATACCGCTTCCATTTCTTAACGACTGAGGCATCTATTTGCGGTATGGTTGTGCTCATCCCGTTACCTCTTTTAGCATCTCGATAATTTCTTTCTCGATCGCTTTTATGTCGGACTCAATCTCTTCCAACGGTCGTGGTGGCCGGTATTTATAGAAGTAACGGTTGAAGTTAATCTCGTAGCCTACCTTGCCTATCCGGCCGTCCTTATGGTCTCGAATGGCGGTATTTATCCAGGCATCCGGCACGTGCGGCTTTACCTCCCGCTCAAAGAAGGCGTTTATGTCCTCTTTTAGCGGCACGCTCTCGGTATCGCGCAGCTCGGAATCCGCTTCGGGGAAACCGTCTTTATCCAGGCAGACTTCAGCGGTTTCGTCACGCTCGGAGAGTGCTGATAAAACCGCTTTGCGAAGCGCCGCATTAAGTTTCAAGTCAGCTTCTTTAAACGCTTTATCAAGGGCTTTTTCAAAAGACGGACGGTCTTTAAAAAGTGCATCCGGCATGGTATCAAGCGCAGCCCGGATAGCTTCTTGCTGCTTTCGCCCCCCGGCTTCTTCTTTTGCTTTTTGCTCCACATTTTTCTTTCTGCTAACTGCAAGGTTTATAAATGCCTTTTCGTCTTTTAGCCTCTCGCTGCGCTCGGGAATCGCCCGGAAGTTTAAGCGCAGCGGGCGCTCGACGGTGATCTTGCGGTAACCGAAGTCCCCGGTATCGAAAACCTTGCAGAACTCGCCCTCCGAAAAGGCGCTATGGATCGCCGTAATCTCGCTTATTTGATCTTTGGAAATTTGGCGCCGCTTATCGCCGAGGCTCTTGCGCATCGGGGTCCAAAAACTTGTGGCGTTGATAAGCTGCACTTTATTTTTTCTCTTCTCTTCTTTGCGGTTGGTAAGTACCCAAACATAGGTCGCGATGCCGGTGTTATAGAACAACTGCTCAGGCAGGGCGATGATGGCCTCGAGATAATCGCTTTCCAGTATCCAGCGGCGTATCTCGCTCTCGCCGCTCCCCGCATCGCCGGTGAAAAGTGGCGAGCCGTTCATAACGATTGCGACCCTGCTTCCCCCGTCCTGCGGATCTTTCATTCTCCCGAGCATGTGCTGCAGAAAAAGAAGCTGGCCGTCGCTTATGCGCGGCAGCCCCGCGCCAAAGCGCCCGGCGTATCCGCGCTCGGCCTCCCTTTCTACGGCGTCTTTGTCCATCTTCCATTCTTTCCCGAAAGGCGGATTGGTAAGCAAGTAATCAAAGCGCTTATCGGCATGGCGATCGTTCGAAAGCGTGCTGCCGAACGCTATGTTTTCTGCGTCCCGGCCATCCGCGCTTTTCATATACAGGTCGGATTTGCACACCCCAAACGTCTCTGGGTTAACCTCCTGGCCGAAAAGGTGTATATCGGCATTCGGGTTAATCCCAAAGATTTTATTCTTAGCTATCGTTAACATGCCACCCGAGCCACAGCACGGGTCGTATACGGTGCGGATAATATGGTTGCGGCTTAAGATATCGGCGTCTTTTGAAATGAGCAGGCTCGCCATGAGCTCGATGACTTCTCTCGGCGTGAAGTGCTCGCCGGGGTTTTCATTCATTGCCTCATTGAACCGCCGGATCAAATCCTCGAAGATATAGCCCATCTCGAGATTGCTAACCTTGTCCGGGTGAAGATCGATATTCTTGAAGCGCTCCATAACCAAAAACAGCAGCCCGGCCTCATCGAGCTTGCTTATGGTGTTATCGAAATCGAACTTTTCCAGCACCTCGCGCATGTTATCGCTAAAGCCGTTTATGTAGTTGCGAAGGTTGGCGGCAAGACTCGGGGAATCATCCAGCAAGCGCTCGAAGGTATATAGCGAAGTGTTGTAAAACGCGAAACCGGATGCCTTGCAAAGATGCGGGCTGAGATTTTCGAGCTTGCCCTTCAGCTTGGCGTTGGTTTTAAGAACTTTATCTTTTGTCGGCTCAAGAACGCAATCGATACGCCGCAGGACGGTCAGCGGCAAAATAACGTCCTGGTATTTGCTGCGCTTAAAGCTATCGCGCAAAAGCTCGGCTATGCTCCAGATGAAGTTGACTTTTTCCCCGAAATTATTCAAGACACGCCTCCGGATTTAGAGATTATCGAAATTAAGACCGGGGTCTTAATAATATATGTATCTTCGATATTTGTTAGGATTTTCCTGCCCTATATTATAGCAAGGTAGACACGGATTATACCTCTGTTCTTTTGTTTTCTTTATTCCCCGGCAGATCACGTATTGCATTAAAACTGGGGCACCAGGGCTTAAAAGCCGTGGTATAAGTAAATCTTAAGCGGTAGATCGACGAGATATCAACGCTTAGGTCTGATGCGCTACCGGGCGGTGTTCTATTGGAGCTACTGAGCCACATCCCCATCTTCACGTCGCCGTGAATCTCTCAAAGATTGCGGTCGGCTATTTAGCTCTAGCAATAAGAGCTTCAATCTTGCAATCAGCATAGGGGCCATCCAATTCCGGTTCCATACCTGACTCTGGCAAATAATTTTCCTTTCGCTGCATATATTGATCCGGAGCAAATTCGTTGATCCCACGCATCGTTTCCGCTACCTCTTTGTACCCCTGCTCATCTGCTTTAACGATGAAGTAGCAAGCAAGCTGCCGCTGATAAAGCCGGATTACATTAACATTATTTGGGATAGTCTGGTTCACCTCGCTAGAAATATCAGAAGAGGATGCTATGTTCTGGATCAGATTATCAAGTTTTATAAGTGTAGAATTTATATTGGTTTCAATGCTCCATACCCTCTGCAAAAACTTTTTCGGTAACAGTAGCTTTTCAAGCAAGCTACCCATTTTTTGAAAAGCGGAAAATTCAACAGCGGTGAGCCGGCTCAGCGATTTCTGAATCTCTTCTTTTTTAGAGAGGTCCAAAACCATCATATCGCAGCGGTTAAGTCGGTAATTAAGTTTGTCGTACTGTATAATATCTCTGCGCAGATTAAGGAACAAGGACTGGAATGCCCTTTGTATTTCTTCTTTTCTGGGCTCGTCAACAATTCTTTTGGTTTCCGCAGCCACTCTTTTTGTTTGCCAACCCAAACAAAGGGTAGCTATGGCCATAAATGCGGTGGCAATGCTTCCTACCGCCACCGGGAACGGTCCTCCAAATTGAGAGTTTGGATTTTTGTAGGACCGTCCATTTTTTCTTTTTTTCTTAAGACCTGCTTGCCAGCAGGATATTTCTGCCATATTTATTCTTAATTCAGGTTTTTGGTTATTGCAAGGTTCCGATCACTATACTATGAATACCATTATCCTTATACGAATGCTACGTAATTAATACTTGCAAGTCAAGGCGAGCGGGACAAGGCTCATCATTTGGCCAGACCCCTTCCCTGGATAAAGTTCATGTTGCCTATATCTAAGTGCTTTTTACAGAAGTCTTCGGAGAACCAGAAGTCCAATTTCTTCTCTAAACCTAAAGACTTTAGCGCTTTTTCATGGATACATGGATATTATTTGTTCACCTGATGGAACAATAATCTCGGCCTTCTCAATCAGTAATTCCCATATACCGAGCTTGTGAGCTTTAATAATCATATTTGCATCAAGAAGCAGTAATTTCAAGTTCGTAGTTCTCCCACTCATCAAAACCGTACTGCGAAAGGGTGTTTGGAAGGTCGATTAAGCTCGTATCAAGGTATTTGGATAGCTGCATACGCGACAACTTGCCTTTTTGATAAGCGAGAAACGCCAACCGTACGAAACGATCTGGCAATGGTAACGGATTCTGCCAATTGGCATGCATTGTTGATTTATCAATAACCCGAAATTTGGGGTCATTGAGAAGCTCTAATACTTTATCCTGGCTAACCTTGCCCAGGCGGTACAGGCGCCAGAGTAAAGCCGCGGTTGAAACCTCGAACTCACGGGCGATTTCAACAAGATCGCTATAATGTATAACCTCATCCTGGAGCCGATGTTCAAGAGCTTCTCTGACCGCGTCCTTGGGCATTAACAAATAAGAGGCAAACGCATCGGCCATTTTCTCAAGATTGGTCCAATGCGAGGAATTGGATTCCCACGCTCTTGTGGCATCCCAGGTGATCAGATGAAAAAGTTCATGTGCAAAACTGTAGTTTCGACGCCATGGAGCTTCCTTTAGATTCATTAAAATAGCCGCCCCAAAATCGCCTTTCGCCGATGCGGCCGACCCATCTTCTATATCGTAATACCAGATCTTTACGCCAAAGTTATCCTCTAAGACCTTTGTTAGCGAAAGAGCCGGCTTAGATCCTAGATCCAATACTTGGTTCATTTCCCTAGCGATATTATCCACTCTAGTAAAATCTAATTCACGCGGGTTTATCTCGTATTGAGGAAGCGGCTGCTGGTTATAAAAACCGAGCAGGTTCTCGAGTTCTGCATAAATGGTGCACTTCCCCAAAAAGCTGGCTTCCATCTCTTCTTTACCATGTTGTGGCTGTACCCGCCAAGCAACATGGCTGAGTGCAGGCAAATCACCAACACTCATGAAAGCCATAATGTCAGCGTGAAGCGCCCTGGCTATATTGGCTAACTCCCAAACTTTTACCTCACGCTCACCTTTCTCTATGTCGGAGACCGTTTGCGGATGCGGCAATGAGGCTGCTTTTGCCAAATCTTCTTGAGTATAACCAAGACGTTTTCTAGCTTGTTTTATCTTGGTAGCAAGGATTTTCTTGAGGTCGGGTTCATTCATAATAACGCTCCCCTTATTTTACCTAGGCAGGTAATTAGAGTTTACCCATTTTATCGAAATAATTCAAGAATTTCTTGAATTTATCTTAAACTGACCAGGTAAGAAGATAGCGGTGGTGTCAGACACCGCCCACTTTACCTACCAGCGCAAATAAGATATGCAAACAGAAAAAGTGTGCGATTGTGAAATATGCTAGATTCACAATTGCACACTTTTATAGTAATTCTGCTCCAAAACACCTGGTAGTCGCACTGCGGGGTGTCTGACACCCGGTTTTTGGTGACTTAAGATTGGTGTGCTGCATATTCGTCCAATAGTCGACGGATCATTTTTTGGTATTTGGTGTTGTATTTCTTCGCTTCTTCTTTAAAGAAATCAACACTGGTCTTGCTAAGTGAGATTGTTACCTTGACTGTTTCATCTTTTAAGACCAGTTCCTTGGGTGATGGAAGAAAATCTGTGACGACCCTTACCTTGCCAATCGGCTCATCCGTGTATTTTATTTTCCTTTTCATATATCTTCTTTCCTTTTCGCCAATATCCGGCTCCTATGATTCTGATTTTGTTCTCGCGGTAGGTAAATCGAACGGTTATAATTCTGTCAGCGACTTTACCCAAGCAATAGTATCTCTTTTCCACGTCATCACTATGTTCTAGGTCTTCCAGAACAATACGGCATTCATCTATAAAAGCGAGCTGGGCTAGGGCAAATGAGACGCCGTGCTTCCTTTGATTTGATCTGTCCTTTTCACCATCCCATTCAAAATCGGACCGGTTGTTCATAGCGTAATCTTATATGAATCGGCAATTATAGTCAATATTATTATATGGCTTATAATATGGCTAATTATTAATAGCATCTGTAAAACATAAAACAGGTGCAAAACAGGTGTCAGACACGCGCCAAGCTAATTACCAGCTAATACAGTAGATAATAACCTAGAAAGTGTGCGCTTGTGAAATAAGCTTGCCCTGCAAGTTCGTTGGCAATTTTCACAAGCGCACACTTTCTATTCAAATATGAACCATTTGACCAGGTAAGAAGATAGCGATGTGTCTGACACCGGTCTTAGACACCGGTCTTAGAAATACATGCTTATCGCTATAACCAATGCTAAACGCTATTTTATCATGGCGTCTTATACGGATCAATATAAAACCCTCCATGCAACCGCCTATTTAACCTCACAGCATATCTACCGGGCTGCGAACTCCAGCAGGGCCACGGTTGAGAACATGGGTGTAGATCATCGTCGTCTTCACGTCTTTGTGCCCCAAGAGTTCCTGAACCATTCGAATATCGTAGCCGCTTTCCAATAGATGAGTTGCAAATGAATGCCGGAACGTATGACGTTCCTATCCTCCGACTACGTGGATTCACAAGGCCTCGGGTTTATCTTGGCATGAGGGGTGGTTTATCGATCCTCTAAATCTAAATACCTGTCTATATCAAGCGATCCGTGAAAGACTCCCAATATGTCTATGATATTCTTTTCCTTCCTGTGCAAGTATGCAATTCGATAATGACCATATAGCAGTATTCGGATTGTTCCTTCTTTTTCAGATCGATAGATGTAACCAATGTCGGGGAATTGTCTGAGTGTTTGCGCCTTCTCATAAATGCCTTCTATAACTTTGATCGCGGCATCTCGATCATCTTCGGCAATGTAGTCGTAAATGTCAGCAAGCCATATTTCAGACTCGGAAGTCCACCTTATTTCTGCCATGCTCTTATCCGGTGCCGCATTTCTTCATTAGATATAACGCGTTCTTTTCTGGAGTCTTTAATACCTCTCTCAATCATGCGTTCAAATGCGAGTTCACGGATTAATTCATCGTAGGTGGCGTCGTCTGGCTGCGATTCTATGATTTCTTGAATTCTACGCTTCGCCATTGACATTTTGGTGTTCCTCCTTAATTTGATGTACTCTTTAATTATTATACCGAAAACCTGCTAGAATTGGCATCGTGTTATTCTTATTGTGGCTAAATCTTGCGGATAACCTGCGAGCCGAGCGAGTCAGGTTGATCCGCTTGTTGGGCATGCCGCCCGAACCTGCAGTCCTACTCTTGCTAGGCTACGCTCTCGATGCCAAGCCGGTACAGCCTTCGGCCCGTCAGGACGACCCAGACGGCGAGCAACACGATGGCTGCGAAGTATGTGCCGAGACGAGCAGCCAGAAGATGTCGCCTACGACCGGCGTGTGTTCCATCGCGATCGCCACTATTGCGGTCGCGCCTGTCAGGATCCCCGAATAGGCGGTGGCTTTGCCGAACACGCTGCTCCGAAGCATGACGATGCCGATCATCAGCCACGCCGCGGAGACGATGGCGTAGCTGACCTGGAACGCACCGACGTTGAAGGTGGTCAGCATGGCCTCCTTCCATGGTGGTGGCAGATATGGGCTACTCAACAGCTGATGCATATTATCTTCTGAAAGCAAAAGGTGTTATCCCAGCTATACCTAAAAAAACCAACTTCAAAGCCGAATAGGGACATGCCAAAGGCCATGTTTTTCTACGACAAAACTAATGACAGCTACATTTGCCCGGAAGGAAAAATACTCTCAAGAAGCTATGCCAAGGGTAAGAATATCTCCTATCGGTCAAAGAAGAAAGATTGCAAGGGGTGCTCTTTTAAAGAGAAATGTTTAACAGGCAAAGCCAAAACAAGATCGGTAACCAGAAGCAAAGATGAGGCTATTTTTAATTGGGCAGCTGATCATCTTGAAACAGAAAGAGCAAAGTATGCCCTACTAAGAAGAAAAATCTGCCCAGAGAGTGCTTTTGCGGATGCTAAAAACAATCACGGCATGGGCAGAGCCAGACACAAAGGCAGATGGAAGGTAGAAATTCAGGTACTTCTGACAGCGGCGGTGATAAACATAAAGAAGCTGGTAAAATACGGGGGCAAGATTAGAACAGCTGGGGTGGCTGTTCTTAACTCTGGCAAAACAAAATGCTGGACCGTCAAAATTTCATTTTACCGGTCCAGCTGTTGTTGATAAAAATTCTAGGTGCTTTTGGCAACAGTCCGAAGTTTGAAAAATGAGGCTGCATCTGCTTCACTTCGCCTATGTCTTATCAGGGTCAAGCCCCCTCCAGCAGATGACTCCTGGGAGATCCCCTGAGGATTACGCACAAATTACCAACGTCCCCGCTTTACAATTGCTAATTCCAGATTCAACTGCATCATAGAATCCATAGAATCCATAGCAACGTCCCCTTACACCATACCCGCCTACACTCACATTCCAAGCATGGCCTTAAGGCTCTGGCCCCTGCGCCGGCTAACCGGGATCTCGTTTTGCTGGTTGCACCTTACTTTAAGAACATAGCTTCGCCCGTACATTGGTACAATTTCGATTACGTGGCGCAGGTTGACGATGTAGCCACGGTGAACCCGCAAAAAGGACTTGCTTTGGAGACGCTCCTCAAGGTTCTTTAGGGTAAACCTAGTAATATAGGTGTTATCTGCTGTGTGCACAAACACTATATCGTTGCGGCTGGATATATATACTATATCTTTGATTGAAAGAAGCAGCGTCTTACCCCGGCTTTCAACCGGTATTCTGTCAATATCGATCAACGATTTCTCAACCGCCGGCTTAGGCTTGAGAGTGGCGGGCTGTGAGGTCAGAAGCTTCTCAACCTTAGCGACTGTGCGGGCGAGGCGGTCCTCATCGATTGGTTTTACCAGGTAGTCTACCGCATCAAGCTCAAATGCCTTTACCGCATGCTCACTGTAGGCGGTTACAAAGACCACCGCCGGCATGCGGGGCATCTCCTTTAAGGTCGCTACGACCTCCAGACCACTTAGCCCCGGCATCTGTATATCCATAAAAATAAGGTCGTAGTTTAGCGCTTTGATAAGCTCAATTGCTTCAATTGCGTTTGTTGCCTCGCCGATTACCTGTATGTTAGTAATTTTATCCAGTAGATACCGTAGCTCCAGGCGTGCCGGAGCCTCGTCATCGACTATTAGAGTTTTAAGCTTCATAATCTTCCTTGCTCCTAGAGATGGGGACTTTTAAGTGAACTCTAGTACCGACGCCCTCTATACTCCCCAGCGTTACCTGGTACTCCTCACCGTAGAGACTTCTCAGCCTTTCGTTTACGTTACTCAGGCCCACCCCACTGCCTTTACCATAACCAAATTTTAGCACTTGGTCTAGCTCTTCTTCGCAAATTCCGCAGCCGTTATCGACGACTGTAATATGCATATCTCTTTCGTTTAGCCTTACGACTATGCTTATCTCAAGCGGGCGATCTGCACTGAAACCATGCTTGATTGCATTCTCAACAAGCGGCTGCACCGTAAGTGCAGGCAAAATACACTTTTGCGCCTCGTTATCAATATCAAAGTTGATATCAAGGCGGTCCTCAAACCGCGCCTTCTCCAATACAAGATAAGTTGCGATGTAGTCGAGTTCCTGGGCCAGCGTAATAAATCCTTCTTTCCATTCAAGCGATTTTCTAAAGAAATCAGAAAACTGAACGAGAAGCCTTCGCGCTTTTTGGGGGTTAGTGCGAATAAGCGCGATAATCGTGTTTAGCGTATTAAAGAGAAAATGTGGATTGATTTGGGCTTGAAGTGCACGTAGCTCCGCGTGGTAGGCAAGCTCTTTTTGCCTATCAAGTTCGGATAGCTCGATCTGGGTACTAAGAAGCTGGGCCAGCCCTTCAACAACCGCGATCCTGCTCTCGGTGAGATTTTTCGGGTTGTCGTAGTAAAACTTAAGTGTACCGACCGCCTTTCCGGTTTTCTCTAATGGAACAACAATTGCAGCTTTAAGGCGGCAATTTACCATGGGGCAGCCGATCTCTACCTTTGAGGTAAGAATCCGTGTTGTGTTGGTCTCAATAGCCTCCTTAGTGGCACGTGTAAGAATAGGCTTTTCTACTAAGTGGTGGTCCTCACCAACACCATGAAATCCTAAAACCGTATCTCTATCAGTAATCGATACTGCTATGGCATCGGTATCGCCGTGGATGATTTTTACAACCTCTAAGGCGGACTCAAAATTAAGTCCTTTTCTTAAGTAGGGCAATGTCTTTCTGGCTATCTCAAGTATCTGATGCGACTGTTTGGCTTTACTATGCTCAGCTTCGCTAGCTAGCCTAAAAAGGGTAAGAGCCACAAAAACCGTCGCGGTAGAGGGCACAGCAAGCAGAAAGAAGAACAGTATGTCCGCCCGCATTTTCAGGAGGTACGCACTTAGATAAAGAACAGCAAACGCAAGCAGGCTGCCAAATATGAGACTGCCTATGAAATAGTAAAAGGTATTAAGCTGGTTTTCTTCCCATCTCTTAATAAGCTTGATAGGTTTCACAAACTGCCTTTTTAAAGACTAATATTATAGGACTAATATATAGAGCTTTTTGCCGGTCCTTGGGATAGTTTACTTAGATAATATGATTATAACCAACATGGGAGCCAGAAGCTAGAAGCCAGAGTAAATTTTGAATTACACCTTAAGCACTTGTTAAAGGACTTGTCTTGGCTGAATCTTCCCAATCTCGCTCCCATCCCTTAATAGCCCGATATACCCACCAACCAACCCGCGAATATTAACACCGGGTGGATAGGGCGCGTAGATGCTAATAGTATCATCGGTAAGCGACTCGATAATCCCAATTGCCACGGTGTCCCATTTATCATCTTGCAATCCAACCAAGAGCTCTATTGGGTCTACCCTATCACTTAAAAAATTCGGAGGATAAAGACAAAGCTCATTTAAGTCTAGCGTTTTCAGGAACGCGCCTTCAAAGTACTGCCGATACTTTTCTTGCCGGTATTTTGTTCTCTCGGAAGCCGAACGTGCCCGCGCCTTCTCGGATGGCCGCATATGCAAAATTTCGGTATCCCAACAACTAAGCCAGGACAAAATAGGCCCAAGCTCGTCTTTTTTTTCAACGGCAATAATGCGCTGGGGGCGCAGAAGCTCAAGCTTGTTGTACTTTAAGGCCAGACCGTAGGGAGGTTGCACGAGGCCGCTACTGTCAAAGACAATCACATCGACACCAGCTTTTACCGCCTTACCGACCAACCGCCTGCTTCCAACCATGACTTCCAATAAATGTCCCACTGGGTTGTTGTTTCCGACAAAGTAAATGGCTTGGGGATGCGAGAAGTCCGGCAGTTTTTCTTCTGCAATAACCATGCCGATTGTAGTTGGAGGCCCTATCGTCGATTGGCCGACATCTGAATCGATTAACCCAACCCTTAGCCCCGCACTTAAAAATTCTTGCGCAACTTGTTTAAAGAGAGTGGTTTTGCCGACGTCCGGCCCCCCAAGAAGAAAGACCAGGCCGTTCATTTCGCCAGTTTCTCTATCATGTCTTTTGCCTTCTCGACAACTGCCTTCTCATTTTTGTAGCTGAGTTTTTCAATGGCCTCATCAACCGAAAACCATCTGGCCTCTGTTACCTCCCAATCATGCTTGCTAATACTACCGCCAGTATGTTTCACAAGATAAAAATGAACGAATTTATGGTAACGGGTGCTTTTAGGCTTCCAGTAAAACCAGTAGTCGATTTTGCCGATCTTGCCGACAACTTCACCGGTTAGTCCCGTCTCCTCGTTTACCTCGCGAAGCGCCGTCTCTTCAAGACCTTCGCCTTCCTCAACCAGACCCTTCGGAAGATTCCACACCTTGCGTTCATCATGACTGGTCAGGGCAATTTCAACTTTTCCGTCTTCTTTTTTATAAATAACCCCCCCGGCAGATACAGCAGTCTCGGTTTGTATCTGCTTCCTTGCTTGTGCCATATAACCCCGATCATTAAAAAAGTTTACAAATCGCTGTCCTCATGGCTAACCGCCAAATCACTTGACGCCATCGTTTTATTTCTTCCCTGGTCTTTTGCAAGATAAAGTGCTTCGTCAGCTTTTTGCACCAGGACCAATGGGTCGCTCATGGTTGGATGATACGAGCTGACCCCGATACTAAGCGTCGTGCCCACTAGTATATCGGGCTTAAGCGATATCGGACTGGTCTCGATAATATGGCGCAGCTTCTCACCAACTTTGTAGGCCTTCTCCAGATTGGTCTCTGGCAAGATAAGTGCAAACTCGTCTCCGCCGTATCTTGCGGCAAGGTCGGATTGCCGAATGTTTCCTTTTATAGTGGCAGCGATCGCCTTTAGAACCGAGTCCCCGGTAACGTGGCCGAAGTTGTCGTTTATCTCTTTAAATGTGTCAACGTCGATCATTATAAGAGACAATTCTGATTCGTAGCGCTGGGCCCGGTTAAACTCGACCGAGAGCCTCTCCAGAAAACTCTTATGATTATAAAGCCCGGTGAGCCCATCGGTTACCGCAGTTTCTTTAAGCTGATTTATAATACGGCTATAAACGTTCCTTCTGAAGGGAAAACACATGTTCCAGTCAGCAATCCCCTGGTAAATAGCAATTGCCTGCTCGCGACATGTTTTATATCCACAGGCGCCGCAGTCCAGCTCATCTTCCGGAGTAAATTTCTCACCTTCGGCAAGTATCTCAAGAATTGCCTGTTCGCTCGGCATCGGCAAATCAACCCGCCTATTTGCAAACCTCTTGTTTAAGTCTATCTTAGGTAGATACGGTTCAATCTGGTCAAAGGTTATCTGCTTAGATGCCCTGATGAGACGGCTCTTATATCCCTCATCTAAAATATTTTTGCGCACGTGTATCCCAAATCTTGTATCCATCCCCGGCCCGTCAACACAGCCATCGCAGGTTAAAACATCAATAAACTTTGCCTTTACCTCACCGGTTGATATAGCATCCGCCAAGCTGTCTAGGTTTTTGACGCCCCGTACAACCATAAGCGCCGGATCGAGCATATTGTATTGAGCAATTGTTGGGCGGGGAAACCCACCGGGAACCGAGTAGCGCCTTCTAATCTCAGGTTTTGCCGTTCGAGTGGCAATCATCTTGTCGCCAAGACTGGCAACCCGCGCTTTAAGAAGTTCTTTTAGCTCTTTAAAGGTTAAGACCACGTCGACCGAGTTGCCGGATGCTGCTTCTTTTTTCGCGGCAATACAAGAGGTTGCATAAACCACCGCAACATCGTCTCCATAGAGATTTTTTACCAGACGCCCCTGCGCGTCCATCGGAGTTATGATGGGAGCCAGATGTTCCTTTAGGTTGGGATAGTATTTCTCAATCCAAGTGGTGGTGGCCGGACAGGTTGATCTTATTACCGGAAAGTCCTTCTTTGCCGCAAAGAAGCGCAGGTACTGCCTTGCTACCATCTCCTCGGCGAGTACTGTATCTTCGTGACCGTAAAAACCGGCAAGCTCAAGAAGCAGCGCGAGTTGCGCCTCAGACATCGGATAAAACGATGCAGGATATTCGGGAGCCAAAACAGCTACTGTTTTGCGCCCCGAAGACAAAAACTCGATAGCCCGCTCTAAGTCACTGCCCAGTAATATAGATTTCTTGGAGCAGGCAAGGTAACAGCGACCACAGTATATGCAGCGCTCATCAATTATCTCTATCCGACCCTCTACCATTTTTATTGCTTTAGCTGGACACGCGCGAACGCACGAATAGCACTCGCTGCACTGCCCATCAGCTACGGACAATACGCTCATATTAGCCCCCGACCACGTTCTATTCCATTTGAACAGGAGATTATTAGAACAGCTGTTGAAACGTTATTTTGCAAATAAAGGATCGATGGACTGCGACAGAAAGACGGTGACTGTTGGCTTTTTTATAATAATACATGAAGCTATAGAACCACAAGATTAGTTAGGCGCGACCATCGTCGGCAACATCAACAATCTGAGCATTACCGGCGGAGATGAGGTCGATGGGCTTTATCTTTAAAACCGCATTTGACTGGCCGCCGCAGGTGTAAACAACCGGTACCCTAAGCAGCCTATGGTCGACATAGATAGGCATCTCTTTGGCATGTGCTAGAGGTGGGATGCTTCCTAAGATATAGCCGGTGAGGTCAACTAGCTTTTCAGTGTCGACAAATTTTATTTTGCTTGCTCCGGTAACTTTTTTCAGCTTACGCACGTCAAGACGGCGGTTTCCCGGAAGCATGACTACGACCGCGCGGTCGTCGGTCTGCATGACAAGTATTTTGCCGATCTCTGACTTATCTAACCCAAGCGCCGCTGCTGCCATAGAAACGGTTTTTGCCGGTATCTCCACAACACTTATCTCGTGGGGCACCTCGCGAGACTGAAGAAAGTTATGTAGGTCAACGCTCGTTCTCATGTCAACCCCCCCCTCATACAAACCAATCTTCGGTTATCAAATAAATCGTACCATTAACAATTTATTGCAACAAGGAAGTTCCAAAAATAATTGAAACTACCTACTCTTTCGTACAAAGTTATCGTCAATTTACCACTCATTAATTAGTTATTAGTTGAAAAATTGTCGCAACAGCTTGTTCAGGGGTAGCAGCGGATATGACCCCCTTATCTTGCTTACCGTCTCTATATAATACCCAGGTTTTAAGTCCTACTACCGGCTTTCCCGTCTTAAGTGCCAGACCAATTTCTGATAACGTGCCATAGCCCGCCCCGATCGCGATCACACCGTCGCCAGCTCTGACAACAAGCGCGTTTCTCGCATGCGCCATATCGGTGGGAATTGCGATATCTAGGCATTTGGATGCGCCAGCCCGGTTTGGGCCGGGGAGAATGCCGACTGTAATCCCACCTGCCTCTTTAGCCCCGCAGGCCACCGCATGCATGATGCCGCCAAGCCCGCCACAGACAAGTATCGCCCCACGCTCAGCAATAAGCCTGCCCACTTCGTGGGCAATTTGGTTTAAGTCCTCCCGTTCTGCGCCTACCCCAATTACCGATATGTAGATTGCCATATGATCCTCCTGTATTAGGCCAAAAGGCCACTGAAACGAAGGTCTAGAAGTGTGGGTCTGCCAAAAGGCCAGAAGGTGAAATAATTAAGAATTTAAACCCATTTTAGTCCTATGGCCTTTTCGCCTTTTGGCCTACCTTCAGTATTTCCCTCAATATTCCAATCGCCGCCTTCTTATCAAGCGGCTCGTTCCAGTTACCACACTTGGGTGACTGGATGCAAGATGGGCAACCATCCTTACACGGGCACCTCGCAATTACCTCAAGCGTTCGCTTTAAATGCTCCTCGGCAACGAGCAAGCCGCGCCTCGCAATTCCGATGCCTCCCTCAAAGCCGTCGTAAATAAAGACGGTCGCCTTGCCGGTGTGAGGATGAAGCGGCGTTGAGATACCTCCGATATCCCAGCGGTCGCACATCGCAAACATCGGCAAGATCGCAATACCGGCATGCTCGGCAGCGTGTATCCCACCAGCCAGCTCACGTTCATCGAGTTTTAGTTTGCCAATTATCTCATCGGACACCGTGTACCAAACCGCCTCAGTCTGGAATCTCACCAGCGGCAGATCCAGCTCCTCCGTACCAACCACACGCCCATCAAGGGATTTTCTTTGAAAAGCAACTACGTGTGTGGTGACTTCGACTTGGCCGAAACCCAATTTGGTAAGCCCAAGCTTTCGGGTCTCGTATTCTTTAAGAACCTGAATGTCTATCTCTTCACGCGGCTCGGTATAATATTCCTTAGCGCTTTTCTCAACTAGTGCTACCCGGTCGTGGATGTTAAGTGAGCGCACGACATAGGGTTCGCCCTGGTGTAGGTAGACCGCACCGGGATGTATCTCAAAAAACGCACGGTTGGCCTCGGTTGTGCCAAGCAGTTGTCCGGTACTCTCCTCAACAATATCATAGGTGGACTGCGATGCAGAGCGGATGTTTACCTCCTGGGCGGGAAAGCCTGTCTGTGCGATAAACCAGCGGCCCTTCCGCTCTTTAAGATCGCCGGTCTGGGTAAGCGAACTAACCGTGATTTCAAAACTCTCCCCAAAGTAGTATCGGTCCTCGACTGAAAGAGGTCTCTCATAAGCCGCACAGCGCAGGTGTTTAGCCAGTATCTTCTGGTTGTCAAGATCGATTATTGCCTCTTCGAAGTTTCTCCCAAAGAAGTACTCCGGGTGGTTTATATAGTACTGGTCAAGGGGATCATCTCCAGAAATGAGAACCGCAAGCGACTCGCCAACTGTTCTCCCAGCACGCCCGGCCTGCTGCCAGGCGGATGATATTGTCCCGGGGAAGCCGTTCATGATTGTGGCATCTAACGCTCCCACATCGATTCCCAACTCAAGTGCATTGGTGGTTGAGACCCCCAAAAGCTTGCCTGCAAAAAGCCGCCTCTCGATCTCGCGTCTTTGCCGGGGCAAATACCCGGCCCGGTACGATGCTATTCGCCCGGCGATATCCGGACGGTTGTTTAAATGGCGCCTGGAATAGTTTAAAACCAGCTCGGCAAGCTTTCGCGACTTGCTAAAGGCAATCGTTCTAAAGTAATCTTTTGATAGCTCGCCCAAGAGCCAGGTCGTCTCCCAGGTTATGCTTTTTGTTTTTGTTTCGTCAACAAAGGGTGGGTTCCAAAAGACCCAGGTTTTTTGACCGCGCGGTGCGCCGTCTTCGGCAACCACCTCAACCCCAAGCCCGGTTAGCCTCTCGGCCAGCTCCCTAGGGTTGGCTATAGTTGCCGAGGTCATAATAAATTGGGGGTGGCTTCCATAGTAATGACAAAGACGGCGAAGCCTTCTTAGCACCTGGGCTACATTTGATCCAAAGATACCCCGAAGGACATGCACTTCATCAACAACCACATACTTTAGATTAAGAAGAAAAGCTGCCCAGTGTTTGTGAAGGGGGAGGATGGCCCGATGAAGCATATCCGGGTTGCTTAAGATGATCGAAGCCTGGCGCCGAGTGCGACCGCGCGCCTCTCGCGGGGTGTCTCCATCATATGTTGCGGCCTCGACCGGAAAATCAAGCTCTCCAAGCGCGCGCAGTTGGTCCTGAGCAAGTGCCTTGGTGGGAAAAAGATAAAGTGCCTTTGCCTTTTTATTGGTGAGCATCTCCTCAAGAACAGGAAGGTTATAGCAGAGACTTTTGCCGCTAGCTGTTCCGCTGACCACAAGCACGTTCTTGCCTTGCCTAGCAAGATCAAGTGCCTTTGCCTGGTGGATGTAGAGATTTTCTATCCCGGCCCGCGCAAGTCTTTCTCTTGTCCCGTCCAAGAGACTGTGCTCGGGAGTACCAAAAGACGCAGGCTTTAACGGTAACTCGCGCCGGTATACGATCTGCCCGCGATATTCCGGTTGGCGTTGAACGTGCTCAAGAAAACCTGCGATTTCACCCATACGTTTATTATAGGCCAAAAGGCCACGGGACGAGCTAGATATATGAATCCGTCAAAAGGCTAAAAGGGGAAAGAACTTAGTAACAATAAATAATTTAGGGGATGTTTGTGGAAACCAGACGTGCGGCCTCACCAATAAGTAAGTTCAATACATTCCTGCTTAAGCGGTTCGTCCCAAATTACGGGGATATAAAAGATAGCGATGTGCGGGCGACCTACGGCTACCTCGAGGGAATTCTCGGCGTAACTATTGAGGTAGTCCTTTTTGCCGCAAAGCTTATCGTTGGATACCTCATCGGAAGTATTGCTTTGATTGCTGAGGCGTTTCACAGCTTATCTGATGTCCTAGCCTCATCCATCGTAATCATCGGTTTTCGTGTCTCCAAGCAGCCGCCCGACCCCGAACATCCCTATGGGTACGGCCGCTTTGAGGCAATTGCGACCCTAGTTATAGCGGTTATCCTGGTTGTTGTGAGCTATGAGATCGGGCATGAGTCGCTTGAGCGGCTCATCAGCCCGACGCCCGTTGTGGTAAATATCTTTGCCATCTTAGTCTTGCTTCTTACCATCACTCTAAAAGAGTTTCTGGCCAGGGTGGCGATTGACTTAGGCCGGCGCATTGAGGCCGGTATTCTGGTTGCCGACTCGGCCAACCAGCGTGTCGACAGCCTCGCCGCAATTGTGGTTTTAATCGGCCTTGGCGGGGTTGCCCTTGGCTTCAGGCGCCTTGATGCGATCGCTGGCCTTGCCGTAGTGGGATTTATTCTTTACACCGCCTACGAGATTGCAAGAGACGCCTCAAGTTTCCTTCTCGGGCGCGCACCAAGCTCGGATTTGATTGATCTTATCCGCTATATCGCCCGCTCAATCAGCGGTGTAAAAGGAGTGCATGCAATCTACGTCCACGACTATGGCGCAAGAAAGGTGATCACGCTTCATATTCTGGTTAATAAGGATCTCTCGGTTGAAGAGGGACATGCAATTGCCAATGAAGTTGAAAGAAAAATCAGCCAGACGATAACCGGCGCCACCGCTGAAGTTCACGTTGGACCAGCCTATGAATTTAAGCAACGGTAAGCGGCGGGAATGTTAGACTGCGCCTCCAAGTTCATGAAATTTTCATGAACTTCGTGTTTAATAGAGCTAATGAGAATTCTTGTAGTCGAAGACGAAGAAAAACTGGCGAAAATATTAAAAAAGGGACTTGAGCAAGAAGGCTATGCCGTTGACTGCTTTTTTGACGGCAAATCTGGGCAGCTCCAAATAGAGATAAATCACGAGGATTACGACCTCGTGATCCTAGACGTTATGTTGCCCGAAATCAACGGGTTCGAAATATGCAAAAATATTAGGGACCAGGGTATCGTCCTGCCTATCCTTATGCTCACAGCAAAGGACGGTACGGAGGATAAAATTATGGGGCTGGATAGCGGCGCCGATGATTATTTGATCAAGCCCTTTGCCTTTGAGGAACTATTAGCAAGAATGCGTGCCTTGCTGAGAAGGCCAAGCAACTTGTTACCTGCAGCTCTAGAAATAAAAGATCTGGTGCTCAACCCGGTGACAAGGAAAGTTTATCGGGGCGGTAAAGAAATCCCGCTTACTGCTAAGGAATTTGGTCTGCTTGAGTATTTTACAAGAAATGCCGGGCAGGTTCTCACACGCGAGCAGATATTAAGTCACTTATGGGACTTCGAATACGACTCTTTCAGCAACATCGTCGACGTGCACGTTAAAAATTTAAGGAAGAAAATCGATAATGAAAAGGAATCATTACTGGAAACTATTAGGGGAGTGGGTTATCGGCTTAAGAAATAATATATTTTTTCAAGCCCGCTTGCGCCTAGCGTTTTTTTATGTTGTTGTAATTATCTTCTTACTGTCCGTTTTTAGCGTTTTTTTGTATTTCAGCTACGCTAAAAATGTACAAAACGATATCGAAGGAGATTTCCCCAATGGGGCAGCCCAATCGGTTATTGTCTCCAAAACCACAGATAGACTGCAAAAACAGCTGGTTATCGTCGATGGTGCTGTCATATTGTTTGTAGGTGCACTCAGCTACTGGCTGGCCGGAAAAACGTTAAAACCCATCCAAAGGTCGCTTGGTTCACAGAAGCGGTTTGTTGCCGATGCTTCACACGAACTGCGAACCCCGCTGACGATCATGAAAACCGATTTGGAAATTGCTTTAAGATCTGAGGCAGGTACAAATGAGCACTCTGCGGTTCTATCCAGCAACCTGGAAGAAGTGGAGAGAATGCGCCGAATTGTCGAAGACTTACTCACGCTTTCCCGCATTGACAACGAACAGGAAACCCTTCGATTTCTAAAGGTCGATATGGCTGACTTAACGCAAAAAAGCGTAGAAAGGATGAAAAAATATGCAGAAAGCAGAAATGTTAAAGTTCTAATATCGGCAAAAGAGCCAACCTATATTCTGGGAGATCCCGATAAGCTGCAACAGGCCTTGTATAACATCCTTAAAAATGCAATTGATTATTCAAAAGATAAAGGTGAAGTACGTATCAACTTAGCTAAAGTCGATAGGCAGGCTAGCGTTGTTATAGAAGATAACGGCATAGGCATTTCCGCAAAGGATCTGCCCTATATCTTCGATAGATTTTATAGAGCAGATAAATCCCGCTCCCGCAGACAGGGCGGCAGCGGGCTAGGGCTTTCGGTCGTTAAATGGATTATCCAGAAACACCACGGGAATATTTCAATACAAAGCTCACCCGAAAAAGGAACAAAAGTCACTATCCGTTTACCGCTTTTTCTAACGGCACGTCTTTAAGATAACACTCTTCTACCCTGCAAAGATAAAAAATTTCTTGCTACCGGTGCAGCTTCATAGTAATTTCATCTTCCCATACGATAATAAAGGCAATCGTGAACCGGTTAAACCGATCGGTTACGAGATCAACCGAAGGGAGGTGAAATATTGTGAGGCTCAAACTCATATCTCTAGCTGTTGCCGGAGCCTTGGTTCTGGGGGGAGGCATGTCGGCGCTGGCCTATGCGGCACAGTCAAATTCGGCAACGCCTGCTCCAATCAAGCAGCAGGTAACCACACCTGCAGCAGGCACCAGTCAGCAAGTTAAGGGTGCCAATGAGGCAACCGAAAAGGGCTCAGGAATCGAGAAGGAATCGACGACTGAGAAAAAAGCCGAAGAAAAGGGGGATAAAAATCTCCCAGGCGGTGGCCACCAAGACCCCAATGGAGCAAATGTCAACCATCAATTCGAGGGCATAGAATAAGCCCAAATAGTTAAGTAAATTTCACAGGTTAAACTAACTAAGGGCCGGTCAAAAAGATCGGCCCTTAGTTTAACTTGAGCCGGGGGTGGAGGCGTTCCTATCCCGCTATCTTTTTTCAGTAGAGGAGGCTAATGATATAAAGGCAGGGTCAAAATTATAAACCTATCTAGAGTAGTTAGTTTGCAATAGATTGGCCTGTGAGCAACTTAGGAATAGCCGTATCAGCCTTGATTGCTTATTCCTGATTCTTGGCAGGACAGTGCTACTATCATCATAGATAGGCAGTGGCCTCGGAACCCTAAGTTAAAAATCCCCTTTTACTTTATTTAGCTCAGCAAGCGTAAATACCGGCCCATCCTTGCAGATATACTTAGGACCGATATTGCACCTTCCGCATTGCCCTACACCGCACTGCATCTTGGATTCTAGG
>JAJYQA010000008.1 GCA_021794835.1 Actinomycetes bacterium | reverse complement strand
AAGTATTACTGGTTTGGGCCTCGCTTTTGTTTCGTTCATTATTATTCTTTAAGTTACCTTCCCACTATAATTAAGCCAAGAGCCAATAATTAGAAACTACTTACTATTTGACTTACCCTCAATCTAGGTCTAATCAATCTAGGTCTAATATTATATTGGCTATTGGCTTACCCTCAATCTAGACCCATGTTACATTGGCTACTTGGCTGCCTTTTTATCTTGCATTCTTAATAATATCGGCGAAGCTATCGACATCTAGGCTTGCTCCACCGACAAGCGCGCCGTTTATCTCGGATTCTGCCATGAAATCGGCGATGTTACCGCCCTTGACACTGCCGCCGTAAAGAATCGGCACCGCCTTAGCAACATCATCGCCGAATCTTGAGGCTAGAACCGTACGGATGTGGCGAATAACATCGTTGGCATCCTCGGGAAGTGCAGTCTTTCCAGTGCCGATTGCCCAAATAGGCTCATAAGCGATAATAAACCTCTTCATATCACCTGCGGTGAGCCCCTCTGTTCCACCAAGAATCTGCGACTCGATAAACGCCTGGGTCTCGCCCACCTCGCGCTGCTCAAGGGACTCCCCACAACACATTATCGGCGTAATCCTGTGTTTTAGGGCTGCTTTTACCTTTTTATTTACCGTTTCATCGGTCTCACCGAAGTACGTGCGCCGCTCAGAGTGACCGATGATTACAAACTCGCACTCCAAATCCTTTAGCATCAGCGGAGAAACCTCGCCGGTATAAGCCCCCTCGTCCTCCCAAAACACGTCTTGGGCGCCAAGCTTAATTGGGGGTTTATCCTGCCACAGCACGGTATAGATGCTTTTCAGTGCCGTGAACGGTGGACAAACTATTACCTCTACTCCGTCAATCTCATTATCATTATTAGTAAGAATATCCAGCTTGTCCTCAAGTCCCTGGACGAGAGCAACAGCCTCTTTAGAGGTCTTGTACATCTTCCAATTGCCCGCAATAATCCTGCGTTTGTCCTGCATCATGTTCCTCCTCTTTGCACGCACTAACCTGAAATCTTAAAATATAGACGACAACTCGACAACTCCCCTTCACCGTAAGTCGGTCCGATGAATCGGGCAATTACGCTAACAGCACCTCGACGCCCGGAAGCTGCTTTCCTTCTAGAAGCTCAAGCGATGCTCCTCCGCCAGTCGACACAAAGGAGACATTTTCTTCAAGGCGGTATTTCTTAAGGGCGGCCACCGAGTCGCCTCCGCCAACCACGCTGGTAGCGCCGGCTTGTGTCGCACCGGCAATCGCCTTTGCGATCTCTTCGGTTCCTCTTGAGAATTGGTCGATTTCAAAGACACCCATTGGACCGTTCCAGAAGATTGTCTGGCCACCCTCTGCCACTCCCCGATAGACGGATATCGTATCCGGGCCGATATCAAGACCCATCCAATCATCGGGAATAGAGTCAACAGAAACTACTCTGGCCTCAGTGCCCGGGCTGATTTCCTGGGCGATGACGGCATCGGAGGGCAGGTACATATTTACGTTTTTCTCCTGCGCTTTCTTTATTGCATCGCGGCAGTAATCGATTTTATCTTCTTCAAGAAGAGATTTTCCTATACTGTAGCCCTGCGCCTTAAGGAAGGTAAAACACATCCCGCCCCCGATGAGCAGCGAGTCGACAATATCTAAAAACTTATCGATAACACCTATCTTATCCGACACCTTGCTCCCGCCAAGAATTGCAACAAACGGTCTCTTTGGATTTTTAAGCAGCGATTCGAGAGTGTCCACTTCTTTTTCAAGTAAGAATCCGGCAACGGCCGGCAGATATTGGGCAACGCCTACTATAGATGCGTGTGCTCGGTGGGAAGCGCCAAAAGCATCATCTACGTAGATATCTGCCAGACTCGCCAGTTCCTTCGCAAAGTCGGGATCATTTTTCTTCTCGCGCTCGTCGAAGCGCAGGTTTTCCAGGAGTAACACATCGCCTGGCTTCAGTTTGCCAACCGCTTTTTTAACTTCCGGTCCGACGGTCTCATCTGCTTTTTCCACTTCTTTGCCCAGAACATCTGCCAGGGACTGGGCAACCGGATCAAGCCTATACTTATCCTCCACCTCTTTAGGTCTACCCAAATGGCTCATTAGAATTACCCTAGCATCGTGGTTAATAAGGTACTCGATGGTTGGCAAAGCGGCCTTGATCCGGCTGTTGTCCGTTACAGTGCCATTACTAATTGGAACGTTAAAATCAACCCGGACAAGCACTCGCTTTCCGGAAACATCAACGTCCCGAACAGTCTTTTTATTCAAGATAATCCCCCTTTCAGAAATCAGAAACCAGAGAGCAGATTAATATTAAACCTCTGTCGCCTGCTCTCTGCTCTTCGATACCTATCAATCGAAATTCCGTTCTCTGTTTTCTGGTTTCTGAATCTACTCTGCAACTACCTTAGCAAGGTCAATAAGCCGGTTTGAATAACCCCATTCGTTATCGTACCAGGATAGAACCTTGGCCATCTTGCCATGGACCATGGTTGAGAGACCATCAAAGATCGAAGAGTGCGGATTGCCAACTATGTCCACCGAGACTATTGGATCTTCGGTGTAATCGAAAATACCCAGCCAGTGGTCTGATGCGGCCGCTTCTTTCATGACGTTGTTGATGTCATCTACTGATACTTCTTTAGAGAGCTCAACCGTGAGGTCGACAAGCGAGCCGTCCGGTACCGGAACCCTAAGGGCCATACCGTCCATCTTGCCCTGAATCTCAGGAATGACCAGGCCGATAGCTTTGGCCGCCCCGGTTGAAGTTGGGATAATTGAAACTGCTGCGGCCCTTGCCCTTCTTAAATCTTTATGCGGCAGATCCAGTAGTGATTGGTCGTTGGTGTAAGCGTGCACTGTAGTCATCAAGCCCCGCTCAATCCCAAAGTTGTCCAACAAGATTTTAGCAACCGGCGCAAGGCAGTTTGTTGTGCAGGACGCGTTTGAAATAAGTTTGTGTTCAGATTTTAGCTTGTCATCGTTAACACCAAGCACAACGGTGATATCCTCGCCCTTTGCCGGAGCCGAGATAATAACTTTTTTTGCGCCCGCCTCAAGATGCTTCTTTGCATCCTCTGCCTTAGTAAACCTTCCAGTCGATTCAATAACGATGTCCACCTCGAGGTCTTTCCAGGGCAGCTGCGCAGGGTCTCTTTCCGCCGTCACCTTAAACTCTTTACCATCAACCGAGATACTACTGTCCGACGGCTCGACATCGGCATCAAATACCCCAAAAACCGAGTCATACTGCAGCAAGTGCGCAAGCGTTTTGGCATCAGTTAGATCGTTTACAGCAACAATATCGATATCCGGATCATCAAACGCCGCTCTAAATGCATTTCTACCTATCCGCCCGAAACCATTGATGCCTACCCTAATTGCCATACAATCTCCTCCTACTCAACAATCTGAAATTAACTTTTTCCCTATCGAGACTAACGCGAAACTTTGATAAGGCTCTTTGCCAGCTGTGAAATACGCCTAGCCCGGTGGTAAACTGCTGACTTACTAAGAGGTGGGTTAAATAGTTCTCCGAGTTCTCTTAGACTTACATAGGGATATTCGACGCGCACCCCGGCAAACTCCTGCAAACTAACCGGCAATTTTGCAATGCCTATCTTAGATTTGATTATACCAATATCGTCAATCTGTGCAGATGCCGCATTTATAGCTTTATTTAAATTTGCGGTATCACAGTTAACCAAGCGGTTAACCTGAGCACGTATCTCTTTTATTACGCGCTCGTCTTCCCACTTAAGGAGTGCATTATACGCGCCAATGCGAGCGAGAAAATCAAGAATTTCCTCGCTGTCCTTCATATAAACAGCAAGGTTTTTCTTGCGGTCATTTATCCTAGCACGTAAACCCGTCCTGTTTATAAGAGTCTGCAGGTCGTGGGCAAACTTGACGTTATCTGTTGTGAGCTCGAAGTGGTAGTTGACTTTAGGGCTACTCACAGAGCCGCCGCCTAAAAAAGCACCTCGCAGGTAAGAAACATTGCAGCAAT
This sequence comes from Actinomycetes bacterium, assembly GCA_021794835.1. Classification (GTDB taxonomy): domain Bacteria; phylum Actinomycetota; class Aquicultoria; order Aquicultorales; family Aquicultoraceae; genus CADDYS01. The sequence goes on along the minus strand of JAJYQA010000008.1, from coordinate 50,383 downwards.
CCTTCTTGGTTATTCTTGGGAGGATACCCGGAACAACTACCATATGATCATCTATAATCCCAAGTTCGTTTAAAGCTTGGCTGATTCCATCTTGATAAGGTACACGAATGAGGTAGTTGTTTGATTTGTGAAGAACCGACCGCCTTATAATTGATTCAACCTTGAGCGAGAAAGAACCGGTTAAATACTTATATAAAAGACGTGCTACGGCTGCGTTTTCTGTAGATATATCAAGCGCAAACCGCTCGTTTCCCAAGATATGTAGGCTTCCATCCATGTGGATAATAGCCGAGGCCTCAGCTAACTGGCAGCACTTACGCTTTGGCTGCAGCTTGGCAAGCTCGCTTTTTATCTCGTTTGAAAATGACAACTCTAAAAAACTGCTCCTTTACACTAACTCTTTTAATATTTTTGCCAACTTATCGGAGTCGTGACAAGATGGGTTGCTATCATCCAAGACGTCCGCTAGAACAATGTTTATGCCCAGAGCCTGAATGCTCTCAGTGGTTATCGACACCGGATACCTTCGAGCCTCGGCATAACTCGTGAGTTTCTCATCGGGAAGCGGCTGCGTATTTACAATTGCCACGTCTATCCAGTCGGCTGACCCGTGGTCGATGATAGCGGCAACGTGATCGCAAGCGGTAAACAGATCGGTTTCCCCCGGCTGAGTCAGCACATTGCAAACGTATATCTTAATAGCTTTTGACTTGGCTAGGGCATTACCGATTTCCGGAACCATTAGATTAGGAAGAATGCTTGTAAAGACGCTACCCGGCCCTATTATGATCTGATCGGCCTCCAGTATCGCCTCCACCGCAGCTGGATAGGCCTCAATATCAGAGGGGTCTAAATATACCGCCTTTAGCGGTTTTGCTGTCTGGGCTATTTTAGCTTGTCCAGATATAGGCTCGCCATCATAAGTCGCGGCCCGGAGTGTTACATTGCCGATTGTTGATGGGAGCACCTGGCCCTGCACCGACAGAATCTCCGAGGCAGCATTAATCCCGTCTTCGAAACTTCCATATAAATCGGTAAGCGCGGCTATGATTAGATTTCCCAGGTTGTGTCCGGCTATACCGTTCCCTTGCGCAAAGCGGTATTTAAAAAGCCTGGACATATCCTCGTTTTCGGCTAATGCCACCAGACAGTTTCTTATGTCACCTGGCGGAAGTATCCCTATGTCCTTACGGAGCCTACCAGAGCTTCCTCCATCATCGGCAACGCTAACTATAGCCGTTACTTTATTAGCATATTGCTTCAAGCATCTCAAGGCTACCGGCAAACCAGTTCCCCCACCAATAGCCACCACTTTTATGTCTGACATAATTCCTCGTTCCTTGGAATGGGCCCCTTCAGAGCCAAGGGCTCCTACTTCTTCCTTTTTACGTCCCTGTGGCGAAGGACGACATTGTATTCCTTATCCCTAAGAAACTTGGCGATCTCCTCAGCAATGGCGACGGACCGATGCGTACCGCCGGTGCACCCGATAGCAACGGTAAGGTGGGTTTTCCCCTCAGACACGTACCTTGGTAGAAGAAACGCCAAGAGACTCCTAAACTTTCTCAAGAAAGTCTGGCTTTCGGCCCGGTCTAAAACAAATTCGCACACATTTTCGTTAGTTCCGTCAAAGTGCCGTAATGATTCAACATAATGCGGATTCGGCAAGAACCTGACGTCCATAACAAGATCGGAGTCAAGCGGCATACCATATTTGTATCCAAAAGACATAATCGTAATCATGATGCCTTTCTTTTGCTTATCTTTTTTAAGAATTGCCGTCCTTATCTTGTCTTTAAGTTCAAATGGGGCAAGATTGCTCGTGTCTATTACCAGGTTAGCCTGGCCACGAAGCTGTTCCATTATATGCCTCTCCTGGTGAATGCCCTCAATTATCGCACCCTCCTCGGCAAGTGGGTGGCGGCGTCTGGTCTCTTTAAATCTCTTTACGAGAACTTCATCAGACGCTTCTAGAAACAATATCGTATACTTTATTTCCTGTGCCTTTAACTTTTGAAGCTCCCCGAGAAGCGCATCAAAAAATTCCCGTCCTCTCACGTCACAGACCATTGCAACCTGCTTTACTTTACTTCCGGGAAGGATACAGAGCTCTGCCATCTTAGGGATAAGCGATGGTGGAAGATTATCTATACAGAAGAAGCCCATATCTTCAAAGCACTTTATAGCTTCTGATTTACCAGCCCCCGATAACCCTGTTATGATCGCAAACTCGATATTTTGACCCAATTAACACCAACCTCGCTATTTAATTACCTTTATTACTTTTATTGCTTTTACAGCACTCCGGCATTACAAGGCATTACAATATTCATTTTAGACCAATGTAATTTCGTTTGCTACCGCTGCAGGAACCCTTCGAGGGCAAGTAGTCTCTCTTTCCATCCCTGTTTCCCGCTCCATCCACCTATGCTCCCATCGCTCTTCAAAACCCGGTGACACGGAATTATTATAGGGCAAGGATTTTTTGCCAGCGCGTTTCCTACCGCCCTTGCGGCCCCCGGTCTTCCGCAGCGCCTTGCCAACTCCTTATACGTAACAGCCTCACCGTAAGGTACAGCCTTTAAGGTTTCATAGACAGATTTTTCAAAATCTGTCGCTCTGCTATAATCCACCTGGTAATCAAAACATACACGCTCTCTTGCAAAGTATCTACCTAAAGTTGAGCATAAGCTTATACCTAAATCTTCACTATAGGCTGGCTTACCGAACTTCCTGGTGATCTCTTTCTCTAGTTGGAGTTCGTCCTCTTGCGGAAAAATAACACCGATAAGTCCGTTCTCGCTAAAGACTACGGCGCCGTTTCCCCACTTAGTTTTATAAACATTAAAGCTCTTAATTTAGACCACCGCTCTGATGGAAATGCCGATATACTCTCTCGGCAATTATGTCTGGTAGAGTGGGCACCGTCTTTAACTCCTCAAGGCTTGCATCGGCAATTGCGCTAGGTGAGCCAAATTGCTTAAGCAGCAGCTTTTTTCGACCATCACCCACTCCAGGAATTTTATCTAGAGTAGACTCAACCATTGCTTTCCCGCGAAGCCGCCTGTGGTAAGTTATGGCAAAACGATGTGCCTCGTCCCTTATCCTCTGCATAAGTTTTAGAGATTCGGAGTCCCGATCAAGCCTTATCGGTTTACTTAAACCCGGTACGTAAATCTCTTCTTCCTTTTTTGCCAGGCCAAAGACAGGTATATCGCTAGAGCCTGCCGCTTGAAGGGCAGATACCGCCGCCGAGAGCTGTGGCTTCCCACCGTCAACAACAATTAGGTCAGGCCGGTCTGAAAAAGATGGGTCAAGATTGGCTTTCTGGTGCTCAAGTCGGCGGGTTATCACCTCGCCCATCATCGCAAAGTCATTCATACCCTCGACATAGGTAATTTTAAATTTTCGGTAATCGTCTTTAGATGGATGCCCGTCCTTAAAAACCACCATCGATCCAACTGAGTTGCGCCCGTAAATGGTCGATATATCAAAGCACTCAATCCTTTTGGGCTGGTTAAGAAGACCTAAATCTGCCGCAAGAGCATCAAGAACTCTAGCGGAGGTTTTCTTTTCCCAGGAATGCTTTACAATAGACATATTTAAAGCATACTGGGCATTTGCCGCTGCCATAGCTAAAAGTTCGCGCTTATTCCCCCTCTGCGGAACTTTTAGCGAGACCTTGGTTCCTCTTAAACTACTCAACAGCTCTTCTACCAACCTGCCGTCTTCAATCTCAGCGGGTAGGAGCAACTGCGGCGGTATCGATGTAGAGTTAATATAGCTTTGTTTTATAAACGCACTTAAGATATCCCCGTTGGATTCGCCACGATCTAGGAGATCTAGGATAAAGTTCTTGCTTCCAATAAGCTTGCCGTCACGCACCACCGATAGATTCACGCATCCAATAGCCCCATCGACACTTAGGCCCAAGATATCGAAATCCTCACCCGCCTCGGATACTATCTTTTGCTTTTGTAAAACAAGCCTCGCCGCTTCAAGCCTATCCCTATCCCTCGCAGCATGTTCGAACTCTAGTTTTGCCGCTGCCTCGTTCATTTTAGCCTCAAGCTGGTTGATTACCGGTTTGGGATTTCCTTCCAAAAACATCTCAACTTTTTCAATCATCGCCCGGTACTCGCCTTTTGAGACGGCTCTAATACACGGGCCGAGGCATCTCTTTATATGGTAATTTAAACACGGTGAGCCGGTCGGCTTACCTGGCTTACTGCGCTTGCACGTCCTAAATGGGAATATTCGCCGCAATGTATCGAAAGTTTCCCTGACGGCTTGCACGCTTGTATAAGGCCCGTAGTACTTTGTATTTCGCCGGTGATGCTCCCGGGTTATTATCACTCGGGGATAATCATCCTGCCAGGTTATTGCAATATATGGGTAACTTTTATCATCTCGGTAGGATATGTTGAAGGCCGGCCGGTATTTTTTTATTAGGTTCGATTCAAGGACAAGCGCCTCAATCTCAGTGCTTGTCACGTAAAATTCAAAATCGGCGATTCTCTTAATGAGGGCCTCAGTTTTAGGCGAGTGATCACCATTATTAAAATACGAGCGCATTCGAATCCTCAAAGACTTTGCTTTACCCACATATATGACCCTACCATCTGAGTCCCGATAAATATAAACGCCTGGATCGGCTGGCACACTTTTTAGTTGTTCAACAAGCCTATTTCTGTTTTGCATAAATCAATTTCAGGGATTTTGAATTTCTCCGCCAAATACCTCTTTCTCTCGCAAACACTCCAGAATCTCGCCGAAGTTTTTATAGGGCACGCAGGGGACCCCTTTCTCTTTGCAGTGTTTAAGCAGGCTGTCCTTTGCAAATACCAGGTCGGCATGTTCGGCCGCGCACCTGTCAGATAAACCGTTCCCGATGTAAATCACATAACCTGCCTGCTGCCGCTTTGCATCCATAACAAATTTTTTACAGTTTGCACACTGAATGCACGCCGGATTTTGGTTGTTAAACTCTAGGGCTGGTTTGCCGCCTTCAAAGAACAGGTGGTTTGCATAGTACTTAAGGCCGGAGTGGCTGTAGCGGCCGAGTATCCTCTCTATAAAATAATCAAAGCCGTCGCTCACCAAGTAGATCGGGATATTAGACGCCTTGCTCTCGCTAACAAAATCACCAAAATACGGGTCGATCTCCACCGTATCGACAAAAGCCGTCAGTTCATCCGCGGTCGCATTAACCAGCGACCAACATCTCTCATAAAGCTCGACCATGGATATTTTGCCCTCATGCCACTCCCAATCGATATCCGTCCACTTGTCTTTAAGCCAGATGGTAAAAATCGTATCGGATACATCGCGCATACTAACCGTGCCGTCGAAGTCACAAAGTATCACCGGGTTTTTGTGGGCGGCTGTACGGGTGCTTTTGGCTAAGATATCGGCAAGAGTCATGCCTTTTAGCTTAGTGGCAACCGCCTCTTGGACTTCGCCCATCGCTAACTTAAGCAGGTGCTCCATGGTGCCGTAAGAGCCGCCTTCTTTTAGGTAATCACTTAGGGCAAGTGGGCCTTCAACGGCTTCGATCAGCTCTAAGAGACTTATTTTGGATGCCGGGCGTGCAAGGCCGTAACCTCCCCCTATGCCCCGCCTAGAGGTTAGAATTCCGGCCTTTGCAAGCAGCTGCAGTGTCTTTGCCGCAAAAGAGGCCGAAAGGTTCTGCGATTCCGCAATCTCGCTTATATCGCACACTCTCATGCTTTTTGCCAAGTAAAGTACACTTAGAACAGCGTACTCTGATTTCTTGGTAAACTGCATACTCCTCCTATTTGTCTTATTTATCCTTTAAAATACTAAATCGGACAATTTTTGTCTTGTTTTAACTTATATCTTACCTATACAAAATGTCAACACCGTAATCCTGACGGGCGGTCTAAACTATCCGCAACTCTCTCTATCGTTTAACAAATAGCATCACGGGTAAAAGTTGATTTAGGTTAGCTTACGTAACTTAAAGTAGATTTTACCGTTGTTTACTTGGAGAGAATTCCCAAGAGTTTATTTAGGGAGGTCTTAAATCTTGAATTTATCAGCATTAAGTACCGCACTTCTAGCCATAATACTTGGCGTAGCAGTATTTGTCTTTCCGCAGGGCCTAGGCTACATAGTTGCCACCTATCTTGTGCTGATTGGAATTGTCGGGTTGGTGAACTTAAGAAGACGGTAATTTACTTGTCCTCGACTCTTAAAACCTGCATGAAGGCTTCTTGTGGTACTTCAACTCGGCCGACCTGCTTCATCCGCTTCTTACCTTCTTTTTGCTTCTCAAGAAGCTTGCGCTTTCTCGAGACATCGCCGCCGTAGCACTTTGCAATAACATCTTTTCTTTTTGCCTTAACCGACTCGCGTGAGATGATCTTGCTCCCGATGGCAGCTTGAATTATAACTTCAAACATCTGTCTTGGGATTATCTCCCTTAATTTATTAACCAGTTCCTTACCTGTTGGGTAGGCTTTCTCTTTTGGCACAATACAGGAAAACGCATCGACCGGCGTACCGGAAAGCAGGATATCCAACCTTACAAGCTCGGTAACTTTGTAGCCTTTGTGTTCATAGTCAAGCGAGGCGTAGCCACGCGTACGCGACTTTAACTGGTTGAAAAAATCCAGTAGTATCTCGGCAAGTGGTAGATCGTATTGAAGCTCGACGCGATTCTCGCTCAGGTACCGCATATTTTTGAACTCGCCGCGTCTATCCTGGCAGAGTTCCATGACGGTTCCGACGTAATCATTTGGCAATAGGATAACCGCCGAGACATACGGCTCCTCCATTCTCTCGATAAGGTGGGGCTGTGGCATCTCAGATGGGTTGCGAATTATTATCTGCAAACCGTCCGTCTTAGTAATACGGTATGCGACACTTGGAGCGGTTGCAACCAGTTCAAGGTCGTATTCGCGTTCAAGTCTCTCTTTAATAATCTCCATATGAAGAAGCCCGAGGAAGCCGCATCTAAAACCAAATCCTAAAGCCGAGGACGTCTCGGGCTCGTATACAAGCGCAGGGTCGTTTAGCTGCAACTTAGCTAGGGCATCGCGCAGATCTTCGTACTGCCCGCCGTCAACTGGGTAAAGTCCGCAGAAAACCATTGGCTTGGCCTCACGATATCCGGGAAGCTGCTCAAGTGCTCCACCTTTCGCGTTAGTTATCGTATCCCCAACCTTGCTGTCGCGAACATCTTTTATGCCAGCGATCATATAACCAACCTCGCCGGCGGAGAGCCTGTCTACCTCATCCATTGCAGGGCGAAGCACGCCTATCTCTTCTACCTCGGCGACACGACCCGTCGCCATCATCTTTATCTTATCGCCCTTTTTAATTGAGCCATCGACTACCCTGACATAGACGATAACCCCACGGTAGGAGTCATAGAGCGAGTCAAATATCAGGGCTTTTAGCGGTGCTTCAGGGTCACCTTTAGGTTTAGGGATATGTTTAACTATGGCTTCTAGGACCTCCTCCGTCCCCTTGCCTGTCTTTGCACTAACCATTAATGCATCGCTTGCATCTATCCCAAGGCTCTCCTCAATCTCTCTCGCAACCCGCTCGGGGTCAGCACTAGGTAGGTCAATCTTATTGATTACCGGAATTACCTCAAGATCGTTTTCAAGGGCAAGAAACGTGTTGGCCAGGGTCTGGGCCTCTACACCTTGAGCGGCGTCAACGACAAGAAGAGCCCCCTCGCAGGCGGCAAGGCTTCGCGACACCTCATAGGTAAAATCAACGTGACCGGGCGTGTCGATGAGGTTTAGAATGTAGTCCTGCCCATCCTTTGCCTTGTAGTTGATCCGAACGGCACGTGCTTTAATCGTAATGCCGCGCTCGCGCTCAAGATCCATTGAGTCAAGTATTTGGTCCACCATCTCACGCTCGGAGACGGTATGCGTCGCCTCAAGCAACCTATCCGCCAGGGTGGATTTACCGTGGTCTATATGTGCAATAATGCTGAAATTTCTTATATTCTTTTGCTCCATTAAGTCGTATTCACCCTCACACGATGGAACCTTCGTGATATCTGTTTGATAAAATTGACTTCTTCAACACCAAATATCAGGGCCAACCCCAAATAAACGACAGCAGCTACGACGGCCGCGACGGCAATCTCGAGCATAAGGCCTACCGTGCGAGGCATCTGCAGGCTCTGGAAGATGTAATGCACTATAAGTACGATAAGGCCGGCCGGGATTGCTGCTGCAACTTGTTTAATTATAGCCCTTAATATAATCGAGGCCCCTATCGGGCCTATCTTTCGCTTTAATATATAGAGTTGAATAACAACGCCAAAGGTAAGCGCGACCGCATAAGAAAGTGGCAACCCCCAGACTCCAAATATTTTAATAAACAAGAAATTAAATACGATTTGAAGTGGGATGCTTATAGCGCCAACCTTCATGGGTGTTTTCGTATCCTGCAGTGAATAATAAACTCTGGTGAGCACATTGTAAAGTGAAAAGGACAGGAGCGCGACCGCAAAGGCGCTAAGCATCGCTGCTGTTATTTCAGTGCCGGCAGCATCGAATTTACCATGCTGTAGCGTCAATGCGATTATCGGCTTGGCCATAACGCCAATAAAAACAGCCGATGGAATCACTATAAAAGATGTCGATCGTAGGCCCAGTGAAAGCGTGTTTTTAAAACTTGCAAAGTCTTTGCTGTTGGCAAAGCGTGACAGCTCGGGAAATATGGCAGTTGCTACTGAGACGGCAAAAATTGCGTAAGGAAGCTGGAAAAACGCCAACGAATTTCCGTAAGCCATCGCCCCACCCTTGTATTCCTGCAGAAGCATATATATTACATAGTTGTTGAGCTGAACAGTCGCGGCAAAGCCCAACATGGGAAGCCCGAGTTTAGCTACCTGCTTCACCGCCGAGTGCCGAAGGTTAAAGACCGGGTGTACACCTAAACCGGCCTTAATCACGTACGGAATCTGCACGACCGCCATCGCCACAACGCCCGCCGTTGTGCCAACAGCAAGCGCGGTAAGGGCAAATTGCGGATTGCTCTTGCTAAACGGCAAATAAAGCCCTATCACTGTCGCTATTACGACAATGTTGTTAAAAATCGGGGCGGCCATAGGGATGGTAAAACGCCGATGTGAGTTAAGTACACTGCTAAATACCGCCGCCAGCGCATAGAACATAATCTGAAATGCAAAAACTCGGAAAAACATAATCATAAGCGGCGTTGCTTTAGACGGCTCTCGTATCGTTATGAGATGCACAAGAAACGGCGAAAATATTGCACCGAGCAGACTTATAACTGCTGCAAAAACAAATATAATATTCGTAAGGTTACTTATCATGTAGCGAGCTTCGTCATCGTTTCTCTCGGCTAGGTATTGAACATAGACCGGAATGATAACAGAGCCCAGAATACCACCCATGAGCAGCTCAAATATGATATTTGGCATAACGTTTGCCGTGGAAAAGGTATCATTTCGTATGCCGCTACCAAGCGCGTAGGCCAGTACCATGTTTCGCATAAACCCAGTTAGGCGGCTAACGGTGGTAGCAACAGACATTTTAGCCGTGGATTTGGCTATGGATAGCGCTGTCTGCGGTTCATCTGCAATTACGTAATCTTCACTTCGCATGGTTTAATCTTGTTCCCTAAATTTTCCGGCTTTTTGAGCGGTCTTCAAAATTATAGCATAGCGGCTTTAAAGAATAGCCAAATAGCCAATGATATGTTGGTCTAGATATGTGGGTCAGCCAAGAGCCAGCCTCGCAGGTCTGCCTTGCAGTTTAAGTAGCACTGTGATAAAATTTGTCTGTTTTGAGGTAAAGGAGGATAACTTTGGCAAATATAAAGTCGCAAATCAAGCGGATTGAAGTAGCGGAGCGGCAGCGGGTGCGCAATAAGAGTACAAGATCTGCTCTTAAAACCTACATAACCAGGTTTAACAACGCGGTTGTTGCGGGCGATCGCGAGGCAGCTAAGACCGCGCTTGATACTGCCGTAAAAGCTTTGGATAAGGCCTCTGAAAAAGGCGTTATCCACAAGAATAACGCCGCTAACAAGAAATCGAACTTGATGAGAAAGTTCAATACGCTGGTTGGTTAGTTGGTTAATTCATGATTTAAAGTTAAGTTTACAAAGCTAATTTTTACAAAGCTAACTGGATGACTAAATCCTCAAGGACGGCTTCTGGGGGTTGAGAACTTGATTTAAGGGCGATATCAGCTCCGAGTAGCCGGCTGAAAATCTTCTTCAACTCATCAAGTGAGAAATTATAGCTCTGCTCCCTATACTTTGCCACCACAAAATAAGGGAGTTTTTTGCCTTCCTCACCTGTTAGGTGCTCAATAAGGTATTTATTATCGTAACCCTGCTCTACCCAGATTTTCGATCTAAGGATTAAACGGAAGTGCCTGGCTATCAGGTTGAGAATTGCCAGAGGTGATTCCCTTTGCTGCAGGAGGAAACGTAGTATCTCGATCGCTTTAGCAATGTCGCGCTCGCCGATACTCCCAGCCAGATCAAATACAGAAATTTCAAACGATTTAGTTACAACCGGCTCAATCTCGATCGGGTCGATGATGCGGTCTCCGGTATGATAAAGGCTGATTTTCTCGATCTCAACGCTTAGCCTTAACAAGTCGGGGCCCACCATATGAAGTAAATACCTGGCAAGTGAATCCGAGACAAGTTTATCTTTCTCCGCAAACTGAATCTTTATCCATGCGAGGGGACTTTCTTTTAGCTTATACTCGGCGACCTCCCCATTTTTCTCGATTGCCTTATACAACCTGCTCGCCTTGTTTACCGACTCGGCAACTAAGACCAGGCACGTTGTCTCCGAGGGATTTTCTGCATACTTGGCTATTTGCGAAGTATCTTCTGCAGCGAGCTTATCAGCCTCTTTGACAATTACCAGCCTTTTCTCGGACATAAACGGAAGCGTATTTGCAGCCTGCACTATATCTTTTGCATCAGCATTGGGGCCGCTAAACTGGTCGAAGTTGAAATCAAGGTCGAACTGGGCTGAGATACGTTTCTTCAGCCTCTTGAGCGCATCATCGATCATTTTTCTGTCGCCATGTATAAGATAAATCGGCTTAAGCGGTTTTTGTTTTATCTGTTTTTGGATTCTATCCACAGGTCCACCGGTTTCTCAACATATACCTGGTACGTCTTTCCATCCGATCTAATTGTAACATCCCCATCCCTATCCGTGCGGTAAATTTTTGAACCGGCAGCTAGAAGCCGTCCGATTGTTGAGCGTGCCGGGAGACCGTACATGTTGTTTTTCCCAACCGATATAATAGAGACCTTCGGGGACACCTTCCGCAGGAAATCACGCGTGCTTGAGGCCGCACTGCCATGGTGCCCAACCTTAAGGATGTCGGCATCAATGCCCTCTCTTTCATGGATAAGCCTTTGTTCAGTACTCTCACCCGCATCGCCAGTAAAAAGCAAACTAAGTTTACCGTACTTAACCATAACAATCGCCGATTCTTCGTTATTGCTCTCGGCAACATCGGCGTTCAGAATATCAATCTCCAGGCATTTTCCAAGGTGCAGGATGTCGCCATCTTCAATTGGGACGCATTTGACGCCTTTCTTCTTAGCAAAATTCAGCAACGACACGCATGGTTTTGAGCCTTTTATAATTTTGGGATATACAAGACTGCCGACAGCAACGGTATCAAGGACCTTTCTGGCCCCACCAATGTGATCGCTATGGTCATGACTTATAAGCAGCATATCGATTTTATTAATACCTCTCCCCTGAATCTTCCGCTTGATTATACCTGGATCGGGGCCACTATCTATAAGTAGCCTGGTCCCATCCGGTGTGGTTAGCATCGTACTATCTCCTTGCCCTACATCCAAAAAAATAACCTCCAACTGGGACGGCGCCAGCGATTTTCCTACTTGCCACCAGATTGACACCATCAATATCGCCAATAGTGCTAATACCGCATGACCTAAGCTCAACCTTAGCTTGATTCTTTTTAAGTATAGCCCGCTAGCAGCGATTACTATATAAATCACGGCAACCATCAACATTGAGGGCTGTCCCAGAAATATTGAGGCTCCCGGCATTTTTGCTAAAAGAATCGTCCCGTAGATCATAGCTTTTAAGATAAGTGCGAGAATTAGATAAACCGGCCTTGCGAAAAGAGAAACCAATGCCTCTATTGGCAGGACGGCCATGCCTAAGATAAGAGCGGGGGCAACAAGAGGAACTATAATAAGGTTTGCTACCAGCGATATTGCCGATACTTGCCCAAAGTAGTAGATGATTATCGGCAACACTCCTATTTGCGCTGCCAAAGTAACCGAAAGAGCCGAGCTCAAAAATTTCGGTATATCTCCCATCAACCGCTCGAGAGGTGGCATAAATATGATCAGCGAAGCCGTTGCCGCAAATGAGAGCTGGAAGCCAATATCGTAGAGGGTAAATGGGTTGGCAATAAGAAGAACCAGAGTAGCGGTTGCAAGTGAGCTGGTAATGTTGGCCTCTTTCCCCAACAGCCATGCGAAAAGCATTATAGCCGCCATAAGAAATGCCCTGTTTATCGAAGGCGACATGCCGCTAATCATGGTGTAGAAGGCAGCGGAGGCCACAAGAACGGTAACCTGCGCTCCCGCACGAAACCTTAATAAGCGAAGTAGAGGCCAAAGAGCACCTATAACCAGGGCAATATTTATCCCAGATGCCGCCAGTATGTGCGTAAGTCCGGTTGTTTTAAACGTCTCTTCTAAATCCTCATCAATTGATGAGGTATCACCAAGAACAATCCCGTTTAAAAGACTGGACTCTTTCCCTGATAGATAGGCCGAATTTCTCTCTTTTATCCAATGCCTTATAGAGCCGGAAAAATAGCTAAGGGAAAATCCGGCGTTATTAAGATTTTTTATATCATCAGTCGAAGCATTAAGTAGCGCAGTAATTCCCCGATGGTATAGGTATCTGCGATAGTTAAAATCGCCATCAGATCGGGGAAGCTTAAGGTGCCCCGATATCCTAACCGGCTCTCCCAGGTAGAGGTTCAGTTGCCTTGCCGAGCGGACCCTGATTCGTAACTTCTCGCTGGTAGACCATTCCTTGTGGTCCAAAGAAATCTTTTCAGTTTTAAAATCAAAGTTAAATATCCCATTTTTGCCTATAGGGTCGCACTCAAGTATTCCTTCTACAGTTACATACGACGACCTGCTGGCGGCTTTACAAAGTAGACTTGAATCAAGTTTCGATATTGTAAGCGACGTTAAAAACATCCCGATAAAAACAAAAGCAAGAGCCGCCGAGACTATTCTTAACAAGCTTCTTTTATATGTAATAACCAGATGGATAATTAGACCAACAGCCAAAAACCATATTGACGGGGCCAATCTAATATTAAAGTAATCTGCGATAACAACTCCGACAATATAGGAGATGGCAAATATCAAGATCGGCGAAATCATGGGTCAATCAATGCAAAGTCGGTCTTTAATCTGATCGAACTTTTTGTTACCAATCCCGTCGATCTCTTTCAACTCGTCTACCCGTTTAAAAGAGCCGCATTTGTTCCGGTACTCGATTATTTTAGTAGCTGTAACCTGTCCTATCCCCGGAAGTGAGTCAAGTTGCTCTAGAGTTGCGGTGTTAAGATTAATTTTGCCGCCGATTGCAGTGCCCGCGCTACCACCCTGAGAGGCATCACTTATTGGTGGCGCCTCACCTTTTTTGGGCACATATATTTTCTGGCCGTCAAAGATCTTAGCCGCTAGATTAAGCGCGTCCACGTCGGCAGACTCCGACCCGCCTCCGGCCGCGCTTACCGCATCCATAACTCGACTGCCCTCTTTTAATCGGTAAACACCTGGGTTGATAACAGAACCTGCAACATGCACATAAAGAAGCGGTTTGTCTTTGTTATTGATGCGGGATTGCTTGTCATTGGCCTTATCTGTTGTGTTGTTTTCTGTTTTTGATATGGCCACCGGTTTTGGTTGCGCTTTTAAGTAGAGCACCGTGCTTCCGAAAACGACCAGGATAAGTAGAAGTGAGACTGCCAAGACATGCTTCTTTTCGATCAGTAGTCCACTGTCTGCAAGTTTGTCTTTGACAAGCAAGACTATCTCTTCAAGATTCGGCTTTCCTTTTAACCATTTATGCTTTTGCATAAATAGATATATTCTACCTAAATTGCGCTTTCCCTGCTGGCGATTGATTTTTATAAAAAATTATTTAACAACAAAATTAACTAATTTACCGGGGACTATGAAGATGTTTTTCACGTCTTTTCCATTGACGTGGGCAAGAACTCTTTCCGATCCCAAGGCGGTCTTTTTCATGTCGTCTTCTGAGACATCTGCAGGAACCGTGATCTTGTCTCTAACCTTGCCGTTTACCTGAACAACCAAAGTTACCTCTTCCGCCTTGGCAAGCTCGGGATTGTACTTCGGCCATGGCTCAAGGAAGGTACTTTCGGTATTACCCAGCTCGTGCCACAATTCTTCGGTGATATGTGGGGCAAACGGAGAAAGCATCAGTATAAGGTTATCGGTTGCCTCCTTCATGACACCTGAATGGCGGTTTGCCTCATCGTTATATTTATACATCGCATTTACAAGTTCCATAATTGCACTTATCGCAGTGTTAAAACTAAAACGTGCGATATCATCGGTAACCCGCCTTATTGTCCTGTGTACTATAGAGCGCAGGTTCCTATCCGCCGGGCCGAGATTAGTAAGATCGCCCTGTGCTTTCATAACCAAGTCTTTGTTTTCCTGGACGATTCTCCAGACACGATTTAAGAACCTGTATGAGCCCTCAACTCCCCGGTCGCTCCACTCAAGTTCTTTTTCCGGCGGCGAGGCAAACAGGATGAAAAGCCTTGCAGTATCTGCGCCGTATTTGTCGATGATCATGCTTGGGTCAACTACATTACCTTTTGATTTAGACATTTTTGCGCCGTCTTTAATAACCATTCCCTGTGTTAAAAGATTGGTAAACGGCTCGACCTCGCTTACCATGCCCATGTCATAGAGAACTTTTGTGAAGAACCTTGAGTAAAGCAGGTGCAAAACAGCATGCTCAATACCGCCGATATACTGATCTACCGGCATCCAATAATCAACCGCTTCCTTACTAAACGGGAGTCTATCATCATGCGGACTACAATAGCGCAGGAAGTACCACGACGAGTCGATAAATGTATCCATTGTATCGGTCTCACGCTTTGCCGGTCCTCCACACGATGGACAGGCGGTATTTACAAACAACTCAACCCGCCCGAGAGGCGACCCGCCTTTGCCGGTGATCTCCACATTTTCCGGTAGGATAACCGGCAGTTCACCTTCTGGAACAGGCACTATACCACATTTCTCACAGTAAACTATAGGTATAGGGTTTCCCCAATAGCGTTGTCTTGAGATAAGCCAGTCACGTAATCGATAGTTAACCGCTACTTCTCCTACACCTTCGTCCTGCAGGTACTCGGTAACTTTCTTTATCCCATCGACCTGGGGGGTGCCGTTAAACATGCCGGAGTTTACCATGACACCCTCACCCTCATAAGCCTGAGCCATCATAGTTGGATTAAGTTGCTCGCCAGCCGGCTCAATGACTACTTTAATCGGCAGACCATATTTCTTGGCAAACTCAAAGTCGCGCTGATCATGCGCCGGAACCGCCATAATCGCGCCAGTCCCGTACCCCATCAGCACGTAGTCGGCCAAATAAACCGGAATCTCCTCGCTGTTTACGGGATTTACTACGTAAACTCCAGTAAAGAAGCCGTTTTTCTCCTTCTCTGCCGAGGTCCGATCTATCTCGGTCTCCGCGGCAACTTTGCGTCTAAACTCTGCTGCACCTACCTCATACTTAGTACCCCTAACAAGCTCATTCACCATCGGATGCTCGGGAGCAAGCAGGAAGAATGTGGCCCCAAAAAGCGTGTCGGGCCTGGTGGTAAATACGGTGATCTTCTTGTCGCTTCCCTTGATCTGGAAATCTACGTAAGCACCTTCGCTTCTTCCGATCCAGTTTCGCTGCATGACGCGAACGCGCTCCGGCCAGCCGCCTAAAAGATCAAGGTCATTTAGGAGTCTTTCTGCATAATCGGTAATCTTAAAGAACCACTGCTCAAGGTCTCTTAGCTCGGCAACTGAGCCGCAGCGCCAGCATCTGCCCGCCTCTACCTGCTCATTTGCAAGAACAGTTTCGCAGCTCGGGCACCAGTTCACCTGCGCCTTTTTACGGTAAGCCAGACCCCGTTCATAGAATTTCAAAAACAGCCATTGCCCCCACTTGTAATAATTCGGACTTGCCGTTACAACTTCACGATTCCAGTCGTAGCTCAAACCAAGCTGCTTGAGTTGTCTTCTCATATTTATTATATTGTCGAAGGTCCATTTTGCAGGATGGATACCGCGTGCGATAGCAGCGTTTTCCGCCGGAAGGCCGAAAGCATCATAACCTATGGGATGAATAATATTGTATCCGCTCATTTTACTATGCCTGGCGACAACATCGCCTATCGAGTAGTTGCGCACGTGACCCATATGAAGTTCGCCCGACGGATAGGGAAACATCTCAAGAATGTACTTTTTCGGCTTAGACAGGTTTTCATAAGTGCGAAAAATATCTTCTTCTTCCCATCTCTTTTGCCATTTTTCCTCGACTGCTTTATGGTTATACCGCTCGGCCACACTTAACCTCCTGGAAAATGAAGACTAAAGTCTCCTCTGCAAAATTATCGTCAATATTTTACGATAGCTGCATAACATTTTACATGCTACAGGAAACATTATGTAAAAAGAACAGATTCATCTTGTAAACCATACCATTCGCAGGTCCCGTTATAAAACGTCTGTAAAAAGATAGCGGTATGAATACGACCATGGTATTACATACTTACCTGCCTTTCATTGACATCGGTCTTGCAAATCATTAATATATGTAAGGATTAAGTATATCGAAGATACACTTAAATTGACGGGGCCATAGCTCAGCGGGAGAGCACTTGGCTGGCAGCCAAGGGGTCGAGGGTTCAAATCCCTCTGGCTCCACGTAATAAATAAAGGCCGCTTTAGGCGGTCTTTATTTATTTGTCTACTCCCACTTCCGGTGTGGGGCATCGGCCCAGAGTCGCTCAAGCTGATAATACTCGCGCTGCTCCTGGGTAAAAATATGAACCACAACTGCACCAAAATCCAATAAAATCCAGTTTCCTTGCCTGTCGCCTTCCAGGTGTATCTTCTTAATTTTGCGTTCGCGTAGCTTCTCCTCCACATTGCCGGCAATTGTCTGCACCTGGCGGTTTGTTTGACCACTGCAGATTACAAAATAATCTGTAATCGCAAATATATTAGCAATATCAATAATTACTATATCGTTGGCTTGCTTATCGGCCGCTGCGGAAGCAGCTATTTCTGCAATGTCTTTAGATTCCAGCTTTCATCCTCCTTTAATTGGCCTTAAAATCCTGCCCGATAACAACGGCAATCTCGGCAATATCTTGGGAAACGGGGTGATATACCACATCTCCGGTACCGAGGATCCGCTGAACCAGCTGTGCCTTATCCATATAATCCTTCTTATAAACAACTATTGTTGTACTCTTATAACAAAAATTACTAGCGTTCTTGACATCGGCAATTACGAAACCGCCGGCATTAAGCTTATCCGAAACCACTCTACCAATGCCCGGTTGCCCACAGCCGTTGAGTATTATTACCCGAGTGGTTCCAGCTCTTACTCTCATATTTATTCCCCACATCGACGCGGCTAGATGGCTCATCTCTTCATAGTTTGGCTCGTAGTAGGGCTCTCCGTTTATGCTTATAAACCTTACTGGAAGCTGGACAACATTTACTTTGGAAATATTAATTTTGGCGACCTCTTTGCTGTAGGCCTTTTTTTCGCTACCGGAAAAACTTGAATCCATCGCCCGGTCATAAGCAACCTGGAATCGGTCTCCTCCAACCAAGTATTCAAAATCTGGGTAGCGCAGGGTGATATAGCTATCAATCTTAACCTGAAATAAATTTTCTACTGTTTTTTTAGTTAAATCCAGTCCCTTGGTATAAGTATCGCCGATTAGATCCATTCCGAGGCCACTGATATCCAGATAGGTTTTATCCGGTATGTTAACGGCCTGGACTGTGCCGTTTAAAATATCGATCTTAGCAAGCATAATACCCTTTGCCTGCTTAGAACCGCTTGAGTCGTCGATACCAAGGATTAGCACATTGGATATCTGGTTAATCAAAGGTGAGTTGGTTGTCTCAACACTCGCAACCGTTGTGTCTGAGCTCGTTTGGGTAAGCTCGCTGGTTTGTATGGTTTTTTTATCTCTTGCGACGTGCCCTCTGGTAGCTTCCACAGTGCCTTTAGTTGCGTGCCTATGCCTTGGCGCTACCTTTGACGGAAGCAACTTGAATACAAATAACGCTATGAGTGCGACCGCTATTACCGAGGCCAACGAGATAAATGACACTAGGATAATTTGCCGGCGAATCGCCCTTTTTTTAGTCTGTTCTTCGTGTAAAAGCTCCGATCGTGACGGAGTTTCGTTTATCTCGGGGGTATCAAAAAAATCAGGCATTATTTTTCATTATTTTTCGCGATCAACTTGTTCCAGACTTCTACGGTCAATGGATGAATCAACTTCTTTGACCTGACAAGATATCCGAGCGAATGTATATAGGCCCTCTCAAACACTTCATCAAGGTCCTCTAAAGAGATACGCCTTAGAGCATCAAGCCCCTCGTAGTGCCGGCCGGGTTCGATCATGTCGGCTACGTAAATTATCTTATCAAGTTTCGTCATTGAGGTTGATCCGATTGTATGGTTCTCTATCGCGCTAACAATTTCTTTGTCTTTTATATCAAGGTCTAACTCGACCAGTCGGGCCCCTATCCTGGCATGTAAAAGATACGGGAAAGCTGCCTCGACCGCATTCACCCTAAACCCAAGCTTTTTTGCTTCTGAAATAAGTTGCGCCGCACTCATTGACCTTGCGTAATCATGTAAAAGCCCAGCAAGATAGGCTTGTCTCTCGTCAATTCTAAAAGCCCGTGCCATTCTCGCAGCAGCCTCGGCAGTCCTCACGCAATGCTCGTAGTGCACAGTGGTTAATCTGTCTTTAAGCTTTTCTTTGACGTGTTCTATTCCATATTTCATAATCTAGACTTTTAATCGTTCGTAATTCGACATTCGAAATTCGTAATTCGCTAGTCTTCCCAAAAACTGGATTTTAATATATAGCTTGCCACCCCTTCGGGCACAAGATATCCTATCGGACGGCCTTCTCTTACCCGTTTTCTAATATCGGTTGAGGATATTGCAAGTGCCGGTATTTCCATAATGGATACTTTGGGCTTTCCCTTTTCTCTACCCTCACCTTCGGGCAAGACATGAAGCTTCTTAAACTTCTCCAGGCTGTAGCCAGGTCGCGTGGCGGCTATAAACTCAGTCAGCTCAACCAGCTTTTCAGCATCCTTCCAGGTCAATATCTCCCAAACGGCATCGGCGCCGGTTATAAAGAAGAGATCGGTCTCAGGCCCGTATTTCTTATGCAGTTCAAGCAGCGTATCCACCGTATATGATGGACCCTTTCGCTCGGTCTCAAGCCTTGAGACAACAAATTTAGGGTTAGATGCGGTTGCAATAACCGTTAATAGGTATCTCTCCTCCGGGGGAAGTACCTCTTTGTCCCTTTTGTGCGGGGGTACGCCAGCAGGCATAAAGACCACTTTGTCCAGCTTAAATTGGGAAAGTGCCTCTTCGGCGGTCACTAAATGCCCGTAATGTATCGGGTTAAAAGTGCCGCCCATTATCCCTATACGCATGCGTTTTTTCTCTTCTGGCATCTAAACCTCTTGCAATGTCATCGGTTGCAGAGTATACAACTTTTAATAACTATTATATCAGGAAAAATAAAGATTTGGTTACTCGGTGTTGCAGTTAAGTAAAAACAAGTATCCACCGTAGGAGGCCCAATAAATCGGTAACTACATTTTAGTGCCAATGTGCTAAGGTGCCAAAGTTAAGTAAAAGTTAACTTAATGTTGCGCTGACCCTTATTTTTCAAGGGCCAGTGCGCGTACCAAGTCGTGCCGGCTTATTATACCTACAATTAAACTATCGCTCATTACCGGGACGCGCTTTATACGGTTCCTTATAACGATCGAGGCCACCCTGTAAACAGAGTCCCTTTCGTTAACAGTGACGACGTTGCGTGTCATCATGTTTTTAACTCTCTCCGCCGTTGGCTTAGATAATATGTCATCCTCTGTTACTATGCCCACAAGCTTACCATTCTCTAAAACTGGCATGCCGCTTATATTGTGCGTTGACAGAACCTTTATTAACTCTTCCCTGGTTGTATCCGGATTTACGGCAACTACACTTGCAGTCATAACATCGCGGGCAACAATCGCTCGCTTAATCCCGTATAGTACCTGTTTATAGGCTTCCTCATAGCCCTCAACCATTTTTTCGACCGAGAATTTTTTCTCCACGTGCTGTCGGCAAGTCTCCGGTTTAATATCAGGGATGTGGCCGACCGCAGCGATTAAATCTTCAAGCGTATCTCCTAAAAATCCTGTCACTCCATTTTCAACAACTTCAACCGCAGCTCCCCTTTGTAGGGCTATAACCGGGGTTCCGGTCGCCATGGATTCGATCATGACAAGGCCAAATGGCTCTTCCCATTGACTGGTAAAAAGAGTCGCATAGGCATTTTTATAAAGGTTGTATTTTTCCTCCACTGTAATGTCGCCTTTTATCTCAACATCTGCCTTTGAGATAAGAGGCTTAACAACCTCCCTGAAGTACTCCTTCTCATGCGCCTCAGTCATCTTTATCGCCATAATTAGCTTACGTTTTGTCTCTATGGCAACCCTCACAGCTAAATCTAGACCCTTTTCCCGATTGGCCCTGCCGATAAAGAATAAGTAATCCTCTTTTTTATCAGAAAATGGCACTTGCTTAAGATCAACTGCATTGTAGACAGTGTGGACAAAGTTTATACCCTCTTCACCATAGAAGCGACGTTGCGTTTCACTTATCGCAACAAAATAATTCTGCTGACCAAACGCACTCATCCTGCGGGCTAACTCGGCGCCCCATTCTGCCGGGCCGTGAAGTGTGTATATTGCCTTCACCGGAAGCCAGGTGTTATGGTGCATGGTATGGTCATGGATTATATCGACTTTATCCAGAAAAGACCGGACGTACGAGAACTCCGAGAACGAATTCTGAAATGGCTGGCCATAACCCGGCCAGTCCTGCCCTATATGTCTCGGGACAATCGGTACCAGTTCAGCTTTAGTCTTAGAATCACCTGATGCAAAGAGAATTACTTCATGACCTCTATCCACTAAGCCATCGGCAAGCTGGCTTACTACCAGTTCAGCTCCACCGTAAGCGGTAGGAGGCACGGGGAGCCAGGGCCCAGCTATCATGCCTATTTTCATTGTTCTCCTCCCAAACTTGTTATCGACCTAAGCCATTAGCTAGTCTTATACCCCCTTACCTACCAATGGAAACAACAGTTTCTCTTCTCCGCTCTTTGTCCCTTGTAGAAAACAAAATTGCCAAAGCAAGCAGTATGGAATAGGCATGGCATTCGTTTACATCGTTCTGATTTGCGGTATTCAGGTTACATGTCTAAAAATGAAAAAGAAGAGGCCATAAAAAATATCATCGAGGATATTGCGGGCTGCAAACCTTGTAGGGAGTTACCCGATGTTGGCAATATCCCCGTGTTTCCGCGTGGAAACCCCCTTGCCGCCGCTATGCTTGTCGGCGAGGGACCGGGCGAGCAAGAGGAGAGGCAACAAAAACCTTTTGTCGGTGCTGCCGGCAAGCTGCTTACTGAAACTCTTACCAACATGGGATACGACGTGAACCGGGACTTCTATATAACGAATATTGTAAAGTACCGGTCCTATAAAGCCCTTCCTGGCAGTAGAAAGAAAAACAAACCGCCAACGATAAGGCAGATAAATGTCGAACACGATTTTCTTGAGCGCGAAATTGCTGCGGTTAAACCCAAGCTTATCACAGCACTTGGCGCCAAAGCCAGCCAGTGGTTTTTAGGAAAAGATTTTAAGCTTACTAAAGAGCGAGGTAAGTTTTATAATTGGCATGGGATCACTATACTGCCCACTTTCCATCCGGCGGCCGTTATCAGAGCTAAAGCCGTCGGCGAAGAGGAAAGAATACGTGAGTTTAGGGACGATCTTGGGAAGATAAGAGAGGTCATAAAGCCGAGCATAGCGGCTTGAACTTGGAGGAGACATGCTACGAGCAATACTTATCCCAATAGTTCTTACTGCCCTGCTCTTCCTTCTTTTTGTTCTTTTTATTTTTAATGCTATAGCTATATCCTTTACCAAACTTGGCCTGTCGCCCCCGCAGACATTTCTTATCTTTCTAGCCATAATTGTGGGTGGATTTATCAACATACCGGTATCCCAACGAAAGGTTGTTGTTGAAGAACGCCGCCTTCCCTTTCCTTTTTTCTACTATCCTCCCAAGATGGCTAATCAAGTTATTTTCGTAAACGTGGGTGGAGCGGTCATACCAACTCTGCTCTCTTTCTATTTCCTACTCCTACCCATGACCCCTCTTGGGCCTACGGTCCTTGCGACGCTTGTTATAATCGCTGTTTCAAAACTACTTGCCAGGGTTGTACCCGGAGTTGGAATAGCTATGCCGGCTTTCATTCCACCCGTAATATCCGCCATCTTAGCTTTCTTGCTTGCGCCCAAAGACCCGGCCCCGGTTGCATACATATCGGGCGTCTTGGGAACCCTTATAGGGGCCGACCTACTGAATTTGAGGAGAATTAGAGAACTTGGTTCACTTGCTGTAAGCATAGGCGGTGCCGGGGTTTTTGACGGTATCTTCCTTGTCGGGATTATAGCAGCCCTCCTGGCGTAGCATAGCGTCATAGCTTTCTTTTTCTTATCGATAACTTATTTGACATAGGCACCCAACAGTGGATTAATAAATAGGACGAAACATGACTAAAAACAACAGCCGAGACCAAACCAGCAAATTGCTAAAAACCGAAATATTACAAAGTGAGGCTGCTTCTCCCGAGGCAGAAATCATAGAAGAGACTGAAAGAGGAGGACGCCCTTTTGTCTCTCTTCAATACCCGGAATACCGCTATCTATGGTCCGGCTCGTTTCTCTCCAATATTGGAACTTGGATTCAAACTGTGGCACTCGGCTGGTTTGTTTTTCAGATAACAAACTCCGAGTTTTCCCTTGGCCTGGTTAACTTTGCGTCGACTCTTCCTACTTTCTTCTTGGCCTTAGTTGGGGGAGTCATTGCCGATCGCTATGAGCGAAGATCGCTTTTGATAACGAGCCAGACGGTATTGATGATCTTGGCCTTCCTTCTAGGAGCATTGGTTTCTTTTCACATTGTAAGCATCCCAAGCATAATAGTTTTGGCCCTTGGCGCCGGCATTGCTACCAGTTTTAACTTCCCTGCTTGGCAGGCACTCATCCCAGAGCTCGTTCCAAGAAAAAATTTGATGAATGCAGTAGCGCTTAACTCGGCCCAATTCAACGCGGCAAGGCTTGTCGGCCCCGCCATCGCCGGAATAATAATAGCCAGACTAGGACTCGCATCATCTTTCTACATAAACGCTTTGAGCTTTCTTGCAGTAATTTTCCCGCTTGCTTTAATAAAACCCAGGCCGGTAGAAAGGCCTCCGGTCGGCGAGAATATCTGGCGCAACATTATCGCGGGAGTAAACTACGCGCGGGGAGACGTCTCAATTGCCACCCTACTTATCGGGGTAGGTGTGCTCTCGATGTTCGGCATGTCCTACTCCGTACTAATGCCTGCCTTTGCGCGAGATATCCTTAAAGTCGGCGCAAGCGGTCTAGGATACCTTATGGCTGCTAGCGGTTTCGGGGCGGTCGCTGGTGCACTTATTGTTGCAAGTCTTCCGCGCACCGTGCAGAGAAAAACGATTATCAAGTTTAGCACTCTAAGCTACAGTATATTTTTATTCACCTTCGCCTTTTCAAAAATATTTGCCCTCTCAATGGTTGCCCAGGCCGGAGTAGGCATCTCCTTTATGGTATCCATATCTTCATCCAATACCTCATTACAGGTTGCCGTACCGTCTAGTATGCGCGGTCGCATAATGAGTTTGTTTGTTTGGGCGTTTATAGGTGTTACGCCGATCGGCAGTTTCTTCATGGGGTCGGTTGCTAAACTGCTTGGAAGCCCTATTGCCGTTGCCATCGGTTCATTGATTGTTTTTATAACAGCAGTTATCCTTTTCATCCGCCGGGATTTGCTTGAAAGTGCAGTATAAACCTTACGCAAAATAATGATACAACATATCCAAGCGGCCCCTCTTAACCAGGTATATCCCCGAGAACTTCATAACTTCCCGGATCTTTGTCCGGTAGAGAGGATGGTAGCAGTGGTTGGGGCATTTCTTACACATGGGTTTTGGATCCATTGGGCACATCGCCCGTTTGGCAATGCCGTGGTTTAAAAGCTTAAAACACCCCTCGCAGAGCATTATATGGGGCAGGTTCAACTCGTCTCTTCCCTTGCCCTTGTAATAAAACTGTATCTTTTCTCTGCCTCGATGATTTTCACGGCAGTAGATATGGACAAACTTTGCCAGCATATCTATGTCGCTTTTAACTTTAGGCTCAAAAACAGGCATACCAACACTTCCACCAATAATTTACTTAAGCACTAATGTAAAGCAGCGTATGCGGGGGGCCTTTGACTTAGGTCAAAGAGGGTCTAAAAACAAGATTTTATTAAGCTTTGAATGCTGATGGGCAAATATCGTTAAGCATACATATGTCGCATTTCGGTTTTTTGGCATCACATACCGCCCGCCCATGCTCAATCAAAAGATACGTAAACTTAAACCAGCCGTCCCTCGGAACAATATCCATTAGGTCGCGTTCTATTTTCTCGGGATCTCTGTTTTTGCTAAGGTTTAGGCAACCTGCAAGTCGCTTGACATGAGTATCAACGGCTATTCCCTCAACAACACCGAAGGCATTTCCAAGAACTACATTTGCGGTTTTTCTCGCAACACCAGGGAGTTTGGTGATCTCATCCATTATCGAGGGAATTTCTCCACCAAAATCCTCTATTAACATATTTGCCGCACCTTTTATGTTTTTAGCTTTATTACGATAAAACCCGGTTGGACGGATATCCTTTTCAAGCTCCTCAAGCGGAACATTGGCATAGTCATAAACGCTCTTATGCTTCTTAAAAAGCTCTTGCGTGACCTCGTTTACCTTCTTATCAGTGCATTGTGCGGAAAGAATCACGGCAATAAGAAGCTCAAGCGGATTTGAGTATTTCAGAACTATCCTTGCGTTGGGGTATTCCTCGTTTAGACGTTTGATTATTTCTTTTACTCTAGCGTTAATCTGCATAACTCAAGTTTAATGTAAAGCATAAAATTGTAAAGTTATGGGTATATAAAGCGCATAGCCGTAGAACTTATGCTCGCTGGCACAGAAATCAATAGCTAAAAAGGAGGAATTCATATGGTTTTAAGGAATGTTGTTGAGCAACAATCGCATTTTGAGGACGGTATAAAAAAGTGGAAGCGGCTCGAGGATGCAACCGTTGAGAGCTGCGACAAGATAATAGATGCAACAGATAATGTGCTTGTGCGAACCATAGCCAGCATTATTAAGGCCGATTCGCGGAAGCACAAAGAGATTTTAGGCATCATCGAGAATGCGCTGGGTGGCACCATTTCGTTGACTCCTGAAGAACTGGGGGATATCTCTGAGCTTCTTGATGCGCATCTTAGGCTGGAGAAAAACTCCGTTCTGCTCGCCGAGGATGAATACGAAAACAGCAGGCACTTTGTTGTTCGGCACCTTCTCTCCTATCTGCTGGAGGATGAGAAAAAGCATGTGAAACTATTTAACCAGCTAAGCGACTTTAAAAGGCATCTCTACCCTTATGCCTAGTGATACCTTTGGTAGAGTAGGGCTTTATTGGCCCTACTCTTTTACCTTATATCCTGAATCAGGTTAACAAAGACATCCTCCAGACTGGGCTGAACTGCCCGTATGGAGAAACCCTTAAATTTTAAACCTTTTAGGTATTTTTCTATAGCCTGAACGTCCCTTTTTACGGAATCCACTTTAGCATGAATAGTAGCTCCGTAAAAGTATGCCTCATCAACGCCCGGCGCACCTGCAACAGCCTGCAGTGCCTCCTGGGATGTATCGATGGCTACTTCAATAATATCGCCTTTCATATTCTGCTGTTTCAGCTGATCTGGCGTGCCAAGCGCAATCATTTTACCCTGATAGATAAAACCGATCCTGTGACAGTGCTCCGCCTCATCCATATAGTGAGTGGTTACAAAAAGCGTTGTCCCGGACTCTGCCATGTGGTATAGCATCTCCCAAAAATTTCTCCTAGACACCGGGTCCACACCGCCGGTCGGCTCGTCTAGAAAGACCATCTCCGGTTCATGGATAATTGCACATCCTAGAGCAAGCCGCTGCTTCCAACCAGTAGATAGGTTTGCGGCAAGTTCATGTTCCCTACCCTTTAGTCCGGCCATCTCAAGCACGAAATCCTTGCGCTTGGCTAGGCGGTCATTTTTCAAGCCGTAGACTCCGCCATAAAAATCAAGGTTCTCGATAACAGTAAGGTCGTCGTAAAGGCTGAATTTTTGTGACATATAGCCGATATGCTGCTTGATTTCCTCGGGGTGGGCGGCAACATCTATACCTAAAACGCTTGCATTACCCCCACTAGGCTCGAGAATACCACAAAGCATGCGGATTGTAGTGGATTTGCCCGAGCCATTTGGACCTAAAAAACCGAATATCTCACCGCGCTTAACTTCAAAGGATATATTATCTACCGCGGTGAATTCGTCGAACCTTTTTGTAAGTCCATTAACCGTTATTGATTTCTCATAATTGTTGTTTATTTCACTCACGTTTAATCATCTTTCCTTATTGGCCATCGGCTGACCCACATATCTAGACCTACATCTTAGTGGCTATTGGCTGCTTTTAATCTACAAACCTTTTCTGGAACCTGAAAACGCTCACTCCAAATATAAAAACCCCGAGAAGCATAAGTATCAGAACTTGGTTCCAGAGCGCACCGACCCCCACACCTTTAAGAAATATCCCGCGCACTATGACCAAGAAGTACCTTAGGGGGACGAAATAAGTCACTACTTGAATTACCTTGGGCATATTCTCGATTGGAAATATAAACCCCGAGAACATCACAGCCGGCATCATGAAAAACCATGCGGTCATCTGCGCCTGGTGCTGCGTCCTTGATATGGTCGATACCAAAAGCCCTTGCCCCACTGTTGTAAACAAAAAAGCCAGGCAAAGCGCCAGCAGTAAAAAGATATTTCCTCTAAATGGGACCCCAAACCAGAGCATACCAACCCCAATGATCAATCCTATCTCAACAAATGAGATCACAACGAACGGTAGTATCTTGCCTAAAATCAGCTCCCACCGCTTGATGGGTGTAACAATGAGCTGCTCGAGGGTGCCGCGCTCCTTCTCTTTTACTATGGCCACCGAAGTAACGATTGTGGTAATAATTGTAAGTATCATACCAATTAAGCCTGGGACCATGTAGTTTACGCTCCTTAAATCAGGGTTGTACCAAACCCTAACCCTCGGCTCAACGGTTGATACTCTAGCGGTAATCGCCTTCATCGAGTTTAGCCTATTGTTCATAATCGCTTGCGATCTGGCCGCGATTATTCCGGCTGCATACTGTTGCGCCTGCACCCCGATGGTTGCGTCAGAACCGTCTACCACAAGCATGAGCTCAGCCGTACGCCCGCTCTTTATCGCGTCCTGATATCCCTTCGGGATGATTAAGCCAAGAGTCGCCTCACCGGTGCGAATATATTTAGGCATTTCTAGCTCGCTATTAACACGCTTTTCAATCTTAAAATACCCGGTATTGGTAAATTTCTCGACCATAGCCCTGCTCTCGGCCGTGTGGTCGTAATCAACCAGCACAATACCGATGTTTTTAACCTCAGTCTGGACAACGTAGCCAAAAAGAATTAGCTGTAAAAGAGGCGCGACGAAGAGCAAGGGAAGCATTCTTCTGTCTCTGAAAAGTTGAATTACCTCCTTTTTGGCCAGCATCCGGATACGCCTCATGCCAATGACCTCCTTAGACGAAGTGAAGCCAAGGTAACCATGAGCGTCGCAAATATGATAAGCGCAACTATATCCGGCCAAAGAACACCGGCCCCAACGCCCTTTAAGAAAATTCCCCTTATTACAACCAGAAAGTACCGCGCCGGCACGAGATACGAGATGAGCCGCAGCACCCAGGGCATGCTAGATATCGGGAATACGAAACCGGAGAGCAAGAACGCCGGAAGAAACGTCGCCATGAAGGCCCCAAAGCTTGCCACCTGTTGCGAGTCGGTTACAGCTGAAATTAAAAGTCCCATACCTAAAGTTCCGGTCACATAAATTACGAGACATCCAAAAAGAAGCAGGAGGCTTCCCTGCATCGGCACGTTAAACCAGAGTGTCCCCACCCCGGTGATAAGAGCCGCCTCAAAGAAAGCGATAATAACATAAGGAATTATCTTACCGATGATCAACTGACCGCTTCTGACCGGCGAGATAATTAGGTTCTCCAACGTACCTCTTTCCTTCTCGCGGACAAGTGCAACGGAGATGTTGATTGTAGTAACGGTCATCATAATAAGTGCCATTAAGCCTGGGACAATATAGTTTACGCTCCTAAGGTCTGGGTTATACCAAACCCTCACCTGGGCATCTATCGGAGGTATGCCTTGCCTTATAACAATCCCTCTCCTATAAAGAGACTCGGTCGTCACTTTTGTGGAGAACCGGCTAATTATCATGGACGAATACGCGACGCCGACCCTTGCAAAATTAGGGTCAGATCCATCAACCAGCACCTGAACAGTCGCTTTGTCATCGGAGTCTATCTTTTTCTCAAAGCCTTTTGGGATAACAATGGCAACTTTAACCTTGCCAGAATCCAGTCTTTGCGTGAAATCGTTTCTATTTGGCCTGGCGACAACGTCGAAGTAGCCTGAACTTGAGAAATTTTCAGCTAATCTACGGCTACTTGCTGTCTTATCGTTATCATAAATCGCAGTGCGGATATGGTTTATATCAAGACTTAGAGCATAACCAAACATAAGCAACTGAAATAGCGGCAAGAACAGGATAATTCCAAGCGTCCTTGGATCTCGCAGGATATGAATAAATTCCTTCCTCATAATCGGCCTTATTATCTTCATATAATCATCCCCTGGACCCCGGTCCCTTCCTTTATCAGTTCAATAAACGCGCTCTCCATCGTCGGGTTCTTTATCGCAACTGACGCCAGCTCAACCTTACCGGAGAGGTCCTGTTTTAGCCTTTCAACCGCCTCCGCAGCTCTGGCGACAGTAAGCTGCAACCGCTCACCATACACCTCAACATCTCGCACATAACTAAGCCCGCCTATTATTCTCCGGGCTTCATGCTGCGGTTTTGCGGTAAGCTCTACGATCTCGCCGCTAAAAGACGCCTTTATCGATCGCGGAGAGTCGCATATCCTTATCTTTCCGCCATCCATAAAAGCAACTGTCGAGCATCTCTCCGCCTCATCCATATAGGGGGTTGAGACAAACAGCGTTACGCCACGACTTCGAAGCTCGGAGAGGATTGCCCAGAATTCTCGGCGGCTCACCGGGTCAACCCCCGTTGTCGGCTCATCGAGAAAAAGAATTTTTGGCTCGTAGATTAGGGTACAGGCAAGCGCAAGTTTTTGCTTCATGCCCCCCGATAAAAATTCTGCACGGCGATCGGTGAAGTTCTCCAGCCGGGCAAAATGCAGGAGTTCCTTTGTCCTTTTGGCACGCTCGTCATCCGACAGGCCGTATATGTCGGCAAAGAAGCGAAGATTTTCTTCAACTGTCAAGTCACCGTAGAGATTAAACTTCTGAGACATATAGCCGATTTTGCCCCGCACTGATCGGGGATTAAGCACGATATCATTGCCCCAGATTTTTACTGAACCCAACGCCGGCTTTAAAATAGTTGAAAGCACCCGAATCGTTGTAGTCTTGCCAGCGCCATCCGGCCCAACAAGGCCGAATATTTCGCCCTCGCCAACCTTAATGCTTATACCATCAACCGCCCGCACACCGGGAAAATCAACTATTAGGTTTTCGATCTCGATGATAGGTTTATGCATTTCTCGTTATTCCAACGTCGCGTCTGCGGGCATGCCTGGCTTGAGCAAACCCTTAGGGTCATCAACCCTGATGGTTACGCCAAATACGAGGTTGCTCCTCTGCTCTTTAGTCTGCACGTTCTGCGGTGTAAATTCGGCTTCAGAAGCAATTTCAGTGATTTTACCTACAAATTCCTTATCAGAATAAGCGTCTACCTTAACTTTAGCCTTTTGTCCAACCCTTACCCTGCCAAGTTCTTTTTCACCAACGTAAATAGTTAAGTTAAGCTCGGAGGACTTGCCAATTACCGCCAGAGTTGAGCCCGGGTTTGCCATCTCGCCCACCGAGAGAGGCAGGCTTATCACGGTACCATCGACCGGTGATGTAATAACTGCATATCCTTGCTGGATTTGCGCAATTGCCAGGCTTGCCTTCGCCTGGTCTACCTGTGCCTCCGCAGCTTTTTTCTTTGCATCGGTATCGGCGGCGTCTACAGCGGCGTTTGCCACATCAACGCCAGCTTGGGCAACTGCCACTTGATCTTTTAACACACGGTTGTCTAGCACGATCAGCGTGTCGCCTCTCTTGACTTTGTCACCCTCCTTAAACTTAAGCTCCAGCACCTCAGCAGCAACCTGCGAGCCGATGTTTAGCTCATCGGCCTCAATTGTCCCAGACCCCTCTATCTTTTCATTGGTAGAGGCTATGCTTACGCGGTAAACATACCAGCCACCATACGCCACCCCGGTTATTATCAGCAGTATCAGAGGAATCACAAACAGCTTTTTTTTCATAAACCATCCTCCTAATTAATCCTTACATCTGCAGGCATCCCAGCCTTTAGAATCCCATCCTTGTTATCCACTTCAACCGTTACCTTAAAAACTCTTAATAGTTCTAGCTCGTCTGTAGTTATATTAGATGGCGCAAAGATAGCTTTACCGCTTATCTCAGCCACGTTACCCTTAAAAACTTCTTCAGGCGAAGCGTCAACCGTAACGCTAACCGGGTCGCCCTTCTTAACCTGTTCTATCCTATCGATTGGTATGTAGATACCAAGTTTCAATTTATCCGTGCGGATAACCGACATTAGCTGTTGCCCCGGATAAAGAACCGATCCATCACTAACCTTAAGCTCTGCAACAGTGCCGAAGCTAGCAGCACGAATCTTCGTTGCACCTAAAATATCTCGTGCTAGCTGTAGGCCAGCTTCAGCCTGCGCCTTTCTCTTCTCAAGAACTACGGTCTTTCGCGCAAGTTCGGTACTTCCTTCATTTATTTGATTCTTTCCATCCGATATTTTTTCAAGTCCCTGGTTTATCTTAGTAAGCCCCTGGTTAAATCGCCTCTTTCCCGCCTCGAGACCAGCGGATGCCTGTGCGATTGCCACCTCAAGTTGGGCAATTTGAGCCGGGTTTCCGCCATGGGATTTAAGTGCCGCTAACTGTTCCTGCATTTGTTTAATATTGGCCTGGCCTGCAGCATATTTTTTATCAAAATCATTTATCGCCTTAGACCGATTAGCTTTTAGATCAGCCTCGGCCTTATTTAAACCGCTTTTTTTCTTAGAGAGATCATTTCGGCTCTCAATTAGGCTATCTATGGTTGCCGATACCATATCATATTGCGCCTGAGCTTTTTTTAGGTTCTCTGCAGCCGTCTCCTCGGCAACTGATAACAAAACATCCCCCTGTTTGATCTTAGAGCCGTTCTCTATGCTTAGATTCTCGACAATACCGACTGGCTTTAGTAACTTGGAGGTGTTGCCCGAAAACCCACCAGGTGACGACGGGGCTTTACTCATATCCATCCCTAGCAAAGCCAATTCAGGCGGTACGCTTACCGCCACCTTTTCATCTTCCAAGACACCGGAAGCCTTTATTATATCGCTACTTTGCCCGGCCTCGGCAAGATACGCAGCAGGTGCGGACATAACAAGTGCCGCTATTATTACTGCAATAATCTTGGCTCTCGTAGACAACTTAGTAACCCTAGCCTTCATGAGACCTCCGCAAACCCTTGATGGCTATATCGACCGTGGCCTCAAGTATCTCCCTGGTATTAATCTTTCCCATGAAAACCTTATGCTGCATAAGTTGGCCGATTACCATGCCGATAATGGCTACGGCGCTCTTTTTCGGGTCAACCGGCCTGAATTCCCCCGATGCGATCCCTTCCTCTATAATCGCCGTTATTGTATCCAGCAACCGTTCACGAAGCCCCGCTATGGCTTCACGTAGCTTTGAGTCGTATGCCATCAGATTCTGCACAAAAAAAGGCATAATCGGCCCGACTACCTTCATTACTTTAAGGTAATTGCGGATCATCGCTTCAATCTTTTCTGATGCGGTAGTTACCTTTTCCATATCCTGCTCTACCTTTGAAAAAAGGTGGGCCTGTCCGAACTGTACCAGCATAATAAGAAGGTCTTCTTTCTTCTCGACGTAGTAATAGATAGTTCCCTTGGCGATACCGGCATTATCTGCGATGTCCTTTATAGAAGCCTCGCTGAAGCCCTTTTTCGAGAATACCTTGGCAGCACTTGCCATAATCTTCAGGCGCGTGCGCTCGCTCTTACTAAAAGGCCCTATTTCATCTTCAAGCAGATCCATTAGGCTTTCGTTATTCTCTAAATCCGGCATAGTTAATATCCTCTTTAAATGGTCTATACCATTATTTTCGACTAAGCGGTCAGTTTTATTATAGTATTTTTGACCGCTTAGTCAATTATTTTCCGCTAATTGGTCAAAAATTTTCTAACACTTGCATCGGCCAAGCATAACCGATATTCTAATTCTCAGGCCTAGAAAGGAATGGTTTACATGGATGAGGCGTATTGCGAAGCACTAGAAACCGCCATCGAATTTGAGCGAAACGGCGAGGTGTTTTACCGCGAACTCTTAGAAAAAGTATCCGACCCCTTCGCGAAAAAGGTGCTTGAGTTCCTTGCAGACGAAGAGGTTGAGCATATAAGAAAGATTGAGGCATTCAATGACTCCCTACTTGGCAAAGACTGGTTTGATTTTGAGGCCGAATGCGGCCTGGACCTGCATGAGCGCATCCGGGATCTAGTACAGGAAAAAAGACAGGATGCCAACAAGAACGTTAACCCCAGTAGCAATGACCTTGATATCTACGACATAGCAATGCTGCTCGAGTCTAAAAGCTTTGAACTCTACGAGCATGCTTTGGAAGAGCCGCAGGATGAGAAGGTTGAAACCTTCCTCAGGTTCCTGCTTGCCGAGGAAGGAGAGCACTATGACCTGTTAGCCTCCTCAAAGAAATATTTAGCCGATCCCTCCTATTACTTTCAGGAGTACGGCGGCTGGATTTTTGGATAGAAAGAGGGATTTTAAATGAAGATTAAAAAGGGTTGTGAAGTAACGTTTACTTATAAGCTCTTCACCGGAGAAGAGCTTCTAGATGAGACCTTACCCGGGCAGCCGATGATATACACGCACGGTGACGGGGCCCTTGTGCCGGGACTTGAAAAAGCAATGTCCGGACTTCAAGAGGGCGATATTAAAGAGATCGTAGTAGCTCCCGAAGATGGTTATGGTGTTCCAGAGGAAGATAAGATACTGCGCGTCCCGAGGGATAGGGTCCCCAAAGAGGCAGATGTCCATGAGGGGCTACAGATACCGGCAACCTCGCCGGATGGCGAAATGTACGTAGGTATTGTAACTGGAGTAAGCGATGATTCGATCACCGTAGATTTCAACCACGAGCTCGCCGGAAGAACGCTTCGTTTTGAGATTGAGATATTGAAGGTATCGAAAAACTAATTTGCGCTATCTGAGACATAATCCCGAGTCGCACGCTTTAGGGCCAGAGTAAGTTCCCTTGAGTAAAACGAGAGAACCGATCCCAGGATGATTAAGGCGGTTGAAGCCCAAAAAACAATTAGGTGGATTTGCATATCCTTGATAGCCACGAGATCCAATGCAAAAACTACAAAGCCAAGGTGGAGAAGCGCTGAGCCGAGTTGGATCACCAAACCTTCCCTTTCAAAAATAAGGTCCCCCGATTTTAACAAGATCATTACCACAACAGCCACCTGTATGGCCACCGATACCATGAGAAGAAAACCAAGCCCCATCACAAATCCCCACGTAACTCCAAGTGCAACGCTTATTGATAGCAATATAAGGCTTGATTGCAAAAGATAAGCTCTCGGGACAAATCTCTTTGGGATACACATACAGAGAGCCAGTACAAGAGCAATTGCAAACGGATATGCATACGAGTTCATCCGGTTTAGATATTCAATATAGAGCCAGCTTGAACTCCAATTTGGGTCCCTAACAGAGTTCAGCCAACTGACGATCGTACCATATATAGAAACGGCGGAGAGCGCAACTAGAATGACTATGGTTGCAATAGCCAAGACAAAGTCATAAGTACCGGGTTTTCTAATATTCAACAAATCAACCCCCCCTTTTTTTTGAGTAAGCCAATAGCCAATAAGATTTGGTATTTTCATTGGCTATTGGCTTCTTCCAGTCTAGACCCACACCTCACTAGCTGATTGGCCGCTCTTACCCGTACGAGTGCACTCCCGGAATAACGTAGGTTGTCGCGTAAGTCAAAACCAGCGTTAAGAAACAGAAAATTCCCAGGATGGCTGTAGTGTTCCACATTCCCCGCCGATGCAGATGCAGCCGCGAGTGAAGGTATGCCGTATAAAACATCCACATCATGAGCGACATATTGATCTTAGGAGACCACCACCAAGGCTCGTTTGCCCAAGCCTTAAGAGCCCACGGGTAGCTTACTAATATCCCAAGTGTAAGCAGTATATAGCCAAGTTTAGCGTAGCCGTAAGCTATTTTATCATACCGGTCCTCTCTCCTTACAAGCATGAAAATAGATGCAAGAAACGACACGACAAGCGAGGCATATGAAATAAAAAGAAGCGGTGGATGTATCCACATGTAGGTCGAGTTATAGAAATAGGCGACCCGCCCATAAAAGCTCTGGAAATACTGAAATGCGATACTAGGATTTCCATTGCCCATGGCCATTTGGTAGTTTGATACTTCCTTGTAAAGATCAGGTAACGGCGCCGTAAAGGGATTGGAAGCAAGCATTGTAAGGATAATAAAGCCGCTGAACACTATATTTAGCCATTTTGCAAACAGCTTCTCCCTATTCTTCCTATAGACTAGGTAAGTGAACAGACCTAAGAATATGGCCCAGAAGTAAAGTTTCTCGTCCTCAATCCATAGAGGCGCCATGAGTCTTCCAACTACAGCTCCATTCATCGGGTTGATAAGCTCAACGCTTGTATAAATCCTGAGGTGGTACCAGACAAGAAGCAAAAATCCAGCCAGCAATACAAAAATATTAGTTGCAAGAACTTGCCCAGTATATTTGCTTTTAAGGATGCTAAGAAACGCCAAGAGTATTGCTGAAAACAGAAGGATAACTAAAAAGTAGGTGTGGGTTGCCTGTATGAATTCCCGCGCTTGGAAAAATTCATTATAAACCAACAGTCACCTCTCAATTCCTGAACCCGGGACCCTGGCCTCTGAATCCCTTATTAATGAACATTCTATCAGCAACTGGTTTAATTAAAAAGTTACAATCACCATCTTCTCAATTTGTGTATAAGCTTGATTTAGGGTAAATTAAGATAGTGAAATTGTATGAGCTTTCAAAGCGAGTATTACCAGCTAAAATTTAGTATGAAGTCCGTAAACGGCGTTCCGTTAATCGCCCTCGAGGGAGAGTGCGATGCTTTTACTGCGCCCGCCGTTCATGGGGCAATCAGTTCCTTAATTGATGCAGGCCATAGGAATATTATCGTAAATATAGAGCACCTGGAATTTATAGACGTCGCGGGGTTTCACGCGCTTGACGAGTGTTGTATAAAAATGTTGGGGGTCGGTGGCAAGCTGCTGCTGGTCGGACCAACCAAGCAGGTCAAAGAAGTCTACGATATTCTGCGGGAACGGGAAAGTTGCACGATGCTAAAAAGTGTTACAGAAGCAAAGGCGATGTTGGTTCTGCCGCCAACTTAAACATAGCGATGTGGTTAAAAAGTTTGTAAATCGGTAAAAACAAGTTTAATAGACGGGGTTCAATTGAACCCCTTTTTAATAGAAATTAAAATACGAGCAGAAAGGATATCCCATGGCAATTAAAAGTGGGTCAACCGTAACATTGAATTATAGGGTCTATATTGACAGTGAGCTGATAGACCAAACCAGCCCCAGCGAACCTCTCACATACACACAGGGCACCGGGCAGGTCATCCCGGGGCTAGAGAAAGGCGTTGAGGGCCTTGACAGGGGCGATAAAAAAGAGCTCATTATACCACCTGAAGAAGCCTACGGCCAGTATTCAGAAGAAAAGATACTGCATATTCCGAAAGAGGATCTTCCGGGAGACGTTGAGCCCGAGAAAGGCATGCAGCTTCAGGCTATGAGCCAAGAGGGCAGTCTATATGTTGGTGTTGTAACCGACGTAAAGTCGGATCATGTTGATGTTGACTTTAACCACCCGCTTGCTGGTAAAACTTTGCAGCTTGAAGTAGAAGTTGAAGATGTTAGCGGCTAAAAAAATCCGGTGCCAGCTAGTATTGTATTGTAATGCCGGCACCGGCTTCTCTGCTAATAAAGTAAGTAAGTCCTAATAAAATTTCTATTAGATGAACCAGTTGATCTGCGATTCTAGAGCAGAACTAATGGCCATTGACGCGCCCGCAGCTGGCTCCATCCCATCGATTAAATCTTCATGCTTTAACCCAAAAGCATCCATCGTCATCTGGCACGGAATAAACTTCACGCCGGACATCATGGCCATTTCAATAAGGCTGTCTAGACTTGCAACTTTCTCTTTTTTGAAAATCTGCCTCATCATCCAGGTTCCCATGCCCCCCATGTTCATTTGGGAAATCTTAAGTTTGCCCGTAGAGCCTTTCTTCATAAACCCCATCATCTTAGTCATCCAGTTCTTGCCTGTAATACCCCGATTTTTCTTTTTGAATGCTAAAAGACCCCAGAAGGTTACAAACATGGTGACCTCTACATCATAGGCAGCCGCGGTGGTTGCCAGGATAAGTTGTGGATAAACCTTATCCAGATGATCACTCCAGCAAATTATGGTTGCCTTTTTTGGCATAGTAGCTTCGTTCGACATAGTTTCGCCCAACACTAACCTCCTTAAACTTCCCACAGTTTAAATTAATTGTTCAGCGACTGCTAAGATCTAAGACCTACTGCTATCGAGTTTGACCACCTCCGTCATCCAACAGCTGCTAGCGCCCTAAAAACCTTCCCTTAGAATGATTGGTTCGTATGTGGAGTTTCTACACCGACAACTAGCATCAGTTTAAAATGCTGCCACACGCCAGAAAGAGCACCTGACGTGCTCATACTCTACGGGGTATATTATACACTAATTATTCCTGCAGGGAAAGTCTACAATATAAACCGCTTTATATGGATATCCTTTGCAGTATTAAAGACTCTGACGGTATGGGACATACTATATAATACCTAGGTCGGTAGGGGTAAACAAAATCTCAAGTTTATATCCTTTACTCTGGACGATATCGCTCCCGCCTTGCTGTCTATCAACCAGGCATATCACCTTTACAACCTGGTGGCCTTCGGCCTCGGCCACATCTATCGCTTCAAGTACCGATCCACCTTTGGTAATTACGTCATCGACAACGACGACTTTGGATGTAGGAACTATTGGCCCCTCAATGCGCTTCATCATTCCGTGCGCCTTTTGACCCTTTCGCACTACGAAGGCCGATACTGGCCTTCCCTTTTCATAGCTCCGAACGGCGACTGCGGCCGCTATGGGATCTGCACCGATAGTTAACCCTCCCACAGCATCAGCATCCTCAAGCATGTCGGACAATACTTCGCCGATTAGAAAAGCTCCCTTTGCATCCAACGTGACTTGGCGACAATCAATATAGTAATCGCTTTTCTCGCCAGAAGAGAGCGTGACTTTTCCAAAGATAACCGCCTTATTTTTTAATAGTTTAAGAAGCTCTTCCTTGTAATTACCCATATATGCCTCCTGTTTTGCTCTGCCCAGTTTAGCATAAATCACATACTAGGAGCCAGGAGCGAAGTTTTCATGGCAACGGGTTGTTGCC
Organism: Actinomycetes bacterium; assembly: GCA_021794835.1. Taxonomy (GTDB): domain Bacteria; phylum Actinomycetota; class Aquicultoria; order Aquicultorales; family Aquicultoraceae; genus CADDYS01. Next base: position 12,058 of record JAJYQA010000008.1, on the reverse strand, counting down.
ATAATAGCATACTTATGAAACATAATTCCTTCATGTTTGTGCGGAATTTTTTGCGGAAAGAAGTATATGGGGTGTTTTAAGTATGTCAGAGGAAAGAGACCACGTGTTGCGGGATACGGAAGAAAATAGGGCTTTGGGAAGAAGACGAGGCAGACTTATGCGAAAGGAAGAAGAACGCGCCGAGGCCGAAGAGAGACCTATCTATCCGGTGACAACTCCCAAAGAGATATCAGAAAAATCCCGACGCAAAAAGTAGCCTCGTCGTAAAAAACAGGCTTAAGAAGGGGGCTAGATGTTAAAGCTAGCTACCAATTTATCAAGTTCTTCGGACATTCCGGCCAGCATCTGCACCTTAGCGGCAATCTCCTGTACTGAGGCTGCCTGCTGCTCGGAAGTCGCAGATACTTCCTCGGCAGATGCAGCGCTCTCCTCAGCCGAGGCTGCAATTGAGCCTACGGAGTTGACAAGACTATGGGTTGAAGCAGCAACCTCTTCAGCCGCAGCTGAATTCTCCTGGCTGATGGCGGCGATCTGGTCAATCGACTGTGAGACCTGGTTGCTGGCGGAAGCCATTTGCTCGGCGTTATCAGATACCACCGCAATTTGAGAAATAACCTGCCTGATAGAACTCATCATCTCTTCGATAGCAGCCCCCGCATGGGCTGCCAGCTCACTTCCAGCCTCTACTTCTTGAGTACCCCGCTCCATAGCTTCTACCGCCTGCATGGTCTCAGCCTGGATTCCCTTTATTAACTCGGCTATTTCTCCAGTTGCCCGGGCCGACCTTTCAGCTAGCTTTCTTACCTCATCGGCAACCACGGCAAATCCTTTTCCGTGCTCTCCGGCTCTTGCTGCTTCTATTGCTGCATTTAATGCTAGTAGGTTGGTCTGCTCTGCTATATCATCTATTACTTCTATGATCTCACCTATTTGCTTTGACTTTTCACCTAGGGCTTGGATTTTAGCAGCGGAGGCGGTAACGGTCTCGTTTATCTTCTGCATACCGGTAACGGTCTCCTGAACCGCACCCTTGCCCCTGTCGGCAATACTTGAGCTAGTATCAACAACTTCTGCAACCTTATACGTACTTTCAGATACTTTTTTAATTGCCTCTATTAGCTGATTTACGCTAACCGCAGTCTCGTTTACACTTGTTGCCTGCGTTTGGGCACCGGAAGCAACCTGGGCGATTACGTCGGAGATCTGCTCAACTAAACCTTCAGCCCCATTTGCGTTATTGCTCTGGTCTGCTGCACCGTTTGCTACTTGGCTTATTGCAGAAGCAATTTGCGTTGTCGCCTGGCCCATTTCACCTGCATTTAATGCGAGCTGCTGGCTGAAGGAGGCCAGATTCCGTGACATATCAGCTAATTTGTTAATTGATCCGCGGACCATACTTACCATTCCACGCTGAATAAAGAAGATAATTCCGGCCATAATAACAAACGCTAATATAATGAAGGATATGAAAGCCCTCGCTAGACCGGATACCGCATCTGTAACGTTTTCTGCTTTGGTTTTCTCGGTATTACCAAGGTCTTTCGCTATGCCATTGAGTGTATCCATGAGCGATTTCTGGGCAGTTACGGCTTTAGGTATCTGTGCCTTGGTGACGTTTCTATTAGAATAATTATCAAGAATTGGTTTTACCTCAACCATGTAGGCAGTCCTCTCCGCCATAATTTCATCTATAAATTTTTGATCGAGGCCGCCTGACCTAAGTTGGCCGATAAGTTTAGTTACTTCAGCATCGGTTGAGGCAAGTGTGTCGAGTTTACTTTTATCCAATAGGTAGACTAACTGGTAAACGCCAACACGGTATAGCTGAAAAGTATAGCGAACTTCGTTTAGGTCTTTTATGGTTTTTGAGTTTTGCAAAAGCGTGTTGGTGTCTTGACCTATTGACCTTAAACCTACGAAAGCAAAAACGCCTACAAAAAGCAATGGGATAAGCGTTAGGGAAATAATTGCTATGAGCAAGTTACCCATCTTCATGCTGCGGACTTTGTCAATAAACCAATTCATAAACTCCTCCTCATAGAATGCAAAAGCTAAATATAGCAACCATTAGAGAGACCCATGGTTTGTTTTTCGGCAGAGGACCGGTCGAACTTTATATCTTAGCAGGTAAAAATCGTTTTGGGGTTTTAAAGACACCGCTTTCACCCAGAAGGGTGATTTAACATTCTCTTCTTATTATCGTATAATGTTTAAATAAACTAGAAACAAATCTGCTGTTCATACACCTTCTTCTCCAACTCGGGGCGATAAGTAATCATCATGGGTTTAGGTTGGTGAGCGATTGTCGTAGATTGCAAGGAGTATCATATGGTTCACGTTGCTCTTATTACAAACGCAGACCTGGTTGTCTACGGAATCCAGGAAATCCTAACAAAAGCTGATGGAATCTTGCTTGTCGGCACGGAACACGACCTCCTTGGCTGTGGAAAGCTAGCCCAGCAGAAATCGCCTCATGTAATAATCGTAGACGCACAATCAATAGCCACACCGAAGGCCACCCAGATCAAGGAAACAGTTGAAAACTTTAAGCAGCTCTCGGAAAGAATTAGCTTTATTTCCCTTACCGACTGGACTAACGAGTCCCGTTTCGAGTTTGCCCGCCAGCTTGGCTTTAAGGGGTTTTGTCTAAAAACAATTTCAAGCGATGAGCTAATTGAGGCCGTTAAAACCGTGGCCCAAGGCAAGACCTATATCCATGCCGCTTACGCTGAGCAATCTAAAGAACAAGGTAACGGCACATCCTATAGTGACCTGTTGGGCGCACGTCAGCAGGAAATCCTAAGCTTGCTATTGTATGGGCACACAAACCGTGAAATCGCCGATATTCTCTTCCTGAGCCCCGAGACGGTCAAGTCTCATATCAAGGTTATCCTTAAGAAGTTAAAAGTTAGAGATAGGACCCAGGCGGTTTCTCTGGTTTTTCGTGAGATGGTCGACTATACCTCCTTGCAAAGCTTGGACTATACCGCCCGGGCATCAAACATAAGTTCCCCTACGCCAAAGAGTAACGAGCCACCGAGCTATAGGCCAAAAAGGCAATCAACTAGTTAGGCCACTATCCTTCGCTCCTTGGGGATGCCTAAAAAATCGCTCACTGTGCCTGCAGCTTCAAAGTTTCTGCTGATAAGATCGATATTATCGCCCGAGCCTGCACCAAGGCCTATCTCGATTCCGTGGCGAAGGACAGCCTGTTCCCAAACGCTTATATTTTGGACACGACCCACCGTGCCTAGATACTTAAGAATTGCAAGGCCCGTGGCATCGGCAGCCGTTATATTTGAGGTCGCCACCATTAGATTCGCCTCGGCCACGTCGCCGCGAAACGGCCCGCCGGTTACCATTGCCTTGGTCCCGTCAAGAAGGACGAAATCAGCGGGGCGTGCAAGGTTAATCTCAGCTATTCGCTTATAAAATAGGGGGCGCGGTGAAGCGTGAAGCGAATATCGGCTGCGATGGTCCAATACCCCAATCCAATTTTTAATCGCCATGGAATAAACCGCTAAGAAGTGCGTCTTTATGACACACTGCGATATTACGTAATCTGCATCTAAAAGCATGCTTGGCACTCTAAACCGGCGCCAGTTCTTGGCACCTACCGGCGAGACTTCGACCCATATGCCCTCTTCAAAACCAACAATGTCAGCTCCCGCTTCCTTGGCCGCCTGGTAGATTCCAACCTCCTTCATGGAATCTATCGTCGGCAGATAACTTGCATTTGAAGCATCGCCTACAATAATCTGCCTCGGGTTATAGCGCTTAACATAATTAACAAGAGTAGCTACTGTCTCCGGGTTGGATGTAGCCGGAAAGGGATCGTTTGAGTTTACGTTTGGTTTGATGAGAATGACTTTATCCGGCTCAAGCCCATGCAAGCCCCCGGCAAGCTCAATAGCCTGCTCCACCCCGGTCCCGACCGATTCTGTGCCGACTAACGCGACCCTGGCTCGCCCATTTTCCATAACCTAACCCCTTTTTTAAGAAGCCAGAATTTAGAAGTTTGAGTTATTACAATTCTGGCTTCTGACTCCTATGAATATAAGTGTGCGCAAACATTGAGGAAGCTAAACGGTGGATTTATTTTTGCAAAACTGAAAAGGTGGGCTCTAAACTAACCTAAGCCTCAAGCTTCGCTATACCCTAACAACCTTTAGCTACTGAAGCTTTAGATTTAGCTCTTGTTTGTCCTAAATTTCGCGCATAAATGGTCAAAGATGACTGAGATACTATCTCACTATGCCTTGTCTACCGGCAGTTATACTAATTCACACCCTATTTACACCCTAAAGCATTACCTTAGACACTAAAACACTGCTACCCAGCTATATATAAAGTTAAACTTTATGCTTTTATGATCCAATTATGATACGAATTAAAGTAGCGCGTGAAAATTTGCTTTTAAAGCGTTTAGGATGCCCACCAATGCGGCAAAATTTTAGTAGAGTCGAGGGGGGATAAAATTGCCAGAGCGATATGATTTAAGAGAAATGCAATATGGCCCAGACCCTATGGCCTTTTTTGAGGATGCTTTTGGTAGGATCTCAGATGAGTTGAGCGCGGGGCAGGAGGCAACAATAATTATCGACCCGGAGAATATGAACGAACCGGTCGAACAGATTGCAAACTTGGCCGAAACAACCGGCCTCGCGGTTATCAGGGCTAGGGAGACCGCTTCAGATGAGGCAATTATTGAGGTAAGGAAGCGTGCGGCGTAAGGTATGTCCTTACGTCCGCACTTCCATCCTATCCTTTTCAAGACGCCGAGCAAACCGGACGATTTGACACTACCTATGCTATTTAACCAAGCCTTTTATCAGCTACCTGCCAATTGATGTTCTTAAAAAATGCCTCTATGTAATCAGGCCTTTTTATCCCGTAATCGGTCATATATGCATGTTCAAACACATCCATAATCAAAATCGGCTTACACCCGGCGGGATGGCCTGTGTCATGCTCATTTATCCAGAAATTTACAAGTTTACCCGATGCACTATCCTGGTAAAGAACGGCCCAGCCAACTCCCCGCATTGCACCGGTCGACCTGAAATCCTTCTCCCAAGCTTCGTAGCTGCCAAAATCCTCGGCAAGTTTCTTAGCAAGACCGCTCTTAACGTCAATGTCCCCCCGCCCGCCAAGATTCTCGAAATAGTACTCGTGAAGCCTCATGCCGTTAAATTCCCAGCCAAGCCTTCTCTTAAGCTCGGCAAATTCCGGGGTTGCGGTTTGACCTTCGGAAAGCATATTGCCAAGAGAATCTAACAACTTATTTGTGTTAGCTACATAACCCTGATAAAGCGCAAAGTGGTTATTAAGAAGCGTGTTGCTAAACCCCTCCATACCTAAAATATTGCTGTAATCCTTCGCTTCATAAGCCATACCTATCTCCTCCTTTATAAGCGTTCGAATGAATATTTATACCTCGGTTTTGGCTGTTTTAAACATGCCTACATAAAGCCTACATAAAGATAACCTACTAAAGATAAGATACCGAAACAGAACATTGTGCAAACGGGTATAACGGCTAGAGGAGGTGAAACGATGGGGCCAACAAGCAGACCACGCCGGGAGCGACCTAGCGTAACAGAGCCGTGGCATCTCAGAAAAGACCTTAGCACGCTGCTCTCAGTTATGCTTGATATCTCATCTGAACTTAATATTGATGAGCTCCTTCATAAGATTATAAGCCATGCGACCAATTTATGTGACGCCGATGCGGGATTTATAGCATTAATTAGTAAAACAGGGGCGGTCACCAAAAGGTATCCCTTTAAGGCACCGGAAGCTGTAGTTAGGACCATAATACCGCCAGGTAAGGGGGCAATCCATGAGGCAATCAAGAAAAAAAGGACTGTCATCATTAATGCTTACCCAGATTACCCAAAGCGGATTGAGAGTTTTGTAGCGGCTGGCATTAGATCGGTTTTGGTAACGCCTATCATGCGAGCCGGTAAGGTTACCGGGGTCATGGAAGTGTTTAGTTTAACAACAGCTAAGCGATTTACCAGGTATCATGCTGGTCTGCTCGAGGCAGTGGCCACACAAGCGGCTGTTGCATTTGAAAATGCCAGATTATATGAGAATTTGAAAGAATCTGAGGAAGAAATAAGCCGCCATGCCAAGGAATTAACTATCCTAAACAGTCTCTCAAACATGCTATCCCAAACATTAGAGCTTGATATCGTGTTAAACAGTGCAATAGATAGCGTGATGGAACTCTTAGGAGGAGACGGTGCAGCGATATTCTTACTTGATGAGCAAACCAATATTTTAAAGTTGTCAGTCCAGAGGGGCTTAAGTAACCGATTTATTGAAAACAGCCTAACGATTCCGGTGGGATACCGCTTACCCGGTGTGGTTGCGGATACCGGCAAGCCTTTAATTATCGAAAATCTCGCCGACCACCCCGAGTTTGAGGCTCCGATCGTCTACGAGACTTTTAAAAGTTTGGTGAGTGCGCCAATCAAATCAAAAGGCCGGGTCATTGGAGCGTTTCTTCTTGGAAGCCGCCAGGTAAGTAAGTTTACCTGGCGAGACGCCACGCTTCTTGAGTCGATAGGAAATGAGATCGGCATTGCTATCGAGAATTCAAGGCTTTACGAAGCGCAGCGCCATATTTCAGAGTCGCTGCAAAGAGGCCTGCTCCCGGCTTTTATACCATCAATTCCGGGCATGGAAATTGGTGTGCGCTATTCGTCAGCAACTGAAGAGGCTTCGGTTGGAGGAGATTTTTATGATATTTACAATATCAACGGTAAGTATGCCTTGGTAATCGGCGATGTTTCCGGTAAGGGGATAGAAGCTGCGGCATCGACGTCGATGATGAGATATATATTGCGCGCGTACCTCTACCACAACCCCTCCCCTTCACTGGCCATGGCCAAAGCCAATGACTTCTTCCGGCGGCAGGCAGAAAAGGCGGCGTTTATCACTATGTTTTGTGCAGTTTATGACCCAGAAACCAGCAGATTATTTTTTGTTAACGCGGGCCACCCTTATCCCTGCCTGCTCAATCAAATCCAAAATACTTGCACCATGCTCTCCACTGATGACCCGGCAATCGGCATATTTGATCACTATGACTATAGAGAACGCACGGTAAACATAAATTTAGGCAACCTGTTTGTCGCCTATACCGATGGGGTAATCGAGGCACGCTCGGGAAAAAATTTTTTTGGCGAGGGTAGGTTGATTGAGACTCTCCTGGATAGCCTTGACAAACCTACACAAGGTATTGCAGACTCCATAATTAGCGCGACTATGTCGTTCTCGCATGGTAAACTTACAGATGACATCGCACTTATAATATTGAGAAAAACTAAGAAATGAGAGATGGTCAAGAATATTCGAATCGCTTTAGCACAAATTAATACCGTTGTGGGCGATCTCAAAGGCAATGCCGACAGAATAGCCGACAGAATAGCTACGGCAAAAAAAGCTGGCGTACAGCTTATTGCGTTCCCGGAACTCTCGCTTTGCGGATATCCGCCCGAAGACCTCCTGCTTAAGCCCAAATTCATAGAGGATGCGAAAAAGACCTTGGAATCGCTTATTTTAACTACCGATGATATCATTGCTATAGTTGGCTATCCCCAGCTGACCGATGATCTTTACAATACAGCTGCCGTGATGTTTAATGGCAAGCTCATCGACAACTACCACAAGATGTTTCTACCAAACTACGGCGTATTCGATGAGTTTCGCTACTTCCAGCGGGGTACTGAGATCCCGGTTTATAGAGCGGATGGTTTTACCTTTGGCGTAAATATATGTGAGGATATATGGTTCGCCGAAGGCCCCACCGGTTTTCAGGCGCAAGAACCAGGTTGTCAATTGGTTATTAACATCTCAAGCTCGCCCTACTACTTTAAAAAAGGTATCTTGCGTGAGAAGATGGTTGGCATGCGGGCGTACGATAACCAAGTTTATATCGCCTACGTCAACCTAGTAGGCGGACAGGACGAGTTGGTCTTTGATGGGCAAAGCCTCATCGCGGCACCCAACGGAAATATTATCGCCAGAGGGCGCCAGTTCGAGGAGGACCTCTTAACCATCGACCTCGACCTTTCCCAGGTCTCTTTAAAACACCTTTTCGACCCCAAAAGACGCCAGAGAGCACGAACCGAGGTGCAAAAGGTTACCGATTACAAGATAGGTGGCTTTAAGCTAAAGCTGATCAAGGCGAAAGAGGAGAAAGTACCGATCCTGATCCATCCGGTTCTTGAGCCAATGGCTGAGATTTACGAGGCCTTAAAGATAGGGCTTCGTGATTACGTTCGCAAAAATGGTTTTCAGAAGGTCGTTGTTGGTTTAAGTGGCGGTATTGACTCATCACTCACTGCTGCCATATGCGTGGATGCTATGGGCGGCGAAAACGTCACCGGAGTAGCTATGCCGTCGCGCTACACTTCTAAGGCAAGTATTGAGGATGCTGAGGCACTGGCGAAAAATCTCGGGATAACGCTCCTTAATATTCCGATCGAGCCTGTCTTCTCTGAGCTAAAATCCACGACGGCCAAAGCATTTAAGGGACTACCCGAAGATATCACCGAAGAGAACATGCAATCAAGGATCAGGGGCATGATCCTAATGTCACTTTCAAATAAGTTTAAGTGGCTGGTTATCGCAACGGGTAATAAGAGTGAGATTGCTGTTGGGTATACAACGCTTTATGGTGATATGGTCGGTGGATTTGCGGTGCTTAAGGATATTTTAAAGACAACCGTATACGAGCTTGCAAGGTATAGAAACTTGGTTTCCGAAAAGCCCGTGATACCGGAGAGGGTCTTTACAAAAGAACCATCGGCCGAGCTACGGCCAGGTCAAAAGGATACCGATGTTCTTCCGCCCTACTCGATACTTGACCAGATATTACGCGGCTACATAGAATCCGAGAAGAGCACGGACGACTTAATCGCAGAGGGACTGCCGAAAGGATACGTCAAATGGACTATTCAGAAGGTAGATCAAAACGAATATAAGCGCCGCCAGGGGCCGCTAGGCATTAAGATAAGCCCACGGGCATTTGGAAAAGACAGGCGTGTGCCGATTACAAATGGATATAGAGAGGATTTCCTAGACATCAACAATTTCGGCCTTTAGCTCGTCATCTGCGTGCAATATGGCTATTGTATTGCGGTTGGCAAATCTGGTATCGGTAGGGCTCCCGGGGTTTAGCAGAAGAACACCGTCCCTTTGCCCCAAATACGGCTGGTGTGAATGCCCAAAGATAATCGCATCCACGTCATCCTGTTTAAAAAAATCAAAGACGCGCTCCTTAAGACCGGGGGCATGCCCCCATCCATGCGTAAGCCCTATTCTAAAACGGCCTAAGTCAAAAACCATCTTCTCCGGCAGTATGCTAGCTGTATCAATATAGTCCATATTGCCTGAAACTATATAGGTAGGCTTTAACCTATCTAGGAGATCGACCAAGGACCTTGAAACCGAGTCGCCGGCATGAATAATAATATCCACCTCGCCCATAAAAGGCTTGATGATCTCTATAAGCGTATTGATATCCTCTTCCTTGCGAACATGGGTATCTGATATAACTAGAGCTTTCATATAATCAAGTCTTTACCGTTAAAACTAGGCACTGGCCTCGAACTGCCAGCAACCAATCTGAAGCCTAACTTTATCATTAAACTTGCTGAGAATCAAATGGTAATCACTTGATACTTCATACGGCACTAGGTAGAACAGAATCCGTATTAAGTCGCCTTGGTTACCAACGCTTACAACCATCGCTTCATTTTTGATGTCATAATCACCGATTCCGAGCCCACCGAGCACTTTCTCAACTTTGAGGATACTCCAACAACTTGGATTTTCCGGTTGCGGAAAACTAAATTTACTTAATAGACTTTTTAAGGCAGTTTCGGCAGACACCCACGTCACCTCCTAATCTAGCACTCTATCAATCACCAATTGACCGATAGGAATTCGTCTTAATTAAATTAAACGACAAAAACCAAAATTAAGGAAAAAATTACTGGCTAGTGTGCTTTTCGTACGGTAAGCGGGTTTTTTCTTGGAGTGGACGGTACAATCAACCTTGACTGACGAAACGGTATAAAGTAAGCTTTCGCTTGTAACTGGCAACTGTTCAAAGCATAATTAACAAAGCTTTAGTAAAACAAAAAATATGCCGATACATTAAGCATCCGTAAAATATGCTTTTAGAAGGTTATAACAGTTATGAACAGGTATGAGTTTTTGAAGATTTGGGAATCCTATAGCGGTCTAAAATTAATAGGAGAAGAGCGCGAGCAATTTCTTAAAGAATGCGACCTCATCCTTTACCTTGACGACGATATACTTGAAATGGCACTTAAGGTAGCAAGTCAGAAGCGCAATTTTGAATTACAGTATATAGAAACGGTCAGTCTCCACCTACGCCAATACCTGCATAGAGTAAGATATGAAGCCCTTGATGGTAAAGGCGGAAGTGCTGCAAAAAAGCTACCCCGCCGCCATGGCTCACGAAAAAAAAAGCATTTAAGCCTCATTTTTGGCGGAAGAACCAGCTAATGTAGTAGGGATGATCTCAGCTTGGTAGCGTGCACGTTCCCTAGCCCTAACTCTATCAATAAGCATTAACAACACAAAAAAGGCAAGCATTAGATTCAGAATCAAGAGGCCTACCGGTGTTTTTGCAAAACCAAATATACGACCTACACCGGGAAAAATATAGGCGGCTTTTCCGATTATTTGGTCTTCACCAACCAGCATCGTATCGGCACGATGGTTGGTGTCCCCTTTTGTTTTAACGTAAAAACCGTCCTTTTTAAAGATCTTATCCACCGCTCTATGTGTAATGAGAAGGCTTGAGGATTTACTTTCACGGAATACTACTACCTCGCCCCGGCTTACATCGGAGATAGTAGCTGACTTAAAAACAAGTAGCGAACCCGGCGGCATATATGGCTGCATGCTGCCGCTTTTAACAATTAAAAGGCCGATTTTTCCTGAGACGGCAAGCACAAAAAAGATAGAGAAGGTTGCCGAGATCGCCAGCGTTATCGCCGCCAGGATCTTATCCTTAAGGGAAAAACCATGCCACCAACCTTTAATTATTGTTAAAAAACCGGACATCATCCCTCCTGTCACTCCATCCAACATCAACTAACCATAAGAATTCCTAAACAGTTGAAGAAGAAAATAGATAACAGAGATTAGACCGATTAGAAATTGCTCTTTTAGTCAAAATAACCCTCATTTATCTATTTTTATCCCTCAATAATTCAATCTACTTTCTACTCTCTAATTTCTAATCTCTGCAAACGTAAGGAGGCCATACGGCTCCTTACGTTTGCGGGCGCCACTGCTCGGCGTCAAGTCTGAACTTAACGGTAGCCGTAGTCTCAGCATCAACATCCGCCTCCTGAGGAATCCATACTTTAAACCTGACCACGTGGCCATTATTTACTCCGCCACCATCGACCCCGTTCTGCCTCGCAAACCAAGGCGTATCAAGGCCGTTTAAATTGCCGATCCATGTCTCCCCGGTTACGTCGTCTTTCATCTCAACCATGAGAGCATTCCAAAGCTTTGTGCGTGTGCCAACCTGCCTGACGGATTTAACCTTGTAGAAGAATTTGGTCGGGGTAGTTGAAAACACGCTTACCGTAGCCTCTTGGGATGGCCCTCCTGGCACCAACCTTGATAGTGCCATAAACGGTTGTGGATCAGTGTTTAACTGCATCGAACTCGATGTTACGATATTGCCGGCATTTTCAGCCTCAGCAGTCATGTAGGAAAAGGTGCTGCCGGTAAGTACAGAAAGAATAATGGTGATGCCAAGAATAGCAATCAAAATCCTCTTCATCAATGCCCCCCTATTTAAGTATTTATGTTATTGCACAAATGTATAATATATCATAATCCTAAACTGTTCAAGTGCTTGAGGGGAAAAGTTACTGTCAACGTTTAGTAGGAACATCTCGTCTCGTGCTTATGCGAGTGCCCCCAATCCAGCAATACCGCGCAGAGCAGCAACCCAGGGACGACTGCCATGAGGCCCGGTAAGTGCCGGCAGAGA
>JAJYQA010000007.1 GCA_021794835.1 Actinomycetes bacterium | reverse complement strand
TTCTCTGCCGGCACTTACCGGGCCTCATGGCAGTCGTCCCTGGGTTGCTGCTCTGCGCGGTATTGCTGGATTGGGGGCACTCGCATAAGCACGAGACGAGATGTTCCTACTAAACGTTGACAGTAACCTCTCTCCCCTATGTTTTTGACGATAACTTTAAATAGAGTAAAATTAGACTAACGAAAACTTTAGGGATAGGTAAGATATGGTTACAACGGTTAATGATACATTAGAGATCATAAAAACCCGTAAGAAATTCTTACGTGATAGATACAAGGTTAAAGAAATAGCCATATTTGGTTCATTTGCAAAAGGGGAGCAAAGAAGAAGTAGCAATATCGATATTCTTGTTGATTTTTATGAGCTACCTGATCTTTTTGAACTGATAAGGCTTGAAAGATACCTGCGACGAATCCTTGGTCGAAAGGTGGATTTAGTAAGAAAGCCTGCCATAAGAAAAGAACTAAAAGAGCGAATTTTAAACGAGGCAATCTATGCATAAAAGAGACTACTCGCTCTATATCAAAGACGTCTTAGGCTCTTTGGATAGTTAGGCCACTAACAACTGTCGTCTAGTTAACTGTTTTCTTTATTTGAGAGGATATTGTTGTGGTTGGTGCTGTAGTCGTTGTAGTTTGCCTTATGCGCGGTCTAATGCTCTCCGATGTAGTAGTTGTTGGTGTCGGACCAACACAGCCTGCGATAGTGGTACTTAATATAATGCTAAAGACAACTAAGACCCATTTACCCAATCTACTCATAACTACCATCCCCCGGAATAAGTAAAGCCCCAAACCTTTGCGCCATACTATATTACCCAGATGCCATCGAATTAAATATGTGGCTTACTGGTTCTAACAGTGACTTCAAAGCCCACATAGCTCTGACCGAAAGGAGGCAGGGGACGCTGTTTCCCAAGTAAAATTGCCCTACAAATTGCTTTAATTTCAGGATATCTAGACAACCACGTTCCTCTTTTCTGGTCAACACCCACGGCCTTTTATTGACAAGTGTCACGTGACAGCTTAATATTGATGCGTGATCAAAACGTTTGCCGGCAAAGCTACGCAAGAGTTTTATGAAACGGGGAAACATAAAAGAGGTGTAAAAAATGGCATTTAAGAATACAGCAAAGCGCAGGGTAAAGCCAATACATCCTGGAGAGATGCTACGGGAGGATTTCATGCCAGATTACGGCTTAACGGTCTCAAGTCTGGCTAAGGCGCTTGGTGTGTCGCGCCAGAGTGTCAACGAGCTAGTTAAAGAACGCCGGGCAGTCAGCCCCGAAATGGCACTCCGTCTAGCTAGGCTGTTCGGCAACACGCCGGAGTTTTGGCTCAACACGCAAGTGCGCGTCGACCTTTGGGAGGCAGCCGAGAAAGCCAAGAAGAAGATTGAGCACATCAATCCGTTGAGTGTCGCGTAAGTTTGCTTTTAAGGATAATGTTTCAGTCCCCTATCTAGTGGGGCTAAGGATGATACAAGGAACGACGGGCGCGGAAGAAATCCTGAAGCAACTTCACATTTTCTTCTTCCAAGACGCCTGACTCAACCTCGAGCTGCCAGTTTAGTCGCCCATCCTGGACAATGTTATAAAGCGTGCCCGCCGCACCGGCTTTCTGGTCGGCCGGTCCGTAAACCAGCCTTTTCATCCTGGCCTGATATATCGCACCCGCGCACATCGGGCAGGGCTCCTTTGTAACATATATCGTGCAGTCGGAAAGCCTCCAGCGGCCCAGCTTTTGCGAAGCCTCCTCAATAGCAAGTATCTCGGCATGGGCGAGGGCCGATTCTCTCTCCTCACGCCCGTTTCGTGCCTTTGCGGCAACCTTGCCATCGCAGACAATAACAGCTCCGACCGGCACCTCACCTGCCGCAGCCGCCTCCCCCGCTTGCTGGATTGCCATCCTCATATATTCAATATCTTTATCCTCAGACACTTAACCAGCCCATTTATCAACAGTTTTCAGCCTACCCTATTCTAAAAAGATACGGCAAGCAAAGCTATGTCATCCGAAAGCTTACCACCAGTGCACATCAGTGCTTTCTCAAAGATTATCTGTGGCAGCTCCCTCGCCTGCACGGGTTTCAGCCCCTCGATGAGTTTGATCAGCCTGCCCTCACCATAAAACCCGCCATCGCATCTGGCTTCAATCAACCCATCGGTATAAAGGACCAGCACGTCACCTTCTTTTAGAACGGCTTTGCCGCTTCTATAATGCATCCCGGGAAAAGCCCCAATTATCGGGGAGTGCCGGTCGAGTAGCTTCACTCCGGCGCCTTTCCTCTTGATTATCGCCGGAGGATGTCCCGCATTACAGTAGGTAAGTCTGCCCGTTTCTATATCGAGCACGCAGAAAATTGCCGTAACGAATACCGAGGCTGGCGATGATTTTTCGACAAGGGTGTTTGTTTTAGCCATGACAAGTGCCGGCGTGCGGTCCTCATAAGCATGCGCCTTGATAGTGTTTTTAACGAGCGAGGTAAGTGTGGTTGCCTCGATACCTTTACCCGAGACATCCCCAATTACAATGCCTACTTTCCCGCGCTCTGTCTCAAAGATATCATAGAAATCTCCTCCGACTCTTGCTGTCTCGGTTGCCGAGCGGTAGAGATATCCATAAGTTACGCCTTCTACGCGCTCAGGCATGATAAGAAGCGCTTCTTGTAGGGTGTCTGCAATCTTGCGCTCAGCCTCATAGAGGCGTACGTTCTCTAACGCAAGGGAGATAGATGTTGCAAGTTTGGTCGCAAAGTCGATCTGGGTATCGTCAAAGGTTATTGGTTTTGAGAGATAATAGAAGCTAAGACTTCCAACGACTTCACTTTTTACAATTAGCGGGATCGACAGCAGGGAGCGGACACCATACTTTTCCATCTCCCTACTGTTAACCCGCACATCGTTTTGAGTATCGTTTACCGCAATCGGTCTTCTCGTCTTGGAAGTAACTACTAGGGCTCTAGCTTCGTTATCGGTAAACCGAGTGCCCACCATACTTCGCGGAAATCCCGAGGTATATCTTGCCACCCAGCGGCTACCCTCACGCATGATTATCGCCGCCGCCTCAGCTCCTATGGCTGTAGTGGATTTGGTGATAACCCTTCGCATGACTTCATCGAAGTCAAACGTCGAGTTTATCGCCTCATTTATGTAGTTAAGAGCATCGCTTAGTTCTTTTGCTTTATTGCTCTCGGTTATATCCCGGTCAAAGGCCTGGATATATTTGTGACCGCCAAACTCTACAATGCTGGCGTGAACCTCAACCGGAAAAATTGTGCCGTCTTTCCTTCTGTGGGCTCCCTTAAATCTAATTTGCTCCCCACCAAGCATGCGTTCTACTCTTTTAGGGGTTCCTTCTGCGGTCTCGGGGGTGTCAAGGTCGTTGATATGTAGCCTGAGGAGTTCATCAACCGTTAAGCCGTGCATGTTGGCCGCCGCCTGGTTAGCGGCCAGTATTTTGCCAGAACGGTCTCCTTCAGCCTCCAGGATAAAGATGGCGTCGACCGCGCCCTCAAAGAGAGTTCTATAGCGGTTCTCGCTCTCTTTAAGAGCCTTCTCAATTTGCTTCCGCTCTGTGATATCAAACATGACCCCCTGGTAAAAAAGCGGTCTGCCGTTCTCGTCCTGCACCAGTTGGGCCTCATCACGGAACCATTTCACCCGACCATCGCGGCCAACCATGCGGTACTCTAAAATTATCGGTTCACCAGCCTTGCTCAAGCGATCAACATCAGCCAGGATCTTCTCGCTATCCTCGGGGTACAAATGCTCCAGCCAGAAACTTGGGTTTTCTATAAATCTTTCCGACTTATAGCCGAGAAGTTCCTCGATTTTTGGACTTATATATAATGCAACACTTGGATTATCGCGGGCTGCAATATAGGTAACCGCCGGAATCTGCTCAACAAGCATGCGGTATTTGGCTTCGGATTCACGCATCGCCTCCTCAGCTCTTTTACGCTGAGAAATATCTTCTATCATGCCTAACCCGTATAGAGGGTTGCCTTTCTCGTCGCGGATAAGCGAGGCGGTTAAATTAATCCAAAAAACTTCGCCACTTTTCCTGATATAGCGCTTCTCCATCTGGAAGAACGGTATCTCCCCGAAAAAAAGTTTTCGGGCAAGGGATATATCTTTGCCGATATCGTCGGGATAGGTAATGTCGGGAAAGGTTAGCTTCGTAAGCTCCTCCTCGGTGTACCCCAGCATTTGGCAGAGCCTGGCGTTAACCCTCACAAACCGGTAATCCAAAGCCGTTATCGCCATGCCTAGCGGACCCTCATCGAAGACCTTGCGGAAGCGGGCTTCACTTTCCCTAAGGGAATCCTCAACCCGCTTTTGCCCTGAGACATCTCTTACTATTACTTCCGCTACTTTTTTATCGCCAAGCTCAATTACGCTGCCCTTCAAATCCACCGGGACTTTTTTACCGTCTTTCCGGAATATTTGAATGTCGCTTAAATATCCAGAGCCCTTCTGGACCGCTTCTTTAAAAGCCATGGTGATTCTTGCAAGTTGGTCCGTGGGATGAAGCCCAGCAAAGTTCATCTTCAGGAGCTCTTTTCTTGTGTAGCCGGTAAGCTCCTCCGCCATTTTGTTTACCTCTAGAAAGCTGCCATCAAGGTCGACTAAGAAAATAGCATCGCTAGCGTTTTCCACCAGAGTGCGGTACTTTTCTTCAGATTGCCATATCGTTTCTATTTGCTCTTGCTTGTCCTTTGAGGTTGCCTCGTTCAATCTTTACCCTCACAATTATATTTTTGCTTCCCGATAAAACTTCTACCCATATTGTCTATATTTTCTATACGTCTTGCGAGAGACTACCGGTGTATATTATAAAATTTTTCAGTGGCTATAGGGTAGCCACAGCGATGCCTATATATTCACGAATGGCTATAGTTGATTTAGTAAGCTCCCCAAAGTACGGAGCAAATGAATTAAGATGTAGTGATGAGTTAACGTCAGACATGTAATCCGTTGGATAAGGCTCAACGGAGATCCCAAACTTCTTAAAGTCTATAACAGATCGCCACATGTGGAACGCGGATGTAACAAGAACCGGTCTTTTAAAATGCCGGGCTTTAAGAATTTCTAGCGTATAATATGCGTTTTCCCATGTGTTGCGGCTTTTATCCTCAGTAATTACTTTATCTGCTGGGATACCCAGGCCAATCAGCTTGCGCTTAGCGACAATTGCATCGCTTGCCGATTCGCTATAGAGTTTACCTCCGGAGATAATTATCGGAAGTCCTGTCTTTTTATAAATTCTGGCTGCTGCTAACAAGCGGTTTGCTGATGATCCGGTAAGGCTTCCAACCCCGTCGATATCCGGGGTGCCGGCAACTGAGCCTCCTCCCAACATAACTATTACATCACCTTTTATATTGGCAGGCGGATGGTATCTACCCTCAAGCGGCTTAATTAGCAAGTCACCAACAATTGAGATTGAGAGGATATATAAGAGGGCCGCAATTGAAATAAGTGCTATGGCGGCCCTTTTCTCGTGCCGCCATAGCCAGATACCCAGCGCGAGCATAAAAACTATAAAAATTCCTGGCGGCAAAAGGAATGTTTCATATAAAAATTTTGTTAGATAGAGCATAGTACTGCCTTTTCAGGTTGGTGACAGCTTTTTGCCTAAGTTGCTACTTATATTAGTATACATTAGAGGTGGCTCCGGTGGGAGAGTAAAAAGAGCTGTGTAGAAGCAGCTCTTTTTCTATCGCGTGCCCGGAGGGATTCGAACCCCCGACCTTCTGATTCGTAGTCAGATACTCTATCCAGCTGAGCTACGGGCACAAGTTCAGATACAAGAAACATTCAGATACAAGAAACAAGACCGGCGCTTCGGGCCTAACTAGAAACTAGATAAAACATCTTCTTAGACATCTTATCTTCTAAACCCACACTCTAGACCTTCACAATATGATTTCTGGTTTCTGATTACTTGTCTCTTGTTTCTGGTCTCTTGTCTCTGATTGGCGGAGAGAGAGGGATTCGAACCCTCGAAGGGAGTTTATTCTCCCTTACTCGCTTAGCAGGCGAGCGCCTTCAACCTACTCGGCCATCTCTCCGATCTTAAAATCAGATTTTAAATATACCGTAGAGAATGGATTTTGTCTACTCAAGACGGGTGCCTCCAAGCTTGCTCTCTGTTCTCTGATTTCCGGTATGCCGAGAGAGGGCACCTCGTTCTTTGAGCGGTTCACATCTTTCAAGTCTCCGGCTTTGCCGGAGGTATGTGATTGTGTGGTTTCCCATAGTCAGGTATCGAACGAATTGGATGCTAGCAAAGAATAAGGAAATCGTAATGAGAATCGGAAAAACTTTCATCACAGTCGAGCTAGAAGTAAAAATCGGATCCTTTGGATGCATTACTAGCCCGGCCCGATTTAACAAAAACCAAGCAGCAGCCATATAGAAGAGATTTATAGCTCCCGTGAAGAGTTTGGATCCGCTAAGTATCCCAACGGCGATTATCAAAGAACCGAAGGCAAGCATCTCGACCAAGGCGACGAAACGAGGTTCTCTCCAATACATGCCACCCCACGCTATATATGCGCTTACCAAGGCCAAAACCCCTGTGATTGCCATCAAGATCATTGAAGCGATCAGCGAACCACGAGACCACTCGATTAAAGATTCACTGTGCGAGAAAAGATATCCAAGCCCACAGACCCCACTGATTGTGAGCAAAATAAGAGCCACCCAGATAGACGCGCCGTGCAAAAAGACAAGCTTAATGCTGGGACCGAGCGTTGCTTCGTTCGGCGTAAGTAATGACAAAACGATTGCCGATACGGCTCCCACTACTATCGAAGAAGGTATGTATCTTGTTTCGCTTAGAAAAGATATCTTAAGCATTGTTGCTCCCTTCGTCAGCGATTAACGCTACCCCTAACTTTCTCCCGAATAACCATTTCCCTGATCATTCTAGTCATATTATCAAGCGGATCGCTTTGACCATCGGACCATGAAAAAGACTCATGTGAATGGTCATGTTTATTTAATAATTGCGTTAGCCAGGGAGAATTATTTTCCACCTTATCATTTTCTACGCAACTTTTGATTTCATTTGCGCGTATTTCCAAAGGTCTCTTCTCCTTTTGATGTGGAGATGCAAACTCATAGCTAACATTGCCAGCCCAGATTGAACCCTTATATGTTAGCTTGATGCTTGAACTGTCTATCTCGATAAGCCCTTTATCTTGCAGATTTGAGAGTGTTTCAGGAAAACAATCTTCAGGATATTTACCGATTTGTTCTCTAACGCTCCACAAGATTGACGGGAAGATCGCCCGTTGAAATCGCCGTGATATAACCCTGGACAGAGCCATCATTTATATAGACGCAATCGTTGATCGTTCCCAAAGCGCTATTGCCCAATGCTAAGAGGTCAACCTGTTCAACCAAGTGTTTTTGCTCGTACTTGTTGACTTTACCTTTCCGGCAAAAGTTGGAAGGCGGCAGATAATAATCATATTCGGCATTCCTTAGCATGGCTTCACTTTCGACCAATATTTCTACCCGATCTTTCAATAACGGAGGCATCGGGAGTTTGCCTTGATATACCATTGATGCAAGTCTTGTATGTGGCAGCAATACCAAAGCGTAAAGCGACACATGGTCAATCCCGAGCTGAATAGCCCTATCAACGTCGATTAGAGTTTGGTTCAGTGTCTGATTAGGACACCCATATAACAGACCAATCGCTATATTGTCAAAACCAGACGCTCATGCCGCTTCTATCGCTTTACGTGAAATTTCTTCATTTTGAGCCATGCCCAGGGTCTTAGCGAGGTCGTCATCGAAGGTCTGGACCCCAAAACATATTCTATTGAACCCCTAAAGTTAGTATATCATGGGCTGATTACCAAATGATAACCAAAAATACCCTTCGGACTCATCCTGAACGAAGTCTCAGTTCATCCGTTGGGGCATTATCGTTTAAATAATGCTGATGCCAGAGCCATCTTCCGTTCCTTCGAAAATCTGCTTACTGCCGTATTAACCTTTACCTTACGTTGTCAATCGTCTAAGATGTGTGAGAAGCAATGGTTTCCCACACGTTCTAAAAATTACCAACACCTTAGGAAAAAATTACATAATCAATATGTTCCCACGTGCACGCTTACTCTCAATTTCCGCCCCATTAACCCACAAAACTGTCCCCCTGTACCACTTTCACTCTACATAAACACATCCCCAAAACCCGCAAACCCGCTTGTGGCGCAGCTTTTAGGGTGTGCGTTTTCTACAACTTGTAACGGTCTCAACGTGGGCGGTTCACGGGAACATCTCTATGGAAATCTTTTTTGGAATGGCCGATAAAAAAATGATAATCCCATACTTTTTAACGAACACAAAAAACACCGTCTCGGACAGGGCCAAAATGACTCCAAATAGCTCAAAAGCCCGGCATTGCCGGACTTTTATTGTATTAATTATTGAGTACTTCTTTGGCGGAGGGAGAGGGATTCGAACCCCCGAGGGACTTGCGCCCCTAACGGTTTTCAAGACCGCCGCATTCAACCGGACTCTGCCATCCCTCCATATCTTGCTAATTCTTCTCGGCCGACTTATTGTTTGATTTTTAAGTACAATGAGGTCGATAACTTAAATGCGACCCGCTCATAGTATAGCAGACCACCTTAAACCTTCAAAGTCTGTCTGCTGAAGCCAACTTTCCGCCTACCTGAAGCCGATGGAAACCACACATCGAAATCCAGCAGAGGCGGCCTTCAACCTTATAAGAAGTAATAACACGCCCTGCAACTATCCGATGTTAATATAGCTTACGACATATGGGTAAATAGAATTAACACATTATTAATGGAGATGTTTATATGTTGCCAGTTGACCCATTAATGGCAGAGCACAAGCTTATAGAGCGCATGATTAGACAAATTAACCGTGAGCTTGCAAGAATGCAGGCAACAAGGCAGGCCAATCCCAAGTTCATTGACGTTACTACCGATTTCTTTAGGGTCTACACCGATATATGCCACTACGGTAAAGAAGAACATATCTTGTTTAGCGAGCTTGCTGCCAAGCCGCTCTTACCAGAACATAGGACTATTATAGGTCAGTTAATGAAAGAGCACGCCTTCTTGAGAAAAGTTGTTAAAGAGCTAATTAATTCCAAG
This sequence comes from Actinomycetes bacterium, assembly GCA_021794835.1. Lineage (GTDB taxonomy): Bacteria > Actinomycetota > Aquicultoria > Aquicultorales > Aquicultoraceae > CADDYS01. The sequence goes on along the minus strand of JAJYQA010000007.1, from coordinate 6,171 downwards.
GAGCAATATGAACATGGTAGGCAAGAGGCTTTGCCGGATATCGAAAGAGCAATGGGCATAATTAGCACTTCTTATACTAAGGACATTGAGGAGGAAGAAAAACACCTCTTCTCCCCAGCAATGGAGTACTTCAGCCAGAAAGAGCAGGGTGATATGCTCGAAGCTATCACGCAATTTGATGCGCGTATAATCCACGAGCTCTATAAAGAAAAGGTAATGCAGCTTGAGCAAGGTCAGATGTAAGCTAAAACTTCTTAGGAGTAATGACCTCGGCGCCGCCCATGTAGGGCTTTAGCACCTCTGGGATACGCACACTGCCGTCGGCCTGCTGGTAGTTCTCTAAAACTGCCGCGACCGTGCGGCCTATCGCAAGGCCCGAGCCGTTTAAGGTGTGCAAAAACTGGGGTTTGGCCTTCGGATTTTCTTTAAATTTGATGTTTGCGCGCCGCGTCTGAAAATCCTCGAAATTTGAGCAAGACGATATCTCCTTGTAGCCACCAAAGCCCGGCAGCCACACTTCTATATCGTAGGTTTTGGCAGAGGAAAATCCAAGGTCCCCGGTGGCAAGCGCAACTACACGGTAATGTATTCCAAGGTTTTGCAAAACCGCTTCGGCGTTTGCGGTTAGTTTTTCAAGTTCGTCGTAAGACGTCTCGGGTTGTACGAATTTTACCAGTTCCACCTTGTTAAACTGGTGATGCCGAATAAGCCCCCTGGTGTCTTTACCGTAAGCTCCCGCCTCACTTCTAAAGCAAGGTGTGTAAGCGCAATAGTAGCGCGGCAGTTCATCGGCCGATAACGTCTCATTGCGGTGGATGTTGGTAACCGGTACTTCGGCCGTCGGTATTAAATATAAATCTTCGCCCTGCACCTTAAATAAGTCCTCGGCAAACTTGGGGAGCTGACCGGTCCCCGTAAGGCTTGCGCCATTTACTAAAATCGGCGGGAAGACTTCGGTGTAGCCATGTTTGCCGGTGTGCAGGTTAAGCATGAAATTAAGTAGTGCCCGCTCCAGCCTTGCTCCAAGGTCCCAATAGAGGACAAAGCGGGTCTTAGCGATCTTTGCCGCCCGCTCAAAATCCAAAATTCCAAGATCAATTCCTAAATCCCAATGGGGTTTGGGCTCAAAATCAAACTCGGGTTTCTCGCCCCACTCGCGTACGACCACGTTTGCCGTCTCATCCGGTCCCACCGGCACCGACTTGTCCGGGATGTTTGGGATATCAAGCATGAGCGAGTTCAGCTCTTGCTCAACTTCAGCGAGCTCCTCGTCAAGTTCCTTGATCCTATCCCCAAGCTCGCGCATAGCGGCAACTTTATCCTCTGCGAGCTGCCCGGCTTTCTTTAGCTTTGCAATTTCTCCCGAGGCAACATTTCTCTTGCTCTTAAATTGCTCAACTTCAACGATCATTTTGCGCCGCTTGGAATCAAGCTCTTTGAAGCGGGATAGATCAATCTTGGCGCCGCGGTTTTTAAGTGCCTGCTCAACCTCGTCGAGATGCTCGCGAACCCATTTTATATCAAGCATCAATCAGTCACCCCATTTGCAGCCGGATAGGACCCCAATATTTTTACTTCTCTTATTTTACAGCGTAGACACTTTATCACCGATGCTACAACTTCGTCATCGACATGGCCCTCTAAATCTATGAAGAAACAGTAATCTCCCAGCGCCTTCTTTGTTGGCCTCGACGATATCTTGGTTAAGTTTATATATCTATACGCAAACTCCTGCAGGATTAAAAGAAGGCTTCCCGGCCTGTCTTCATAGATAAAGCAAACGATCGAGGTCTTATCATGTCCGGTTCTACCTGGTGGTTCCTTACCCACTAACACAAAGCGTGTCTGGTTGTCTTCAAAGTCCTGGATGCTGGAATCTAAGACGTCTAAGCCATATATCTCAGCGGCAAGGCTTGGGCCGATTGCCGCTAATTTTCCGCTATTCTCGGAGACGATTTTTGCCGCGCCTGCGTTTGAGCTTGCAATCTCAACTTTTACGCCAGGCAGCTTCTCAGATAGATAGCCCCGGCATTGGGCCAGGGATTGTGGGTGCGAGATAACGGTTGTGATCTCTTCGAGTCTCACGCCAGGCCGGGCCATCAAGCTGTGATTTATTGGTATTACTATCTCTTTTTCTATAAATAGATTCGCTTCAAAGGCTAAAACATCAAGCGTTACTCTAACCGATCCCTCAATCGAGTTCTCTATAGGAACCATACCCTTAGCGACTTCCCCTCTTTCCACTGCTTTTATTACATCAGCCTCGGTGGTGTATGGTACTAAATCTTCTTCGTTAATTGGAAGGAGCTTAACTAGCGCTTCCTGTGTATATGTTCCCCATGGGCCTAGGAAGCCGATCTTTTTGCCCGGATTTTTTGGCAAGTGCTTGTATCCTTTCTACTAACTGATTTTTGTCGCTTTTGCGAGCGCCTCGGAAATCGCTCTGCTCTCCTCAGATGATAGGGTAAATTCCGATCTGCCTCTCTTTACCGGCTTTGCGTAGGTTCTGCCCTCGTTGCGACCATTGATTGCGCTGATAACCACACCATCGCCTCGGTCATTTAGAAGAGCTACGGCAAAGCTTTGCATTCCCCCGACATCTTCAAAGGCATTGAAGCGCACCAGACCGATCCGACTGATTGCGGTCTCAAATATCTGCACGAGGCTGCCATAATCGGCCTTTGTCACCGTATTTAGATTATCGTGCAAAAGTGCAACTTCGTTTAAGTTATTTTCAACCTTTCCGACGGAATTAACGTCTTTCCCGCCCTTCCTTACCACTATTCCTGCACGCCTATTAATTTTTCTTATACTCATGGTAACGAAAAGAAGCCAGATTGCCAGAACGAGCCAGCCAACACCGACTACGGCCAAAATAGTACCATTTAACGTCATTACAATCGCTGTCCCTTCGTTTTAGTTAAAACTTAGGCTTAACCGTCACAAATTATACAATAGAAATTAGGCCTTTGCATTAGAGAAAAAACTATATAAGCAGCGTTTTTACGGTTATCTTGATAATATCGGGATGCAGCACTTTCTGTCACTATTGCTTTACATCGGCTAGTAGTAATATGAGAATTCAGAAGTCGGGGCCATAAGTCAGAAGAAAAGACTTTTAAAATCTTTTCTAACTCCTGGCTTCTGGCCTCTTGCTATGGGTGGGGATTAAAGCAAATGGCTAATTTTACGTAGGAGGAAGTTCAAAATGAAGATAGCCTACTTCAATTGTTTCGCTGGCATTAGTGGGGATATGACGGTTGGCGCGCTGCTTGACCTTGGACTACCAGTAGATGTATTGGAATCGGAGCTTGCTAAAATTGCGATAGGTGACTATGAGATAAACTTGGCGCAGGTTACCAAGCAATATATCGGGGCGGTTAAGTTCGATGTTTTGGCCGAAGAGCATAAGGTGGTCAGAACTTGGAGTAACATCCGCGAACTTGTCGAAGATAGCAGCCTTCCCGACAAAGTTAAGGCCGACTCACTGGCAATTTTTAAGCGAATTGCTGAAGCTGAAGCCAAGGTCCACCGCAAGCCAATTGACCAGGTGCACTTCCACGAAATAGGCGCAATTGACTCGATCGTCGATGTCGTCTCAAGCGTCATCGGCATTAACTATCTCGGTATTGAGCGGGTCTATTCGTCGCCGGTTGCCACCGGAATAGGTATGGCTAAAACCGAGCACGGTATGCTTCCACTTCCCACGCCGGCCACACTTGAGATTCTGGAAGGTGCGCCGATTTACAGCTCGGGAATTCCTACTGAGCTTACCACGCCAACCGGTGCGGCAATCCTTAAGCAATACGCAACTTTTGTCGAAGAGGTTCCGCAGATGCGCCTTGAGAAGACGGGCTACGGCGCTGGCACGCGCGATCTTGATATTCCGAATGTTCTACGGGTAATGCTGGGCGAAATAGAAGAGGGGATCGAAAGCACCGTTCTCATCGAAACCAATATCGACGACGTGTCCGCGGAGGTTTTAGGCTATGCCATGGATTCACTTTTTAGGCTTGGAGCGTTGGATGTCTGGTTTACCCCTATCGAGATGAAAAAGAACCGGCCGGCCGTCGCGCTAAGCGTGCTTGCCCCCGCTGGGCATGAGGATGAGATAATCGACAAAATATTTTTTGAGACGTCTACGCTTGGACTTCGAATCTCCAAGCAGTCGAGAAGAGTCGCAGAGCGAGAAATAATCAGCGTGGACACGCCTCTTGGTAGAGTAAACACAAAGGTGGGCAAATATAAAGGGAAAGTAATATCCGTCGCGCCTGAGTATGATGATGTGAGCAAGATTGCCATGAAAAGTGGGCACCCGCTAAGAGAGGTCTACGATCTTGCAAAGGAGGCGGCGGTCGAAAAGCTCAAAGAACTTTAAGAAGTCAAGAAAGGCTGATCGGATTTGCCCGCGTGGAACATATTTAAGGAGGCGGCGGAAAAGCTCGCGTCAGACGGGATCGACTTTATTCTCTGCGGAGGAATTGCAGTAAGCGTCTACGGGCGCACACGCGAGACAACCGATGTCGACTTTCTCGTTCGCGAGCGTGACGTGGAGAGGGCTCTTGAGTCGCTTGGCAAAGCCGGGTTTAAGATAAAGCGAACTGATACAAGATGGCTTTTCCAGGCGTTCAAAGATGCTACCAAGGTTGATCTTATCTTTGAAGCAATGGGTATGGTGAGGCTGACCCCGGAAGTAGAAGAGCACACAAGAAAACAAGAGATCGGTGGATATGAGTACAATGTCATCGCACCGGAAGACCTTTTGATTATGAAGGCCCACTCTTTTAGTGAAGAAAGATTTAAAGACCTCTACGATGCCTTCTCGATCATTAGAGAAGTTAATGGACAACTCGACTGGGAATACCTGATTAAAAGATCGCAACATCGTGCACGCCGTATGCTTGGGCTTCTTTTTCTTGCCCAAACTGAGCCGGGTGTTGGCAACTACGTCCCCGATTGGGTGATACACCGCCTTCTGGATTATCTACCTGATTAACGGATAAACAGCATATGGCCTGCCCATCGTAGGGATCGCTACGTTTCTTACCGGTACACCCCCTGGAGTCATCCCCTTTTCCGTACCGTAGTGGGCATGTCCATGAAGAACAAGGTCTGCACCAAGCTTATCAATCGGCTCGGCCATAACCGATGCTCCAAGGAAAGCATAAACCTCGGGAGGCTCACCAAAAAGAGTATCTTTTATGGGTGCGTAGTGCAGAAGGACGATCCTAAAATCAGTCTTTAACTCTTCCAAGCCGCCGCGAATTTTATTTGCCTCACGCACGCCCTCCCGGTACATCTCGCGAAATATCTGCTCGCCAAAATCGGGAAGCGCTCTAATCCCAAAGCCCCCACCGAAACCTTTGGTGCCGATGAAGCCGACTTTGTACCCACCGATATCATAAACAGCCGTTTCCCCATCAAGCACCGTGGTGCCGGCATTTACAAGAACCTCTTTTATCTTGCCTTGCTCTCCTAGATGATAATCATGATTGCCGAGAACTAAGACGATAGGGATTTTTACATCTTGCAGGATATTCACTAAAACTTCTGCTTCCTCGGTTTTGCCGTGCGCGGTTAAGTCCCCGGCAATAGCTAGGATATCCGCCTTATTAGCGATATTTGCAAAACCTGACCTAAGCATCGGCACGGCGCCGGCCTGCGCGTGCACATCACCCACCGCAGCAATTCTTACCATCTATTAAATCCTCCAAGGAAAATATTCCACTCCTTGGGGATTATTATTGCTTGGTGGGGTGAAAAGCTCATCTTCTATAGCCATGGGTTTTTCAAATAACTCAAAATGCAAAGAAAGCAAATTAGCTTATGGCCAGCATAGATGTTCACCTTTTTCAAGACAAGCAAAGGGCACCTTGGTAAGTGCCCTTTCACCATAATTGCCATAAATGCAAACATTAAACTCAGGAGCAACTATAGTACGCTCTTGGCTTTAGTTGGGTGATTCAACCAGCTTAGGGCTTTCGTTAGCATAGTTGAGAAGGGCACCTTTTCAGACCATTGAGAACTATCTTTTTAAGCAGGGCTTATTGAAAAACTAGATGCCAGCAAGATAAAACCATAGTTAACTGCTTTGCGGTTACTTGGGCCGCAGGTCTATAAGGCACCGAAGGATTAATAGAATGTAGTTATCCAAAACTATTGACAAGTAGG
>JAJYQA010000012.1 GCA_021794835.1 Actinomycetes bacterium | reverse complement strand
AATAGAATTGATACTATGGTGCATATCAAGACCTCCTTATCATGTTTACTGGTTCTAAACGAGATAATGTGAGGTCTTGATCTATTTTGCAAGCCCACACTTGCCTACTAAGAATTTACAGTACCGGGAGAGAGCAGTCTTGTCCTCGGCAACTCTCGCTAAGTTGTATGTAGGGGTGGTAGCAGTCTTATGAGCCAGGTCTTATGCCTTCTTTCTCATTGAAGGGTTTGTGGGTTTATAGTGTGTGAAGTGTCTGGTACAATTTATGTAGCGTGCGACGGGGAAAATCCGTCGCACTTAGAAATTGAAAAACAAGTAGACTTAAGATAAAAATGCAGCTACCTGGAGGAGTCGCATAGTCCGGCCGAGTGCGGCGGTCTCGAAAACCGTTAGGCCCTTTCGGGTCTCGAGGGTTCGAATCCCTCCTCCTCCGCAAAATAAATATGCCGCCTTTTTCGGCGGCATATTTATTTTGCGGAGAGTAGAAATTAGAAAGTAGTAAGTAGATTGAATTATTGAGGGATAGGATAGATTAATGAGGGTAATGTTAGTGGGAGCTATTTCTACTCGGTCTAATCTCTACTTTCTAATCTCTTAGCTTCTAGGGTTTATTAAACAACCGCACCCTTAACCTGTGTGAAATTTCTATATCTTGTGGTAAAATTTCCTGGTACAAATTATTAAATCTGCAGTCCTGGAGGAGTCGCATAGCTTGGCCTAGTGCGCACGACTGGAAATCGTGTTGGCGATTGCATCGTCTCGAGGGTTCGAATCCCTCCTCCTCCGCAGATGACCGTGCTAGGTGGGGAGGTAGCGGTGCCCTGTACTCGCAATCCGCTATAGCGGGGCTTAATTCCTGCTCAAGGCTCCCCGGTTGTGAGGTCGGTTGTTGCGCAAGTGGTGTTGAAGGTTGGGTCCTGCGCAACGAAAACTCGTGAACCCCGTCAGGTCCGGGAGGAAGCAGCGGTAAGCGGGCTATTTCGTGTGCCGCAGGGAAGCCTGGCTGGAGCTAACTACGCAATAACGCTTGGGGCCGGATGTCGACAGCGGGTGCACGGTCATCCTATTTTTATAAGGACTAATCCGGAGGCTTACATTGGCTTACTTATCGCTTTATCGCAAGTGGCGACCCCAAACCTTCGATGAAATATCAGGCCAGGCACATGTTGTCCAGACGCTGAAAAACGCCATTGACAAGGGGAGGATATCCCACGCGTACCTGTTTGCAGGCCCACGCGGTACCGGCAAAACCAGCACGGCAAGGATACTGGCCAAAGCGGTAAATTGCGCAAAAGGGCCGACGTCTACACCGTGTAACGAATGTGAGACTTGCCGCTCGATAAACGGCGGAAGTTCAATCGATGTGCTTGAGCTTGATGCAGCATCAAACCGCAAGGTCGATGAGATACGTGACCTTTTAGAGAAAATTCCGTACAGCTCGACGCAAGGGGGCAAGAAAATCTACATTGTAGACGAGGTGCACATGCTCACCACTGAGTCGTTTAACACACTTCTTAAAACCCTTGAAGAGCCGCCAGAGCATGTTATCTTCGTCTTGGCGACGACTGAGCCACATAAGGTATTACCTACTATCCTCTCTAGGTGCCAGAGGTTTGATTTCAGAAGAATCACGGTACCCGACATCGAGGCACGTCTAAGAGAAGTCGCCGATGCTGAAGGGATAGATATTGAGGAGACAGCGCTTGCTCTAATCGCCCACCATGCGCAAGGGGCACTTCGCGACGCGCTGGGCGCACTTGAGCAGCTTGTCTCCTACTCCAAAGAAAAAATCACGTCCCCCGACGTAACTTCCCTTTTGGGCTTAACCGATAGCGAGCTTCTCTTAAATTTTACGGATATCTTGATCAGGGCAGATCTTGCTGAGGGCATCTTGTTTGCCGAGAATCTTGTCGAAAAGGGCGTCGATCTTCGACAGTTCATTCAGGACATACTCGCGCACCTTCGAAACCTCTTCTTAATCCAGACAGTGCCGGGTATGAAGGTTCCAGGTGTATTGGAGGAGTACCTAGAAAGATTTAAAGAGCAGGCCATAAGCGTGCCTCCGCGCACGCTTATGTTTTTCATAAACACGCTAAATGAGGTCTACAACCAGTCACGCTGGTCGACTGACATCCGGCTTCTTTTTGAGATAGCCCTCTTTAAGATGGTAAGTACAAGCGATGATGTCTCGACCGAGGGAATCTTATACAGAATCGAGCGTCTTGAAAGCGCCGTTTTAAACGGTGTAGGCATGCCATCTGCCGAAAAGATAGTAGACGTGCCAAATACAGATGAAAAGGCACACGAGAAAAAGTTGTCCACAAAGCCAGCCGATAAAGTTCAGGAAGAAAAGGGAGAAAGCGAGGATGTTGACCTGGAGATGATTAAGAAGATCTGGCCCCAGGTATTAAAGCTGATTAAGGAGAAAAAACCCTCCCGCTACGGCTTCTTTGCGGCGGCCAAACTCGACCGGGTTGAAGACGGTAAGCTTGTGCTATCACTTAAAGAGAGTGATAAGGTTTTTGTAGGGAGCGCCGAGGGGCTAAAGCTTCTGCAGAGCGCGCTTAAAACGGCAAGTGGCCGTAGTATCCCCATTTCCTGCGAACTTACTAAAGAAGCGGTAAAAACAGTAGCCGTGACGGATCCCAGCGTGGTAAGTGGTGATCCTCTGTCGCCTGACGACTACATAAAATTGGTGCAGGACGCATTTGGTGCTAAGATAGTTGAGGAGATTTCCATTAACGAGACTAAAGACCAGGAGGACAGATAGATGAAAGGTCCAGGATTTGGTGGAATGGGGAATATGATGAAGCAAGTTCAGAAGATGCAGGCCGAGATGGCCAAGGTCGAGCAGGAGCTTGCAGAGGTCAAGGTAGAGGCAAGCGCAGGTGGCGGTGCAGTCAGGGCGGTAGTATCTGGTAAGCAGCAGCTACTCGAGATAAAGATTGAGCCAGGCGTTGTTGACCCAGACGATGTTGAGATGCTCGAAGACATGATAATCGCTGCAGTAAACGAGGCGCTTCGCCAATCCCAGGAGCTTGCACAGAAGAAACTCGCCGCGGTAACTGGCCCACTCGCTGGCGGACTAGGCGGAATGGGACTGCCGGGATTCTAGGAATTGTTGATTTACGATATTCGATTGTCGATTGATTTGTCGTTGCGAGGAGCCGAAGGCGACGTGGCAATCTCATCCCTTGCCTCTTTCCCTCACCTATGACCTATGGCCTAGCGAGCTTAAGCTCGCTGAAGAATTGTCCACAAGAATCGATTATAATAAAAACAACTATCTAAATAAGAAAGTAAAGGTGAAATATATACCATGTCCTATTATGCGGGGCCGGTTGCCAGCCTGATTGAGGAGCTTGCGAAACTCCCCGGAGTCGGGCCGAAGACTGCGCAACGACTTGCTTTTTATATCCTTAAAGCCCCGGCTGATGACGCGAAAAAGCTGGCGAGAGCCATTGATGAGGTAAAAGATAAGATAAGATTCTGCGAGGAGTGCTTTAATGTAACGGATAAAGTTAAGTGCGAGTTTTGCAGCGACCCAAACCGCGACCCTGCTATTATCTGCGTTGTGGAGGAGCCAAGGGACATAGTTGCCCTTGAGAAAACCGGAGAATTTAAAGGTCGCTACCACGTTCTTCAAGGGGCAATTTCGCCGATTGACGGTATCGGCCCGGATGACATCCGGGTAAAGGAACTTTTAAAAAGACTGCAGGAAAATGAAGTTAAAGAGGTAGTCGTTGCCACCAACCCCAATATTGAGGGCGAGGCCACCGCGATGTATCTTGCTAAGCTTGTAAAGCCGCTCGGAATAAAGGTGACAAGAATCGCCAGCGGTCTTCCCGTCGGTGGGGATCTGGAGTATGCAGATGAGGTGACTTTAGGTCGCGCACTTGAAGGGAGACGCGAAATGTAGTTTACTTCTACTGGAAGGATGTTCCAGTAGAATGCCCGCGCTTGTCTGGCACAGAGCTTGAGACCGCTTAAGTGACAACTCGCCGCCAGAACTGTACCGCTTACGGCATTTATATTTACAGGCGATTCGATCGCCATTAAAATACTTCTGTTGGTTTTCTAACCAGTGGAGTCATACGTTATTGGAGGTGACAATAGGAGTGGGAAATCTTACTGAGATTCGCTGGCATGCAAGAGGGGGCCAGGGTGCAGTTACAGCTGCAAAACTTCTGGCAGAGACCGCCCTTTCGCAGGGCCAGTATTTCCAGGCTTTTCCGGAATATGGTCCGGAGAGGATGGGCGCCCCGATTCTGGCGTTTACCAGGATCAGCAACGATCCCATCCATATTCGAAGCAGTATCACAAATCCAGATATAGTAGTAGTCCTTGACCCTACACTTTTAAATACAATTGATGTAACCGTGGGGATGGGAGACGATGGTGTGTTGATCATCAATACCGACGAAGAGCCGGCTGCTGTTCGCAAGGCAATGAAGCTAAAGGGGCGCAAGGTCTATACAGTCAATGCGACAAGTATCGCTAGAGAAACAATCGGGCGACCGATTCCTAACACACCCATGATGGGTGCGCTTGTAAAGGTAACAGGAATAATGCCGCTTAAGAGTGTAACGGACTATGTCCGCAAGTCCTTCGGCAAGAAGTTTGCAGCCGAGATCATCGAGGGCAACGTAAAAGCGGTTGAGCGCGCCTATGCGGAGGTGAAGTCGGAGTAATGGCAGAAAAAACGAAGATGAAGTGGGACATTAAAGATATTGATAACTGGGGCTGGAAGAAGGCCCCGATGGGCGCAACCATCCAGGAGGCCGGAAACGCCGCTTACTATAAAACCGGCGGCTGGCGTACAGAAAGACCGGTGCTCAATAATGAGAAATGCACAAACTGCCTCATTTGCTGGATCAGCTGCCCCGACGCATCCATAATGGTCAACGATGCCAAGATGGAGGGCTTTGATTACGACCACTGCAAGGGATGTGGAATTTGCTCTAAGGTGTGCGCACCGAAGGCAATTGAGATGCATCCAGAAGGAGGCGAGGAGTAAATGGCAAAAGCAGCGACAAAGCTAAATGCACCAGCTAAAAAGCCAAAAGTCAAAGCTATAACCGTTGCGATGACCGGCAACGCGGGCTGCGCGCTTGCTATGAAGCAGATCAACCCTGACGTCGTTGCGGCATATCCAATCACGCCGCAGACAACGATCGTTGAGGAGTTTGCGACCTATGTGGCAAACGGCGCGGTCGATACCGAGTACGTCAATGTAGAGTCAGAGCACAGTGCGATGAGTGCCTGTATCGGCGCATCGGCTGCTGGCGCACGCGTTATGACTACGACCTCGTCTCAAGGTCTTGCGCTTATGTGGGAAGAGCTCTCGATTGCATCGGCGATGAGGCTGCCCATCGTTATGCATAACGTAAACCGTGCACTATCCGGTCCAATTAACATCCACTGTGACCACTCCGACTCGATGGGCGCACGTGATATGGGCTGGGTGCAGATGTTCGGCGAGACCGCACAAGAAGCGTATGATAACACGATTATTGCGATACGTGTGGCAGAGCACGAGAAGGTTCTCTTACCAGTTATGATCATGCACGACGGATTCATAACTAGCCATGCGATCGATCGCTTTGATGTCTTAGAAGACGATGTAGTTAAAAAATTCGTTGGCGAGTATGAGCCAAAACAGGCTCTTTTAAATATCGACGACCCGAAGACGTTCGGTCCGTTTGCAATGCCGGCGTATTACTTTGAGCAGAGAAGGCAGCTTCGTGAGGCACTCGATGGAGCCAAGGATATCGTGCTCAAAGTCTCCAAAGAGTACGGCAAGCTAACCGGCAGAAGTTACGGCCTGTTTGAAGAATATAGATTAGATGATGCACATATCGCCATTGTTGTTATGGGTTCGACGGCCGGTACTGCCAAGTACGTCGTTGATCAGGCCAGGGCAAAGGGCATAAAGGTTGGTCTGTTAAAACTCAGGCTCTTCAGGCCGTTCCCGGCAGCCGAGATTGCAGAAGCTTTGTCTCACTTAAAGGCGGTCGCCGTTATGGATCGCGCCGACTCCATCGGTGCGCTCGGCGGACCGGTCTATATGGAGGTAAAAGCCGCACTATATAATAGTAAGAAACGCCCGCATGTTCAGGGCTATGTATACGGACTTGGTGGTAGAGACACCGGCCCAGACCAGATTGAAACGGTAATCGACGATCTTAAGAAGATTGCAAGGGGCACGGAAGCACCACGCGAGCAAGTCACATTCTTGGGAGTAAAGGGGTAGGAGGCAAATGGCAACAATTAAAGAGCTAAGCAAAAGAGAAGATCTCTTAAGCGGCGGCCACAGACTATGTGCCGGTTGCGGTGCCTCCATCGCAGTGCGCCAGGTACTGCTCGGGGCAAATGCCCCAGTCGTGGCGGGCTCCGCGACAGGCTGTCTTGAGGTCTCGACAACAGCATTTCCGTTTACCGCTTGGAAGACACCGTTCATTCACAATGCGTTTGAGAACGCGGCGGCAACGATCTCCGGTGTTGAGGCAGCATATCAGGCGTTGAAGAGAAAAGGAAAAATCGATAAAGATGTAAAGTTCGTCGCATTTGGCGGCGACGGTGGAACGTACGATATCGGTTTGCAATCGCTATCCGGTGCCATGGAGCGTGGACACGACATGGTCTATGTCTGTTACGACAACGAGGCCTACATGAACACCGGTATCCAGCGCTCCGGCGCAACCCCGTTCGGTGCGGCAACCACGACATCGCCGGCTGGCAAGGTTCGCGCCGGCAAGCCGCAGCAGAGAAAAGATCTCACGCAGGTCATAGCGGCACATAACATCCCATATGTTGCACAGGCAAGTGTCAGCCATTGGAAAGACCTGATCGAGAAAGCCGAAAAAGCTTTCGCAGTTGAGGGTCCGGCATTTCTAAACGTGCTTGCCCCGTGCCCACGCGGTTGGAGGATTAAGAGTGACGAGACCATCGAAATCGCAAAGATTGCCGTGCAGACCGGCTTCTGGCCACTCTATGAGGTTGAAGACGGGGAATGGAAGCTAAACTTTAAACCAAAGGAGCTTAAACCGATCGTTGATTTCTTGAAGCCGCAGGGCCGGTTCGCGCATCTCTTCAAGCCGGGCAACGAGCACTTGCTTGAGGAGTACCAGGAGCAGGTCAACAAAAACTGGGCGCAGTTAAAGAAGCGCTGTGGAGTTGAATAACCGGTGGCAGGTGAGCGGTGATTGGTAATCCGTGAATCGGGAAATGTTAGGCCGAGGTTTTAAAACCCCGGCCTTTTGTGTAACATCAATGTTATGCGTCCAACCATCCCGTTTAAGGAATACGAAAAAGGGACAACGCGCGATGTCTACCTTGTAGTCGAGCCGATCGCCTTAAAAATTGAAGCTGATCAGATCGGAGATGCCCGCCGTATGTTGGGGCGGCTCACCCTATGGTTTTTAGATCAGATTGAGTCCGGAAAGCTCGAGCCCTGGAAGGCACGAAGTTCCTACTTTCTTCTCTATATCTACCTTACCGATAACTACCTCGGCGATGTTCTTGGCGAAGACGCGCAGGAGCTGATTTACGAAGGTACACTTCTGCATGAGTATGGCACCGAGCTAGGGCCGGACATAGATCTTATGCGAAAAATCGCTGCTCAACTAAAGGGCAAGGAAGGGTAAAGACAACCAAACTAACTTTTCTTGGGACTAGTCCTGTTTTGCCTTTGGTTTGGAGTCGGGCTTTTTTCTTCTAAACGGGATTACGTTAGCATGCTTCTGCAGATTGCCACCCGGATCGGCAGGCCGTACCTTGATACGGTTTTGCTTAAACTGGTTCTGTTGGAAACGATTTGGCTGACGTGAGCCACGCGACCTCCGGTTTCTTAGCCATAACACAACAGCTATAACAACAGCTGCTGCAATAAGTAACAAGTATACGTAGGTCGTAAAAACTCGGGCTGCTCTTATGGCGGCAATTACGACCGCCAGCCCAATTAGTATAAGGATATTTTTATATCTTTTAAGCTTATACCAGAAAGATGGCCCTTTCCCGGTGGGTTCGTAAATAAGGAGCGATCCGCAGTTGGGGCACCTGAATTTCCCGGATTTAAATTTACTTCCACAATTTGGACAAGTCGACATGATTCTTCATTTTATAATTAATTTTGGTTAATTAAAAGACGGAAGCAGTTAAGTAGCCTCACCTAATAATCAAAGCGGTAGCTTTAATTTGGCTTAACCTCATAGCGTGCATCTTAACAAGCTCATCCACGGTGACAAACTTATAGCCCTTTTCTTTTAATCCATTTATGATAAGCGGTATTGCTCTTACGGTTTTTTCTCGGTTAAGCCGTCCATCGTGCGCAAGAATGATGTAACCTGGCCTAACTAGAAGCAAAACTCGTTTTGCTTCATTCCCCGCGGTCCGCGCAGCTTTATGTTCCACGCAGACATCCCAAAGTACAACACTATACCCGTCCTGCTTTGCAACTGCAAGAGCTGCATTATTAAAAAGCCCGTACGGTGGGCGGAAGAGGTGCGTTTTTTGCCCGGTTGCACGATAGATCGCAACTCGACACCCCTTGATCTCGTTCTTGATTTGGTTCCGTCGGTCAAGCCTTATATTGGGGTGCGTATAGCTATGATTTCCAATCTCGTTGCCCCTGTTAGCAACCTGGCGGGTCAGACGCGGGTATTTATTGACCTGGCTTCCGACCATAAAAAACGTTGCCCTAACATGATCTTTTTTAAGGATTTTCAATATCTTAGGCGTAAATCTGGGATCAGGACCATCATCAAAGGTAAGAGCAACCACCTTAGCATGGTGCCCGCTGGTAACCGTAAGTTTGCCGGTAGGAAAGGCCAGGATGATAACCAAAACCACGGCGCCTATAGTTAACGCTGTTCTTTTCGTATTTAAAATTTTTCGCCAATTCAACGCTAAAACAGGCCTCCTGCTTTCAAATTACCATTGGGATGGGGATTTACGCAACCGTTAAAGCGTAATAAAATAGTTTGGTTTCATAAATGTAAGAATGCGAGCCGAAGAAAAATTGTAAGTTTTTGGAATATCCTGCCAGGGGTTTTGTTAGCCGTTGATACTAGCTGTTTTAGCTGGTACAATAGCGATAAATATATGGAGGAAAATCTTTGGGTATTATTGTACAAAAATTTGGCGGCAGCTCGGTGGCAGACATTGGGAAGATTAAAAATGTTGCTAAAAGAGTTGTTGCAACAAAGCTAGCTGGCCACTCGGTTGTCGTTGTCGTATCTGCACTTGGTGACGCTACGGATAAGCTAGTTGAGCTGGCGAGGCAAATATCCCTAACACCGCCCGAGCGGGAGATGGATATGCTTCTTGCCACCGGTGAGCAGGTTTCCATTGCACTTCTTGCCATGGCGATACATGAGCTGGGGCACGAGGCGATATCCTTTACCGGATACCAAGTTGGAATACTTACCAATAATTCCCATACTAAGGCAAGAATTCTTGGTGTAAAGTCAGAGCGCATCATGGGTGAGCTTAATCGTGGATATATCGTTGTTGTCGCAGGCTTTCAGGGAGTCACCATCGACAACGATATCACAACGCTGGGGCGCGGAGGCTCGGATACCACGGCTGTTGCCTTAGCTGCGGCTTTAAATGCCGATAAATGCGAGATATACACCGACGTCGAAGGAGTTTTTACGGCCGACCCCCGAATTATACCCGAGGCCTCACTCGTTCCAGAGATAACATACGAAGAGATGCTCGAGATGGCGGCAACCGGAGCGAAAGTCCTGCAGCTTCGCTCGGTTGAATATGGACGAAATCAAGGTGTTGTCATCCATGTAAAGAGCAGCTTCAAAGACGGCACCGGAACGGTTGTCAAGGAGGAAGACGAGGGGATGGAAAGACCTATTATAAGCGGGGTAACCCACGACTCAAACGAGGGAAAAATAACAATATTTGGCGTGCCGGATAGGCCTGGTATTGCGGCCAAGATTTTCCGGCCGCTTGCTGCGGCTAATATCAATGTGGATATGATTGTGCAGAATGTAAGCACCGAAGGGCTGACCGATATATCCTTTACGCTTAGTCTTGATGACCTTGCTAGAGCTGAGTCGGTAATAAAAGATATTATAGCGGGACTTGGCGCAAAGGGATATAACACCGATACAAACATCGCTAAAGTCTCCATAATCGGTGCCGGCATGAAGAGCCATCCCGGTGTGGCCGCCGAGATGTTTGACGTTCTGGCCAGAAACGGGATAAATATCCAAATGATATCGACATCCCCGATTAAGATTGCCTGCGTCATCGAGGCTGGACAGGTTAAGACGGCGGTGCGTGAGTTACACGAACATTTTCAGCTAAGCGAGGAGGCAATCACCCGTGAAACAATATAACGTTGCGGTCGTCGGCGCAACGGGTGCGGTTGGCGAGGAGATGCGCCTCGTCTTGGAAGAGCGAGACTTTCCCATCGGTAAGCTGAAGCTCCTGGCATCTACACGCTCGGCAGGCAAAAAGCTTCCGTTTAAAGGTGAAGAAATTATGGTGGAAGAACTTACCAAAAACTCCTTCGCCGGAATGGATGTCGCACTTTTTTCTGCCGGCGCCTCGACCAGCAAGAAATTTGCTCCTATAGCGGCTGAGGCAGGTACGGTTGTTATTGATAACTCAAGTGCATTTCGTATGGACGAGAACGTACCGCTTGTTGTGCCTGAGGTTAACCCGGGCGACATTAAGAAACATAAAGGGATAATAGCCAATCCCAACTGCACAACTATTATCATGCTTGTTGCGCTAAAGCCACTTTATGACTACAGCCGAATAAAAAGAGTTGTGGTTTCGACTTACCAGTCAGCCTCTGGGGCGGGCGCTAAAGGTATGGATGAGCTTATCAATCAGGCGAAGGCTTTTGCAGGAGGCAAGGAGGTTAAAGTTGAGTTTTTTGCTTACCAACTCCTCTTTAACTTAATTCCACATATCGATGCCTTCCAGGAGAACGCCTACACCAAAGAAGAGATGAAGATGGTAAACGAGACCCGAAAGATTATGGGCGACTCTGATATTTTGGTTAGTCCAACCTGCGTGCGCGTACCGGCAGTTCGTGCACACTCCGAATCAATCAATGTTGAGACAGAAAAAAAGATTACACCAGAGAAGGCACGGGAACTTCTTGCCGCAGCCCCCGGCCTACGGGTTATCGATGACCCCGCACTTAAAAAATATCCTATGCCACTTTTTGCTGCAGGACAAGACGACTGCTTTGTCGGGCGTATTCGTGAGGATCTCTCGCGCGAGAACGGACTTAACTTCTGGATAGTCGGCGATCAAATTAGGAAAGGCGCCGCACTTAATGCTGTGCAGATAGCTGAAGAGCTGATTAAGTGAGTATTAACGATTAAATAATGCAATTATCCCATAAGCTATTGCTGCCAAAAATCCAATGGCTATAAATCCGCCAAGAAGGACAGCCACACTAGCTGTTACCGGAAAAGGTGATGCAAATTGCAATAACGGCTGATTGGAAACTAGGGCTAGTAGGCCGAGCGGAGCTATGACGTAAATCGATAAAAGCACCGCCCCAAAAGAAATCCCACCCAATACCTTAATTAGGCCGGTAATCTGGTTCATCCCGATCATACCTTTTAGACGCGTACTCCCCTTCTAAAATTTTTACGATAGCCCTACTAACTATGCTTTTCCCTTATATAGGGATTTATAAACAAATAATTGGCCAACATTACCTCGATATATTTCGCCCCGTAATTCAAATAAGTCTGAATTAATAAAGCTATATATAGTCTTAAGATGACATGCTCTGATAATTATATTGGCAGATATCCGGGATTGATACGGTTATTGTTGTGCCCTGCCCCGGTTTTGATTGTATATCAAAGGTTCCACCAGCTAGTTTTGCCCTAGTTTGGATACCATCAAGTCCCAGTTTGCCTAGGCGTGATAGCTCGCCTAAGGCTGGCGGTAACTCAAAGCCCTTTCCATCATCGGAAATTATAATCCGGGTTGCTTCGTCTTCAAAAATAAATTCTATTTTTGCCTGCGTCGCTTCAGAATGTTTTGCAATATTTCTTAAAGCTTCTTGTATGATACGAAATAGTGTTACCTCTACCTCTGGGATAAAGCGCCGTCTCTCACCGCGAACTGTAAAATCTACAGTTATCTTATGCTCAATTTTCAGTTGGTCAACCAACCAATCTACAGCCGGAAGAAGCCCTAGGTGATCAAGAATCGATGGTCTTAAATCGCGGCTTAACTGGCGTACTTCTTGTAGTACATCCTTTATTTTTGCGTGAAGGCTCCATAGAAACCTAAGTTCGGGCATGGGTAGATGCTCGTCGGTTTGGCAAAAATCCTCTAGCTGGTGAAATATACCGATAAGATTTTGCGCTGCGCTATCGTGGAGATCACGCGCGATGCGAAGGCGTTCTTCTTCATGGGCCTTGGTTATTTGCTCGAGGTAGAATTGTTGATTTTCCTGCATTCGTACTTCTTTTGTTATGTCTCTACCTATAAACTGAAAACCGTTGGGCTGGCCATTTTTCAACACTAAATTGGTGGTCAGCGTAAGTATGGCTTCAGAGCCGTCCTTTTTTAAGATCTTTTGCCTATACGGTTGTTGTATATCCTGATCATTTAAGAGCCTACGCTGTATTTCTTTGAACCCTGCCAGACTACCTTGCGGTAGGAGTTCGTGGGCGTTTATCTCAAATAATTCAGATATATGGTATCCAAAAAGTTCACCTGCCGCGCGGTTTGCAGCTATGATTTTACCGTCTAAATCCTGGACCCAGATAGCATCGAGAGCATTTTCAAAGAGTTGGCGATACTTGTGCTCAGAGAACCTAAGCCGTTCAATAGTGATTTCTCTTTCCCTATTAAGACTAGAATTTTCTATAGCAACCCCAATCAAGTTTCCAACTGCGGTAAGCAATTCGACTTCTGTGTAGCTAAACTGGCGAGTTGTTTTTGTAGCTGCACAGAGCGTGCCGATTATTTCACCTTGTGCTTTCAAAGGCACACTTACTTGTGCTCTAATTTTTTCCTCTTTCGCCTCGGGGTTGTTTAGGGTAGGGCTGGCGCAAACATCTTTTGCTATCAAGGGTTTTCCTGTTTCTGCAACCTGTCCGCAAGAACCTACCCCAAGCTTCATCCTATCTACTGCTGAGATGTACTCCTGGTTGACGCCTTCAAAGGCAGTCAACCTTAATTCTTTGGCTGTTTTATCCAAGGAAAAAATTAAAACAACCTCAACCTGCATTATTTCTTTAACCATATTGACAGCAGACTCAATGATCTGCTCTATTCCAAGAGATTGGTTAAGCATTGCAGAAAATACAGTAACAGCGGCCAGTCGTTTCTCTTGTTCGAAAGCGCTTCGGGATTTAGTACGAATCTTTTGATGTGCAAGATGCAGGCTTTCTTTAGTAAACTCAAGATCCTCCCGCTCTTTTCGCTGGAAAATTAACAGTATTAGGATAATAATACAAGAAACAACACCAAGGATTATCTCTAAGGTGAGCGGTAACATGTTATTCCAACCCAACCCATCCGCGCTTAAGGGCAAGGATAACAGCTTCGGTACGGGAATTAACACCCAATTTGTTAAAGATATGCCCTACATGAGACTCAACAGTGCGTATACTTAAGAAAAGCTCATCCGCAATTTCTTTATTGCTCTTACCTAGGGCTGCCAACTTTAGCACATCCAACTCTCGGTCAGAAAGCGACTCGTATGATTGATAACTCGTGTTGTTATGGTTGCCTCTGAAGCGTTGTGTTATTTTACGGGCAATCGCAGGATGAAGTACGGAGTCGCCTCTGTACGTCGCATAAATACCATTAATAAGTTCTTGTGAGCTAATATCTTTTAGTAGGTAACTGGTGGCACCAGCTTCAAGGAGAGTAAAGACGTATTGATCAAAATCGTAGGCAGTTAATATAAGTATGGCTATCGACGGGTACAGCGCCTTGATTCTCTTGGTTGCCTCGATGCCGTTGAGGTTAGGCATGGCTACATCTGCGACGATAACGTCAGGCTTTAGCTTATCAGCCAAAGATACCATTTGCTCGCCGTCGGCAGCTTCGCCGACCACCTCTAGCTCAGACTCTTTTTCCAGAAATTTGCGGATACTTTCCCTCACAAAAGCGTGATCATCAGCCAATAAAACCCGAATTTTCCCCATAATACTCCTCCTAGACCTAATGGTTCCAGGTATATGTGGGGCACTTCAGAAACCAGAGATCAGAAAACAGAAACAAGATATAAATACTATATCCTAGAGACTAATTATCTGCCCTCTGGTCTCTGGTTTCTGATCTCTGCAATACTAACTCCCAATATCACTATAAGCTAATTAGCTTATAGTTACTATCTACTCTTAGGATAAATCCGTGTAAACACTGATTGCCATAAGCCTAGATACCCAGAAGCCAAAAGTACAAAACACCACACATGCCCTTTATTATTCGTTGTTTTTCGCGAGCTTAAGACAAGTACACGCTCCGATGTGCTTTTAACCGGGGTGCTGTTAGATGGGATTGACAGCAAAAGCCAAGAAAATGGCCCAAGAAAATGGCCAGTCTGACAAAACCTAAATGAGTTAGTGCCGGTAAAAGGGATTAGCTGTAAGGCCCAAGTGAAAGGAGCCGAAAATGAGCCACGGTGAGTACCTATTATCAAAGGCATGTGCGAAATGTGGGAGGGTGGGGTGTATACAGTGCATGATTAGAACATGTTTTAACTGCAAACGCACCTTTATTGACCATGACAACCACCGAGATGTCGAAATGATTACAAATACCGGAGTTTGCGTTGAGTGCGGACTCTTGTTGACACAAAGGTACATAGCCGAAGCCCTGGAAGCACATGCATACAAGGACCAAGAAGCACATGCACCCGATGACAAAGATAGTTCACTGGGGCAAACTGCTTAGAGCCCAAAGTGAGGGGAGGTTTAATGTGGGACCGAGAGCTTATCTACTCATAAATGTGATTGACGATATAGACCAGAAGCAATTTCTTAACGCAATGAGAGAGCTGGAAGAAACCCAAGGGGTTGATTTTGTAGACCCGGTTATTGGTAGGCATGACATGGTGGCTATGGTGGAGGCGCCGGTTAGCGTTGAAGCGATGGTTAGTGAGATATCGATCAAACCATGGATTAAAAATGTTGAGATGATTCAAATTGTCAGCTTATTTGAGCACGACGGAACTTTCTGGAAGGACGTTGGCTAAAAGACAATCAAAAGACAATCCTAGGAAAAAGAGAGCTAAGGATTTTAGGCATGCAAGATGTTTTGATATCCACCAACAAAAACCTGAAAAATAAAATTGCGGCTCTGTCAGGGCAGAAACTTGATGAGTGCTACCTATGCGGCAAATGCACCGCCGGATGTCCGGTAGCACCGTATCAAGATATCCCCCCCCAT
>JAJYQA010000009.1 GCA_021794835.1 Actinomycetes bacterium | reverse complement strand
GTGAGTCATACCGGCTCAAAGAGAGACGAAAAGCTGGCACATCACCGCAGAAGGAGGTGAACTCATAATCTAAGGGGGGTCAATTTTAAATCGGCGGAAAGGGGTCAGATTTAAATCGGCATTGACACAATTTCTATCCGAATAAATGCAAATCTCAGGAACAGGTTAATGGGGACCATATCTTGTAATACCTACCGCTTATTGCATATTAAGGGCTAACCCTAAGATCTACCTAAAGCTCGCAACCTGCTTAGCAGCGTTCTTATCAAAGCTGCTGCCGGTGGTTTAGGCTCGGAAGAGCTAACTAATAGAAGTAGCCAGGGCACTATATAGCTCTGCATACTTAGGCAAGTCTCTTTTTTGCCATACCTTATCGGCCTATACTTTTATTAAAGGCGCACTTCAAGTACACTATTCTACTAAATATTAAAAACAAAGTGGTGATAAGACAAATGTCTTTACCAATATTTTCAGAGCATACCGTAAGGTCGCTCTCAACCCCCGCGTCGTTTTTTAAGGGCAAGAAGTACTTTTACGACAATGCAGTTGGGGTTATCGAGAGCGACGGAGAAAGGTACTGGGCTTTTGTGCAGGGAAGACACCCGTACCGCGTAACTATATACGAGAGAGGCGGCGACCTGCATGCCGAGTGTACCTGTCCATACAACTTTGGTGGTATCTGCAAGCATGCCGTGGCCACAATGCTAAAAGTAATCCAGGAGGGTCCAAAATGGGTTAGAGAGCCCGACCTCTTCAGTGTCTCACCGGCTGAGATGATCAAGGGAATAAGCAAGAAAGAGCTCGAGAGCTTTGTGGTTGACCTTATTGGGTTAAAAGAAGGCATCCTTGATCTTCTTCGGGTTTACTACCTGGGGGGCAAAGGTCGTGAGTCGACCGTTGATGATTACCTACGCCAAGTCGAGGAAGTTTTTAAAGACGAGGACTTAAGCTTCTACAACACCAAAGACGTTTATGAGAACCTGCAACCTATAGAGAGCCTGGCCGAGAAGCTTCAAAAACAGGGCAACTGGCGTGAGGCGGCAAAAATATTCGAGGCCCTATTTGAGGGGATGGCAAAGAACCTTCGCCGGGTTGAGGACTCCTACGGGGTTTTTGGTGAAATTGCCGGTTACTCACTTGAAAGTCTGGTTGAGTGTCTCACCAAAGCTGATCTGACGGATGATGAGAGGAGCCGCTATGTGCATGAGTTCTGGAAGAGCTACGGGCGTGTGCGATATGAGTTCTTCAACGAGAATTACCGCACGGCGATCTTGGAGCTTGCTACAGATCGCGACCTGACACAGAGGTCGCCGGCAAGTTGGATATGCTCATAGACGGGTATGCGGCAAGCGAGGAACGCGATTGGCCATCCCTCTACCATTACCAGCAGGCCATCCTATTTAAGTTGGATATTCTTGAAAGACTTGGAAAGGAAGAGGAATTTGTACAGCTGGCAAGGGCAAATGCTGATATCAGCGATGCGTCCCTAAGGCTGGCCGAGAAACTAAAGAGCGACGGAGATGTCAAGGCAGCTATTGATACGGCGGAGTATTACTCCAAGAATCTCAGGGAACCTGAGGTAGAAGGACTTAATAGGTTCTTGGCAGAGACTTACGAGGAGATGGGCAACTACGAGAAAGCCATTGAAAAATACTACGAAATGTATGTTACACTCGATGTCTTTGAGTATTATGAGCGACTAAGGGAGCTGGCAGCACAAACCAACACCTGGCCACAGGTCTTTGAATCTGTTGTGAACAATGCGGGTAAGTGGCGTGGCAGCAAAGAGAGGGCTTTAAGTGAGATTTACTTAAGAGAGGGTATGCACAAAGAGGCAGCCCAAGTCGCATTTAAAACCGAAGACCTCGTGGTGCTTGAGATGGTTGCCGAGGGCATAAAGGGCACCCACCCGGTTGAATCCTACGAGCTATACAAGAAACTGGTTGACCTTTATCTTGATGGTCACATGTGGAGGGCTTCCTACCGGCAGGCAGCCGGCTTTCTGATGAGGATGAAAAGAATCGGCTTTGACGCCGAGTTTAACTCCTATGTCGAAGAGTTGACCGGGCGTTTCTGGAGAAGAAGAGCACTGATTGATGAAATCAGGCAGGTGGCTACATCATTTTACTATCAATCTCAGCTAAGTTATTAACTTTCGACCTGCTTGGGAATAGTTAAGTTAAATCTAAGAAAGCGACGGTGATTAGTATGGCGGATTATGAGGATGTCGTAAAAAGTATTATGTCTCAGGTCAGTGGAACTAATGTACAGGCAATCTTTGGAGAATCGCGCCAGATCGGTGATAAAGTAATTATCCCAGTTGGCAGGATCTCCTACGGTTGGGGAAGCGGTGGCGGTAAGGGAAAAGGTATGGCAAGAGAAGAAGGCGAGGGCGAGGGTTTTGGTGTTGGTATGGGGGTTAACGTAAAGCCCATGGGTTACATAACCGTTACTCCTGATGGAGTTACCTATGATCCTATAATCGAATATGGCCCTATTATTGCAATGGGTGGCATAGTTCTTATCGTTGCATCTTTGAAGTTTTTCAAGCTTATGGCGTTTATGGCAGGGAAAAGGCACCACAAAGGGAAATACATGGGGAAGCAATAGTATGAAAGGTCTGAAGTTTACAAGAAAAATTAAGATGCATCGTAGTGTGCAAGAGAGGTCCGACGTTATGCCGCTTGAGGGAAAAAGAGTTGCAATAATTATAGCGAACGAGTTCGACGAGAGAGAGTTCCGGCAACCCTACGAGAGACTAAAACAAGAGGGCGCCGACGTGGTTGTGGTTGGTGTTGAAGCGGAGCAGATGCTTATCGGTCACCATAGGCAAGAAGAGGTGATGACCGACGCCAGCTTAGATAATGTCTCGCCTGCCGATTTCGATGCGGTTGTTATTCCAGGCGGTTACTCACCTGATAAGCTAAGGCTTAGCCAAAAAGCTGTAGATTTTGTAAAAGAGATGTATAACCAGGGCAAGCTGGTTGCTGCAGTCTGTCATGCTCCTTGGCTTTTGATATCGGCCGATATCGTGCGCGGAAAACTGATGACAGCCTGGCCGTCGGTCATGATAGACCTTAAAAACGCCGGAGCAAACATCGTTGACCGTGAAGTGGTTATCGACGGCAATATCGTAACTTCGCGCAGCGTTAATGACCTGCCTGCGTTCGTCCAGACGATCATCAACGTTCTCGAGGGCAGGGCCAAAATGGAAGCCGCCAACTAGTTACCTATTGCGCATATAATCGATTATTCTTGCGGTAACTACCGGGACGACGATTGGCCTTATCCAATTGAGCAGGCCTCTGCCACGTTGTCCACTTACCGATTTACGAATTGTAGCTATGATTCCCGGCAAAATTAGCGCGCTTACAACGAATCCGGCGGCTGTGACAACAGCCACGCTCTCAATTGGGTAATCGGCCACTAGTTTCCGCCAGTTGGTTGTCCTCTCAATACGTCCTTCAAGCTCCTCTGCTGCTTGCGCTATTCTCTGGCGCGTCTCTTCTATCTCCCTTCTGGTTTGGTCGGGTGGCTCAGCCATTCAGCGTCCTCCTTTAACGTCTCTACTGTTTTAGGAGCCACGTTTATACTCCTAAAGTTGTTAATCGATGATAAGATGAGAAGACCTCCTACCAGCAAGAAAACAAGGCCGACGATTAACGCAGAAACCCACGGTGTTATAAATCCAGACAGTAATACTATTAGGCTATACCCCAAAAATCCTACCGCAAGTACAGCAATAACTGCCCCGGCCATAAGCTTTCCGGATGCAATGCCTGCTTGGCCCAAAGCGTTGCTTACTTCTTTCCTTAAAAGCTGGAATTCCTGCTGGATAAGATCGCTGCTTTCCTGTATTATCTGGCGGATTAGCTCTATTGTTGATTTTGCTTCAACCGGTCTTTCCTTGGGTGGCGGCGTTGGTGCAGCATTTGCCATGTTACTAAAGCCTCCTAACTAAAAAACCAAGCACTAGACCACTTCCGAATGCCGCGAGTAGAGACTCGGATGGATACCCGCGAATAGTCGCTCTTAATCTGTCCAATTGCTCGTCAAGAAATTTTTTCCCTTTACCTATTGCCTCCTCGGGGAGGACCTTCATTTTCCCTCCGGCAACTTTCATAGCTAACCCCCTTTTGGATAAACTCCCAACTTTTTATTTCCACGCTTGCAGGACGGCAAACTAGTTTTAAGGAGCCAGAAGATTTACACCGCAGGCTAATCTCCCATCAAAGGGGGAGGAATCTAACCAGTTCGCCGTTTTGCTTACACTTTGCGCTTTGGGGGTTTTAAACTTACAATTACTGCAGTGATGTGACTATGAAAGAAGCATTGTTTTACGAAAAGAAGGATAACGATAAAGTTAGATGCCGGCTCTGCCCACAGCTCTGCTTGATCGGGCGGGGCGAGTCGGGCGACTGCTTTATCCGCAAAAATATCGATGGCAAGCTCTACGCTATGGAGTACGGACGTGTAAGTTCTGCCCATCTTGACCCTATCGAGAAGAAGCCGCTTTATCACTTCTACCCCGGTTCCACCATTTTTTCAATTGGGGGGATTGGGTGTAACCTTAGCTGTCCATGGTGCCAAAACTGGAGCATAGCTCAGCCCAAAGACAGCTTTTCGGGCACTTCAGTTGGGGATGCGCTGGAGCAATTCACACAGACGCTATCTTCAGAGCAGGTTGTCGAGATTGCAAAGAGGTATATCCCGAGCAAAAACATCGGCGTCGCATATACATACAATGAGCCATTTACAGTATATGAGTATGTCAAAGATACCGCGATGTTGGCTAAGGAAGCTGGCATGCATAATGTAATAGTTACAAACGGCTATGTGCTTGAGGAGCCGCTTCGCGAGGTTCTCCCATACGTTGATGCAATGAATATCGATGTGAAAGGATTTAGCGAGTCTTTCTACCGGAAGCTCGGCGGGCATCTAAGGCCAGTTCTAAAGGCGGCCGAGCTGGCGAAACAGCACTGCCATATCGAGATAACAAATCTTATCGTCCCAGGGTTAAACGACACCAAGGAGGATTTTGAGAAGCTGGTCGACTGGATTGCCAACTCGCTAGGCAAGGATACGCCACTTCATTTCTCGCGCTATTTTCCATCCTACAGGATGACAACCATACCTACGCCAACTGAGACACTTCGCCTGGCGGAAAATATCGCAAGAGAGAAGTTGGATTATGTCTATCTCGGCAATGTCTAAGAGCGTTAGGCTAAGGATAGGAAGTTTTAGGTTTAATAAATGCTATATCTGGTGTATCTATTACCAGACTACGTCCAGGTTGGGAGAAATCTAAACACTTAGGCGAAGTTTGATAGATAGTCCAGTAAAAAACAGTTATGGGGAACAGATGAAGTTAACTAAAGAGATTGAGCTGGGGCTATCTATAATATCCCTAGTAATTGTAGCGATAAGGGTCAGATACGGATTTAAAGCGTATAGCGCACGTAAAAATATTTTTAGTGGTGACAAGCATTTCTTTCTCATAGGATTGGTTGCAAATTTAGGCTATGCGGTTGTTGGGTTAATGCTGGGCATATATTTCTTGCTCCTATACCTAGAAGTAAATGTAACAACCCTTTTTTTTGTAGCCATATTGCTTTTACTCCTGATCGTACTTATAATCGAAGCAACATTTAGGAGAAAGGGCTAACAAAACATTGGCTACTAAGCATTTTTCAATTTGTGTTTTCTAAACTAATACGCAACATATTTATGGAAGTCCGCATGGGGTATAGTCTTTCCTGCTTGCGTCTTTGCGTAAGATTCACGTAGATAATAAGCTAACGCTTGACAAATTGTGTTTAATTGGATACCCTAGGGGGTATAATACGAAAGATGCCGGGGGTTTAAATGCCAAGGCAAACAACGAAAAAAGCAGAAATCGATAAAAATAGATGCGACCGCTCACCTGCATGCCCGGCTAGAAGGGTATGCCCAACTAGGGCGATCGATAACGAAATGCAGGTAGAACCACTTTTTGCGTTTTTTGGACCAAGGCCGTCATATTCAGTTAATGAGGATCTATGCGTGGGTTGCGGCGTTTGTATCAAAATGTGCCCAACCGGCGCGATAAGTATGCGGTAGGAGGGATCGAGATGGACATGGATGATTACCTTGATAAGATTAAAACCATGGACAAGGATGAACTTAAAGAGGAGCTCGAGTTGCTTGAAGAGAGTCTTGAAGATATCCAAATTGAGAGAAGACTAATACTTGGCCAGACTGGTGTTCATATCAACGTTGGAAAAATTGAAGCCTACCGAAATTCATTTGATCGCGAGATTTCAAATCTTGAGAAAAAGATCGGCTACGTAAAAGAGGCTCTACAGTCCTAGGAGGGGTAAATTTGGGGGTAGCTGCAAGACCCGTAAGGATTGATATATTTAATGAGGGTAGCTCATGCGGTTTTGGATGAGGCTCATATGGTTTATCTCAGGCTGAGATAAACTGGATGGTTATCGAGCCATTAAAAGCCGATTATGGCGATG
The DNA here is from genome assembly GCA_021794835.1 of Actinomycetes bacterium. Lineage (GTDB taxonomy): Bacteria > Actinomycetota > Aquicultoria > Aquicultorales > Aquicultoraceae > CADDYS01. The sequence goes on along the minus strand of JAJYQA010000009.1, from coordinate 114,721 downwards.
CCGTTAACATCAACTATTTTGATGTCGGCGATGATGATATCCATCCTGATGTTAAAAATTTAGTCGAGACTCATAACTTGCCGTTCCCGCTGACGTTTATAAACGGCGAGGCAATAGCTGCAGGATATATCTCTTACTACGATATTGTAAGAAGGCTTGACCAGATATTTAAGAAAGAAGAGCAGTAAAAAGCCCCTCAAAGGGGCTTTTTCGTTCATGGATTCTTTTCACCTTTTAATCTTCTTTACCACTCTAACTTGTTAAGCACTAGCCCAGAGAGAAGTTTCGGGTAGAAGTATGTAGATTTCTGGGGCATTACCTCGCCTAAATTGGCGATATCTCTAACGCTACTTATTTTGGTTGGGTTTAAGAAAAATGCCATCTGGTATTCGCCGCTGGTTACTAGTTGCACTGCCTCTTTACCATTGGTGGTAAACTTAATGCTGCTCTCTATATTTGTCCTTCCAAATCCAAGTACACGATTAATAATGACTTGATGCAGAATGGTTACGTCAAGGAGCTTCCACGACCTGGACTGGTTGCCGTCAAGGAGTTTAACTACTTCGTTTTCATCCTTAACCTTAAGCAGGCTGTAAGTTCGGTTTCCAAGATACATCCCGATGGCGTGCGAGTCGGAGTTTTTTGCTAGCTCGGCCATAGTCTTGTCTATTGAGGAGAACTCCTTAATCTCAAAAATATGCTTGAGGTTCTCCCGGAACTTGTCATGATTGATCTTGGGCAGATTCTTTAGTACCCGGTGTGTGGGCAAGACGGTAAGACCTTTACCATCCATATTCACAAACATCATCATGGTATAATCGAAAGGTGCCTCTCCGGAGTTGTCTCCGGTAAAAAGTCTCATCTCGTCTCTATGATTAATCGCCGTCTCATACCGGTGATGCCCGTCGGCGATGAAAAGCGGTTTGTCTTGCATCAGCCCTGTAATTGTCTCTACGGCTTCCGAATCGTTTAGGCTCCATAACCGGTTGGTGACCCCGTCGACTTTTATATTGATACGCGGCCTCTCCTTTGTATGCTTTCGTAGAACCTCATCCACCTTTTGCTCAGGGTCTGAGAATAGGCTAAATATCTGACTAAAGTTGGTCTTACAAGCCTTTAAGAGGCGTAGCCGGTCGGCCTTCGGGCCTTTTAAGGTTCGTTCATGGGCTTTGATTTTACCTGTTGAGAAATCCTCTATCTTGGCAAGTGCGATAAAGCCGATCCTTTTTCTTGGTCTTCCCTTAACGTTGTACTCTTGCTCATAGATATAAAGTGACGGCTCTATATCTCTAACCAATATGCAATCCTTTAGCCACTGGTTATAAAGGGCGCTTGCCTGGATATACTTATTGTTTATTGAGCCTTGGGGCAGGATGAGCCGAACAATGTTGTATTTGCTTTTTTCCTGTAGGTTCTTCTGATCTTGTTCGCTTATTACGTCGTACGGAGGGGCAACTACATTAGAAAAATCACCAACGATGCCTTTGTTATAAAATACGCCCTTGAAAGTTCTTATTTCAGCCAAACCACACCTTCTTCAACATTTTGTAGAGCAATAAATGATTTTAAGAAACCTGATTACCATAAATATACTAAGGAACTGGCTTGGTTTATGCAAGCGTTATTACTAGACTCCTGGACCCTAAATATTAGCTGGCTTTCTTACCTTTACCGGCTTCTTTATTTGCTGAGGCCTGTTTGGTCTCCCACGGCGCCTCTTGTTGTGCATGCGGTATTGTGGATGTCGGCTTGGTTATGCCTAGGGCAAGGTCAAGGCGGTTGACATATCCTTCGCCATATTTGCCTCCAAGGACACCTCCCGTCAAGGCAAAGGCGGTAGCGACAACTATGCCTACCGCAAGTGAGGAAAGTGTTTTTATAAAAGGATCAGCAATCCCGATACCCAGTTTGTTGTCAAAAACAATCACGAAGACAATTGCAAGGATTTCAACCAGGACATTGGTCACGACAACCATGGCGCCGTTAAGTGCACCGGCAAAAGCAGCCATACGTCCGGCAACGTATCCGCCTATAAAAAAGGAGATAAAAATCGCTAAAAAAACGACCAGATTAAGCGAAAAATATGTAAGTCCGTTAATTTTATGGGTTAGGGATAGTACATTTGTGCCGAGAGCCACTACAGCCGCAGCAACACCCATGACTATTACCAACAGCAAGAAAACCGAAATGATCCAACCAACGAATATTGCACCGAGCTTTACTTGAGATACCGACATCATGCCTCCTATCTAAACTTGGAAAGGTTTAACCAACTCTAATGTTCCCTGTTAAACACCAACCAAAACTAACTTATATTAAATACAAATTATTTTGATAAAGTTGTGCTCTATCTCCATGCGTTTTGGTGAAAAGCGAAAACCAGCTTTGCATTATAAAAATTTTTTATAAAAATTGATTTTTTATGGACAGCGAAAGAAGTCGCTACTTTCGTCGAGGTAAAACGCATAAAATATTTTACGGCTTAACGAAAAATAACAGATATTGCCATTTAGAGAGACCGCTTGCCGTTGCATTTTCACCATTATCTCGTTCATTCTATACTGTATTGGAGAAACTATGGCCATCCAACGCTAATTTTTAGCGGCTGGCTAATATCCGCCCTTAATGCAAGTTGATGTAAGTCTACCTTTCGCTAGGATGTTGGAAGGGGTGATTAAAACTTACCATTTCGAAGCTAAACTGTTGTGCTAGCTGTAATGTAGGACCTTATGTTGAGTCAAATTCTGTTGGGCAATAAGCGGAGGATGAAGATGCGAGACGACCAGTGGTTAAGGGATAAGCTTGATGGAATATGGTCGGAGTATTTTCCGGATGTTCCAAAAACTGATAAGGTCATTATTCATTTTAGTAAAAGATGTAGGACTAGATTAGGCTCTATCCGATTGGTAAATAACACAATTAGCGAAATTAAGATAAATGGATTCTTTAAAGAGCTTGATATACCTGAATTCGTCTGTGAGGCTGTGATGGCGCATGAGCTGACCCATTATGTTCATGGTTTTGGTTCAGATCGGCCTCAGTTGTACAAGTATCCGCATCGCGGCGGCATAGTGGCCCGTGAAATGATTAGAAGGGGCCTAGGGGATAAGCACTATGCCGCGAAGGATTGGATTAATACTAATTGGATTGATTTTTACGAGGGAAAAAAACAGGGCTCAATCTAGGAGATTAACACTATTCGGGCTAGCTTAATGGGTATCTATTTCTAAACATAGCTGAACTATAAGCTAGCCTGGAGGTTTATTGAAAAAAACAAAAAACATCCTCGTTGAGAGTCTTGCCGGAAAGCCTATTTTTGAGCATAAAATCGAGATAGTTGAGCGAAAGGGCGTTGGCCATCCCGACTCGATCTGTGACGCTGTTATGGAGGAGATCTCGGTTGCGCTAAGCCGGGAGTACTTGAGCCGATTTGGCCGCGTACTACACCACAATACCGACAAGGGTTTGCTTGTTGCAGGTGAGGTAGCGCACAGGTTTGGCGGCGGTTCAGTAATTGAGCCGATGCGTCTTGTCATAGGAGATAGGGCGACGTTTGAGCTTAACGGCGAGCTCGTGCCAGTTGATAGAATCGCCGTCAATACGGCCAAGAAGTGGATAGGGGATAACCTAAGGTTTGTTGATCCCAATAAAGATATCGAATTTGACGTCGAGTTAAAACCCGGCTCACCGGAGCTTGCCGATATCTTAATACGTGAGACTGCTGTCCCCCTTGCAAACGACACCTCTGCCGCTGTTGGGTACGCCCCCTTATCCCCAACCGAGAAGATGGTCTTAGATATCGAACATTACTTAAATAGCACTGGTTTTAAAGAGCAGTTTCCTGCCTCTGGGGAAGACATCAAGGTTATGGGGTATCGAACTGGCGTGGACCTAAAGTTAATTATTGCCATGCCGCTTATAGACCGCTTTGTTGATGGTGTAGATTCTTACTTTAAACAGAAAAAGGAAATACTTGAGTGCGTAAAAGAATTCGTGCTTGGCATGAGGCACAAGAATCTAGAAAATATCTATATAGATCTAAATTCTCTTGACGATTCCAGCCGGGGGATGGATGGTATTTATCTAACTGTTACCGGTACATCTGCCGAGGATGCCGACTCAGGGGAAGTGGGTAGAGGAAACCGTGCGAATGGAGTAATTGCGCTAAACCGGCCTATGGGGGCAGAAGCTGCCTCTGGCAAAAACCCAGTAAGCCACGTCGGGAAAATCTACTCCATACTTACGCGCCGGATAGCAAACGAGGTTTATAACGCTGTCAGCGGTATACAAGAGATCTACGTCTGGCTTTGTAGTGAAATTGGGAAACCAATCGACGAGCCCAATATTGCCTCCGCGCAGGTTATCCTAGAGCCGGGCGTCTCAATTGATAAGGTTGCCCCGCTTGTGCGTGAGGTGATGGACCTTGAGCTCGCAAATATCTTAACTTTTACTTCTGACCTTGCCGAAGGCAAGTACAGAGTATGGTAGTTAGGTAAGATTCGACAAAGATCGATATAGCACTTAATTGATTTAAATGACCTGATAAAAATAGAGGGGCGGACCTGTGCCCGCCCCTCTATAGCAGGGCTAAACCCTGCGCTATGTCTACACCCGATAAATCGGGCAACTCTACGTTTTTCCGATTTCCCCATTCACCATTTTATGCGGCAGTCTCAGGGGTTGGTGCGGCGGGCTTTTCTTCCTCGCGCTTCCTGAAGACTATCTTGCCGTCCTCGACATCGGCAACTACCGTATCGCCCTCAGAGTACTCGCCCCGCAGCAACTTCGAGGCAAGCGGGTTTTCAATCCGACGCTGGATTGTGCGCCTTAGAGGTCTTGCACCGAGAAGCGGGTCGAATCCTTCTTTGGCAAGAACGTCTTTAGCCGCATCGGTTAACTCCAGCGTTATTTGCTGTCCTTTGAGCTCGCGCTCCACCCTCGTCATAAGGATATCGACGATTTGCCTTATCTGTTCAGATGTGAGCGGATGGAAGACGATGATCTCGTCGACTCGGTTTAGAAACTCGGGCCGGAAAGCTTTCTCAAGCGAACGCAGTACCTGATCTTTAACCGCCTCAAAAGTCTTTTCCGCTTCTTTCGTGGCTGGTTTGAACCCTAGCCCGCGGGACTGCTTAATTAACTGGCTTCCAATGTTAGACGTCATAATGATAACCGTGTTCTTAAAGTTGACTGTATGTCCCTTCGAATCGGTTATCCTGCCATCGTCCATTATCTGAAGTAGAATGTTAAGCACATCCGGATGCGCCTTCTCAATCTCGTCAAAGAGAACGACTGAGTAGGGACGCCTTCTTATCGGCTCGGTTAACTGGCCGGCTTCCTCGTATCCAACATATCCCGGGGGAGCGCCGATTAGCCTTGATAACGTATGCTTCTCCATATATTCAGACATGTCGATTCTAATCATGGCCTCTTCCTCGCCGAAGAGATGCTCGGCAAGAGCTCTTGCAAGCTCGGTCTTGCCGACTCCAGTTGGGCCAAGAAAGATAAATGAGCCGATTGGCCTCTTCGGGTCTTTTAGACCCGCGCGGGCTCTTCTAATCGCCTCGGATATCGCTTCAATGGCTTCCTCCTGGCCGACAACTCTTTTATGTAAGGCTTCCTCCATCTTCAAGAGCCTCGTCTTTTCCTCCTCGACAAGCTTCTTAGCCGGAACTCCGGTCCAGCTAGAGACTATCTCGGCGATATCTTCAGTTGTGACCGTTGAGTTGGCCATACCTTTCGCATGGGCCCAGTCCTGCTCAGCCTTCTCAAGCTCCTGCTTTAGCTCATGCTCCTTTTCGCGAAGCTTCATAGCCTTCTCATAATCCTCAGATTTGACCGCGGCCTCCTTCTCGCGCTGTATGGCGTCAAGTTTTTCCTCGATGCCTTTTACATCAATTGGAGGGACAGTCGACTGAAGTCTTACCATGGCTCCCGCCTCGTCGATAAGATCAATTGCCTTATCCGGCAAGAATCTATCCGTTATGTACATGTCGGATAGCTCCGCTGCGGCCATGATTGCCTCGTTGCTAATCTTTACCCTATGGTGGGCCTCATAGCGGTCGCGAAGCCCTTTAAGGATTTCTATTGTCTCCTCGACGGTTGGCTCGCCTACCATAATCGGCTGGAACCTTCTCTCAAGGGCCGGGTCTTTTTCAATGTGCTTCCGGTACTCATCGAGGGTGGTTGCACCTATTATCTGCAACTCACCCCTTGAAAGTGCGGGCTTTAGCATGTTGGATGCATCGATTGCGCCCTCAGCTGCACCGGCACCGGCGATGGTATGAAGCTCATCTATGAAGACGATGACCTCTCCGCTTCTTTCGCGAAGTTCCTCCATTACTCTCTTGAGTCGCTCCTCAAACTCACCGCGGTAGCGGGTGCCTGCAACCATTCCAGCCAAATCAAGTGAAACAACCCTTTTATCTCTTAGGATATCTGGAACCTCATCGGCAACTATCTTCTGGGCGAGCCCTTCAGCTATGGCAGTTTTACCAACGCCGGCCTCACCGATCAGCGCTGGGTTGTTCTTTGTACGACGGCTCAATATCCTGATAATTCGCTCGATCTCCTTATCGCGACCGATTATCGGGTCAAGCTTGCCCTCGCGGGCAAGGTTGGTTAGATCTCGGCTGTACTGATCAAGGGCAGGCGTCTTGCTTCTCTGGCGCGGCACAGCAGATCCCATTGACGGCATCTCGCCACCGGGTCCCGCCATATTTAGAATCTCCTGCCTTGCCCGGGTAAGATCTACCCCGCGCTTTTTCAAAACCTGCGCGGCGATGCCTTCGCCTTCCCTAATCAAACCAAGAAGCAAATGCTCAGAGCCGATGAATCTTTCACCCGCAGTCCTTGCTTCTTCAAGAGCAAGCTCTAAAGCCCTCTTGCTGCGGGGGCTAAGCGGGATCTCTTTTTCTGCTGCGGCGTTACCGCGCCCAATTAAATCCTCAACCTCTTTTCTTAAGTCGCCAAGGTTGACGCCTAAATCCATTAAAATCTTCGAGCTGATCGACTCACGGCTTAAGCCAAGGAGCAAGTGCTCAGTCCCGACATAATCAAAATTAAGCCGAACCGCTTCGTTAGCCGAGAGGTTAAGTGCCTCCTGTGCACTTGACGAAAGCATCTCGAGTATATTTCCCCGGTACTGCCTAAAGAGCTCCGGGAATATCTTTGAAATATCCGGTAAACCAAACATGCCGCCGAATTCGTCGGACGGGGAATCCGGCAGAATTCCTAGCTCGTGTGCACACACTTCACAGACGTAAGTAACTTCTTTTTTATCGCCTTTTATCTGCGTATATGTAACACTAGCAGGTCTTTCCTTACATCTATCGCACAACAACGTGTTCGACCTCCTTATTCCTCTATATAAACATTCTTCCCGTCCACACGAAGAAGCGAACGGGAAGAACAAAATCATATTTCGTTCTTAACACAGTGTTCTTAACACAGTGTTCTTAACATCATTATATCAGTCAATGCAATAGGTAATTATGGGCTTGGCTGGTAATCTCAGACTTTTATCTAGACCCTTTTGAGCATGTATGTCACTATATAATAACCGACGTTGACAACAAAGTTGGGAGGCGTTAATGGCAACCGTATCGCAGATGATGGCAATTGCTGGCAATCTTGCTCCCGCTTATTTAAGGTTTAAGAGCGACAATGTTGGCCTTCAGGTTGGTGACCCTAACGGCATGGTTGATAGGCTTCTAGTCACGCTCGAGGTTACGCAAGACGTCGTGGACGAGGCTCGGGCCAAGGATACGCAGATGATCCTTTCACACCACCCCCTTATCTATAAGAGTCTAAACCGTGTTTTAGCTACCGACGATGTCGGGAGACTGGTTGCTAACCTGATTAAATCCGATATATCTTTGCTGGTTGCTCATACTAATCTAGATAGAGCGCGTGACGGGGTAAGCGATGTGCTAGCCCGCACGCTAGACTTAGAAGATATTGAAGCATTGCTTCCGGCGCAAGACGTCCAAATGTTTAAGCTTGTGGTTTTCGTCCCCGAAGATAATATTAATAAGATGATCGCCGCACTTGGCAGCGCCGGTGGCGGCGTAATTGGTGAATACAGCCACTGCACGTTTAGAGTAGAGGGGACAGGGACTTTTTACCCCATGCTCGGGGCGCATTCCTACCTGGGGAAAATAGGCGAGCTAAACCAGGTTGACGAGTATCGACTTGAAATACTGGTCACACCGGATAAAATTGAGCATATTATCCAAACCATGCTTAGGGTTCACCCGTACGAAGAAGTGGCTTATGATGTTTATGAGGTGAAAAACCCTCCTGTTGGAGTTGGGTTTGGCCGAGTCGGGAATCTTACAAAGCCGGGCAGGCTTCGTGATCTGGTGGAGCGCTGGAGTATCGCACTCGATAGCGATCTTAGAGTATCCGGTGATTGGGATATGGTAGTTAAAAGAGTTGCAGTTTGCGGCGGAAGCGGCGGAGAACTCATTCCAGCTGTAAAGGCGTCGGGGGCCGATGTTTATGTAACCGGTGATGTTAAGTATCATGCTGCGCATGCCGCCAAAGCGATAGGGCTGGCGATCATCGATGCGGGGCATGGCGAGACCGAGAGGCTGGTGGTCCCCGATATCGCAAAGCGGCTTCAACAGTTGGTATACGAATCAGGGCTTAATGTAAAGGTCCTGGTATCGGAGATCGATACAAATCCATGGAATAAAGGTTAGTTATGGACGAGCATAAAACTTTAACAGAGCTTCAAAAAATAGATTCAAAGATTGATGCGCTTAATTACCAAGAAAAGAACCTTCCGGGGCGCGACCGTTTCCAAAGCCTGAGCGAAGAAGTCGGCAAAACTGAGAGCCTCTACAAGGCGATCTCCAAAAAACTTCACGACGAGCTGCTAAAGCAAAAGAAGCTCGAAGACGAGCTGGATAGCTTGACTAAAAAGATTGACAAAGAACAGGGAAGGCTCTACAGCGGCACTATTAACAATCCCAAAGAGCTATCCAGTGTGCAGCAAGAGATAAATCATCTGAAGGGTCTTGCCGATGAGAAAGAGACGGCACTTTTGGAGCAACTGGACGTGGTGGATGCGCTGAAGGACAATAATGAAACGATCGCAGACCGGCTTGCTACAAGAAAAGCCGAGATGGGCAAGGCCAAGGAAGAAATGGACGCAGGTCTGGCCGAGATTAAAGCTGAGCGAGATAAGTTGCAGTCAGAGCGCAAGCCTTTCTACAGTTCTCTAAGTGATGATACCAGGCAACTATATGATAGGGTAAGGACGAACTACCCGTTAGCGGTAACGATCCTTGAGGGTAGCTTATGCCAGGGCTGTAGGGTTGAGCTGCCCAGTACCGAGGCCGAGAGGATCGGGCAGTCAAAGAATCTCGAGAAATGCCCAGAGTGCGGCAGAATTATAGTGAAAGTCTAGATTGAAGGTTAGCCAAGTAGCCAATGTAAAAGTAGCCAATAGGCAATGGCCAATTAGCCAATGAAAATACTAAATCCTATTGGCTCTTGGCTAATTGGCTTAAGGATGGCTCTTGGCTTATATAATCGGCGGTTAGATAGAAGAATGGCGTAGATTGATGAGCATGACAAAATTTAAGGCAAAACTGATAGTCTACAGTGACGGTGCAGCCAGAGGAAACCCGGGGCCTGCCGGTGCGGGCGGTATAATAAAGGATATGTCTGGCGAGGTTTTAGCCGAAATATCCGAATATCTGGGTGAGACCACCAATAATGTTGCCGAGTACAAAGCTCTTATCTTAACGCTTGAGAAAGCATTACAATATGGCAAAGACGAAGTTGAAATATATTTAGATAGCGAGCTTTTGGTCAGGCAGCTTACCGGTGCGTACAAGGTCAAAAACGAGGGACTAAAGCCGCTTTTTGAAAGAGTCAGGCAGCTTTTGACCGCTTTTAATAAAGCCAGCATCGAGCATGTCTATCGCAGCGAAAACGCCCGTGCCGATAAGCTTGCAAATGGGGCGATCGATAAGTTTAAAAGATGGGGAAAGGCCAAGAAAAAATTAGATAATATCCCTGAGCAAGAAAGCCTCTTCTAATCTATCCTTAGTTCGACGTTCGAATTTAGCAGTTCGAAATTAACCCACGCTCTAGACTATTTAATACGGTTCGATGTGAACCAATATGTCGGTTATTTCGGGAAAGGACTTCTTAACCTCAGCCTCTACCTCGTTTGCAATATTATGCGCTTTATCCACATGGAGCTCTGAATCAACTAGGACATGCAGGTCAAGATAGATTTCGCTTTTTTTACCGCGGGTTCTTATTGCATGGCAGTCTTGTACACCATTAATTCTTTGAACGACAGCGTGTATCTTATCACGTTCTATAACGCGGGTGTCGCATAAGACATCTGAGCTTTCTTTAAACACGGAAAGGGCCATAAAGCCGATGACGCCGGCAATTACAAAAGCAACTAAGACATCAAGAGATGGGAACCCAAGTTTAACGGCAATTAGACTTATAATAACCGACACAGAGACGTAAATGTCGCTTCTTGTATGCATGGAGTCTGAGACAAGAAATTCGCTTTTAAGCTGTTGACCGCGCTTTTTTTCATAGGTGGTGACTACAAGGTTTATAGCTATTGTAACTAGCATGATTACAAAACTTACCGTTGTTACTTTGGGGTTGATACCGGAAAAAATCCGGTGGTAGGCAGATATAAATATCTCAACCGCAGTGATTGAAAGAAGCACACCTATGCTAAGCGAGGCAAATGTTTCATACTTTGCATGTCCGTAAGGGTGGGTTGTATCGGCAGGTTTAGCTGCGATAAAGATACCGGCAAGCCCAATAACGTTCGATACCCCATCGAACAATGAGTGGAACCCATCGGCTAGCATGCTTACCGAATTCGTTAAATAGCCGTAGATTGCTTTCGTAAGTGCAATAGCCAGATTCAAAACAAGTACAATTATTAGCGTGCTTTGAATATTGACATACCTTGAACGCAGACCCAAATTCTACACCCCTATAGTAGTACCCCTAATTCTAGCTTAATTAAATTTTTCTAGCGACCGTTGGTTAAACAATAACCTATAATCTAGAGGGTGCCGTTCTTGCCTGAAAGATTGCAAGATTGGGGCAATAGAAATAGATAAAAATAAGGTAAAGATAAAATAAAGAACCCCAAGAAACCTTACCGCTAAAGCTCTTGATCTTGAACTTCCCGTTTCGTTCCTCTTGGCGGACACTCGCCCTATATGGTCTTTCGACCACTTCATCTCATGTCCCACCTCGAGGTCACTACTGGTATATTCTTCCTCACGAGCTTTCTCGTATTCAGCCCCTTGGGGTCTGCTATAAATGCTACCAAACATACCGCGTCTTGTCAACACTAAACAAAAAATTTTTATACGACCGTAGTTGAATTGAGGGTTAAATTGCAACTCTATTAAAGTATGCGTTACAATTTACCTTAGCGATTTAAAAAGGTGGTCAGGCTGTGGCTTTTCGAGACCTGCAAGAATTTATAAACTTCTTAGATTCTAAGGGACAGCTTAAAAGAATCAAAACAGAGGTCGACCCCATCTTGGAAGTTACGGAGATAACCGACAGGATAAGCAAACAATACGGACCGGCGCTGCTTTTTGAAAACCCCAAGGGCTCTAACATCCCGATTCTTATAAACGCGTTTGGCTCCTACGAGAGAATGAGCTGGGCTTTAGGTGCAAATAACTTAGATGAGATTCCCAGGAAGCTAGCCGAGCTTTTACCAAACAGCAAACCGGAGACCTTTTGGGAGAAAATTTCCACCCTTTTCAAGCTTAAAAATATTGCGGATTACAAGCCCAAAGAGGTAAAGAGTGCCCCCTGCCAGGAAGTAGTCTTAACCGATAACTTCTCGCTCAATGATTTTCCGGTCCTTAAATGCTGGCCGCAGGACGGCGGCAGGTTTATAACCTTGCCGCTTGTTATTACTAAAGACCCGGAGAGCGGAAGGCAGAATCTCGGTATGTATAGAATGCAGGTTTTTGATGGCAAGACGACCGGAATGCACTGGCACGCCCACCATGACGGCGCACATAATTACCGCAAGTATCAGAAAAAAGGGGAGCCGATCGAAGTCGCGGTCGCTCTTGGCGGAGATCCCGCGACTATCTACTCGGCAACCGCACCCCTGCCGCCAAATGTTGAGGAGCTTTTCTTTGCTGGATTAATCCGCAGGCAGGCTGTTGAGGTTGTAAAGGCAAAAACAGTTGATCTTATGGTTCCGGCTAATGCCGAGATAATTCTTGAGGGATATGTCGACCCCGAGGAGACCCGTTGGGAGGGGCCTTTCGGAGATCATACCGGCTATTATTCGCTTGCAGATTACTATCCGGTTTTTCACGTTAAGTGCATAACCATGCGTGAAAAACCAATTTACCCGGCTACTATTGTGGGCAAGCCGCCGATGGAAGACTGCTATATGGGAAAGGCAACCGAGCGGATGTTTTTGCCGGTCCTTAAGGCTGCATTGCCCGAGATTAAAGACTTAAATCTGCCGCTTGAAGGCGTATTTCATAACTGCGCGGTCGTATCTATTAAGAAGAGTTACCCGGCCCATGCCTACAAAGTGATGAGTGCGCTCTGGGGTCTGGGCCAGATGATGTTTACCAAGATGATTATTGTGGTCGACGAACACGTCGACGTGCAAAATATGTCGGAAGTCCTATGGAAAGTGTTTAACAACGTCGACCCAGAGCGTGATATTATGGTGGTAAAAGGACCGCTTGATGCACTGGACCACTCGTCGAATATGGCTAAATTTGGCTCAAAGATGGGGGTCGATGCTACTAAAAAATGGCCCGAGGAAGGCCATACCCGGGAATGGCCTGATGATATAGAGATGGATGAGGATACAAAGCATCTGGTAGATGAGAGATGGGAGGAGTATGGTCTTGGGTAGACTCAAAACAGTTCTTGAGATGATCAAGTTCGAGCACACGATCTTTGCCCTGCCTTTTGCGTACATGGGTATGATGCTTGCCGCAAACGGTAGGCCTACCCTATGGCAGATATTTTGGATTACGGTTGCGATGGTTGGTGCGCGAAGCTTCTCCATGGCGATGAACCGTTATATTGACCGCGAACTAGACTCCCGTAACCCGCGCACCAAAGATCGTGCGATTCCGGCTGGGAAACTAACCTCTACATATGTGCTTGGCTTCGCAGTAGTAAGCATTGTCATTTTCTTCATTGCAACCTACCAGCTTGCACCGCTTGCTCGCATAGTATGGCCTGCCGTGGTTCTCCCATTGCTTATCTATTCCTATACGAAACGGTTTACCTGGTTAAATCACATGGTCCTTGGCATAAGCCTAGGGTTAGCACCTATAGGTGCATGGATCGCGATTGCAAATGGGTTAACTTGGCCGGTTGTTGTGCTGGGCGCCGCAGTTATGTTATGGACTGCCGGATTTGATATTATCTATTCCTGCCAGGATATCGACGTCGACCGGAGAGACAAGCTTTTCTCGATTCCGGCGGTCTTCGGCATAGAACGGGCACTTTTAGTGACGAGGATGTTCCATGTTCTAACGGTTGCTCTTCTGTTTACAGTTGGTGTAGCTTTTAAAATGGGTGCGGTCTATTATTTCGGAGTAATGGTTACGGCCCTTCTTTTAGCTTATGAGAACAGGCTTGTAAAGCCAAACGACCTTTCTAAAGTAAACTTGGCCTTTTTTACTATGAATGGTTTTATAAGTCTTCAGGTGTTTGCTTTTACAGGGTTAGATTTCGCAGCCAGATATCTCTTGAAGGGATTGGCCTGATTTGCCTAATATGAGATACAACAGAGAATACACGGTTGCCATAACCGGGGCAAGTGGCTCTATCTATGGCAAGCGTCTCTTAAATGAACTTCTCAAACGCGATTTCACCATCTCGCTTGTTATCTCTGATCCAGGGAAGTTGGTGATCAAGCGTGAGCTTGGTTTTACTTTTAATGAGAATGATGCATCTGTCGAGATAGCAGGCTGGCTCGGCATGCTTGATAAGGCAAGCCAACTTAAGTACTATCGAGACGACAACCTAATGGCCCCGATCTGTAGTGGCTCGCATATAACATCAGCAATGGTAATAATGCCATGCAGCATGGCGACCCTAAGCTCAATTGCAAACGGCATATCATCAAGTTTAATTGAGCGTGCGGCGGATGTTATGCTAAAGGAATCCAGGGCTCTTGTAATTGTACCAAGGGAGACACCGCTAAGCCGTATCCACCTTACAAACCTTCTTAAGGTACAGGAGGCTGGGGCACGCGTGGTACCGGCGATGCCTGCTTTCTATAGTAATCCTAAGACGATAGAAGATATCGTTGATTTTGTTGTGGGCAAGGTACTGGATCAGCTGGGTGTAGAACATGAACTTTTTACGAGGTGGGGGTAGGGATTGTCGAATTACGAATTTCGAATCAAAGAGCTGGTGAACGGTTAATCGATGAATCGATCAACTACAATTGATGGGTAGGCAATTTTTAATTGGTTCCTGGAGGTAATCTTATGCCTGTTACAACTGCAACCATTGATTTAAAAAAAATAGAAGAAAAAGTTATGTCGGGCGAAAGGCTTACCCGTGAGGAAGGAATCGCTCTTTATGATGTAGACGATATCCTATTTTTGGGTGCGCTTGCCCGACATGTAAAGGAGAAAAAGAGCGGCAACCATGCCTACTTTAATGTCAATCGCCACATCAATTTGACAAATGTCTGCATAAATAGGTGCAAGTTCTGTGCGTTTAGTGCCGATAAGGATGATCCGCACGCTTACACTATGGAGCGTGAGGAAATTTTGGCAAGGGCACTTGAGGCACCCAAGATCGGGGCAACCGAGCTTCATATTGTAAGTGGCCTTCATCCAGATAAGCCGTTTGATTATTACCTAGAAGCAATAAGCTTATGTAAAGAAGCACTACCTGATATCCACATCCAAGCATTTACTGCAGTTGAGATAGACTACTTTGCTAAAATAACCGGAATGAGCACCCGCGAAGTCCTGGAGAAACTAAAAGAAGCCGGACTTGGGTCGATGCCAGGCGGCGGTGCAGAGATATTTAGCGGGCGTGTACGTGGCTTGACCTGTGTAAGTAAGGCAAGCGGTAAACGTTGGCTTGAGGTTATGAGAACGGCCCATGGGTTGGGCTTAAGGTCTAACGCAACCATGCTTTATGGACATGTCGAGACGAAAGAAGAGCGAATTGATCATATCATCAAGCTTCGTGAGTTGCAGGACGAGACCGGAGGCTTTCAAAGCTTTATACCGTTGGCGTTTCATCCCGACAACACCGCTATGGCCGATGTAAAAAGAACTACCGCTCATGATGATATAAAAACCATAGCTATCTCAAGGCTTATGCTTGATAACTTTGATCATATTAAAGCATTCTGGATTATGCTTGGGCTTAAAGTTGCCCAACTCTCGCTTGATTTTGGAGCTGATGACCTTGACGGAACAGTTGTCGAGGAGAAAATAACTCATATGGCTGGGGCAACTACCGAGGAGTATATCGAGAAAGAAGAGCTGATTAATCTTATCAAAGATGCCGGCCGTATACCTGTGGAAAGAGACTCGTTGTATAACATCATTAGAACCTATGAATAATCCTGTTTCCCTTCCTTGAAGGGAGGGCAATATAAAGATACCTCTACACCCTCTCCCAAAGGGATAGGGTGTAGGGTGAGGGTTGGGGAGGGTGAGATAATTGTCCAGGCCAAAAGTAGGTCATATACAATTTATAAACTGCCTGCCGCTTTACTACGGTTTGGTGCATAACAACGTTCTTTTAGATGTTGACTTAATCAAAGGCACGCCAACCGAGCTAAACAAGATGCTCCTTGAGGGCAAGCTCGACATAAGCCCGATATCCTCAATAGAATATTGCCGCAATTATAAAGACTTGATGCTCCTGCCAAATCTGGCGGTAGCCGCCAATGGTGAGGTTAAAAGCATCCTTTTTGTAAGCAAAGTACCGTTAGATAAACTTGACGGGCAGCCGGTTGCGCTTACCAACTCATCGGCAACCTCACAGGCACTAACCCGTATTATCCTGCGTGATAAATATAAAGTCTTGCCAAAGTATTTCGTTTGCCCACCTGATCTGCCACAGATGATGATGGAAGCTGACGGTGCGCTTTTGATAGGTGATGATGCGCTTCGTGCTCTATACGAACCGCCGAAAGATCTCTACCTATACGACCTCGGCAAAGAGTGGAAAGAGCTAACCGGGCGGCGCATGGTTTTTGCTGTCTGGGCGGTTAGGCGCATCTTTGCGGCGGAAAACCCTGAGCTGGTTGCCGAGGTATACAGGGCCTTTATGAAGTCCATGGAGTACAGCATCCAGAAGGTAGATGAAATTGCTCAGACCGCATCCCGATGGGAGATATTTGATGCTGGCTTTATGAGAAACTACTTTGAGACTTTAAGCTTTGACCTTGATTCGGCGTACCAGCAAGATTTGCTGGCTTATGCAACGAGAGCTTACGAGCTCGGCTTTATCCAGGAAATCCCGAAGCTTGAGTTCGTGGAGGTTTAATAGATTAATGGATCAGCACTCAATATTAACCGAGGTACTTGAGGGACGAAGATTAAGCGAAGAGGAGGCAGTTTTACTTCTTCGCGAAGGGGATATATTAGCACTTGGATTTACCGCAAATGCAATCAGGGAGAATATTTTCGAAGATCACAATACAATTACCTTTATAATCGACCGCAACATCAATTACACGAATATCTGCATGAGCAAATGCCGTTTCTGCGCCTTCTATCGTGACAAGAGTGACCCGGAGGCGTATCTATTATCCAAGGATGAGATTTTTAAAAAAATAGAGGAGACGCTTGAGCTTGAGGGCACGCAGATAATGATGCAGGGCGGCTTACATCCCGATTTAAAAATAGGCTACTTCGAAGACCTTTTCAGAAGTATCAAACAGCGCTACCCAATTACAATTCACTCCCTCGGCGCGCCGGAGGTTGCTTACATTGCAGATATCTCGGACATCAGCGTCGATGAAGCACTCAAACGACTAAAAGACGCCGGGCTTGATTCACTCCCCGGGGCGGGAGCCGAGATACTTGTCGATCATTACCGCAAAAACGTAAGCCCAAACAAGGTGTCCGCACGGCGCTGGCTTGAGGTGATGGAGAGGGCGCACACTTTAGGTATCGAGAGCACCGCAACCATGATGATGGGCGGCCCTGAGACGGTTGAGGATCGCATTGAGCATATGAGTAAAATTAGAAAGCTTCAAGATAAAACCGGCGGTTTTAGGGCCTTTATACCCTGGACCTACCAGCCGGGGCACACGGAGCTTGGCGGCAAGAGCGTCTCTTCAAGGGAGTACCTTAAGACGTTGGCGGTTGCAAGAATATTTTTTGATAACATAAAGCATATTCAAGGCTCATGGCCATCCCAGGGCAACGAGATTGGCCAGCTTAGTTTAGCCTTTGGAGCCGACGACCTGGGAAGCATAATGATTGAGGAGAACGTGATGCGAGCAACCGGCATCACTTACGCAATGTCAAAAAAAGAGATGGTTCGCCTTATTATGGCTACCGGAAAACAAGCGGCGAGAAGAAATACGGTTTATGAAGTGATAGAAAGATTTGAATAAAAGGGTCCAGAGGCCAGGGTCCAGTGGTAAAACCGGTTAACCGGAAAAGGTCGTTTAATTCCTTCTATCTCCTGTCTTCTATACTCACATTACTTACTTTCATTCTGTGAGCCGTCAACTGAGAGCAGTGAGCTAATTAAGGAGGTTAACTAGGGGAATGCCCAACAAAATACCACAAGCGATATACGCAACAATAGGTGGGTCGAGTACATTTTCGATAAAGTTTCCAGAAGCCTTAGGTGGGTCGGATGTCGAGGTACTTGAGGACGGCCTTGTCTTTGAAACGCCTTTTGGAGATAGTCCGCCGTTTAAACTTTTTAAGGTTGGCGAGAAGTCGGTTCTTACCTGCAAGATGCACGGGTGGCGGCAGGGTGTGACGAGAGCCGATGCCTCAAGGCAGGTATTTTGGGTATTCCGTGAAGCAGGGGTTAAAAATATTCTGGCTGAGGGCGGGGTTGGTGCGGTCAATCACCTCCTTAATCTGCGCGATATCGTTATTCCGACCGATTACATCGATAACTCCGTGCGAAAAGATGTAAGCCTAGGCTCGGACTATCTGCTTATCATGAGGAAGGCCATTTGCCCCAACCTACATGGTAACTTGCTTGAAGCGGCAAAAAAATTTGCATCGTCACGTGTTTTTGAGCGTGGAATATACGCCGTAACCGATGGACGACACTTTGAAAGCCCAGCCGAAGTCGCTGTCTTAAAACAGTGGGGGGCGGATATCGTGGGGCAAAGTATCTGCCCCGAAATTTATTTGGCGCGGGAAATCGGCGCATGTTATGCGGGGGCATACTTGGTTGTCAACTATGCAGAAGGAATAGTTGAAGACTGGAAACACGAGGATTTATCCAAAATCTTCTACAACGAGTCCGAGATGGTTGGCAAAATTTTACTTGAAGCCCTGCGCTCCATTGGTAATAATATATCAACTTGCGAGTGTGCCAGCCTGCGCAAGCCAACCTTGCTTAAGGAGAGCGGTTAAAGTAAGTAGAATCCAGGAGCCAGAAGCCAGGAGCCAGAAAATCTATACTGCTGATGTTATCCTTCCTATCACAAGCCCACCTATCAAAGATGGGGCTGTTTTTGTTAAGGATGGTCGTATTATTGCTATCGGCAATAGGGATAATCTAATTGCCGCTAATCCAGATGAGGATGTCCTTGAGTTCCGTGACGCTCTTCTAATGCCAGGCTTGGTCAATCTTCATGGCCATCTTGAGTGCTCGTCCTTTGATTTTTTAGCTAAGCCGGCACCGTTTCCAAAATGGATTACAAAAATGATAAAAGCAAGCAGTAAAATGCAAAGAAGTGATTGGCTTGCGGCATCGCGATTAGGCGTTAAGCGATACTTTGAGGCTGGCATTACTTGTACGGCCGATATCACGCGTACCGGTCTTGGCGTTCAGGCTGTCGCCGAGGCCGGGATGCCCGGCATTGTCTATCTTGAAGCGGTTGCCATCGATAACAATAACCTGGCGGATGCAGTTGTTGATATTCTGGAACGGATAAAAAGTGCGGAGAGCGTTATGCACTTTGGCTATTTTAAGTTGGGGTTGTCACCGCACTCGGCCTATACTCTCTCTGAATCCGCGCTTAAAGTGTGCGCCCAGATATCAAAAGAATACGGCCTGCCGCTTTCCATTCACCTTGCTGAGACCCGGGCCGAGTTGGAGCTGATTAGAGACGGGTCGGGTCCTCTTGCATCCACAATTGGCCGCAGACTAGAGCTTGAGGCTATAAAATCAAAAGGATCAAGTAAGACGCCTACCGAGTTTCTTGATGGCCTTGCCTTAATAAACAAATCGCTTGTTGCGGCACACGGCGTGTGGCTTAGTGAAGGGGATATAAAGCTTTTGAAAAAGAAAAACGCCTCGGTTGCTCTCTGCCCGACATCAAATGAGCTTTTAGGCTCAGGCGAAGCTCCGGTTAACCAGTTTATCAAGCATGGTTTAAGATTTGGGTTTGGCACGGATAGCATAGCAAGCAACCCAGATTTTGATCTGTTTATAGAAGCAAGAAAGGCACGTATGCTTCTTGCAAAACAAACTGGCGTTAAGAAGAATCAAATCCCACTATCCCCTGAGGAATTAATTAAGACCATTACTATAAAGGCGGCAGAGGTACTTGGGCTTAGCAGTGAACTTGGAAGTATCGAGCCAGGCAAAAGAGCCGATTTCGCTGTCATAGATTATGACAACCGCCAACCAATAGATCCTTATAACCACTTAATTGAAAAAGTCTCAAAATCATCGGTTTCCAACACCATTTTGGCCGGAGAAGTTGTATATAAGCGCAGTTAAAATAACCCTCTCACGCTTTCACCTTTTTCACTGTCCGACAGTTTTCAAAATTTCTAATACGGGTAGAAAGACCATGTAACCTGGGTTTTTATGTTTAAAGGGAGGTTTTTAAGGGATGGCGAACTCAGATATAATAAATGATGTTGATAGAGCGTTAGCTTCAGATACGCGTATCGACCGAACTATGGTTAGAGTAAGCAGCGAGCAACCAGGTGTTATAACCCTTGATGGGCAGGTAGATACGTACAACGAAAAGATCTTGGCGGAGGACATAGTCGGAAGGGTAAGAGGGGTAATCGACGTCATAAATAATCTTAGCGTGGTTCCTCCGCTTGCACGGAGTGACGAAGAGATCACCGAAAGCGTAATTGCTAACTTAAAGCGCGACTCCTGGGTCGAATGGGCCAACATAAGCGTGGAGACGATCGACGGCGTGGTATTTTTAAGGGGAACTGTAAAATCAAGAGTAGAAAAACAGGAGGCCGAAAACGACGCACGCTGGCTCGCAGGTGTTGTTGATGTGGTTAACCACATTGTGGTTAAACCGGAGATGAAAATTGCTGATGCAGAGATAGCCCGCGATGTTAGGGCTGCCTTGATTAAAAATACAAGGCTTGACCTTACCGAGATGAATCTTGATGTATCGGATGGGGTTGTTACCCTGACTGGAGAAGTCCCGAACTTTACCCAGAAGAGAATCGCCGAGTTTGTAGCATTCTCGGTTCCTGGCGTGGTTGATGTGTTAAACGAGCTTCATGTGCATGGGTTGCGGAGACCGGCCGCATAAAATGGAGGTAGAAAAATGTTTCGAACTGTGAAAGTCTACACGACACCCACGTGTGGGTTTTGCTCCCTAGTCAAGCAGCTTCTTGGCAATCTTGGTGTTAAATACGATGAAATAGATTTGACGGCGGACCCATCTAAAATAAGTGAGCTTGTAGAAATATCAGGGCAACTCGGCGTACCGGTCACGGTAGTAGGTAACCAGGTGATTATTGGTTACGATCGCGGGAAGATAGAGTCAGCCTTAGCTGCGTAATCTGTAATTAGGAGGTTGTTTTGCGAGACTTAGTAATCATAGGTGCCGGCCCGGCTGGGATGACCGCAGCGGTATACGCCGCCAGAAAAAGAATCGATTGCCTAATCCTTACAAATAACATAGGCGGAATGGCTGCCTGGAGCGCGGGTATCGAAAACTATATGGGATACAACCTAATTCCAGGCGCTGAGCTTATGGCTAAATTTGAAGATCAGGTCGGAGAATTTGGTATCCCCATAGAGTACAAATCAGTTGAAAAGATAACAAAGGAAAACGGGATTTTTAATCTGTCTCTCCAGGATGGTGAGGTTATACAAGCAAAAAGCGTAATTGTTGCCTCCGGAAGATCGCCACGGCGTCTTAACGTCCCAAATGAGACTAATTTTATCGGAAGGGGTATAACCTACTGCGCAACCTGCGACGCCCCGCTTTTTGCCAAAATGGATGTCGCCGTTATTGGAGGCGGCAATTCGGCCTTGGGTGCAGCAGAGCAGTTGGTCAAGATTGCAAACAAGGTCTATATTGTTTCGATTGCCGGCTGGAACGCCGACCCCGTGCTTCAGGAGAGGGTTCTTAAGGCCACTAATATCGAGGTTTATAAAGGATACGAGGTTACTGCTGTTGAGGGGCATAACTTTGTCGAAAAAATAAGGATTAAATCGAAAAAAACTGAAGAAGAGGTTGAATTTCCGGTAAAAGGTATTTTTGTTGAAATAGGCTCGGAGCCCAACACCGATATGGTTAAAGGTCTGGTACAGTTGGATGTGAAGCAAGAGATAATGGTTGATTGCAGTAACCATACAAGTGCTGAGGGCCTTTTTGCCGCAGGTGACGTAACGAATGTTCCAGAGAAGCAAATTATAATTGCTGCAGGTGAGGGAGCAAAGGCCGCCCTTGCCGCCTACGACTATCTTGTCAGGTTGCCCGAGTAAACCTTACCTTGCATAAACTAAGACAAAAATGTAAAAGGTAAGCGTAATTGCCGAGGCTACAATTAGGCTCTTCCAAATAATAGGGTCTTCGTTCTTCACGAAATTTCGAAACGCTTCCACGATGCGCATGTCCAATCCATCCTTTTAAGATAGCTCATTCCAATTATACTGTTGCCGCAATATTTTTGTATAGTAATATATAATAAATCAGCGAATGAAAGAGGTAGAAAGTTTGCCTGATTATTATAGGATTCTTGAGGTTGACCCTCAGGCATCCAAAGAGGTAATTGAAAAAGCGTATAGGGCCCTTTCCTTAAAGTATCATCCAGATAAAAACACATCTCAGAACCGGGAGGGTGCGGCCCGCAAGTGGATGGAGGTACGTAAGGCCTACGAAGTTCTCTCCGATAGCACACAGCGTGCTGCCTACGATGCGGCTCGCAGGAAGCAAATGTGGGATGTTTTTCTTAGCGACGGAATCATCGGGCTGGCGAAAAAGTACCTAAGGTAAAATTTTACGCTGATTATCCTGAAATTTAGAGGGTATAGAGAGACTAACCTAAGCGTGAAGGGGAGTTTTACTGATGACATCCATGGAAGAGCCTAAAGATAGAGCAAAGGAAGAAGATCTGCCCGAGACCGAGGTATCGGAGACTAGATATATGGGCGAGGGTCCTCCCAACGAAAAATTGAGAAAGGACCAGACCGAGGTATCTGAAACAATATACATGGATGAGCCGCCGGAGCGCAAACTGCCAAAACATGCTTTCGAATACAAAAAATACGGCCCACGTTCAGGCAGGGCCACGCTTGAGTCAAAACAGGCAAGGGAAAAATGGCATCCACGGTGGAAAAAGTCCGCATAAGGTACTGTTAGAAAATAGCCTCCTGCGCCAGCCTAATGGAAAGGATGGCATAACATCGGCGAGCTTTTCCTGGTAGAGAATTAGACCTGCTTTTTAGCGATTTCACTTTCAATACTATGAGCAGCCATTCTCCGCTCGATTATGTCTGGCGTTACACCAGGCTCAAGTTGAAGCCCTGCCACGTAGAAGTTGCCTAGCCCTGAAGAGCCAATAAGCGCAAGAAGGCTTTCAATTTTCGCATCGATATACCCTTACACAAACCTTACTCACGTACCTTAACTCAATTAAGGCCAAAGGGTGCCACCTCTTAATCCCTACTTAAAAAGTTAAATTTTTCGGCTAGTTTATACCGTTATCTTCTTAAAATGTATGAAAGGTAATTTAACAACGTTGATTTAAAGCGTACATTAATTAGCGTATGAATAGTTTACAATTGCTCTAATTAACAGATATAATCTGTATTAAGGTTTTTAGTATCTAGTGGGATAAGCCTAAGTATACAAAAGCATACAAAATGTTTAAGCGTAACCTACACTACAAGGTAGCTCTTGTTCTTGTAATAAATAGTTACAATGAATACTAAAGCTGGTGTTTCATGGTAGTTGAGAAATACGGCACAAGCGATATGAATGATGCCAATCAAGCTTTCGTTGAACTGCTGTCTTTATTAATTGAGTCGGCTCAAGTAATTAGCGGGGAGCTCTTAGTTAAGGATCTGGGCAATATTATTGTGAACGAAGCTAGACGGATTTTTGGTGCAAATGCCGTCTGGCTTTTAATTTACGATCCGGCCGACGGTCTTCTTAAGATGGATCATTACTGGGGGCCGGGCAAGGAGATGTTTGGGGGTTTCTCGGTGAAGCCGGGGGTCGGTATTCCGGGGAAGGTTTTTACCGAGCAGAATCCAAAGATTATACTTAAGGCCTATTCACAGCTTGTCTCGGTGTCGAGTAAAAAGGTTTCGGATGAAGAGATGCCGGTCTTAGCTGCTTTTCCGCTTACTGTGGGTGACAGAAGAATCGGTGTTTTTGGGATTTCTTCTGAGAAGATCGGAAGGGTTGGCTTACTAGAGCCCGAGATTGATTTTCTGGTATCAGCGTTTGCCAACCACATCGCGATTGCAATTGATACTGCCAATCTTTTTGAAGAAAAAAAAGAAATTGAGCTTGAACTGAAAAACAGCGTTCGGAATTTGCAGATGCTAAATGAGATCGGTACCTACTTGATAAAAGACCTTAGCCTATCCACAGTTATGCAAAAAGTCGCTCTTTATATAGCCGAGATTACGGGCTCAGATGCGGCAGTTATTTGCATTGAGAACGAGGGTGGTACACCGCTTGAGCCAGTATATTCATACAACATATCGCCTGCCATAAATGAGATACTTATGCGGGCAAAAAAATTCGGTCCCCTTGCACATTTAGAAAATTCGGACGGGGTTATAATCAATGACTGCTCTAATCAACCGTGGGCTTTTAGGGAATTGATCGACACTGGGGTAGTGGGTATAGCGCTAGTCCCCGCGATGCTGAGAGGTAAGATGCTTGCAACTATTTCGGTAGTTAATTTTTCTAAAGAGAGAAAATATACGGAAGAAGACCTTGAAAAACTTCAACTTATCTCCCGCCAATTAGCAATTGCAATCGAAAATGCAAGTCTATATCAAGAGCAGGTTGAGGTAAGGACAAGAATGGAATCCTATGCAAATCAACTGAAGATGTTAAACGATTTTGCTCAGAGTATAAACAAAGAGACAGTCACCCGGAAAATGGCAGATAAACTGGCCGATGCCGCACGGGCTTTGCTTGATTGCTCCTATGCGTCGGTTCTGTTGTATAGCGAAGCGGGCGATAGTTTTTTGGCGTTTTCCTGGTTGGATGGCGAAAGTAAGCACAGTAAAGTTATAGATTTTAACCTTAGCCTAAATACCCATGATAGCCTATACGGTGAGATATACAGAACAAAAAAACCAATTCGTCTAACAAATACTTATGGCCATCCGGCTGGTTTGGGAATTCCGCAAGGGCAATTCCCGGCACGGGGTCTTCTTGGAGCACCTTTGATTTGCTCGAAAGGCGATTTTTTAGGCCAAATTATGGTAACAGATAAAAGAGACGGCTCAGATTTTACGAAGACCGACGAAGAGTTATTGGTTGCATTATGTTCCCAGGTAGCGATAGGCATAGAAAAGGCCTTGCTATACGAGCAAGAGCATAACGTTGCGGAGTTTTTACAACAGGCAATTCTTGCCATACCAAAGGAACTGCCCGGTGTTGAAGTTGGTATTACCTATGAGTCGGCTGCCGAGGTTGCAAAGGTAGGAGGAGACTTCTATGATCTCTTCGATCTTGGTGGGGGCAGGATAGGAATTCTAATCGGCGATGTTTCAGGTAAGGGACTAGAGGCTGCAACAATAACATCTATGGTTAAAAGTACTATAAGAGCTTTTGCTTACAAAGGGCATTCGCCGGCATTGGTTTTGTCGGAAGCAAACAAAGTGATCTCATGGCAACTTGATCCCAATCAATTTGTAACTATGGTCTACGGAGTTCTTGATATAGGCACTGGGAAGTTGACGTTCTCGCGGGCCGGACATCCAGAACTTATTGTCTGGCACAAAGAAGGCTGCAGCTATCATAAAGTTGAGAGCAATCTGCCGATCGGCATCTTTGACGAAGTTATATACGATGAAAATGAGGTCGAGCTATCGGCAGGCGATGGCATCATACTTTACACCGATGGCCTGATTGAGACGAGATTTAAAGATCAATTACTTGGTGATGATATCTTAATCAAAGAGCTAAACCAAATTACGCCAGGCAAGACCCCGCAGGAAGTAGCATTTGAGTTAGTCAACATGGTTAAAAAATATACTAGCGGCAAACCCCAAGACGACATGGCTGTGGTTATATTTAAGGTGAAGCCGGAGCAGTAGCACTCTGCAAAATATAAAGCCCGCTTTTGGCGGGCTTTATATTTTGCGGTGTCCGAGACTGGACTTGAACCAGCACGGCCTTAGCGGCCACTAGGCCCTCAACCTAGCGCGTCTACCAATTCCGCCACTCGGACGCGTTCACACTTAAGCGGGAGCTTTTTAAGTATCCTACGTGCAGATGTAATTATATCATTTCAAATAAGCCTGTCAACGCACTGCGGTTGAGCTGTGGCCGAGCATAATTACTTGAAATTTAGCGAGCTAATCATAACTCGTGAACCGGTATGTATTGGGTAAAAATATAATCCAAAGCCATAAGTGTTCCTTAAGCGGACCTTTGATGTGCAAGCTATAAGATATTGAATATTTTGGGTAAATAACCATTAACAATCCAATGCATAGGGATGGTTTCATGCAGCCATATCAGTGGACAAGAGAAGAAACATTTAGCCAACTAGAAACCTCGTCAAGAGGTCTTACCGAAACTGATGCTTCGGTCCACCTAGAGAGATATGGACGCAATAAATTCGAAGAGGTAAGGCGAACTCCACTTATATATAAATTCCTGGCAAACTTTTACCACCTTTTTGCAATGCTGCTCTGGGTTGGCAGTATACTCTCATTTATCATAGGGCAGCCGCAGGTAGGTTATGCAATTATTGCCGTCATCGTTATTAATGCAATTTTTAGTTTTATCCAGGAGTTTAAGGCTGAGAAGGCGGTCGAGGCGCTGAAACAACTACTCCCAAGTTATGCAAAAGTGCTCAGAGAGGGAGAGATAAAGCAGGTATTAGCCGAAGAAGTTGTCCCTGGCGATATTTTGGTTTTAGAAGAGGGCGACAATATATCCGCTGATGGTAGGCTTATCAATGCGTTCGAGATGAGAACGATAAATGCTGCCCTTACCGGAGAGTCGGCTCCGGTAAGAAAGACAACCGATCCGGTACCTGAAGCTAATATCAGCATAACAGAGGCACCGAATCTTGTCTTTGCCGGCACCAGTGTTGCCAGTGGTTCGGGTAGGGCGGTGGCGTACGCCACCGCCGGTGAAACCCAGTTTGGGAAAATCGCTAAGCTCACGCAGACCATAAAAGAAGAACTCAGCCCGTTGCAAAAAGAGGTTGCAAAAGCAACCCGAATAGTTGCTATACTGGCTGTTGGCTTGGGTGTTGTTCTGTTCTCGGTCTCTATTTTTCTTACTAAGCTGGGATTAACAGCAGGCTTACTTTTTGCAGTTGGCATTATTATTGCAAACGTCCCGGAAGGCCTGCTTCCGACGCTATCTCTTGCACTTGCTACCGGTGTGACAAGGATGACAAGAAGGCATGCTTTAATAAAGAAGCTATCAAGCGTAGAGACTTTGGGCTCGACCACAGTTATCTGTACCGATAAAACCGGCACCCTTACCCAGAATGAGATGACGGTGCGCGAAGTATGGGTTGATAATAGAGTACTGGATATCTCAGGCGTAGGGTATGAGCCGACCGGTAAGTTATATGATAAAGGTCGTGAAGTAAGCAAAGATGAGCTGAAACAATACGATCTTTTCTGGCGTTCAGCGTCTTTTTGCAATACATCAAGACTCATACCACCTAGTAACGGAAGGCCAAATTGGACTGTCGTAGGCGATCCAACCGAGGCTGCACTCCTTGTTGTGGCCCGTAAAGCCGGCTTTAACATTGAGGAAGAGTTCAAAAGATTTCCCCGGGTTTATTTAATCCCTTTTGAATCGGCCCGTAAAAGGATGTCGAGTATTCACGAAGTAGGAAAGGTTGATGAGGCTTGCGTCAAAGGCGCTCCAAGAGAGACTCTGGATTTAAGTACAAGAATATGGCTGAACGGTAACGTAGTTCCGCTGGTTGACGAGATGCGCAGCGCAATTATTAGGGTAAACGATGATTTTGCCCGGCGGGGGTTAAGGGTTCTCGCAATAGCGTACCGCAATATCGCACCCGATATAGGGTTTACGGCAAGCAATATTGAAAAAGACCTTGTTTTTTTAGGTCTCATGGCTATGCAGGACCCGCCTCGCCCTGAAGTTGAACATGCGGTTACAGTGGCCAAGAGGGCCGGTATTCGAACTGTTATGATAACTGGCGATTACGGCCTTACCGCCGAGTCCATCGCCCGTAAAATCAGGATTATTGAGAGCGAAAACCCAAGAATTATAACAGGTGCGGAACTCAACTCGATGAACGATGAGCAGCTAGAGATGGCTTTATATGGTGGCGAGGTCATATTCGCCCGCGTGGCCCCTGAGCACAAACTAAAAGTGGTTTCGGCGTTTAAAAACAGAGGGGAAGTAGTTGCAGTTACAGGTGATGGCGTTAACGACGCACCGGCTCTAAAAAGAGCCGATATAGGTGTGGCAATGGGCATTACGGGCACCGATGTTGCCAAAGAAGCATCGGAGATGGTATTAACCGACGATAATTTTGCCAGCATAGTCGCAGCAATTGAAGAGGGGCGTGCTGTTTTTGATAACATAAAGAAATTTATCACCTACATATTTGTCCACCTAACGGCCGAGGTAGTGCCTTATGTTATCTTTGTGCTTTCCGGTGGAGCTATACCGTTAGGCTTAACTGTTATGCAAATTCTTTCAATCGACCTTGGCACCGATACTCTCCCGGCGCTTGCTCTAGG
The DNA here is from genome assembly GCA_021794835.1 of Actinomycetes bacterium. Taxonomy (GTDB): domain Bacteria; phylum Actinomycetota; class Aquicultoria; order Aquicultorales; family Aquicultoraceae; genus CADDYS01. The sequence goes on along the minus strand of JAJYQA010000009.1, from coordinate 86,392 downwards.
TAATGAGACTGCAGAGCCGGGAGTGATGGAGCGTCCGCCAAGAAAAAAGGGCGAGGGCATTATCGATCGCCCAGTACTCCTCAGGGGATATGTGTTTATGGGTCTCATAGAATCGGCTCTAACTCTAGTTGGTTTTTTCTTTGTTTTATATATAGGTGGTTGGAGACTGGGTACGCCAGATATATCTAGCCCGTCTAGCCCACTTCACGGGCTTTATTTAGCAGCAACGACAATGTTCTTTCTCGGTATCGTAGGGTCGCAGGTGGGTTCGGTATTTGTAATTCGTACGAGTAGGGCTTCGGTGTTTGAAGTGGGACTACTGACAAACCGTTGGGTTATATCCGGTGTTATCTTTGAGTTATCACTTGCGGCAATATTAATCTACGTACCGTTTATTCGTCCTATATTTGGTACGGCTCCGCTTGGTGTAACCGAATGGCTGTTGGCACTATCGTTCGGCGTAATAATATTCATCGCCGAGGAGTTGCGGAAATGGTTTGTGCGGAGATATACGCCGCCTACCAAATCAGGCTATTTTGGCAGAGAGCCAGAGACATCATCAGAAGCTAAGGTACATAAAAAGCATGAGGCGGCTGCATAGAAACTTTAAGTCGGTGAACCTAGTAATTACGAGTTAAGGAATTGGTGAGTAAGATATTGCCTGATTTATCGGGCGCTCCACGATATGGGTAAATTGGTGAAAGGGTTAAAGTGGGCATAATAAAAGTAAAATCGTAAATTGTTCTAGGGGGGTGATTGCTTGAGAATTATAATTGTTGGCTGCGGGCGTTTAGGGTCAATGCTAGCAAACTCGCTCTGGCTTGATAGACACGAAATAGCAGTAATCGACCAGAACCCCGAGGCATTTGCCCGTCTGGCGACAACATTTACTGGTGAACGCATAATCGGCCATGCAATGGATGAGCAGGCCTTAGAGACGGCGAGGATAAAAGATGCCGACGCCTTCGTCGCCATAACTGGCGATGATAACCTTAACATAATCTCAGCCCGAATCGCAAGAGAGGTATATTTTGTACCGCGAGTTGTTACAAGGATATACGATCCGGTACGGGCCAATATCTACGAGAGGCTTGGTGTGTCTACGGTCTCAACCACAACCTGGGCTGTAAGTAAAATCGAGGATTTACTATTCCATCGCGCGCTTGACGTGCAGCTTAGCTTTGGAAATGGCGAAGTCGAGCTTATAAGAGTTGCCATACCGGCTGGTCTTTACGGTAAGGCTGTTGGTGATATCACGATCAACGGAGAACTCGAGGTTGTAGTTATCACAAGGCGGGGCCGCTCTTTCATACCCATACTGGGTACAACTTTTGAAGAGGGAGACATCGCGAGGATGGTTGTATCAAGAGGCGCGGTATCTCGTCTGGAAGAGTTCATAAGCGCTGTTGCATAAAGGATGGTAGGGGGCACAAAGTGTATATCTTAATTGCCGGAGCTGGCAAAGTTGGCCGATACCTGGCGTTAAACTTGAGCAAAATTCATCAGATCGGGTCTATCGATATCAACGAAGATCATCTAAGTAAGATTGAGGGAATGCCAAATATAACTACCTATAAAGGAGATGCAACTGATCCCAGGAAGCTGGAAGAAGCAGGCATATTGAGGGCAGATGTTGTCGCCTCTGTTACAGGCTACGATGAGGATAACCTAGTTATTGCACAGCTTGCAAGGCAGGTATATGAGGTCCCCAGGATTATCGGCAGGGTCAATGACCCAAGGAACCAATGGCTTTTTACAAAAAGGTGGGGAGTTGATGTGGCGGTAAGCAGTCCCCAAATAATTCTACAATTGTTATCAGAAGAAGTATCTTTAGGGGAAGTCCTAACACTTCTTAAGCTTAAAGTAGGGGAGCTTTCCCTGGTTGAAATAAATATTCCGGAAGACTCGCCTGCCAAGAACCGCCAAATACAGGATTTGGGACTTCCTGAGAATGTTGTAGCCGTCTCAGTGTTGAGGGACTCTTCAGTTATTATCCCGCATGGAAGCACCAAGATTCATGTAGGCGATAGCGTACTTTTAGTTACTCGCCCCGAACTAGAAAAGAACATTAAAGATATTTTAGTAGGGTAATTAGTTGCAAATATCGGGTTAAAGCTGGTAAATAGATACCCTTAATGGACATCCTTGCCATGAAATGCGGTACTAGCAGAGGATGAAAATATAACCAAGTTTTCAGGGTGGGTGTAAACTGGTAGGCCAGAATTAAGATTATTACGCTTATCCCAAAAGAGGTCTTTAAATTGTGGCCTAAATAATCTATTATTTATATAGCGTATGGTGTTAAATAATGGTGTCCAACAGCTTTATTCTTGATATAATATTATCAATTGCTAGTAATTAATGCCGTAATAAGGTAATTTATATATTGTATAGCATAGGAAAAGAGTTACTATCATGTGAGTGGGGAGGGGATCTTTTGAGGCAAGTTAAAGGTAAATATCAAAAACGGGCAAGTATACTAGCACTCTTGCTTTTGGTGGCGGTCGTAAGTTTTATAGCCGTTGGATGCTCTGGGGGAGCCACGAAAAAAAAGGGGGGCGAATCGGGAGGACGCTCTCTAACGCCACAGGAAAAGGCTCAGGAAGCTCAGGTAAAAGATGAGACCAATCCGTCTGTTCTATTCACTTACAACTGCGGTCCTTGCCATGGAGGAGATGGCAGCGGAATAGTTGGTCCAGCTATTAAAGGAACGTCCCTTACGGTTGAGCAGGTCCAGAATCAGGTAGAAAACGGCACTACAAAGGATGGCAATATGCTAATGCCGGCCTTCAAAAACAGCGAGCTCTCCAAGAAACAAATCAAACTGATAGCGAATTATGTAAAGAATGGTTTGAAATAAGTCCAAAAAGATAGAATACTAGTCAAATAGTTGCACGCAACCCAACTAAACTTGTATGGTTGGGTTGCTTTTTTATGGTTACATGTTCTCTAAAAAGGGAAAAACTTGGCCAAGCAGTAGCATTAGGACGGAGAACCCATGTACCTGGTTGATTCATCAGTTGTCTTGAAATGGTTCTTTCCGCATGAGGAAGGCACTGAAAAAGCAAACGAGCTATACCGGTCTATGCAGGCTGGCGTGATAGACCTTGGCACCGATAGCTCGGTGATACATGAGGTCGCAAATGTACTTCATGGTAAGGGGAAACTAAGCGCACCGGAAATATCAGCAGCTATCTCCAGAATGTTTGAGGATGGACTCTTGCTTGTAAATGATGCAAAACAAATGCTTGTTGACGCGATACGCATAGGATTTGAAAAGAAGATAGGAACCCATGATGCGGTTCTTGTCACAGCGGCAATGAAAAGCAGGTCGGTACTTATTACGGCCGACCATCTTCTGCATAAAGTCGCGCAAGAGTATGCAGAGACATGGCTCTTGTAAATCAGGAGCCAGGAGTCAGGAGAAAGCCAGCTTTTGTATTAGCGGTTCTAGTATTTTTTTGGCACGTTTGGGGAATAAATCAGAAACAAGAAACAAGAAATCGGAAACTAGAAAACAGAAACCAGAAATCAGAGAACCGAAATCAGATGTGAGGGTCTAGAGAGTAGATTCAATCTTGTTTCTGAAGGGCCGGAGGCCCGGTCTTGTTTCTGGTATCTGAAAGGTGCGTAGCACCGGTCTTGTTTCCAGTATCTGATTCAGGAGGCATAATGTTATGGCGAAAAAGCTCGTTTCTGGCATAGTTGGGTTGATGCCGCTTCCGTTGACCCTTGTAACTGTGGCAAACAAGAACAATGTACCCGATGTTTTTACCGCTTCCTGGATAGGCGTTCTCTGCACTGATCCACTGTATATCGGCGTGGGAATTGTTGCTGGTAGCTATTCACATGAGTTGATCGAGGACAATGGTGAGTTTACGGTAAACGTTATGCAAGAGGGCTTTGTAAAAGAGATGGACCGTCTGGGCAGCATATCTGGTCGGGACACCGACAAGTTCGAAGAGGTAAGGCTTACACCGCACCCGGCCAAGGAGGTTAAAGCACCGACCATCCTTGAGGCTGCTATCAGCATCGAATGTAGGGTCCAAAACATAATACGCCTTGGCTCACACGATCTTTATATCGGACGGACTCTCGCAACCCATGTTGACGAATCGGTTTTAGATGGAGATAAGATAAACATTGAAGAGCTAAGGCCGGTTTCGTATGCAGCAGGTTCATATTGGTCAATTGGTCGAAAGCTAGGGCAAGTCGGCAGTGGACTTGGCTAAAGGTTTTTGCTAAACTTAGTTCGATTTTTATCATTTCCCAATAAAAGTTTTTGTTACTGTTGACATTTATACCCCTGGGGGGTATAAATAATGATAAAAGGAGTGATTGGTTGATGTCAGAAAATATCGTTCATATAGGTGATGCTCAATTTGATACCGAAGTGTTGAGGTCCGATACACCGGTTATAGTTGATTTCTGGGCTCCGTGGTGCGGACCGTGCAAGCTAATTGCACCAAGGCTTGAAGAAATCGCAGGTGAGTACAACGGCAAGGTGAAGATCGCCAAGCTTAACGTCGACGACCATCGCGAATGGGCCGGGAAATTCGGCATAATGAGCATACCAACCCTCCTATTCTTTAGGAATGGCCAGGTTGCAGGCCAAATTATTGGTGCTGTGCCAAAGGAAGAAATTATTCGTCAATTTGGTCTTTAGGGGAGAAATAAATGCCAACATATCAATTTGCTTGTGACGATTGTGGCAAAGATTTCGAATTCTTCTTAATGAGGATGATTCGTGATACAGATAAGGTATGTCCTAGCTGTGGTGGTGATAACGTAAGGCAGGTATACCGTGACTTCTATGGCTATACACCGGGACGTACATCCGGAGGAAGCTCAGGGGGTTATTCAGGCGGTTATTCCTCCGGCGGCTGTTCTACCGGTGGCTGAGGATTTTAGTGAGGTCGGGCCGGCGGCCCGATACCGTAGATGCCGTGCTTACGGGGATAGAGACTTACGGGCCCTCATCAGAGGGCCAATTCTATGTGATAATAAAGCAAGTTTGTGTCAAGATGCCAAAATCAAATAAAAACCCTTGGCATCTTGACATTTTGGCGCATCCAAACCTGTTTATACTATACCTGGTATCGGTTAAATGTTATATTATAAAGTATAATAAGTCATTATTTTTGTCATTATTTTTGTGGAATTATCTGCCAAAAGGAAATAATCTTGGCTGAAAGAAAGACTATTTTAAAAGTTCTTGGCATCGTGGTCCTAGTTGGCCTTGTATTTGTGTTAGTTGTGGGATTTTTAGGCCGCTCGGGTGGCTCATCAGCGGACTTGGGGAACTCCGCAGGCCAGCAAGCTAAACAGACGTCCTCGCTTGGTCCCAAGGTATTATTTTTCCATGCGGATTACTGACCAGTCTGTCGGCAAATGAAACCGCTAGTTGAGCAGGTTAAGGCCGAAGATTCAGGTAAAGTACCTTTTGAATTTTATGACGTCGGGAGCAACGCAAATTCTGATATTGCCAACAGATACGGCATACTCTATATTCCCACATTGATCTTTATTGGCAAAGATGGTTCTGTTGTTGATAAAATAGTAGGTGCTACCGATAAAGCCACTATAGAACAAAATATAAAGAAGATTACTGAGTAAAATTCTATTATAAAGTTGTGGGGGTATAGCAATGTACGATCGCGAAGAAGAGGCCAGGCGGATTATTACGCGGCTTAAGAGACTCGAGGGGCAATTAAGGGGTCTCCAGCGGTTAGTTGCAAACGGTGAGGACTGTGAAAGCGTGCTCACACAGTTCGCTGCAGCAAAAGGGGCGTTTCAGCGGGTTGGTGAGATAATACTAGGCAGTGTTATTCGTGATTGCGTCGAAAAAGAATCCGTTTTGAAGTCTCCCGGCGAGAGCATTGAGTCGGCTATCGCCCTATTTGAACAATATGTAAGACACCTGCAGTAAGTTAATTGAGATTCTGGCAGGGTCGTTGCCCGAGACACCGGTTATGATGCCCAGACCCACAAATTTTAAGAAATGCTGGTATTTTTAGCCATACCCATAGTGGTTATTTCCCAGTAAACGAGCATTATAAACTATATCTAGCGATTACCAGGCAATCCTAATACAATTCTAACATTTTAAATCATGTAGTAGGTTTTATGTAGTTATGGCATTTGCAGAAATTAAAAAGACATGGTAAAATTTTTCCACAGCTTGCGGATGTAGCTCAGTTGGTAGAGCACAACCTTGCCAAGGTTGGGGTCGCGAGTTCGAGTCTCGTCATCCGCTCAAATAAAAAGATAAGGCGGTTAAAGGCCGCCTTATCTTTTTCTAGAGGGTAGAAACCAGATTGAATTGCCACTAAAGACCTGCTACAATGTTACACGATTAGGGCGACGTGGCCGAGTGGCTTAGGCAATGGTCTGCAAAACCATGTACACCGGTTCGACTCCGGTCGTCGCCTCCGTTTTTCGCTGTGCAAAACAAAGGCTTCTTTGTATAATGTATTGCGTGAAAAGTTCAAATTAGGGCGCTTAGCTCAGGGGGAGAGCACTTCCTTGACGCGGAAGGGGCCAGAGGTTCAAATCCTCTAGCGCCCACCCGAAAAATTAGATTGTGTAGGAAATTAAATAGCCAGCCTATAAAGCTGGCTATTTAATTTCCATTTTTTGCCTCTAAATCCATTTCATAGCGTTTCGACCTTTTTGAGTAGGGTATAGAAAAATATATCCGTGAGTCGACCTGGAGTGATTTAAATATTGTGAATATGAATCTAAGGGAAGGGATATCCGGCATATATGTGTTAACCTTCTCTGGTGAGTGTATTTTTGCCAATAAGCAAAGGCAAGTAGATAATTTTCTCGCTGAAGCGCTTGAAATTCTGCCAAAACGATTGATTGTTGACCTAACATCTTGTTCACTTCTGGATAGTTCGGGTATTGGTTTTCTTATTGCATATCACAACAAGCTCAAGGAGAAACAACCAGAAGCGCGCATAGCTGTAGTTATCGGCCAGAGTAACTATCTCATCAGAAAGCTCATTAACCTCGGCGTTTTTAACCGTTCAGGAATCGAGATATTTAAATCGATTTCGGAAGCCGAGTTCTCGCTATCTAAAGGATAGTTATTCTGTTGTTAAGTCAAACCGCTCTTGCTTGTACATCCCCTTATTTGTATAAGTAGCCAAGGCCTTCTATGTAAAATATTTTTATATGGTAGTTAACATAATCTGGTATTGCTGCTTTTATATGGTAAAATTTTAGTAGTGTAAGCGATGGTGTAGTTATTAACCAAGGTTAACAACGGTCACCCACTGAACACTTTATGGAAGGACCTCACAAGTGAAGAGAAGATTAGGTATCAGCCAAAAACTGATAATACTTTACCTAATTATTGCAATTCCGTTGATAGTTGTTATTGGCTATGACTACTTAAACAGGTATCAGTTAAGTGTCGATAGAGCACTGGCAGAGCGCACCGAAGTTGCCAAGATAACCGCGGCAAACTTTATCCTGTTTACCAATGAGCTTAGCAGATCGATGAGGTTTACCGGCCAGGCGATCACCGAGAACAATTACCCACCGCCACGGGCAGCATTATCCCTTGGGAAACTACTCAATGATTATCCTATCGGTTATGCAGTTTACACCGATTCTACGGGCACTGTTATTGCCTCTACCGATGTCCATTTGGTTGGGCAGAACCTTGCCAAACACGAGGCCTTTAAGTCGGTTATTTCGGGCTATAGGCAAACCGGGATAGAGCCGGTCTCAAAAACCCGGGATATTACCGGCTTTTACATTACGCAGGTAATAAGGGGAGATGATGGAACTGTCCATGGGGTTGTCGGATCTTTTATCGACGTTACAAGACTGGATAGCATGTTACAAGTTGCTATTCCATCGGGGGAAGTAAATATCATCGATGCCAACGGACACCTGGTCTTTCAAAGCGATATTCCAAATCTACCTATAACTAAGCCGTATTGGGGTAAATACGGTTTTGTGAAGAGCGCTCTCTCCGGGTCAATTGCAACGGCTGACAACTTTGTTTTCCCTGGCAACGGAGAGGTAAGATTAGTGGCCGAAGTCCCGATCAGAGATTTTGGATGGGCTGCCGGGTCTGATATTAGAGTCCAGGAGGTATTGGCACCGATCAAGCAGGATATTCTTGCCAATGCACTGGCAACAATTGCTATTTTACTGATTGCGCTTACCATAGTGGTTTTTATCGCAAGGCATATCATAAGCTCACTTGAGAGCCTTGTTAATAGTGCAAGATTAGTTGGAGAAGGTCGTTTTGACGAACCGGTCATACTTTCAACCGGTGATGAAATTGAAGATGTCGCACGCTCGCTCAATGAGGCTAGGATTAATCTTAAAGGATATGTTGAGGGTCTATCAGATATCACAGAGACCGCAGGGATGCTATCAAGTTCTCTTGAGTTGGAGCGCGTTAAAAACACTATTATTAGTTCAGCCAAGCAGCTTTTTGAGGCGTTGGCAGTATGGGTTTTTATATTCGACGAAGAGACCGGATATCTTGAGTCTCTCTTTTGGAACGGGTTAGGTGCCGAGGAGTTATCCAAGCTTAAGCTTCGACCGGGTGAGGGTATCATTGGAACGGTTTTTAAGACAGGAAATCCGATAATTACTCAGGATATAAAATCTGAACGGATAGCAATCCAAAAAGAAAGATATGTCCATTATGGTATTAAATCTGCCGCTATGGTGCCTTTAATTATTGGCGGCAGACCTTTTGGAGTCCTTGGATTGTTTTCACCAGATACTCGTACCTGGGTATCTGGTGGGCGCAGGATGGAGTTATTTGAAACGTTTGGCTCGCAAGTGGCCATATCTCTTGAGAATGCACGCCTCTTTGATGAACGCCTAAAAGCAGAAAGAGCTCTGGATACAGAGCACGAGCGCCTTGCCGTGACGTTAAGCAGCATTGGCGATGGCGTGATTGCAACCGATACCGAAGCTAGAGTAATACTACTTAACCCAGTTGCAGAGTATCTAACCGGCTGGACTCAGGAAGAGGCTTTCGGTAAGCCTCTTCCTGAGGTATTTAACATTGTAAATGAAGAGACCAGAAGACCTGCCGATGATCCTGTCGCCAGAGCGTTAAGAAGTGGTCTTATCGTCGGGCTTGCCAACCATACTGCGCTAATAGCAAAAGACGGTACTGGCGTAAGCATTGCCGACAGCTGTGCGCCAATTAGAAACAGCGAGGGGAAAATCCTCGGTACAGTTTTGGTGTTTAGAGATGTTACCGAAGAGAGACACGCGGAGGAAGAGAGAAAGCAGCTACTGGACAGGCTTAGTATAGAGCGAAGTCAGCTAGAGACAATTATGGAAAGCACGAACGCTCATGTTGCCTATCTTGATCCCAAATTTAACTTTATCATGGTTAACTCGGCCTATGCTGAAGGCTCGGGTCATACCGAAGAAGAACTCATCGGCAAAAACCATTTCGACCTTTTCCCAGATGAGGAAAATGAGGCCATTTTCAAGAGGGTTAGAGATGCGGGAGAACCCGTTGAGTTTAAAGCCAAGCCTTTTCTGTTTGCTGACCAACCTTGGAGAGGGGTAACTTACTGGGATTGGACACTAACCCCCATAAAAGGCATTGCAGGGAACGCGATCGGACTGGTTCTTTCGCTGGTTGACGTAACGGAAGCTGTAAGATCCAAGCAGCTAAGCGATGCCTTGAACGATATCAACACTGCTATAAGCTCCACATTTAATATCGATGAGATATTGCAGAGCGTGGTGGTTGAAGCAGCTAGGGCAATAGACTGCGATGGATCTGTGATAGGTTTATATGAGGATGACGTTTGGACTATACAGTATGTTCACGGCCTATCAGAAACGCTAATCAATAAAGCGTTTCGTAGCGAGGAAGTAAATAACGTAATACAAGCATTAAAAACAAAAAAGCCAACTATTATCAATGATACCTCTAGTAGCAAGGAATACGACTGGCAGCTTACAGAGGTGCATGGTGTTCGCTCAGTCATGACGGTGCCGTTAATCGTTAAGGACGAATCTATTGGCACAATCTGCTTTGTTTACACATCAGCTCCGGTTGCCTTTACTAGCGACAAGGTTGACTTTGCCAAAAAGCTTGCGGCGTCGGTTTCATTTGCTCTTGAAAGTGCAAAGCTTTATGCAGCTGAGAGAAATATTGCCGATACTTTGCAAGAGGCAATTCTTACTCTACCGGGGTACGTTGAGGGTGTAGATTTTGGTTTCCTTTACCGCTCGGCAACCGAGGCTGCAAAAGTCGGCGGAGACTTCTATGATTTATTCGAAATCGAGCCAGGTAAAGTTGGTATCATAGTTGGGGATGTTTCTGGTAAAGGTATAGAGGCATCGGCAATGACTTCCTTTGTAAAAAATACAATCAGGGCCCATGCACAGGATGAAAATTCCCCGGCTTTAGTTGTGGCAAAGACCAATGATTTGGTAGTAAAGTCTTCACCCGAGTCTAACTTTATTACTTTATTCTTCGGCATTCTTGACACCGAGACGGGGCGTGTAGCTTATTGCAACGCGGGGCATCCTCCGGCAATATTAATCAAGGAAGCATATGATACGATGTTGCTTACCACAGAGTCACCTTTAATAGGAGTATTTGCTGGCCTTGACTATGATGAGAGAGAGGCAACGCTCGAAAAAGGCGACATTTTAGTTTTATACACCGATGGGATTATTGAAGCGCGGTCTGCCAATAACAACGAGTTGTTTGGTGAAGACCGGCTAATCAGCTTCGTTGAGGGTCTAGAAGCTGAAGAGATAAGTCGGATGCCGCAGCTAATTTTCGATTACATTGTGAGTTATACTGGCGGCAAGTTACTTGACGATATGGTCGTTCTTACAATAGGCTTAAGCGGCAATAGTGACGGATATGTAACCAATTTAAAAGAGGATGGCGTTGATACTTAATTAAGAAAGAAATGTTTAAGATTAATAGATGCTTCTTTTGGGTATAAATAGGTTAAATGTAGAATAACTTAGCCATGGCTGCTTGCAAAAGACAAACGTAAACAAAAGGGGTGCGATCATGGGTGTTTTAAGGCATATTTTTGCGAAAGATTATCCCAGGTATGAAGATGAGAGCGGTTTTAAGTATCGGAAGATAAGACGTGGCAAGAGCAAGATATTCCTAGTTGATTTCATAAATCAGGGTGCGTTGCATATTAGTAAAACTGAGACCCATAGCTCAGTTCGTAAACTGGACAGAGGCCTAGGAGACTACAAAAACACTTTGCGTGTAAGTTAGTCTTAGGCAACTCCTTTTCCTCTTGGTTGCTTATAGGCGTTTAGCAGGTTGGACAGGTAGAAGAAAGCTCGCTTTGCGGCTAAGTCCGGCATATCTGCATACGATGATAGGTCGACGGTTACAAATTCCTTATACCCAATCCAATGTAAAGTTCTAAAGAAAGATATCCACTCAATCTCGCCCTCGCCCGGTATGAGATAAGCCCGATTACTGCTTCCGACATCAGCAAGATGGACGTGTTTTATACGATGCTTTAACTCGGTTACCACTACGCACGGCGTCTCGCAGGCAAGGTGTGAATTTGCTGTATTAAATGCAAGTTTTAGTCCTCTTACCTTTGTAAATAGCGCCTGCACATCGGTTGCATTTTGCAGTATAAGGCTAGGGCCATAGACTACCCCAATAGCCACCCCAAGCCCACGGGCAAATTTTGTGATCTCCTTAAGGGCGGCCATTAGGCAAGAGAGCTGCGAGCCTTCTCGCGCGTCTTGGATTGGTCTGCCCGGATTTACTGTAAGCGAATCGCAGTTGAGCTCCCGGGCAAGTCTGGCGTAATATTTGATGCGTTCGATGTGCTCTTGGCTTACCCATATGCCGCTTCCCGGAGCTTTCTTTTCGCAGAGGTTTACGCTTGTTGCTGCAATATTGGCGACGGATATATTGTAGCGGACTAGCGCTTCTTTTAAAGGCTTGGCGGTTTGCAAGGTATCTTCGCTAGCAGCCAACTCGTTATGCTCAGCGCAGATTTCTACTGCCGCATATCCGATCCTTGCCAGCCGGCGTATCGTATCGGCAAGCGGAATCCCGTTGTATACACCAGTGCTGCAGGCAAGTCTGATTAAATCCATTTACTTAGTTTACACCCACTTTCACGAGCATTAATTTCCATACAAGCAACTTTTATACCCTTTTTCGCAACAACTTGGGAATAAACTCTTTAGTGCGAGATTTAAGGGGGCACCGGAATTGGAGAATAAGCAGGTAATCAATGAAGTTAATAAACTAAACGAGGATTTAAGAAACAAGCATGATGCAAGCAGGGTTAATGATTATATCGACCGGTTTGAAGGGCTGCTTAGAGAAGCAAAGGCAAAATGGCCTAATGTAGGGAGGCTTGGGATCATCCCAAAGCCGAGAAAAGTCGGGTCAAACGAGCCCGAGATTGAAGAAGAAACCCAGATGGGAATTTTAAAATCCGCCGTTGAACAACTTGCTATCATGGTTAACAGGAAGGCGGCTTAGGATAGGCTTTTAAGTGAACCTATATTTACACAACATCGCAATTAGGATAGAATTTCGCTAGTTATAAATTTATATATTGCGCTGATGGGGAAGAATCGCTGGTTGATTTAGAAAGAGAGACGGGTCGAGGCTGAAAGCCCGTTTAAATTACGGTGGATGGTACCGCCCCTGAGCAGGTGATGAAAAGCCGGTTTTGTCGGGATAAGTCACCCGGAAGCCCACCGATATAGGGGTTTAGAGTGGCAATCGATCAGATGACTGATTGCAAATAGGGTGGAACCACGGAAGCCTTCGTCCCTTGTGACGGAGGTTTTTTTATTTAGGGTCTAAGAGGGCAAGCTAATTTCGAATTGTGAACGTCGAATGATGAATTAAGACTGGTGAACCCACTCTACTTGCTTTCATCTTGTGAGCTATGAGCTAATATGGAGGTATTAATGGAGAAAATAAACGTGTTCCTACCAGATGGAGCTAAAATTGAGCTTGATGCAGGTAGCACGGCCTACGACCTTGCGGGAAGTATTGGGCCGCGACTTCAAAAAGCGGCGATTGCCGCAGTGGTAAACGATAACCTGGTTGATTTAAGCACTAAATTAAATGACGGCGACGTTGTGACAATCGTCGTTGATCATAACGAAAGCGGAATCGACGTCGTTAGACACAGTACCGCACATATCATGGCGCAGGCCATTATACGTCTATTCCCGGGAACTAAGCTTGGTATCGGTCCAACTATCGAAGGCGGGTTCTATTACGATTTCGACCTCAAGAAACGCCTGTCAGCAGAGGATTTTCCCGCGATAGAAGAGGAGATGAAAAAGATCGTCTCTAAGAATTATCCATTTGAACGAAAAGTAGTTACCAAAGATGAGGCAAGGGAGATATTTAAAGACCAGCCATATAAGCTCCAGCTTATAAACGAGATTGAGGATGAGACGGTTAGCATCTACAGCCAGGGCGAGTTTATCGATCTCTGCCGCGGGCCGCAGGTTCCAAGCACCGGAAAAGTTAAGGCGTTTAAGCTTTTAAGTGTTGCTGGGGCCTACTGGCGGGGCGAGGAGACACGCCCGATGCTTCAGAGGATATACGGAACCGCATTTGCTTCCAAAGAGGCGCTGAAAGAGCATCTGGAGACTCTGGCCGAAGCCGAGCGCAGGGATCACCGAAAGCTTGGCCGCGAGCTCGACCTCTTTACAATTGATGAGGAATTTGGAGCGGGACTACCTCTCTGGCATCCAAAGGGAGCTATGCTGCGAAAGGTTATCGAGGACTTCTGGAAGAACGAGCATATTAAGCGCGGCTACGAGTTAATCGCAACCCCGCATATCGCAAAAGTTGATCTGTGGCGAACCAGCGGCCACTGGGACTTTTATCGCGAGAGCATGTTCTCACCGATGGAGGTCGAGGGAACCGATTATGTCGTAAAGCCGATGAACTGCCCCGGGCACATTAAGATATATAAGAGCCATACCAGAAGCTACCGCGACCTTCCTATACGCTGGGCCGAGCTTGGAACAGTCTATCGGTTTGAGCGCTCCGGCGTACTTCACGGACTGCTCCGCGTCAGGGGTTTTACCCAAGACGATGCGCACATCTTCTGCATGCCTGATCAGATAGAGGACGAGATTCTAGAGGTTATCGATCTTATGACCTTTATACTTAAGACATTCGGCTTCGACAAATACGATGTTTTTCTCTCAACCCAGCCGGAGAAATTTGTCGGAACCCAGGAAAATTGGGATAAGGCAACTAACGCGCTAAAGGGCGCGCTTGATAAGGCAGCTCTAAAGTACGAGATCGATCCCGGCGAAGGCGTCTTTTACGGGCCGAAGATCGACGTCAAGATAAGGGACGCGCTGGGCCGGTCATGGCAATGTACTACAATTCAAGTCGACTTTAACCTGCCAGAACGTTTTGACGTTAACTATATTGGATCAGATAACAAAGAGCACCGCCCGATCATGATCCACCGGGCGATATTGGGCTCACTTGAGAGGTTTATTGGGGTCTTAATTGAAAACTACGCCGGTGCATTTCCGGTCTGGATATCGCCGGAGCAGGTTGTGGTCTTGCCAATTGCCGATCGCCATAACGACTACGCCATCAATGTGGCAGATAAACTTAAAGAAGTTGGCGCAAGGGTTCGCGTTGACCTGCGCACAGAATCCGTTAACAAAAAAATAAGGGATGCTCAGGCCATGAAAATTCCCTATATGCTTGTTGTCGGTGACAAAGAGATTGAAAACAAGCAGGTGGCAGTACGTGATAGAAGTGGCAATCGAGGCCCCGTTGCTTTCGATGCGTTTATTGCGGAGTTTAAGGTAGCAATGTTACCACCACAAATAGAGCATCCAGCAGAAGCAGCCGGTGGGGCAAACTCTTAAGCTAACGTTTATGTAATCTATTGACCTGTAGGCTAGTTATTTGCGATAATTATAAGGTCTTCGAATTTGCCAGGTGGTGGATTCTATACTATAGTAAATTAAATATTCGGGTATATTACCCGATATTAAATACGGAAAGTAGAAGTCAAACAGTTGCTTCTCACCCCGAGATGCCATGGGCAATCGAAAGGGTTAAAAAGGATCACATAAGGTGGACGGCGACTGTCGTCCATTTTTTATTTGACAGTACGGGATTTAAGAGTATGGGAGGTGATAGAGTATCGCAACTGACGCAAGAGTTAATGAGAGAATTCGCACTCCAAGGGTTCGACTTATCTCGCGTGATGGGACTCAGTTGGGCATTAAGACGACCGTGGAAGCCCTAAAGATTGCCTATGATGCTGGGTTAGATTTGGTAGAGGTTGCACCACAGGCCGACCCGCCGGTCTGCAGGATCATGGACTACGGTAAATACAGGTATGAGCAGACTCAGAAGGCAAAGAAGGCTAGAAAGCATGCCGCAACGCTTATCGTAAAAGAAATGAAGCTTCGCCCGAAGATTGATAGCCATGACTTCGAGGTTAAGAAGAAACACATAATACGTTTTCTCGAAGATGGTGCGAAAGTCAAAGTTACCATAATGTTTAGGGGTCGTGAAATGGCTCATACTGAGCTGGGGAGGAAGCTCTTAGAACGGATCGCCGAAGAGGTAGGCGAGCTAGGCAAAGTTGAGACTCAGCCAAAATTGGATGGTCGAAACATGGTTATGGTGTTAGCCCCAACGGTAAAAATGGCTGTACCTGAGCAATCTTAGGCTGTAGGGTCCATATGCTTATATAACAAAATAACAACTATAACTATTAGCTCAAGCAGTGGTAGTGCTCGGGGTAGGGTAGTTATTTTCGCAAGAACAGTGGTTAATTGATATGTCGGAAAGGAGCAAGTAAGTTATGCCGAAAATGAAAACCCACCGTGGAGCGGCAAAGCGCTTCAAGGTTACAGGTAGAGGTAAGTTATCCTACAAACACGCTTTTACAAGTCATATTCTTACTAAAAAGACTACAAAGCGCAAAAGGCAGCTGCGCAAAGATGGTATTGTGGATGAGACGAATGCTAAAAATATCAAGCAGATGCTGGGTATGTAAGCGCGCTTAAATATGATGATTTTAGAAGGGGTTGAATGATAATGCCAAGGACAAGACATGCAACAAGCACAAAGAGAAGGCATAAAAAAATATTAGAACTGGCAAGGGGATATCGTGGTGCAAAGAGCAAGCAGTATAAGGCAGCTAAAGAGCAGGTCATGCATTCGCTGTCATACGCATACAGGGATAGAAAAGCCAAAAAGCGTGACTTCAGACAGCTCTGGATCGCAAGAATTAACGCTGGCGCAAGGGAAAACGGAATGTCATATAGCCGATTTATAAACGGTCTTAAACTGGCCGAGGCCGAGGTCGACAGAAAGATTCTTGCCGATATGGCTATTCATGACCCGGAAGCATTTGCGGAGCTCGCGGCAATAGCCAAAGATAAGTTGATGACATGATCAGAAACAAGAGACAAGAAATAGAAGACAGGTTGGATGCGCAGATCAAGAATTCAGCCTAAAATCTGGTTCCTAAAAGTGCGAGACACCAGTCTTGTTTCTAGTTTCTGATTGCCCGATAAAATCGGGTGTTAAGGTTAGTAAATATAGTATAGGCGATGAAGGAGAAAAGTAGCTGACGTCTATCTTTTACAGAGAGGTGCCTGAAGCTGGGAAGGTACTAAAGATAAACCGGCGAAGTTCACTCTGGAGCCAAGAGCTGAAAGGGTTCTCAAGCCAAGTAGGCAATTCGGAAGTCCTACCGTTATCAGGATTAAAGAGCAGGTCATTGACCTGAATTAAGGTGGTACCGCGGGTCCTCTCTCGTCCTTTTTTTACGAGGGAGGATTTTTTATACAATTTAGGAATTATTACCTGTGAACTATAGGCCAATAAGGGAAGGTGACATAGATGGTGACTCGGGCGGATATAGAGAACATGTATGAGAAAGCAAAGACTGCTGTAGTAAAAGCAACTAATTTACAGCAGTTAGACCAGGTACGAGTCGAGTATCTTGGTAAAAAAGGGAAAATAACCAGTGTACTTAAGACATTGGGACAGCTTACCCCGGAAGAGCGAAAAGAGATCGGGCAAGCCGCGAATAAAATCAGACAGAATCTTGAGAGCGACATAACTGATAGACAGGAAGAACTCTCAAGGGAAGAGGTTGCAAAAAGGCTGGCTGCCGAATCGGTTGATATATCCCTTCCGGGAAGGGAGCGCGTCTACGGACACCGGCACTTGATATCTCAGGTCATTAAAGAGATAACCGATATATTCATTGGCCTGGGATACAAAGTTGCCGAGGGCCCCGAGGTTGAACTTGACTATTACAACTTTAAAGCTCTTAACACGCCTGCCGACCACCCGGCGAGAAGCCTCCAGGATACTTTCTATATTAGAAAGGCTGGAGTCCACCCCGCTGACGACGATATTGTGCTCAGGACGCATACATCACCGGTGCAAATCAGGGTTATGAAGTCTCAAGAGCCACCGGTATATATAATTGCTCCGGGACGGGCGTTTAGAAGGGACGTCCCTGACCCAACGCACTCACCTATGTTTCACCAAGTGGAAGGATTAGCCGTTGATAAAGGCATAACATTTGGCGACTTAAAAGGAACTCTTGAAGAGTTTTCCAGACAAATGTTTGGCAGGAAAAGCCAGGTAAGGGTGGTGGCTCGTGAGGCCTTCGAAGCGGGCATCGCCGAGGATGGACCGCAGATTCGCCTGCGCCCGCACTTCTTTCCATTTACCGAGCCAAGCGCCGAGGTAGATGTGCGCTGCTTTGCTTGCGGCGGTGTAGGATGCAGGATTTGCGGCAGCGGCTGGCTTGAGATATTAGGTGCCGGAATGGTTGATCCCAACGTTTTAATTGAGGTCGGCTACAACCCCGAAGAAGTAAGCGGCTTTGCTTTTGGTATGGGTGTCGAGAGGATCGCAATGCTCCTTTACGGAGTGCCTGATATAAGGATGTTCTTCGAAAACGATACGAGGTTTGCGGAACAATTCTAGGGAGGATAAAAAATGTTAGTCTCGATTAACTGGCTAAAAGATTATATAGATTTTGATCTGTCGCCTGAAGAGCTTGCCGATAAGCTTAATCTTACAGGCACTGCTGTGGAAAGTGTAAAACACCTTGGACAAGACTTGGGAAATGTATGGGTTGGGATAATTCTTGATATAAAACCTCATCCCAATGCCGACAAACTTAGCTTAGCAACTGTTAGAATTGATCGGCCCGAGACGCTTGAGATAGTTTGCGGTGCAAAAAACATCAAGGTTGGGGATAAAGTGCCCGTAGCAACAGTAGGGGCGCACTTGCCGAATGGGATGGACATCAAACCTGCAAAAATAAGGGGGGTCACATCCTATGGGATGCTTTGCTCGAGGGCAGAGCTTAGGATGGGTGCCGACCATAGCGGTATCTATATACTGCCAGATGATGTCGAAGTCGGCGTGCCTTTGGCTCAAGCGTTATCTTTAGATGACACCATTATCGAACTTGAGATAACACCAAACCGGCCGGATTGTCTCTCAATGCTTGGCATTGCACGCGAGGTTGGTGCAATAGAGGATCGTAAACTTCATAAACCATCTGTTGACTTAACGGAATGTTTTGAGAAGACTTCAAACGTCGCAAGCATTAAGATAATTGACCCGGATTTATGCCCCCGATATTCAGCAAGGATAATTCGCAAGGTAAAAATCGGACCTAGTCCAACCTGGATGCAGCAGCGCCTGGAAAAAGCCGGGATGCGCCCAATAAACAACATTGTAGATATCACCAATTACGTGATGCTTGAGACGGGCCAGCCCCTTCACGCCTTTGATTTCAACACCCTTCATGGCGGAAAGATAGTTGTGAGACGGGCGAGAAACGGCGAGCACCTTGAGACACTGGATGGCGTTGTCCGCGAGCTTGATGAGAGTATGCTGGTCATCGCCGACGCCGATCGACCGGTCGCGTTGGCCGGCATCATGGGGGGAGAAGACACCGAGGTATCTGATAAGACCGCAGATATATTGCTCGAGTCGGCATATTTCGAGCCTAGCTCTATTATGAGGACGTCGAGGAGCCTTGGGTTACTATCTGAAGCTTCGACCCGTTTTGAGAAAGGCACCGATCCAAATGGGACCATTTATGCTGCTGATAGAGCAGCAGCTTTTATGGCCGAGTTCGCAGATGGAAGCGTAGATAAAGGTGTCATAGATGTTTATCCAAAGGTTATAGAACCAAAAAAGGTACCGCTCAGAGCCGACCGGGTAAACGCTATTCTTGGTACAGACCTTAGCCTTGACGGGATTGTAAATATCTTAAATCGGCTTGAACTTACGGCAGAGGTGATCAGCAACACAACTGAGATGTGGGTGCTTACCCCCACGTTTAGGCCGGACCTTGAGCGTGAAATTGATTTGATCGAGGAAATCGCAAGGATTTACGGCTACAACAATATCAAATCGACCCTACCGAAGAGTGGCGATAAGCAGGGCGGCCTAAACTTGAGGCAAAAGCTTGCCGAGTCGGTTAAAGACAGGCTTGTAGGAGCCGGTCTTTCCGAGGTGCTGACCTATAGCTTCATGGATCCCAACGACGTAGATAAACTTCAAGTACCGCAGGGCGATCCGTTGTGCTGGTTTGTTAGACTTTTAAACCCTCTGAGTGAGGATCTTTCGGTTTTGCGCACAACTCTCCTGGCAAACCTTATCAAAGTTCTTAAATACAATGTTAATCGTGAGCAGTATGACGTGCAGATTTTTGAAGTGGGGCACACCTTCTGGCACGAGAGCGGCAAGGATATGCCAGATGAGGAAACAATGCTTGGAATTGCAATGACCGGCGCATGGAAGTCAGATAAATGGTATGACAAGGCCAGAAGTATCGACTTCTTTGACCTTAAAGGTGCCGTCGAGTCGGTTCTAGATGAGCTTAGTATTGCAAACTGGTCGGTGCGCCAATTTACCCACCCGGCGCTGCACCCGGGACGAAGCGCCGAGCTTCTTATCGATGATGAATCCATAGGGTATTTTGGCGAGCTTCATCCAAACGTCCAGTCCGATTTTGATATACCAAGGACTTATGTAGCCGAGCTTAGCTTCAACAGACTTATAGACAATGCCAAGATGCAGAAGGAGTTCTCTGAGATTCCAAAATATCCTAGTATAATTCTTGATATCGCCGTGCTTGTGGACGACCCGATTTCTAACGACCAGGTGCTTGGTGTTATAGAAGCTGCCGGTAAACCGCTTCTTAAAAGTGCAAGACTATTCGATCTTTACAGAGGTAAAGGCGTGCCTGAGGGCAAAAAGAGCATGGCATACTCGATGGTCTTTCGCACTCCGGATAGAACTTTAACTGACGAGGAGGCATTTAACGCCCGTGAGAAGGTAGTTGGCAGACTAGGCAAAGAACTTGGCGCAGAGATAAGAGAGTAGGGGAAAGACTACTCTTTTCCCCCGTTTGTTGTATACTAAAAAACGCGATGCGTGCTTTTTTACTAGCAGCAGGTCAAGGTTTAAGACTCAGACCTCTAACCATTACAAAACCAAAAGCTCTAGTACCTATTGCTAACCGGCCGGCTATTGTAAGACTGCTGGAGTTTTTGCAACCCTATAGGTTCAAAGAAACTTTTATAAACCAGCATTTCATGCCGGAAAATGTAAGAGATGTGGTAGGAAGCGGCCGACTATGGAATGCAAACGTCCATTACTCTTTTGAATCGGAGCTTTTAGGAACCGCAGGAGCAGTTAAGAAACTTGAAAAGTTCTTGGACGACGATAAGTTCCTAATTATCAATGCCGATATCGTAACCAATATTAGTTTAGATACGCCCATTGAATTTCATGAAACTAGAGGCGCAGAGGCAACCCTTATCATGACTTCTCCAGAATCAGATCATAGAAAAGAGCAGATCGGCGTATGCGACGATGGTAGGATTTTACTCGAGAAGAATCCTGAAGATATCGTAAATAGCGGCACCTATACGGGAATCGGCATTTTTGAGCCCTCAGTCCTTAAAATGATACCGCAAGGATACTCTAGTTTGTTGGATTCTGTCCTTATCCCGCTTGCTGAGGAAGGTTCGCTCTACGCCTACTTTGCGGATGGCTACTGGTTGGATATTGGCACGCCGAAAAGGTACATACAGGCGAATAAGGACCTAATAAGCGGCAAAATGCATGTCCAAATTGATGGGCGGCTGGTCGGCGAGAATATCTGGATCGATGAGACCTCTGAGATCGACTTAACCGTCCGGGTTGAAGAACCTGCACTGATAGGCAAAGGGGTTAGTATTGACCGAGGTGCGGTAATCGGCCCGTATGCGATCATCGGCGACGGTTGCCAGATCGGCCCCAAAGTGGAGATATCCAATAGCGTTGTATGGGACGGAAGCCAAATAGGATCTTCCTGCCTGATCGACAGCTCGATAATTGCCAGCAACCAACGCGTAACCCCGGGTCAGCAGTTAAAAAGGGCTATCCTACACGGTGGCATTGCCGAGCAAATGTTTAACGTCGGTTAAATTATCTTTAAATTTTTATGTTTTAGTATTGTATATTATCTAACGATTATGCTAATATATAGCATATATACCAATGCGACCATTTAAGGAGAGACCGTGGCTGTAAATATTGGCATCATCGGAGCATCCGGATATACCGGGGCGGAGCTTATAAGGCTTGCGGCAACCCACACCGAGATGGAAATAACCTACGTGACCGCCAACCAGTACCGGGGCATACGGGTGGATGAGCTATATCCACATCTCACCGGGATAACCGACTTGGCCTATGAAGCTTTTGATTTTAAAAATGCGGTTGCCAAGGCCCAATTTTTCTTTCTTGGGCTTCCCCATGGCCAGGCCATGAAGGTAGTCTCCATGCTTTTAGACGCCGGCCATCAGGTAATAGACCTGAGTGGCGATTTTAGGCTAAACGATGCGGCAACCTATGAGGCATGGTATAAAACCAAGCACGCCAACCCTGAGCTCATGCTGAGGGTTGCTTATGGTCTACCCGAGTTGTTTGAAGAAAAAATTAGGGAATCGGCCTTTACCTCCAATCCGGGCTGTTACCCAACGGGGGCAATTCTCGCGCTTGCGCCGCTTTTAGCCAACAAGTTGGTCAAGCTGGAAAACCTAATTATTAATTCCCTAAGCGGGGTGTCCGGAGCGGGCCGCGAGCCCAAACCTGAAACACATTTTTGTAAAATCGATGAGAGCTTAACTGCCTACAAGGTCGGAGGTATCCACCAGCATACGCCCGAGATCGAGCAGTATCTCTCAGAAGTTGCAGGCGAGGAACTAGCCCTATCCTTTACGCCCCATCTCGTTCCGGTAAATCGGGGAATTTTAACCACGGCTTATGCAAATTCGATAGGCAAGGTGGATCTGGATAAGGTAATCGAGACATACAACGAGTTTTACAAAGATAAGCCGTTTGTCCATGTTCTTCCGAAAGGCAAATACCCGGAGACCAAAAATGTTATAGGGTCAAACTTTTGTCATATAGGTCTTGCCTATGATGACAGGACGGGCAGGATTATCGCTATATCGGCGATTGATAATCTAGTTAAGGGGGCATCCGGGCAGGCGATTCAAAATATGAATATCATGCTTGGTTTCCCGCAGGATATGGGATTGAAGGGTATTGGTTTAGTACCATAGGGAATGCCGAATTACGAATTTTTAAATGGCGGATTAATAAATAAGATAACTACAATTAGATAGGCGAAAAAGGTGAGTGCAACTAAGATTAACATAAAGCAAATAAAAGGTGGGGTAACTGCTGCTAAGGGATTTAAAGCAGCGGGGCTTGCCTGTGGCATAAAGGCAAGCGGGCGCAAGGATATCGCACTTGTTGTATCAGATAAGGTATGCTCGGCCGCTGCGGTATTTACAACTAATAAAGTTGCCGCAGCACCGGTTCAGGTCAGTAAGAAACACTTGGCTGACGGTAAAGCGCAAGTAGTTGTTGTAAATAGTGGGATTGCAAACGCATACGCCGGAGAACAGGGAGAACTTGACGCGGCGAGGATGGCGCGGATTGCCGGCGAGGCTGTTGGGGTCGACCAGCACAACGTTGTCGTTGCCTCAACCGGTATCATCGGCAGCCCACTTCCCATGCAAAACGTTGAAGCCGGTATTAAAGAAGCTGCCGGTAAACTATCTAAAATTGGCGGTTTTGATGCTGCCGAGGCGATAATAACCACCGATACTTTTTTGAAGGAGTATGCGGTCTCTTTTGAGACGAACGGCAAGAATGTTGTAGTTGGTGGAATGGCCAAGGGCTCGGGAATGATCGCCCCCAACATGGCTACGATGCTTGCTTTTATAACAACTGATGCGGCAATACCATCCGGGATGCTCAACGATTTCTTGAGGTCATCCGTCGATAAGTCGTTTAACTCAATCACAGTGGATGGGGATACCAGCACAAACGACATGGCGGTTGTTATGGCCAACGGTGAGTCGGGAGTTGAAATAGATGCAACAAATGCAGCGGTGTTTCAAGAAGCACTTAGCCAGGTTTGTGTAGAACTTGCCAAGCTAATTGTGCGTGATGGCGAGGGCGCGACCAAGTTTATTGAGCTAGATGTAACCGGTGCGCTAGACGATGCCGATGCAAAAAAGGCGGCTATGGCTGTTGCCAACTCCAACCTGGTAAAGACCGCGTTCTTTGGGGAGGATGCCAATTGGGGCAGAGTGGTTGCCGCGGTCGGGTATTCAGGCGCGGAGGTTGATCCCAAAAAAATCGATGTCTATTACGGTGACGAGAAGTTAATAGATGGCGGAAGCATAGCAGCATATAATTCCGCTAGGGTAAACGCTGTTTTGAAGGCAAAGGATATAAAAGTTACCATTAACCTAAACATCGGAAACGGCAGCGCCCGCGTTTGGACATGCGATTTTAGCTACGATTATGTGAAGATAAACGCAGAATATCATACTTAGGGTCCGGGGGCCCGGGGTGAGGGTGAATAATTAGATGGTAGTCGATATGCAGGTGGTTATGGAAAAAGCTCAGATACTTACCGAGGCTTTACCATACATAAAAGAGTATCATGGTAAGACGGTTGTGATAAAATACGGTGGTGCGGCTATGGAGCGCGAGGATTTAAAGGAAGTCGTCGCAACCGATATCGTGCTTATGAAGTATGTAGGCCTTAATCCGGTTATTGTGCATGGCGGCGGCCCTGAGGTATCACGGCATATGAAAGCCATGGGCAAAGAAGTAAAGTTTGTAAATGGTCTGCGCGTTACCGATAAAGATACAATCGATATTGTAAAGATGGTTCTCGTGGGGAAAATAAATAAAGAAATAGTGTCGCTTATTAACCGTCATGGTAGGCTGGCGGTTGGTGTAAGTGGCGATGACGGCAATCTCATCATAGCCGAAAAAAAGCAGTTGGACGGAGTTGATCTTGGTTATGTCGGTGAGGTTAGCAAGATAAACGCCGAGGTGTTAAATAACCTGATAAAGGATGACTTTATTCCTGTGGTAGCTACCGTTGGCGTGGGCGAGGACGGTATGAGCTATAACATCAATGCGGATAAGGTAGCCGGTGAAATTGCCGCGGCACTTAAAGCCGACAAGATAATCTTCTTAACCGATGTTGATGGTCTGTATAAAGATTTTGAGAATAAGGATTCTTTGATATCCGAGCTTAAGCTTATCGACTGTGAAGAGAAGTTGGCAAACAAGGAGATACAGCAGGGGATGCTCCCTAAAGTCGAGGGGTGCGTTACAGCACTTAAGGCGGGCGTAAGCCGCTCGCACATATTGAACGGGACTATCCCGCACGCGCTTTTACTTGAGATATTTACCGACCGGGGCGTCGGAACGATGATAACGGAGACATAACTATGAGCACAACAACCACAAACCTGGAGAGCTTAATACAGCTAGATCAAGCGCATCATATGTCGACATATGGTCGTCTGCCGGTTACTTTTGTTAAAGGCAAGGGCACCCGGTTGTGGGATGAGACCGGCAAGGAGTATCTCGATCTCCTAAGCGGCATTGGGGTCACAAATATTGGGCATTGCCATCCGGCAGTGGTTGAGGCGGTCAAAAATCAAGTTGAATCGCTGATACATGTGTCCAACCTCTACTATACGAAGCCTCAACTAGAGCTTGCTAAAAAAATTACCGAGATATCCTTTGGCGACAAGTGCTTCTTTGCAAACAGCGGGGCTGAGGCAAACGAGGGTGCAATAAAGCTGGCCCGCCGCTATGCCAAACTAAATGGCAAAGAGGAAGCATTTGAAATAATAACCGCCTTAAGGTCTTTTCACGGGCGGACGATGAAGACACTTGCCGCAACAGGACAGCCTGATAAGCAAAAACCATTTGAGCCAATGCCCCCTGGGTTTAAACATGTCCCGCTAAACGATATCGATGCTCTAAAGAAAGAGATAAATGAGAAAACATGTGCCATTATGCTTGAGCCTATCCAGGGTGAAGGCGGCGTCTATCCCTGTGACGAGGAATACTTAAAAGAGGTTCGTGCGCTTTGCGATGAGCATAACATCCTTTTAATATTTGATGAGGTGCAGACTGGTATGGGAAGGACCGGTACTATGTTTGCCTACGAAGGCTTTGGCGTTACCCCCGATATTATGACTCTTGCCAAAGGTATTGGCAGCGGGCTTCCCATCGGCGTTTTGGTTGCAAGCGAGAAGGCCTCTGTATTTAGCCCAGGTGAGCACGGCTCGACGTTTGGTGGCGGTCCGGTTGTCTGCGCGGCGGCTCTTGCTACAATAAAAGTCATCGAGGACGAGGGTTTGCTCGAGAATTGCCGTAATGTCGGTGCGTATTTTAGGCAAAAGCTTGAAGATATAAAAGCAAATACCGATATTGTTAAGGAGATAAGGGGCCGTGGCTTGATGCTTGCCGTTGAGCTTGCGCAAAATAACGCAAAAGATATCGTGTTAGCTCTTCTCAAAGAGGGTATAGTTGCGAATAATATAGGCGGTAATATTTTAAGATTCCTGCCGCCTCTTTGTATCACAGAGGCAGAAATAGACGCAGCAACTTCAGTTTTAGCACGGTTGCTAGTTTAGGAGACAGCATGGCAAGTTTAAAAGGGAGAAATATCCTATCGTTAAAAAAGTACAATCAGGATGAGATATACCAGCTTCTGGCAAAGGCAATAGAATTAAAAAGGCAGCAGAGAAATAGGCAGTCCCATCGCTATCTTGAAGGCAGAACGATTGCAATGATATTTTCCAAACCGTCCAGCCGCACGAGAATGTCCTTTGAGGTTGCAGCGTCTCACTTAGGCGCCCATCCAATATTTTTAAAACCAGATGAGATTCAACTCGGTACACGCGAGCCCATTAAAGACATCGGAAGGGTTCTCTCGGGTTACGCTGACATGATAGTCATAAGAACATTTAAGCACAGCGATGTTGAGGAGCTTGCCGAGCACGCAAGTGTGCCGGTGATAAACGCACTGACCGATGATTACCACCCAATGCAATCACTGGCCGATTTGATGACCATCCTTGAGCTAAAGAACCGGCTTGCCGGTCTAAAGATTGCCTATATTGGAGACGGGAACAACGTTGTGCACTCCCTTTTAGTTGTCGCCGGAAAACTTGGGATAAATATGGCGGTAGGGTGCCCGAAGGGCTATGAGCCGGACATAAATGTAGTTCATTTCGCCCATTCGTCGATTAGGAATATCAACCAAAAGATAACTATAACCAGTGACCCGATCAAGGCGGCAAAAGACGCCGATGTTATATATACGGATGTGTGGACTAGCATGGGCCAGGAAGGTGAGCATGAGGAAAGACTCAAGGCATTTAGGCCATATCAGGTGAATCGGGAGCTTATGGATGTGGCAAAGCCAACCGCAATATTTATGCACTGCCTCCCGGCGCATCGCGGTGAGGAAGTAACCGACGAGGTTATCGAGAGTAACCAGTCAGTTGTCTTTCAACAATCAGAAAACCGCCTGCACACCGCTAAAGCGGCTTTGGTATCGTTGATACGGTAAATCGATGAATAGGTGAATAGGATAATATAGCTGCCCGATTTGGCGGGCCTTCCACGGTAGGTAGGCTAAAAGGTAAGCGGTGGAAGGGTAAAAAATTCCCTCTCCCCCAAGGGGAGAGGGTTAGGGTGAGGGAGAAACCCTAAATGCGAGCGAAACACAATAGATTAGACGCAATAAAGCGCGTTATAGAAACAAAGGATGTATCGACCCAGGAGGACCTAATCGCCGAGCTTGAGAGGCTCGGCTATGAGGTTACCCAGGCAACTATCTCAAGAGACATTAGCGACCTGGGGCTTCTTAAGGTCAAAATTGCGATAAATAAATCCGGCGCGAAGCAGGTATACTCGCTTCCCGAAGTTGAGAAGCTGCGCTCGATGCTAAACGAGTTCATGGTCTCGATCGATATTGCTGAGAACTTAGTTGTTGTGAAAACAACGCCGGGAACCGCGCCAGCCGTAGCTTCAGCGATGGATGCAATAAAATGGCCTGATGTTTTGGGCACGGTTGCCGGTGACGACACGATACTTACCATCACCCGCACTAAAGATGCCAGCAACCACCTTATCGAGAGGCTAACAAGACTCAAAGAAGAGCGAGTCGTGTAGTTACTTGGTGCTACAGAAATACCGGTGAACCGGTGAGCTATAATTGGCTAATTTATTAGACCTTCCACTATGAACCGGTGAGATGGTCAAAGGGTGAATGGAAGTTGCCATTGCGAGGGAGAGAAACGACCGTGGCAACCCCACACATTAGCTGTAGCTTAGGGGATTGCTTCGCTGTGCTCGCAATGGCAGGCTCTTATATCTTGCTATCATGCTGACAGCTGTTAGCTGAGGGCTGTGAGCTAATTTGGAGGTTTTTTAATTGGGACAAGTTGGAAGTGTAAGGGAACCTAAAGACCGGGTGGTGTTGGCCTATTCAGGAGGGCTTGATACCTCGGTTGCCATAAAATGGCTGCAGGAGAATTATGATCTAGAAGTAGTCGCTGTTGCGGTAGATGTCGGTCAGGGAGGCGACCTCGAGGCGATAAGGGACAAAGCGCTAAAAGTGGGTGCAGTTCACGCCGAGATTGTAGATGCAAAGAGGACCTTCGCCGAAAAATATATCGCACGGGCAATTAAAGCAAATGCACTTTATGAGGGACAATATCCCCTTGCAACTGCTTTGTCTCGCCCTTTAATAGCGAAGATCTTAGTTGAGGTTGCTCAGGGAACAGGCGCGGTCTATGCTGCACACGGCTGTACTGGTAAGGGCAATGACCAGGTACGTTTTGAAGTTACCATGAGGGCGTTAAATCCTGGCCTAACAATAATTGCTCCGGCAAGGGAGTGGGATTTTACCCGTGAGACCGCAATCGAGTATGCCAAGGAGCATAACATCCCAATTCCGGTCACTAAGAAAAGTCCATACAGTATAGACGAGAACCTCTGGGGGCGCTCCGTTGAATGCGGAATCCTCGAAGACCCATGGGTCGAGCCGCCAGAAGATGCATATGGTATGACTGTTGACCCAAGTAAATCGCCGGATGAGCCGACTTACCTAGAGGTAAAATTTGAGTATGGCGTGCCGGTTGCGCTAGACGATGAATCAATGGATATCGTGTCCATTATTGAGAAGGTGAATAAAATTGCGGGCGAGAACGGGTTCGGCCGCTTGGATAAAGTCGAGAACCGGCTTGTCGGCATTAAGTCTCGTGAGATATACGAGGCTCCGGGCGCGCTTGCCCTCATCAAGGCGCACCAGGACCTTGAGGATATGACGCTTGACCGCGACTTGGCCCATTACAAGTATTTAGTTGAGCAGAAATATTCGGAGATGATTTATTACGGCCTCTGGTTCTCACCACTAAGGGATGCCTTGGATGCCCTTATTAACGAGACGCAAAAAGTTGTAAACGGAACGGTTCGTTTGAAATTTTATAAAGGCTCTTGTAAGGTGGCCGGGCGTCGCTCTCCGAATTCCCTATACGACAGGGAGCTCGCGACCTACGAGGCGGGTGATACGTTCGCCCACCAGGCGGCCGCCGGGTTCAACAAAATTTTCGGCCTCGGCTTAGAAACCTGGGGCCGGAAATATAGGAAGTAGCATTTGCAAAAGGAGTCCAAATATGAAACTGTGGTCCGGGAGGTTTTCTAAGGGTACAGATAACTTCGTTGACGAGTTTACCGCATCACTTCCTGTCGACAAATACCTCTATAAGCAAGACATAAAGGGGAGCATTGCCCATGCGAACATGCTTGCGGCCTGCGGTATCATATCCCGCGAGGAGGCAGAACGCATAATTGAGGGTCTACAGGCGATAAAGCAAGAGATCGAGGGAGGCCGGTTCCAGTTTGATATTGCCGACGAGGATATCCACATGGCAATCGAGCGCGTGCTTACCGAAAGGATTGGTGCGACCGGAGGCAAACTTCATACCGCCCGCAGCCGCAACGACCAGGTTGCCCTCGACACACGCATGTTTCTAAAAGATGCGATTGTCGATGTCGGTAGCGAAATTATGCAGCTCCAGCTTGAGCTTATCAATATATCCCAAAGGGAAATCAAGACCATCATGCCCGGATATACACACCTACAAAGGGCGCAGCCTATTTTATTCTCGCACCACATGATGGCTTATTTCTGGATGCTGCGCCGTGATCTCACCCGCTTAAAAGGGTGCTACAAGCGAACCGACATTATGCCGCTTGGCGCGGCGGCTCTTGCCGGAACCACATACCCAATCGACGTAAAACAAGTCGCAAAAGAGCTCGGCTTTGAAAAGATAAGCAACAACAGCATCGATGCGGTATCCGACCGCGATTATATAATCGAGTTTCAGGCAGTCGCCTCAATGCTTATGATGCACTTGAGCAGGCTTGCCGAGGAGCTTATCCTCTGGTCGTCAACTGAGTTTAGTTTCATCGAGCTTGACGATGCCTACACGACAGGCAGTAGCATCATGCCGCAAAAGAAAAACGCCGATGTTGCCGAACTGATTCGCGGCAAGACCGGCCGTGTTTACGGTAACCTCATGCAGGCGTTGGCCATGATGAAGGGGCTCCCGCTTGCGTATAATAAGGATATGCAGGAGGACAAAGAATCTCTTCTCGATTCAATTGATACCATAAAAAAATCTATAATTGGCATGAAAAGTATGATCTTGACCATGAAGGTAAACTCCGAGGTTATGCGCCAGGCCGCCGAGGGGGGATACACCAACGCAACCGAACTCGCCGATTATCTTGCCGCCAAAGGAGTGCCCTTCAGAGATGCCCACCGTGTAGCCGGCGTTATCGTTAGCAAAGCGGTGGAGGAAGGCTGCTGGCTATCTGATTTCTCGCTTGAAGAGCTTCAGGCGATAAATCCATTGATCGAAGACGACATATTCAAAGTCCTTGATATCAAGGTAGCCGTTGAGCGTCGCAATAATAGGGGTGGCACCGCCACCGGACAAGTTCAGGAGCAGATAGAGAAGGCCATTAAGCTACTGGAGAAAGAGCAGGAGTGGCTAGAGGAGAGGGCGTAAAGGATAATTATATTTTGACGGATGTTGGTATGCTTATCTTCTATGTTTCCCTAGAAGTAAAAACCCTGCCTGCTGCCTTTCCCGTGGCCAATTGTTTCATCTGCCGCATGCCGAGCCAGCTTATTAGCAGGATAAACGGGGTGAATATCTGTTCTAGAGTTGCAAAGCCAATACCTAAAGTATGGTTTATGTAATGTATGAAATATAGAGGATTATTTCGTACCGTTTCCTCTATAAAACCACGCCCTATTTGGTAATAGAAGGAAAAAGACCAAAATTGATAGCCTACTGGCATCTTCTTTTTCTCTAAATAAAAGTAGCGTAAAAGTAAGACCAAGCCGATAAAAGATCCAATAAGCTGAGCTGGCCAGCGCCCAAAAAAGAAAGCCGTGTGTCTACCCAGGACCTCATGGTTAAAGATGTTGCCTATTCGCACCAAAATATAGCCTAAAGATAGGCCAGGTACTGCCCAATCCAAAAATTGGCTGACTGCATATCCTTTGTGAGCTGCGTACCACCAACCAGTGAGTATTCCTCCCAATAAACCTCCATCCCAGGCCAGTCCACCCTGCCATATGCGCAGGGTCTGTAATGGGTCAAGCCAGAACCACTGAGGGTCATTAGCTAGCACAAAAACAACCCTTGCCCCAACTATCCCGCCGACTATAGCCCAAACGGCTAGATTAACCAAAAGGTCATCCTCTAGCCCAGCCGCGGTGCCCCGTCGATACATATACCAGCCTCCTATCACTATGGAAAGCACCATAAAAATCCCGTACCAATGTACGCCTATAGGACCCAGGTGGAAAGCGTAAGGGCTAAGATAGCGTAAATTCAATAAATTCATCTCCTCTATTCCACGAGTAATTAATTATGCTAAATATTTTACAACCAGTAGGGACGTTCGTAAAATGCGCAAATTACTGCAAAAGAATGCCTAAAAACTTATCCTTTAATGTTTGATATTGGTCCCCAATGGGTAACTATGCTGCAAAAGACATGTCTATATGCCACAACCTTGCCCTTTCGGCTTACGGTGGTTGAGGTTTTAAAAAAAAGAAGGTTATAGGGGTTGTGTAAGAGATTATAGTATTTTGCATTTTTGGTTTTAAGGCTGTTAGGTATTGGGAAAGTCTTTGCGGAGTAAAAAAGGGGGCATCTATTTAAGATGGTTGGTAAAAGAGTTCTGGTCTGGGCGTTGGTTTTAAGCTGGGGGGTAATATTGCTGTCTGGCTGCCAACGCTCACCAAGTTCAACGCAGAATCTTACAGCACAAGGTCTTACTGAAAAGCAACTGCTGGGAAAATTCTTATTTTTTGATAGAGATTTGTCTACACCGCACGGGCAGGCCTGCGCGGATTGCCATTCTCCCAGCGCGGGTTTTGCCGACCCCGCTTCAAATTTACCGGTCTCTGGGGGCGTATTACCTAATCGTTTTGGAAACCGTAACGCTCCCTCCGCGGCCTATGCTGCTTTCAGCCCAACTTTCCATTTTGATAAGAAGACGAAGCAGTATGTTGGAGGCCAGTTCTGGGATGGTCGCGCGGCAACTCTTGTAGATCAGGTACAAGGACCGCTTCTAAACCCGTTGGAGATGCATAATCCGGATAAAGCGACAGTTGTCAATAGTGTTCGTCAGTCTGGGTATGCTGGCTTCTTCAAGCAAGTTTTTGGCCAGAGTTCACTGAATAATACTAGCAGTGCCTTTCATGATATAGAGGAGGCCATTGCGGCGTTTGAGGGATCAAGTGAAGTGTGTCAATTTACTTCGAAATATGATTACTCCCTGGAAGGTAAGGTTAAATTAACAGATATGGAGAAGCGAGGACTTGCTCTGTTCGAGGGGAAGGGTAAATGTGCTTCATGCCACCCAAGCCGGCCAGGGCCCTATTCGTCACATCCTCTATTTACAAATTTTGCATATTACAATATTGGCATACCTAAAAACTGGTCAAATCCTTTTCTTTCCTTACCGCCATCACTTAATCCTGCCGGTAGAAATTATATCGATCTAGGATTAGGAAACAATGTAGCCGAGGGTGGTACGATCAAAAGCAAGGCCCAGTACGGTAAGTTTTTAGTCCCAACCTTGCGAAATATTGCAAAGACAGCCCCGTACGGGCATAATGGTTATTTTAAAACGCTCACAGAAGTTGTACAGTTTCACAATACAAGGGATATACCTGGGAAATGGCCAGCACCAGAAGTTCCTCAAAACATTAATAAAACCGTGGGCAATCTTGGTTTAACCAATCAAGAAGTAGACGATATAGTGGCCTTTCTGGGAACCTTAACCGACGGTTACACCGAAGGTTATAAGTCACCTTAGGTGACAATATATTTAGGCATAAGAAGAGCTTGCATTAAAATCTTCTCCGATGCGATAAGCTGGACATGGTTTGGTCGCAGTCGCTTGACAAGGTTCTTGCCGTTTGTTAAGCTGGCCTATAATTACATAATTTGAGGACGAGTGATTCTTTCTCAAAGGGAAGAATTGAAAAGGGAAGTCAGTTTAAAGCTGACGCGGTACCCGCCACTGTGAAAGGGAGTTGGCCCACTTAGAAGCCACTGGATGTAACCGGGAAGGTGTGGGCGACGATGATCTTAAGTCAGGAGACCTGCTCGTTCTCTTCACCGTGACGATCTACGGGATGTTGGGGAGGTGAGCTACCTATGTTTTTGGTGCTGATACCCGATACGGGTTAGATATTGTTAGCCCTTCCATCACGTGAAGGGCTTTATTTTTTTGGTCTTTTTGCTATTCCTATTTTAAATTGGGAGGTTTTTATAATGCACATTGAAGATGGTGTTTTACCACCCAAGGCTTGGGGCATGTGGTATGGCATTGCCACCTTATTTGTCATTCCAGGTTTGCGGGAGGTAAAAAAACGGGTCCAGGAAAATCTAGCCTACAAGCCGTTACTGGCTATGGTTGGTGTGGCGGTGTTTGTCATTTCAGCTATGCACCTGCCGGTGCCGGTGACCGGCTCCTGTTCCCATCCCTGCGGTACGCCCCTGGCAGCTATTATCGTTGGCCCCCTTGCCACGACGGTGATTTCGGCTATTGTTTTGTTCTTTCAGGCTATCTTCCTTGGCCACGGCGGGATTACTACCATCGGCGCTAATACTTTTTCCATGGGCATTGTCGGAGGTATCTCCGGTTACTTAAGTTGGAAAATCTTGCGTTTATTTCGCAGCCCTATCTGGCTAGCTGCTGGTGTGGCTGGTTTTGTAGGCGATCTGGCTACCTATTTAACCAGTGCCTTTGAACTAGCCCTAAGCCTGCACGGCCACGTTCCCCTGATTAAACAGTGGATGGTCTTTTTCTTGGGCTATGGCCCCACCCAGTTACCTCTGGCTATTGGTGAGGCTGTTTTTACCGCAGCGGTGCTTCAAGTCATGGTCAACCGCCGCCCCGATTTGTTGCCCAGAATTAAACCCGTCAAGGAGGTAGAAGCACATGCTGCCAGCATCTAAAGGACCGGCATCAACTGTACCAACCCAGCAAGTTCCGTGGCTCGATTCCTTTACCAAAACCATGCTGGCCATAATGTTTATCCTCTTGCTTTTTATTTTTGGTGCTGCAAAGTACATGGATAGTCATAAGATGGAGGCCGGTGGTACTGATGATGTGGTCAACAATATGGCCTCGCAGGTAACACACGAGCAACACCATCCCTTTATTGATTTACCTGGTGATGCACAGGTCGGTGCTTTTTCGGTGGCTAATTTTTTTGTCGGCTTAATCGTTGGCCATTCCTGGCAAAAGCTTTTTCCTAAGCCTGAGCCCGAGCCCGAAGAAGAATCTTAAAGGAGCCGAGCGGTGGAACTAGCTGTTTTAGACAAGATTACTGCTGGTGGTAGCTTTTTGCACCGTTTGGATGGGCGGGTTAAAACCGGGCTCTTTTTAAGTGCCATCGTTGTTGCCGTCATCCTTCATCATTGGTACCTGGTGGCCAGCCTCTGGCTGGCCACCTTGGTTCTTTTTCACACCATGCACCTACCCTGGCGTATTCTAATCCTGCGCCTGTCCATTCCATTTAGTGTGGCTTGGCTGGTATGCTTAGATTTGCTCTTTACCAATGGTAGTCATCCTTTGTTGGCAATCTATTTAGGCCCGATTTCTCTTATCGCCTATCGGGAGGGATTGCAGTTGGGAATATTGATAGTGCTGCGCATCGTGGCGGCAGTTACCCTAGGCAGCCTTCTTTCCTTTAGCACATCCATGATTGAGATTCTGGAAACCATGCGCCTGTATAAAATGCCTGGTTTAATCGTGGACTTGGCGGCCATGATGTATCGCTATACCTTCATTCTGGAAGAAACAGCACGCAACATGCGCCGCTCTCAACTTAGCCGCATGGGTGACAGCGTTACCTGGCTGCAACAAGCACGCGATACCGGAAAGGTTGCTGGTCACCTGTTGACTAAATCTTTGGACCGTAGTACCAGAATCTATAAAGCTATGCTGGCCAGGGGATATGATGAAAACAGTACCGGCACTGCCTTTTTTAATAGTCCTGTTCCTAAGGCTGAGCGGCAGGTCGGTTTCTTGATTACTGCTTTGCTGGTAGTTTCGGTTATTCTTGATGCGATTGTTTAAAAAGAAGGAGATTAAGGAATGGAACTCATCAACGTTGCCGGAGTTAGCTATATATATAGCGATGGCCAACTAGCCCTGAAAAATATCAGTTTAACCATCAGCAAGGGGGAGAAAGTGGCTATCTTAGGGCCTAACGGTGCCGGTAAGTCTACTCTTTTTCAGTTATTTAACGGTCTCTTGCAAGCCACATCCGGCACTGTTACTGTCAAAGGTTTGCCAGTTTGTAAAGAACATTTCCCAAAAATTCGCAGCAGCGTTGGCATGGTTTTTCAAGACCCCGATGACCAGCTTTTTAATTCCACCGTTCGCCAGGAAATTGCCTACGGTCTTATGAATATGCATATCTCTGGCCAGGCCATGGAAGATGCCATAGCTTGGGCTCTGGAGATTGTTGGTCTGCAAGGTTATGGTACCAAAAGCCCTCATAATTTAAGCGGTGGTGAGAAAAAACGGGTTGCTTTGGCTAGCGTTCTGGCCATGCGGCCGGAGGTTTTGGTTTTGGATGAGCCCACTGCTTCGCTGGATCCACTCAGCGTTAGTAAGCTAATTGAGCTGCTCAAATCCATTAACCGCGATTTTGGGATTACCTTAATCCTAGCAACTCATGATGTTGACATCGTTCCGCTGCTTGCAGATAGGGTTTATCTTTTAAATAAAGGTGAAATTGTCCTAAGCGGTAGCACAGCAGAGGTTTTTGCCCATAAGGGTATCATCCGCCAAATTGACCTGCGTTTACCAAGGGTTGCCCATTTAGTCGAGCTTTTAGTGCACGATAGGGTTCTGAAGGTAGATGACTTGCCCTTAACCATCGGCAAAGCCAAACACCTTCTAGAGCAAGAAAGAACTCAAGATGGTAACTAAGGAGCTGAAAAAGATAAATCCACACAGCAAACTTAAAAATGCTAGAATTCAGCTAACTTAAACGGTAGAATAAAAGTATCCTTGAACTATTTGGGCATGTTTGTTAGGGTTCTTAGAATGCCTGTAACAGCTAAAGGATGTTCTTCTTCGACTATTTAAGAACTCTTAGCGGTCAATTGATGTGTGATGGAGTACTAGGTGGCTCACTTAAACAAAAAATTAGCGGTAGCATTATCATTAATCGCAGTATTCTTGTTAGCCGGTATCCTACTTATAGCTACTGGTAGAGTCTTGCCAATTAAAAGAAAGCACGTTGCAGTTGCAGTAAAGGTAAGGCATATTGCGGTACGAAAGCGAGCTGCTACGGCCCGAACGTCTGTCGCCACAAATATGCCTACCGCTCTGGGTGCACAGCCAGGTAATGGCCCCCAAGACGTTCCTATTCTTGCCTACCATGACATAGCTGATTCAGCGCCTATTCCTATAGGCATGCAGTCAAAGAAGGGCGCTAAGCCAGATATTTGGCTCTATGTAAAACCCATTGTTTTTGCTAAGCAGTTGGACTGGCTAAAAAACAATGGTTATCATACTATAGGGTTTGAGGACCTCTATGACCATTGGTATGGTGATAAACCATTACCCAGTAAACCAATCATACTAACGTTTGACGATGGTTACCGCGGCGTGTACGATGCAGCCTTGCCTTTGTTAAAGGCAAGGGGTATGAAGGGCACCTTTTTCGTTGTCCCAGGATTTTTTAACCAGCCCGGCTTTTTAACTACAAGTATGGTGCGTGAACTATCCGATGCAGGCATGGAGGTCGAGAGCCATACTTATGACCATGTATTTCTAATAGGTTGCTCTGATGAGCAGCTAAAACATGAGTTAAAAGACTCGAAGGATGCCATCGAGGAAATAACGCAAAAGCCGGTAGAATTCTTTTGCTATCCGAATGGGTACTATAACCAAAAAGTTCTCGACGAAGTCAAAAAGTACGGTTATAAGGCGGGGGCAAGCTCGATTCATGGCAGAGCCTCAATTAATCAGAACCCTCTCCTGTGGCATAGGATACCAATCGATTTCAGGGTAAAACCAGGGGATCTTATCTGGAAGATTTACGGTGGGCCGATGTTACGCCACCGCTCGCATCCAAAGCGACTAATTTTCACGAAGACACGGGTGCATTCGTCTAGCCACCTTTAACCAAATAAGTCCCCAGCACGTACACCGGGGACTTATTCATTTAGCGATTGTAAAAAGTACCGTTGACAGCTATTTAGGCCATCACAGAACTTTAGAATCTGCGGCTGCCAAAGCTGCGACCTCCGTCGCTGCGTGAGCCACTAAAACCGCGACCTCCGCCGCCACGGCGCTCTTGCGGTTTCGCCTCGCTTACTTTAATATTGCGACCTTCAAACTCTGCACCATCGAGAGCTTGGATTGCTGCTTTTGCTCCGTCATCGTCCATCTCAATAAAAGCAAATCCTTTGCTCCTACCGGAATCCCGGTCGACGATTAGATTGACCGATTCGATTGCGCCGTATTCACTAAACTTAGTGTTTAGGCTGTCCTCAGTCGTGTCGTAAGAGAGATTTCCTACATAAAGTTTCATTGCCATTTAAGGCTCCTTCCTCCCGTGCTCCGGGAATTTACTAACGGCGTCTTGTTTTACGCCTCATGCCACGCCTCGCACCGCCATCGTAAGCGACTTTTGCGGCCACTTTAGCAGTCTGGTTTTGGCTTGGCAAAAACTGATTCTCATATTCAAACTCTGCAAGTTCCCTAGTTGGTGTTATAACAAGAGCTTTAATTGCCTTGCCGCTGGTTATTCGCTGAAGTATCGGCAGAATAAATGCAGTTGTTTTACCGGTCCTGGTTTGAGCGCACCCAACGATATCTCGACCAACCAAGACTTGAGGAATAGCTTTTATCTGGATTGGTGTGGGCGTGGGATAGCCTATCGTTTCTGCCCATTCTACCAGGGGCGGTATAAATTCTAAACGTCTAAATGACATGTAATACTCCTTAACGTGCATCGATTTGTTAATCGCACAGTATTGTTTTCGACGCAGTTAATCCGAAAGGTCCTACAGTCTAAACGAAGGACAGCTAGCAGTAATAAATGCGGCTTTTATATTATATCCTTATTTCTGATTTAAATCCAGCACATTATCAATAATTGTGATTAATCAGATAATTTTATTAGCCGATAGTCGGCTACCACGAAACATGGTGATCGCTGATGTCTGCAGACAAAGTCACCAAAACCTGGGAATAATAAAATGGGTGATTATTATGCCGTATAGTACTGTAGCTCTTAAGAGGGAGAATAATATTATTCCACTTCCCCAAGATTCTCACGCTGCAGCGGAAAAACCTATGATCAATACAGTAGGGCAGCGGCGATCTTTTATTAAAATGCTCTTGCTTCTTGCTACTGCTGTGGGAGCAACAATAGTGATGCTTAACGGAAACGGCATTCTTCACATCGTGCATGCAGGATCGCTTTTTTTAACCGGGATCTTGCTTCAGATAGTGGTTCCCGTTACATACGATGTATTGAAGCGATTGTTTGTATGGCTTGGGGGATCTAATGACAAAGGCATACGCATTGCTGTGGTTTTAACAACGCTTACTGTGGTGCCGTTTGAAGCAGTTTTTATTTATATAATTCAAAGAATTATCCTTCAGGTGATCTTAGACTAACAATATGGATTTATATACATTTAATATACATTTACCTGCCTTATGGTATTGTCTTTTTTATGGGTTTTAGGAAAATCCTTTTGTCGGCGATCTGCTTCCTTCTTTGGGCAGCCGGCACTTGTTATCCGAAATATTGAAAAAACACTTAACGATGCGGCAACCATAAAAGAACATATCGCCAGCATGCCGAATTAGGGTATAAGAAATAGCAGCTCTATATTTTATATAGGTGTATTTTATATAAGTGTATTGGGGTGGTAATAGTGGCTGCGCAAAGGCAGGCTTCATCGGAAGAGCAGGTATCAGAACTGCTGAAATCACTTGGTACCAACCCAGATAAGGGTCTTAAAACCGGCGAAGCCGCAAGAAGGCTGGAGCAATACGGGTCGAACCGTCTTGTTGGGCCCAGACGCGTTACCTTTATCGATATTTTTTGGGAAGAGGTGCGAGAGCCACTTATACTATTACTTCTGGTTGTGGCGGTTCTCTATAGTATCTGGGGAGATTTTGGAGATTTTTTGACGATTGTTTTTGTTGTTATCGCCCTAGTTTTTGCCGAAGTCTACAACGAGTACCGGGCTAAAAAGTCGATAGCCACGCTAAAGAGCCTGTCTGCTCCGCTGGCACCGGTTATCCGGGATGGTCGTCTGCAAGAGGTTAAAACCGAAGTTCTGGTTCCGGGGGACATCCTCTTGTTGCGTGTGGGTGAGCGTGTGCAGGCAGACGCGAGGCTTATCGAGTCTTTTGGCCTTGAGATTGATGAGTCGGCACTTACTGGTGAGTCAGTTCCAGTGGTAAAGGACGCACATGAGACTATCTCAGCATCCGCTCCGCTTGCCGAGAAGACGAACGAGGTATTTTCAGGGACAGTGGTTACAAGAGGTCGGGGAAAGGCGGCAATCACTGCAACCGGAATGAATACGGAGCTTGGCCATATTGCAGGGCTAGTTCGCGAGGCAAAAGAGCCAAGAACACCTTTACAGCAAGCCATGCGTGAACTCTCCGGCTATCTCATCTGGGTTGCCGTCGGCTTCAGCTTACTCATTCCGGTAGCTGGATTGCTTGAGGGCCGCCCGTTCAGGCAGATGATACTAACGGGATTGAGTCTTGCATTTGCGACTATCCCCGAAGAGATGCCCATCATAATAACTATGGTTCTTGGCCTTGGCGCCCTGCAACTTGCCCAGCACCATGCTTTAGTAAAGCGACTAAAGGCTGCCGAGACATTAGGTAGCGTCACCCTCATTGCCACCGACAAGACCGGAACTCTAACTGAGAACCATATGGTTGTATCCCACATCTCAACTAATAACAGGTTAGTTGAGTACGGGAAAGTGGCCTTATCCCCAGAGGACTTAAGGCTACTCGGGATAGGTGCGTTAGCCAACAATGCTATTCTTAAGCAATCGGGTAATGGAGGGTCCTATTACGTAGGTGACCCAACAGATGTTGCGCTTGCCGAGGCATCGGCAGGGCAAAAACCGGAGGATATCCGCCGCTGTTATCGCCTAATAAATGAGTTCACTTTTGGGGCAAAGCGAAAGATAATGTCGGCAGTTTTTGAGAGAAGCGGCAGGCTGCAAGTTTACGCAAAAGGCGCACCGGAATCCATTCTTGAGAGGTCGACAAGCTACCAGGCAGAAGGCCAAGAAAAACAAATGACGCCCGGTAGGAAAAATGAGGTACTTAAACAAGCCAGCGAGATGGCGAAAAATGGTCTGCGGGTGATCGGCTTTGCATACAAAGACATCTCGCACGATGGCCATGTTGTAAGAGAGGAGGCGGAGAGCTGCCTTACGTTTGTCGGTATTGTTGGACTTTTGGACCCGCCGCGAACGGATGTGCCGGAGGCAATCAACGAGACCAAAAATGCTGGCATACAAGTCATGATGATCACCGGCGACTATCCGGTTACCGCCGAGGCAATCTCAAAGATGGTTGGCATCAGAACCAGCCCAAAAGTTATAACCGGCGAAGAGCTAAATCGTATGAGCGATGAGGAGCTTCAGCAGATGGTAAAAAATACATCAGTATTTGCCCGGATCGCGCCTACGGATAAGCTTAGGATCGTCCGTGCTGCCCAACGAAACGGGGAGATTGTTGCAGTCACCGGGGATGGGATCAACGATGCTCCGGCATTGAGTGAGGCCAATATAGGTATCGCCATGGGCGAGACCGGCACCGACGTGGCTCGCGAGGCGGCCGACATGGTCCTTACTAATGACGACTTTGCGACCATTGCCTTTGCTGTGCGCGGTGGTAGAAGAATCTTTGATAACCTGAGAAAGGGCGTGCGTTACTATCTCGCGGTAAAGGTCGGTTTAATATCGATATTTCTTCTTCCTATTATCCTTGGAATCCCGCTTCCCTTTGCCCCGATACAGATAATTGTTCTTGAGCTTTTTATGGACCTCGGCGCATCGGCAGCTTTCGTAGCTGAGCCGGCTGCAAGAGATATCATGGATAGGCCACCTCGTAACCCAAGCGAGCGATTTATGAACCGGACGATGATTCGCGATATTGCAATCGGTGGCCTCATGTTGTTTCTTGCCGTTACAAGCGTATTTCTATTTGTCAACAGCAGGACCGGAAATCCGACTATCGCCCAAACATCTGCTTTCACAACATGGATATTCACCCATATCTTTCTTGCGTTTAATATGAGGTCGGATACCGAGCCACTTATCCACCTTGGGTTATTCAGTAACAGGCCGATGGATATCTGGGCGATTACGGCAATTGGACTGGTTATCTTTACCGTGCTAACTCCGTTTTTGCATCCGGCACTTAAGCTTACCTATCTAACTGCAGGATATTGGGCTCTGGCAATCGGTGCGGCCTTTGTTTTTACCTTCTGGA
The DNA here is from genome assembly GCA_021794835.1 of Actinomycetes bacterium. Taxonomy (GTDB): domain Bacteria; phylum Actinomycetota; class Aquicultoria; order Aquicultorales; family Aquicultoraceae; genus CADDYS01. The sequence continues at coordinate 44,880 of JAJYQA010000009.1, read as the reverse complement.
TGGAGGTAAGGAAAATTTTTTAACAGCAATTTAACCCAGATATAATGGATAGTTAATCCCTGGAAATCCAAGTGCAATATTACTGATCAAAAATAATTTTATGCCATTTTTGATCGCATCAGCTAATCGGGGGCTTAATATCTGGATTGGTATTTGGTGTCTTCAATAAGGCAGGCAAAAACTACATAATCAATCTATAATATAGCTGAAGAGCTAAGCCAACGAAAGCATTTGGAGGCAAAAATGAGAATAATGATAAACGATCCGGTAGGCAGGATGTCCGGCATGGTGGTCGGCGAGACGCTGGGCGTGGACTACGACGTGTATTTTAAATTTAGGGATTTGGATGGCAAGACAGGCCAGGAAACTATACCGGTGCTTCAAGAAGCCGTAGAAAAAATATCAACCAATACGGAAAATGACTACGAAAATCGGATCAGGGAGCGCATGATCGATATATTAAGCAATCTTTTGAATCTAGCCCGAGAACACCCGGACGGCATCTGGAGGGTGTCTTAGTTCTACCGTGCTCTTAGGGGTTAGGGTAATTTATAAACAAGTATCGAGTATCTAATGCGGGCATAAGGCTTGTAGTTGCTTAGCCAACGGTATTTCCCTTGGGCGGTTCCGAGATTGTAGTTGTTCAACATTTGGTCTGGGCATGCCAAGCGTTAGGTGGTTTGTAGCCGGTTGAGTTAAATTTAGACTGGCTTTAATACGTTATCAATCGCAACTCTGGCGGCGATAAGCGGGTCTATAAATACATTTTCCATATCGCTTTCAAGGTCACGTTTATTGGAGAGATATGTGATGCGATCCTGCATCCTACGCCTTAAGAATTTCAGGTAATTGAGCTCGTCAGTTGGCCTATACTTTTTATTGTAGTCGCCGCCAAAGAGCTCGTTCCCGTTTTCGGGAATCAAAAGTCCTGGGAAGTGGCTCCACTCAGACCACTTAATCGTCCCCCTAACGATGGCCGTCATAATGGATAGGGACAACTGAAGCGGAATATTGATTTCTTTATCTGGTAGCCCAAAAGCATGTGTGTTCATCACATAGCACTCGGTTCCAAGTTTAAAGAGATTTCTAAACTGCCGGCAGTCGACCATGAGTGGATGCACCCTAAACGGATTGGCAAATGGCTCGATGACAAGCTTTTCTAGCTCCTCAGACGGGACGTTTTCAACCCCCTTGGCCCGCATGGTGCTAAGAGACGCGCCCATTGCAACTGCAAGGTCAATGTCGGCAACTTTGGTGACCGGAGGAAGCGATGGTCTTTTTGCAGCCAGATAACACTACCCGGCCTTCCGCAATGGTTGTCGTGATTAAACATATCCCGAGACTTGATGCAACGCCCGTTCGCATTTCGGATGTCCTCTGCAACTATTAACCTATCACCGTTAAGCTGCGTAACACCGACGTTTTGAGCCGAGTAGAAGTACTTGATTATCGGGTCATTGAATCTTACAGCGTCGGTTTTATCAAAAAGGCTCGGTTCAAGCGCGACGGTGAAATCGGCGTCAAGATCGGTTAAAAACGCGTCGTCATGTACAACGGTAACTTTTTCAGCCTCATTTAGCGTTCCCCCGTGGTCATGACTGTTGGTTAGCGATGATTTACCTGAGCCGGAAAGCCCAAATACGGCGATTGGGGGGTGCTCGCCCACGGTTTTAATGCCACCATGGCATGCGACCATATTCTGTCTTGTTCCGATGGTCCAGGCCAGCGTTAATGTCCCCTTCTTTCTCTCGCCAAAATAGCGAAGACCAAGAAGCGCCGCACAATTCTCGTCCTCATCGATAATTACAAGCCCTTCGGGAAAGCGGGGGTTGCGCCACTCAGGATCAGCAAGCACCAAGATATCTGGTTCGTCTATCTGAGTCGAGTTCTTGTATATACTAGTCCACGGCTCAAGCCAGGGCACAAAGTTAAGACCCCAGTCAAACATGTTCTTGGCATCGGTTACTGGACTTAAGAGGTTGGCTTTTACCATGAAATCGGGATGAAGCCCGACGATTGCCTCTAGCCATAGCCCCTCGCGTTTATTCAATTGGTAGACAGCCTTGCTTAAGATACGCAAAAAGTCTCCCTTTTTCTTGCCCATCTGCCGCACTAGCCGCCTTGCCCTTGCGGTTCGCCCAACAATACCTCCATCGTTTGATACAAGAACTTTTGTATTATCGGCGAGGCCGAATTGCTCGGGTTTATAAAATGGGTGCGACGTTACTATGACCCCTGGCTGTTTTGCTGCCAGCCGGTAAAGCTCTGGTATAGTAGTTTTTTTAACAGAATTAGCGTAAAACGCACTTTCAATTATTGCCCTCCAGGGTGAGTGTGGGGGGATTTGAATACTGGCCATAGAACTTTCCTCCGGCGGATTTTTCTTTAGTTAATAGGATACTCCCAGTTCTAGGGTTCTGGCAACGTGTGGGGAGAAAATAAAAAGCAGCGGGCCTAATAGCCCGCTGCCCAACCACAACACCAAAGCAACTATGAATTATTACTTTTCTTCTTACTTCTCTTCTTTGCGCTCAACTTCTTCGCCTTTTTCAATTAGCTCTTTGACCTTCTGTCCGCCCTTGTGCCCTATTTCCTCATAGAACTCGTGCCCATGTTTTTCCTTAGTGGACTCGCCGCCCTTATGACCGCCTTTTTCACCCCCGAGGTGACCTGCCTCGCGAACTGTCATTCCACCTTTATGCTCTTCGTGCTTTTCTTCCGCCATTGATCTCGCCTCCTTCACAATACGAGATTCATTATTCTCATACCCCTAAAGCGACATCTGACGCAGAGCGTCTATTCTACACTGCGTTTTGGCAAGTCTAAAGCGCATGCATGCTGGTTGAGTGCCCGGTTTTTAAGTTGAAGTACCGGGGTAAATATAAGTAGTAGTATTTAGCAGTATATCTGGATTGAGGTTGATAAAAATGAGTGGTGGTATAAAGTTAGGAAAGATTTTTGGCATCGAGATAACCTTGGATTATAGCTGGTTTATAATTTTCGCGATAATCACATTCGCGCTGTCCTTTTCACTTTTCCCACAGTTAATTCACGGTCTAAGCACAGGCGCGTATATAGCAATCGGAGTTGTTACGTCAATTCTATTTTTCGCATCGGTGTTGTTTCACGAGCTAATGCACTCTGTTGTCGCGATGAGAAACGGCATTAAAATCGAGGGAATAAGGCTTATGATCTTCGGCGGCGTATCGCGAATAACGGAGGAGCCGCCCACTCCGGGCATCGAGTTTAAGATGGCAATTGCAGGTCCGCTAAGTAGCATAGTGCTCGGCGTTATCTTTGTTGTGGTTTATGTAGTGGGGCTTCGTTTAGGCTTTGGTCCTTTCGTTAGTGTATCGGCATTCTGGCTTGGTTACGTAAATATTATCCTTGGCGTTTTTAATCTGCTTCCGGGGTTTCCGCTTGATGGCGGAAGGGTATTGCGCTCTATAGTCTGGTACTTTACCGGAAATCTCATGCGCTCAACCGGGATTGCCTCAGGTATAGGTCGCGGAATTGCCTACCTAATGATCTTTGTCGGTCTACTCGGTCCGTTTCTTGGAAACATAACTTTTGTTTGGTTTATCCTTCTAGGCTGGTATCTGCTTCAGGCGGCACGTGCCGAGTATCAGGAGGTTGTCTACCATGAAGCTCTCGAAGGCGTAAAAGTAGGCGAGATTATGACGAAAGATCCGGTAACTGTTAGCCCGAATTTGAATATTGCCGATATGGTAAGAGACTACTTTGCCCAACATAATTGGATAGCATATCCGGTAATCGAAGGTGGCAGAGTCAAGGGAATGGTTACTTTGAAAAGCATCGAAAACTTGCCAAGGTCGCAATGGGCGACAATCCGTGTTGGCGATGTGATGAAGCCGCTGTCTGCCAACATAGTAACTTCGCCAGATGCAGACGTCTTCGGTATCCTCCCCAAATTGGTTACTAGGGCCGAGGGACGGATGCTGGTTCTAAAGGATGATGAGCTTGTTGGTTTCCTAACCGAGACAGATGTAAGTCGCGCTGTTGTAAGACGGCTTCACCTTGAAGAAGGAGAGGGCGGAAGACCGGCTTCAACTGTTTAAGAATTCTTATGGTTAGTTGATATGGGATAGAGCGCTATCCACACAACAGAATTTGTTATAATTGAAAGCGAGTTCAGTCTAGAGTCGTCTCCCTCAAGGAGTCTAATATGGATAATTCTTATAAATCTTTTATCAGAACCGTCAAGTTTAACTGCGATGTTTCGGATGCTAAGTACTGGGGATTCTACTCGATATGCGGCCTTTTAATGAATCTGCGCACGCTTTATATATCCAATAAAGGTCTTAAACCCTGGGAGCATATAAACCGGGCCGATATCTTGAAATGGATATCCCAAAAGGAAAACCACTGGAATAAGATGGAGGACGCGAGCTTTCGAGAGCTTAAGATAGGCGGCAAGAGATATGAACCCTTTGATGTGGATAGCATAAACGGTATTTTAAATAGCGAAGGTTTGGTATACGGGGCCGGCTACGGCCTGTTTAAAAAGCCAAGTTTCTTTTTGGCAGACCTTAAATCTCGAAGTGAGATGTATGGACACACAGTATACTTGGCAAAGCGGGAATATGCAAGGGATCTCTTTATATCTCCCGGGCTTCTTCAAGGAAAGCAGATATTTCTAAGACTTGAACCGCTGAGGGCGCTTCTCTGGGATAAATTTTTAGAATCAAAAGCAAAGAACAACCCGCTTCTTGAATACGCCTTCTCGCAGTATGGCTTTAACGGAGAGCAGACTGTAGACCAGGAGTTTGAGAGAAAATTTGAAGAGCTGACCGACAGATATTCCCATGTGGTGCTTTACCACGAGATAGGCGAAATAATGGAAGAATTCCCTGGCTGGTCGGAGATGATCTACGAGGCAAACAGCAAGGATACCGAGTTTTTCTTAAGGGCACTTAAAGATATGCTTGCCGATACTTCTGGCCACGGCCCATTAAAAAGAAGTATAGATAATAAGGACCAGGCAAATCTAGGTCTTTCAATAGCGCTTCTTGACCGGTACAAGGCAAAAATGCACTTGCCCATAAGAAGCGCGTTTGAGGAGTTCATCCAGGACGGAGATTTATCTCTGGTCAACGAGGCAAGAAAAAAGGTCTATGCAAGACTTGCGCTTTTAAGGGATGAGTTGGTTGAGGCTTATATGGACAGGAAAGAAAAGGATGACCTTCTAAATAAAATATTAGAGCTTAAATCCAGGTTTAATTACTAATTTCAGTGACTTTGCAATCCACCAACGTCATCCTTAAGCATAGCCTCACTTACATGTCATCCCGAGCGTAGCGTAGCGGAGTCGAAGGATCTTTGAGATTCTTCAACTACGGGCTATCACCCTACACTCAGACGACATATCTGCGAATACCCTATTTACCTCATGGCCCATTTAATCAATGGCGTGTGTAGGATTTTTCTAACTGAGGGATATTATCTGCGGGTAATAACTTGATTTAAGGAGATGAAGATTCATGAAAATCATGGTCGTTCTCGCACATCCGAGCACGAAGAGTTTCAACCACGCGATTACCGAGACTGTAGTACAAGCACTGAATGAAAACGGGCACGAGGTTATGTTTCATGACCTCTACCAAGAAAACTTCGATCCAGTTTTGCCCTATAATGAAATCCTAAAGGGAAGCCAATTAGATCCGCAGATTAAACAACACACCGATGAGCTTTCTAATGCAGATGGCATTATTATAGTCCACCCATCTTGGTGGGGACAGCCACCTGCTATCTTAAAAGGCTGGATAGATCGTGTATTTCGTACCGGCGTTGCTTATGAGTTTAGGGACGGTGAAGCAGGTGTTGCGACGCCGGTCGGCCTGCTTAAGGCTGAAAACTCTCTGGTTATAAATACAGAGAATACTCCGCAGGATATAATCGAACGAGAATTTGGCGACACTCTTGAGGATATCTGGAACAAAAGCGTTCTCACCTTCTGCGGTATCAAGAACTTCCACCGAAAGGTATATGACCAGGTTATTATTAGCACACCAGAGCAGAGACAGTTCTGGTTAAATGATGTGCGTGCAATGGTTAACCAACTATTTCCCCAAGCAAGCGGGATGAGAATAAGTGCATAAAATATTTTACGGACATATCGCAAAGTAAATATCCATTTCTCAACCAACCCAAATTAGGCATTGAGGCCCCAGTAAACACTTAACCCAACTGGGGCATGCCCCAGGAATACAATTCCTATTCCGGCTGGCATTGCCAATAGCAAGAGGTTTCTAACTTGTCCTGGTTGGCCGAAAAATCCTTGCAAGATCTGTATATTTTAAAACAACCCACCGCATACCCTTATACGATATAATTGAGCGATATATGAGATGAGGAGTCGCAGCCAGATGCATGATAAAACCAATAAGAAATTAGTTACGGCATGTCTGCTGGCCGGGATATTTTTATCGGCCATGGAGGCGACCATTGTGGCAACTGCCATGCCGACGATCGTCGGTAAACTTGGTGGGTTTTCGCGCTTTACGTGGGTGTTTTCAGTTTTTATGCTAACGCAGGCGGCAACAGTTGCTATTTACGGAAAGCTTGCCGATATATACGGAAGAAAGCCCATATTTGCTGTCGGTGCAGGGCTTTTTATAATCGGCTCGACTCTTTGCGGTTTTTCCCACTCTATGACGCAGCTCATCATCTTTCGTGCGATACAGGGATTGGGGGCCGGCTCAGTTCTGCCTATTGCTATGACGATTGTGGGTGATCTTTACCCGGGTAAAGAGCGTGCCAAAATTCAGGGGCTTTTAAGCAGCATGTGGGCGATTGCTGCAGTAATCGGACCTGCCCTGGGCGGTATTATAGTTCAGACTATCGGCTGGCAATGGATTTTTGAGATAAATGTGCCCATAGGGCTTGTAGCAATTGTGGGCATTATGATGTTTTTACATGAGAAGGTGGAGCATCATGTACACAGGATCGATTATATGGGTGCCGTTACTATGATTACCGGCATTACAATACTCCTCTTCGCCCTACTGCAGATGGGTGTCCAGTGGTCCTGGATGTCGCCTCAGTTTATCGGTCTAATTATAGTAGCTTTCGCATTTTTTGGTATTTTCATATGGGTTGAGATGCATGCTAAAGAGCCGATTCTGCCGCTTTCGATGATAAAGAGACCGATGATTTTAGTGGCAAATATCTGCGCGTTGATAACCGGCGGGATTACCGTGGGCGCGTCGTCTTTTCTTCCCACTTTTGCGCAGGGGGTTTTGGGAGTTACCGCAGTAGTCGCGGGAGGCACGATTGTGACTCTATCTATCGGTTGGCCTATTGCATCAACCCTATCCGGCAAACTCATCTGGAGGTACGGCTATCGCAGCATCGAAGTTGTGGGAATGGTGCTTTGTATTATTGCAAGCATCATGTATCTTGAGATTACCACTACATCAAGCCCAATCTATATGGCTCTATGTAGCTTTGTTATGGGGGCGGGGCTTGGCCTTGCCTCTACAACTCAAATTGTCTCGGTGCAGTCGAGCGTTCACTGGAAGCAGAGGGGTATCGCAACCGGCTCGGTCATGTTCTCGCGTATTCTCGGCAGCACCTTGCTTGTTGCACTTCTCGGCACAGTTGTTAATACCTCACTTGTCACAACGCTTGCGAAAAGCCCGCTTACGAGACTCTATAAAGTAAGCGACTCAGTATCCATTACCAATCTACTTCTTGATCCGGCGCGTCGGGCAACTATTGCTGGGAGCCACTTAAAGTTCCTAACGGACGCACTTGCCCACGGCATTCATCTTACTTTCTGGTTGATCCTGATTAGCTCAGTCATCGGCACGATCGCAGCATTTAGGACGCCCCGGGGTGTGCCAGATAAACACGGCCAACTCGCTCATGCTACCAATCACTAAGTAGTAATGGAGGGACTATGACAAATAAAGACAAAAGGCTTGTTGCTTATTGTGGCCTATACTGTGAAGATTGTATTCCGCCAATCAGTATTTCTTTAAAATTATAGAAGTTTTTTAAAAAATGCTTGCAGATTTGCGGTTTGGCAAATACGCTTTAATTAAGGCCCAAGTAAACGAGAAATCCAAGGGTTACCCTTTGTTTATTACTTTCTTAAAAGGGATAAAGGGCTGGAGTGCAAAATGCCCTGTCGCGAAGGTGGAGGTAATCCAAGTTGCAGAGTCAGGAAATGTGCTCGAGATAAGCAATATAAGGGTTGCTGGGAGTGCAATAATTTTAGCGGCTGCAGGCTTCTTGGACCGTTGAGGGCAGCGCATGGTAGGACCATAAATCACAATTTAGAAATAATAAAAATATACGGACGGATAATTGGAGCAATAAGAGAGGTAAACGCTACCCCTGGTCGTAGGGTAGGCAATTAAGGACGTATTAGTAATGGCAGTAAGGATGAATCAAGAAGAAAGCCAGTTTTTGTGGCAGCTGAACTTAATCGATTTTGCAGAGCAGTTTAAGCACCCTGCCTGGGGAATTTATCATTTCCAACGCGTATATAACTTGTCTCTAAAACTGGCTGACGAGCAAAACATTGATATCGATCAGGATGCGCTTTTTGCTGCGGCATACCTTCACGATGTGGGTGCTTTTCAACCGTATAAAAAGGATGGGGTCGAGCATTCAAAAAGATCGACCCAAGTGGTGGAAGAAATTCTTACTCCACTGGGGTTTCCGGCAGCAAAAATGTCCCTGGTTAAAGATATTATCAAGGGCCATATGTTTTATAGCGAGCCGGTTAATAAGCCCGAGGCGATTATATTCCACGACGCGGACACGCTTGACTTTATGGGGGCTATCGGAATTACGCGCTTGCTTTCACTTATTGCGATTGATAACTGGGCCCCCGATGTTATCAGTGCGATTACTTTAATCCAGAAGTTTAGCAAAGACCTACCCCAAAGACTTCATACCTTAAGAGCTCGAGAAATGGCTAAAATTAGACAGGGCGAGATGAGCAACTACCTAGCGGCCCTGTCTGATGAGACCAGCGGCCTTCAGGTGCTTTAATATAAATTAGAACTGCTAAATTATGGTTTGATTCATGGATAAACAGCTTAACTTAGACGATATTGTGCTGATTGGGCGAACGTTTGATGAGTATGCCAGGATGTTTGCCCTAGACGACGACTTACTTGTGAGCAAAACCATATTGGACGTTGCTTCGGGAGTAAGCTCTTTTTGCGCTGAGGCAAATTCAAGAGGTTTAAACGTTACGGCTACGGACAAAATTTATACATTATCCCCATCTCAAATTGAGCAAAAATGCAAGCAGGACCTTGCTAAAGTAGTAGATCAGCTACCAAATATTCTTGACTTATATGTTTGGAATTATTTTAAGAACGTGCAATCGCTTAAAATTCATAGAGAACGAGCGTATAAAACTTTTATAGACGATCTCAAAGCTTACGGGGCTAAAAGGTATATACCAACTCGGTACCCTGAGACCGAATTTTCGGATAACCGATTTTCAATATCTCTTGTATCGCATCTCTTGTTCCTGTATGAGAACCATCTTGATTACTATTTTCATAAGATGGCGATTCTTGAGCTAGCAAGGATAACTTCGCAGGAAATCCGCATATTCCCTGTCGTAAATTTAAAAGGAGAGCAATCAGCATTTATTAAACCGATAATGCAAGACAAGGATTTAGAACGCTTTCGGATTCGTCTGGAAAAGGTTGATTATGAGTTTCTTAAAAACGGCAATGAGATGATGGTGATAAGGCTGATTGATTAGGCAACATTTTCTAGTGAAAAAACTTTTAATAATAGCTGGTCTAATTACAACTATTATTGTTCTTATTGGTTGTGCTAAACCGGTAAAGGATGTTAGTAAACTTGGGCCTGAGCAGTTGGTTAAGACATATTATCAAAGCTTAGCTGTGGGCGATATCACAACTGCAAGAGAATGCCTTTCTGATGAATATGCAAAGGAGATTGGTATATTTGAAGATTCTGACCTCACAAATCTCCGCTCTATAAAAGATATTAGGGTTAGAACAGGGGCACCTGTTGGGCTTTATGGTAAGAATTATAAAGAAGCCCAGGTAGTGGCGCAGTATGAGGCAACCTATCGGCAAATGATAACTGAAGCTGATGGGAAGCAAATCCGCTTTATCTATGTTGCCAAGAAGACAAAGAATTCGCCTTGGAAAATCATCTCTATAGGGACTGGCCCTTAGGGCCATTAATTAAATTGCCCCATCGAACAACTTCGGATATGCTTGAAAAATACTTTAAACTTCATCTCAAGGTGATTTAGTATGCCAGAGTTAATAAAAAGCAGATCACAAAAAGCAGGTCTTGGGCCGGGGGCCCTCATCCATATTGGCGATAAAAAAGCCGGGCAAGTAGAGATTACGGTAATTGATTACGATGCAGAGCACTTCGAGAAAAAGCAGGTAAACACGGTTGACGAGTGCTTTGTTTTTAAAAGCAAACCCACTGTTACCTGGATAAACGTTGACGGAATTCAAGATACGAGCGTAACCGAGAAACTGGGCGGTTGCTACGGATTTCACCCGCTGGTTATGGAGGATATTCTCAACACAGACCAGCGACCGAAGATGGAGGACTATGGGGATTACCTCTATATCGTTTTAAAGATGCTATACTACCACAAGGATACCAGTCAGGTTATTACTGAGCAGATAAGCTTGATTCTCGGGTCAAATTATGTTGTTTCTTTTCAAGAGGGGCTTGAAGGCGATATTTTTGACCCAGTAAGAGAGCGAATTAAGGTCGGCAGCAACCGGATAAGAAAGCTGGGCGCAGATTACCTTGCCTATTCGTTGATAGACTCTATAGTCGACAGCTACTTTGGGATTTTAGAGAGGTTTGGCGAAGATATTGAGTATCTGGAAGAAGAGCTAGTAACAAACCCGGAGTCAGGAACGCTTCATGCCATCCACGATCTTAAAAGAGAGATGATCTTTCTTCGAAAGTCGGTATGGCCGCTGCGCGAGGTAATAAACGCGCTCGACCGTGGTGAATCTCCACTTATTGCGGAAGCAACAGGCATATTCTTAAGAGATGTCTACGACCACACCATCCAGGTGATCGACACGATCGAGACCTTTAGAGATATGCTCTCGGGAATGCTTGATATCTATCTCTCAAGCATTAGCAACAAGATGAATGAGGTCATGAAGGTATTGACGATAATCGCAACCATATTTATTCCTTTAACCTTTATCGTTGGTTTATACGGCATGAACTTCAGATACATGCCCGAGCTTCAGTGGCGATGGGGTTATCCCGCCGTTTGGATAGTTATGCTTGTAGCTGTTGTGCTAATGGTATTTTATTTCAGAAGGAAGAAGTGGATGTAGCTATTTTAAGGAATCTTATGGCTAGTTGATGTGGGATGGAGCAGTAGTTTCTATGGAGGGTCTATGATCAAAACAGTAGGGCTTACCAAACAATATGGAAACATAACCGCGGTAGATAATGTTAACCTTGAAATAAGTAAGGGCGAGTTATTTGGTTTCTTAGGCCCGAATGGGGCGGGCAAGACCACGACGATTAAAATGCTCACCGGTCTTTTAAAGCCAACTTCAGGTCAAGCTGAGATCGGTGGATTTGATATTGTAAAAGAGCCTCTTAAGGCTAAGAGCATTTTCGGTTACGTGCCTGATCAGCCAAATCTTTATGATAAATTAACTGCAGTGGAACTTCTTGGTTTCATAGCCGATCTTTATCAGATAAACGGCAAGATTAAGCAAGTAAGGATTGGTGAGCTGCTTGAGTTAATGGAGCTTGCGGATAGAGGCGATGAACTTATCCAGGGCTATTCCCACGGTATGAAACAAAAAGTAGCAATCGCTGGGGCACTTATCCACGAGCCGGAGGTAATATTCCTTGACGAGCCCACTGTAGGGCTTGACCCAAAAAGCGCGCGCAAAATTAAAGATATACTGCGGGAGCTATGCAATAGGGGAACAACTATTTTCATGTCAACCCATATACTTGAGATCGCCGAGAAGATGTGCGACCGGGTGGGGATTATAGATAAGGGAAGCCTGGTTGCAATGGGCACTATTGAGGATTTAAGACACCAGTCGAAATCAGAAGGATCATCACTCGAGGACCTGTTCCTGCAAATAACGGGCGGTTCTGAATATGAGGATGTGCTAAAGTACCTGGGAGATAAATAATAGTATTATGCTGGCATTACTACTCAAATTAAGGATCAGGGTATTGATTAACTCGCTTCGAAGAAGTAGTCCCGCTCCGGGATTGGCACTTGCTGGTTCGGGATTTCTTGCACTCATACTTATTGCCCTGTCCTTTTCTGTCGGACTTGGCATGTTTACGGTTGTTAATAAAAGCAGCGGTTTTGAAGGTGTACTTTCTGCCTTAAACATTTCTCTTGCCAGCTTTTTTATCTTCACGCTATTTTCTTCGCTCACCACGGCATTTTATACCATGTTTGCTTCGCCCGATATATCCATATGGATTACAGCCCCTATCCCGTTAAGGGCAATATTTCTTGAAAAATTTATAGAGGTTTTCTTAGGAAGCGGTGCAATTTACGCGGCTCTATTTTTACCTGCTTTGCTGTCGCTAGGTTTTGTGCTTGGAAATGCCCTTTATATCATTGTTTTGCTTCCGGTATCAATGTTATTTATGGCCATCCCGGCTGGACTTGGCATGCTTATCACGCTGTTTGGTGTAAGATTTATAAAACCTGCGCGGGCTAAAGAAATCTTTGCAACAATCGGCAGCCTTATCGGCATCTTTATCTACCTAACAACGCAGCTTCTAGCGCCGCACTTATCTAATATAGGGAATCACGTGGGTGCCTTAAAAATACCGCAAAATCCTCTACTAAGTCTTCTGCCGACCTCCTGGGCATCGCAAGTGCTGGCTGGTGTTGGATTTACCCGCTTCCCGCATGTTATTTTACCAGGCTTGGCTCTCTTGGCATTTAGCATTGGGATTTTTATCATTACCTTGGCAACGACCGAGAAGGTATACTATGCGGGTTTGGCCAGAGTATCCGATTTAGGTATAGGAAAGAAAAAAGCTAAGTCGGCAAAGTACTCAAGTTCACCGGCTTTATTATCAGGGCCGGTGGCAGCGATTGTATATAAAGATATAAAGTACTTATCCCGGGACATACAGGAATGGGTCCAATTTCTAATGCCGCTGGTTGTTGTTTTCGTCTTTATCTTTCGGATGAAAAACGGGCCGGGCGGTGGGATGGTTCCATTGGGATTTAGCGATATCCATGCGCTATCTATAGCCGGATTCTTAATCTTCTTTATGATAATGGTTGCCCTTCGCCTTTCTTTAACTGGTTTAGGGAGAGAAAGGCTAAGCTTCTGGGTTATACACCAGGCTCCAATAGAGAGATCAAAAATAATTATAGCTAAAGTCGTAACAGCCTATCTTCCATCTATTGTTCTGGCTTCTCTTATTTATATTGTTCTTGGGATAATAAATAGTTTTTCGACGGGGATAATAGTAGTCGGCATCGTAATGATTTCGGTAATCTTGTTAGGGGTTAACGCGTTGGGAGTTATGCTGGGGTGCTACTATCCTCGATTTGATGCGGCGAACCCAAAACAACTAATTAAGGGGACTGCTGCTTATCTGTATATGATGCTTAGCGCGGTTTATGTAGCGGTAGCTCTGGGTGTTTTTTCGCTTCCGCAGCTCGGAAGATTTGCGCAGGTCAATACAGCTTTATTATGGGTGGCGTCTATCACGGTTCTTTGCGTGGTTGTTGCAGTCAGCACCTATACATTTATTTGGCTTGCCATTAGGCGGCTAGATGATATGGAAGTGGTGGTCTAGTTCCTGACACCCTTTCGTCGTACATAAATAGCTTCTCTAAGTTACAATTGATTGCTAATTGTGCTACCACATAATTCCCAGGGGGGTATTTGTGAGCGAGGTTAGCATGGAGATACATTCAGATTTTAGTTTGCATGTTTTTCACTCGCCTAAGTTTCAAAGTGTAGTGGAGGACGCGATAAGTTTTTTTAATGAAACACCTGTACACAAACTGCCACCACCAGGTAGGTTTATTGGTGGTGGTATTTATGCTTTATACTATACCGGCTCTTTTGAATTCTATCTGCCAATTGCTAAATTAAACCGCGAGAATATGAATCAGCCAATTTACGTGGGTAAGGCCGTATCTCCAGGTTGGCGAACTGCCAGAACTCAGATTTCAGAGACGCCAGATTTGTATAATAGACTTCGAGAGCATGCCAGGAGCATACAGCAAACTTCTAATCTGAGCCTTGATGATTTCATGTGCCGGTTTATGATTCTTAAGGATGCTGAGAGCGACTTGGTTGTTCCAGTAGAGGCTGAACTTATTAGAAGATATACTCCACTTTGGAACACAGTCGTTGATGGTTTTGGAAATCATGATCCTGGTTCTGGCCGTTATAACCAGGCAAAATCAGAATGGGATGTTTTGCACCCCGGTCGACCTTGGGCAGAGAAGTTAACGGGTGTTTCACCACCACTAGGTGATATTATTGAAAAAGTTCAATATACCCTCTCATAATCAAGGCTTCTCTAGTTCTACAACAGCTTCGTAAAGTTGATGAGAAGCTTTTGCTTTTGTTACACGAACGGCTGACTGTATAATACTATTCCCAACCCGAGTTTCTCTTGGGATATGAATGTCTACTAATTTAAGGCCAATTAGTTCGGCAATTTTGCCAAAGTAATAATCTGTAGGGATTAATATCCCTTGCAGTATACTGTTTCCGATTACAACTAGCGCTTTACCACCTGGTTTTAGCACGTAGCTTATTCCTTGCGCAAACCTATAGCAATCTTTGAAGTAAGATACGGCATAATTAGCCCAACCATTGCCTCCATAGATACCTCTCTCAACATTCAAAGCTCTAAGCGTATCCAAGTTATCCTCTAAATCTGTGCCCGGCAAGGAGAATCCAAGTTCTAAACGCCCCTGACTCCGGACTGTCTGCCAATACTTCCCGAAGTTTGAATCCTCAAGAGTCTTTAGGTCTCGAGGTGTTTCTGCATAACCAAGCCAATATAGTTGCGGTCTTGTATTTCTATTGTAATGGTAGTTATTGAGGTAGGGGGGGGAAGTGATGATTATGTCGATTGAGCTGGGCTCGATATGAGCTTGATGTTCAAAGAAAGAAGCATTAATAATTCTTGCGGTTGCTCCTGAGCTAGGCACTTTCCACTCCAGCCATTTTATGTCCTCAGCCATTTCGATAAGCTTATTCAAAATTATTTCTCCGACGGGGAAATCCAATATATCTTCTTTTCCGGCACTTGCTCGGCGGCCCAAACTAGGCTCGTATGAATAATTGGAGTATCTAACCATTGTGGATGCAAAGGCTAATCTAAATAAATCTCTCACCATAAGGTCTTCTACACAGCTAATAAAATCTTGAATAATTAAGACCTTTCTTAAAACCTTAGGGCTATAAAACTCTGCTCGCGTCTTAAATCCCTCTGGGGGGAGGCTTTGCGGTTTATAATCAGAAGAGGCCTTATCCTTATAGAATTTTTTAAGCCCTTGGATTGCACTGTATAGGTTATTTAGTCCAATTTGATGAGCGTTTACTTTTACTCGGCAAGCTAGAGCTGCATATGGGTTAATCTCGAAACCAATTACATTAAAGCCTTGCAATATACTTTCGATAAGCGTTGTGCCAACACCTGAGAAAGGGTCTAAGACAGTACCCTCTCCATTCAAATATAGGCTTAAGGCATCTCTTACAAAGTCACTTGAGAAACCAGCTATCCATGGTACCCATCGATGAACGGGGAGTGTTTTGTTACTAGCAAATGCTGGGTCACTAAACCCGACACCATTCTTACTCTGTGATTTATCTACTCTCCCGGTTGGCTCAAATAATTCAAGTTGGCTGTTTCTAGAATTTGCTATATGTGCCATTTAACTCCTCTAATCCAAAAATCCTACTGAAGTTATTTTGAGCCTGTGCTTTTAGTGACTATGGGTGTCTCCTAATAGCTAAATTGGCTAATATAGCTATAGAATACCAAACAAATGTTCGAGTGTCAATTATTTTCGTCTCATGATAATTAGTTATTATACTATAAGATTATATAGCTTAAATTAATATCAAATAAGCCTTTAGTTTTTGCCTAATTCTCAAGTTTTAGATATGCTGGGGATATCGGGGAGGCGTAGGGTGAAACTCAAGGATAAGGTCATCGTTATTACCGGATCAACGCGGGGGATAGGGCGATCTATCGCAAAAGCATGTGCCAAAGAAGGAGCAAAGATTGTTATAAGCTCCCGCAGCGAAGCAGCGGTTAAGCAGCAGTGCGATATTTTTAAGAGACGGGGCTTTGCCGTATCGGGGATCATGGCTGATGTCACAAATAAAGATGACCTTTATAAGCTCTTCAAACATGCTATTGAGACCTGGGGGCGGATTGATGTTTGGATTAATAACGCCGGCATCTCAAGCGGCATGCGACCTCTTGAAAACGTAAGTGAAGAAGAAATTGCAGCAATTGTTAACACCAACCTCATCGCTGTCCTTAACGCATGTCACCTGGTTATTCCCTATTTTAACCACAAAAGTGGCGTTTTAATAAACATGACCGGCAAGGGCGGTGGGGGCAACGCATCTCCCTACATGACCGTCTATGCCGCGACAAAAGCGGCGGTCACCAGCCTCACCAAAAGTCTTGCCGAAGAAAACAAAGCCTACCCCATATCCATACACGCGGTCTCACCCGGAATGGTCGAGACCGACCTTATTAAAAACTCAAAAACAAGTCCTATGCTTCGCGACCACGCTGAGAGTATTCCCTATGTATTAAACGCCATCGGTTTGCCGGTCGACGAGGTGGGAAAAGCTTTTGTTGACATCGCGATGCAAGAGCCAGGCAAAGAAACGGGTAAAATATACTCACTGGTTAAAGGACTTAGGCTTTTGCGCGGTATCGCGCTTCTAATCTGGTATCGAAAGACTGGGAAGATTAAGTTATGACTAATAGGCGTCCTCGGGTAGTTATTGTTGGGGCTGGCTTTGGCGGGCTCTGGGCCGCCCGTACATTGGCCGGTGCTCCGGTAGATGTTCTGTTAATTGATCGCAACAACTACCATACCTTTTTTCCGCTCCTTTACCAAGTTGCAGCAGCCGAGCTGGACCCGGAACAAATCATATATCCCGTGCGGACCATTCTGCGAAAGCTGCCCAATGTAAGTTTTGCCATGGCCGAGGTGACGGGGATTGATCTTGCCAACCGATACATTAAAACCGAAGGCTCTCTATTCCCTTACGACTATCTTATTCTTGCAATGGGCAGCACTTCTTACTACTTTGGCGTTCCCGGTGCCGCCGAGTACACTTTTCCTTTAAAGACGCTTGAGCATGGCACGGCAATCCGCAACCATATCCTTTGCTCTTTTGAGCGCGCAACCTACGAGACCGATGAAGAGCGGCGACAGAGGCTTCTCACATTTACAGTGGTCGGGGGAGGTGCGACCGGAGTCGAGTTTGCCGGCGCCTTGGCCGAGCTTATCAGAGGTCCTCTGACAAAAGATTATCCCGGAATCGACTTTAAAAAAATCAAAATACTGCTTTTGGAGGCAGCGGATAGTCTTATTTCAATGATGCCCGATGAGCTTTGCCGCTATGCGCTTGAGCGGCTGCGCTGGATGGGGGTCGACGTGCGCCTTAAAACTACGGTAAGTCGTATCGATCCGAATGCTGTGTATCTAGGGGATGGAATATCTATCCCGACAGAGACTGTAATCTGGACGGCAGGGGTGCGTGGTAATCCGATGGCTCAGTCCTGGGGCTTGCCGACTGCCCGTGCCGGAAGGGTATCGGTCGAAGAAACTCTTCAGCTATCCGATTATCCAGATGTCTATGTGGTTGGCGACCTATCCTACACTGAGGAGGACCACCGGTCACTTCCGCTTGTCGCGCCGGTTGCCGTGCAACAGGGCATAGCCGCTGCAAAGAACATAAAGCGGCGGATACAAGGGCGAAAACTAGAGCCTTTTCACTATAATGATAGGGGCACAATGGTAACAATAGGGCGAAATGCAGCGGTAGCCAAAATCGGCCACCGCAACTATACTGGATTTTTCGCCTGGATTATCTGGCTGATCGTCCATCTTTTTAATCTAATAGGGTTTCGGAATCGCCTTCTGGTTATGATCAATTGGTCTTGGTACTACTTTTTCTTCGAGTATGCGGTTCGTTTTATCTTTCCATCAGAGATAGCGGGGGCGGCGCCGTGCTCTATAAGAGAAAGGAATGAGGAATAAAAAAATACTTGAGATAATTTAAGGGTAAATGTGAAGTAAGCTTAGGTAGTGAGAACTATGGCGCAAAGGGCTCGGAAACGTGAAGAATTAAGCAACGAAGAGATTGCCCGCCTCTTAGACGAGATCGGCGATATGCTCGATCTTATCGGCGAGAGCACTTTCCGGGTGCGCGCCTATCACACGGCGGCATCAAGCATCCGTGGACTTACCCGATCCGTTGTGAGCATCTACCAAGAAGGCGGGGTTAAGGCACTCGATGAAATCCCAGGCGTGGGGAGTCACACCGCGCAGCGACTTGAGCAACTCATAACAACCGGTCACTTGCCTTACTACGAAGACTTAAAGAAAAAAATCCCCGAGCAGCTGACCGAGCTTCTTGAAATACCCGGCCTTGGGCCTAAGAAGGCAAAGAAGATATACGATACGTTGGGTATCACCACCCGCGATGAACTAGTCAAAGCAATCCAAGAGAACAAGCTAGAAGAGATCCCCGGCTTTGGAAAAAAGACGGCGGAAAACATACTTCGCGGCATAAGGCAGTACGAGAAGATGCACGAGAGAATCCTTCTCTCAGATGCCTACCCAATAGCTCATGAGATGGTTGAGACACTAAGACGGCAGCCGTTTGTAGATAGAGTGGATATGGCGGGAAGCCTGCGGCGCATGAAGGAGACGGTTGGAGATATCGACCTTCTTGCGTCCAGTAACGAGCCGATGAGGGTAATGAATTTCTTTACAGCTATGCCTCAAGTTGCCTATACTCTTGCCAAGGGCGAGACGAAAAGCAGCATTATTGTGAAAAATGGTTTGCAGATGGATTTAAGAGTTGTCTCACCCGACCAATATGGGGCTGCTATTCAATACTTCACCGGCTCCAAGCCGCACAACATTCATCTTAGGGATATCGCCAAAGCTAGGAGCCTGAAGATAAACGAGTACGGCGTATCTGATGTGGCCACTGGCGACAGGTTGGCGGGGCGAACCGAGGAGGAGGTGTACGGCATCCTAGGTATGGATACCCCACCGCCAATGATAAGAGAAGATAAAGGCGAGATAGAGGCGGCAATGGAGCACAGACTGCTGCATCTCATCCAGCTTGGCGATATCAACGGCGAATTTCACGTCCACACAAAATGGAGCGACGGTCTAAATAGTATTGAAGATATCGTTGAGATGGCAAGAAAGCTGGGATACAAATTCATAACTATTTCGGACCATACGGAGAGGCTTCACATTGCGGGTGGCCTAACACCTGAAGAACTTGATGAGCAGCTAAGAGAAATCGCCGAGTTAAACGAAAAATACGGTGATATAGAAATCCTAACCGGCATGGAAACCAATATCGACAACGACGGCAATGTAGATTTTGGGCCCGAGGTTTTGAGCAAACTTGACGTGGTAGTTGCCTCGATTCACGGCGGATTCAGGCAGTCCAAGGAACATATTACCAGGCGCATGATAAAAGCAATTGAAAATCCCTTTATTAATATCATAGGCCATCCAACCGGGAGAATTTTAGGACAGCGCCCACCGTACGATATAGATATAGAAGCCGTGTTTAAGGCGGCATCCGAGACTGGTACTTTTTTAGAGCTTAATGCTTATCCAAACCGATTGGACCTGAAGGATGATTACCTAAGGGAAGCCAGAGACCGTTATGGCTGCAAATTTACAATCGATACCGATGCCCATGTCATGGGGCATATGACCTACATGCTCTACGGCGTCGCCACTGCCCAGCGCGGATGGCTTACCAAAGAGGACGTTTTAAACACCTACGAGGTTTCGCAAATTAAGAAGATACTTAGGCAAAAACGGTAAAGAGAAGATATAAGTCCTATATGTTCCCGTCAAATTTTATCCCCGGCCCCGGAGCCCGGCCTCTGGATCCTTCTTTTATGCTATAATATCACCCATGACATCTATAAATACTCTTACCGATGCAGCTTTAATACCCCTACCGGAAAGCTTTTATATGCATAGCACCGAAATGGTGGCAATGGATCTTTTGGGTAGGTTGATTGTAAGAAATACCCCTGAAGCTACTATGATGGCCCGTATTGTCGAGGTCGAGGCTTACTTTGGAGAGGATGACCCGGCAAGTCACGCATCCAGGGGCATGACCCCAAGAAACTCCATCATGTTTGGGCGGGCCGGAATCGCCTATGTCTATCTAAATTACGGGGTACATTATCTTTTTAACGTAGTGACTGGGCGCGAAGGAGTCGCGGGGGCAGTACTTATAAGGGCGATTGAGCCGATATACGGAATAGAATCTATGATGAAAAACCGTTCGGCAAAGAGCGAGATCGCCCTTACCAATGGGCCGGGAAAACTTACAAAGGCTCTTGGTATAAATATAAAGCATAACGGAGTTGACCTGACCACCGATAAAAGCGATCTTTATATCGCTATCGGGGTGCAAAAGCCTTTTAGTATTATTAACAGCCCAAGGGTTGGCATAGCAACTGGCAAAGATCTACTTTTAAGATTTGCCATTAAAGGGAATCCTTACGTGTCAGGAGCAAAGTTCCGAAGTCGCAGTTCAAAAGAAATCTCGAACTACGGGTTCCGAATGCCACTCTAAAATCCGGTGAACTGGCGGGCAGGAAATGCAGTTGCCGGTTTATCGGGCCTCTTAGGGTGAAACAGTGAAATGGTTTACTTACTTTCATTCTGTGAGCTGTGAGCTATGAGCTAATATGGAGGATGTTGAATGAAACTACGTGAGATATTCAATCTGGCAATTGAAGTTGGAATTGCGCATGACCCGCGCGGAGAAGAAGAAGTTGAAAAGCAACTTGAGAAAAAGCGGAAGGCTTACGATGATCTGAAGCCGGAAGAAAAAGAGTTCTTCGACGTCGAGACCCTGGATAACCCTTACTCCGATACCCGGTTGCTGGCTGGCGATCCCGATACGGAGATAAGGGGTCTTCTGGCCGGGATAGACATGGAAACGCAGGAGATTGTTCTTGCCGATAGGCTAAGGGAGAAGGGCGAGACAATCGACCTTGTCCTGGCCCATCATCCCGAAGGCAAGGCTCTTGCCGCACTTGCAAATGTTATGGCAATGCAGGCAGATATCTGGGAGAAATATGGTGTGCCGATTAATATCGGTGATGACCTAATTGGCGAGAGAATGACTGAGGTTCGCCGTAATCTTATGCCGATAAACCATAACCGTGCGGTTGATGCCGCAAAACTCCTTGGTTTTGCCTTTATGAACTCGCATACTCCGTGCGACAACCTGGTGACCGGGTTCGTCCAGAGCTATCTCGATGAGAAAAAGCCAGAGGCGCTTGGCGATATTGTTAAAGCACTAAAAGAGGTACCTGAGTATAAGGACGCCGCGCTAAACAATGCCGGGCCGGCCATACTTGTCGGCGATGCGAGTAAGCGACCTGGTAAGATAATCGTTGATATGACAGGAGGCACCGAAGGACCCGAGGCCGCTATGGAGCAGCTTGCCGATGCCGGAGTCGGCACTATCGTAGGAATGCACTTCAGCGAAAAACTTCGCAAGAAAGCCCAAGAGAATCACTTAAATATAATTGTTGCCGGGCATATCTCAAGCGATGCAATCGGTATGAACCTATTTTTGGATAAGCTTGAACAAAATGGCGTAAATGTGATCACAACATCTGGTCTTGTGAGAGTTAAGAGAAGTTAAAAAGGGGTAAAACGACGAGGATTAATACCCTTAAAGATGAATATGGTAAGGTTCATAGTACATAATAAGAGATATGAAATTTATTGCACTTATTACCGGTAAAGTTTTAATTCTTTTCAGTAGGATTTTCAGGGTTGGGGGAGGCTCCTCATTTCCGGGGCTTGTTGCATTAAAAATCGATCCCCGGCTAATCGTAAAAATAACGAGAAAGCTTAAAAACGGCACAATTGTCATAACCGGGACCAACGGCAAGACAACTACGTCGAAGCATCTCTCCGCTATTTTAGGTTACAGTGGCTTGAAAGTAGTCCATAACCGGACCGGGTCAAACCTGATGCGCGGGATTGCTTCTACGCTTATCGAGCAATCAACCGTACTTGGCAGGCCACGAGGCAATATTGGTTTATTTGAAATAGACGAAGCAACCATGCCTGATGCCGTATCTAACCTCAAGCCAAAAGTCATCCTGGTAACCAATCTATTTAGAGATCAACTTGACCGCTATGGGGAACTTGATAGGACCGCAGCAGTTATTGCTAAATCGATGGAGCATCTTGAAAGAGCAACCATCATATTAAACGCTGACGACCCCCTAGTCTCGTCCCTTGCTAAAAAAATAAACAATAAAAACAAGGTTAAATATTTTGGGTTAAATGAAGATAGATATATAGCAAAGTCAAGGGCTTCACTTGACAGCAAAGACTGTCTAATATGTGGCTCTGAGCTAGTGTTTGAAAAGAGATTCTACGGTCATCTTGGCATATACAGCTGCCCGAAGTGCGATTTTAAACGGCCCGAGGTTAACTACGAAGCTAAAAACATAACCTTATATGGGATTAAAAGCGCGTCCTTCTCTCTAGCCAACAAAACCAACAATATCGATATATCTCTGAACCTTTCCGGTATTTTTAATATCTATAACTCGCTTGCCGCCTACTCACTAGCAAGGACTCTAGGAATAGATGGCGATACCATCAAGGCGGCATTAGGCAACTCCTCGGCAGCTTTTGGCCGGATGGAAAAGCTTGTTGTTGATAACAAAGAGATATACTTACTGTTGGTCAAAAACCCGATCGGCCTAACGCAAATAATCGAGACACTAAGCACCGACAGCGGTGCCCGAAACTTTATGCTTATTCTAAACGATAATTTTGCGGATGGGACCGACGTCTCGTGGATTTGGGATGCAGACGTTAATCCTCTAAATGGGGATTTTAACTTTATCTACACCGCGGGCATTAGGGCACAGGACATGACCCTTCGTCTAAAATACGAGGATTTTAATACCAGCAAGATTAAGACAATCAATGATATTGAAAAGGCATTTGGAGAGGCCATTACCAATATGCCGCCAGGCGAAACGTTATACGTTCTGACAACTTATACCGGGATGCTGCAGCTTAGAAATTACCTAACCCGAATTGGTATTGTCGAAGGATTTTGGAGGAGAGCCCCGCATGAGACTAAATCTTATTCATCTCTACCCAGATGAGATGAACCTGTACGGTGATTATGGGAATATCTTATCGATTGTTAAAAGGTGCGATTGGCGTGGGATTGACGTAAAGGTTATCAAAGTGAAAAAAGGTGACCCACTTGACCTTTCTGATGCTGATATCTTGTTTATGGGTGGAGGCCAAGATAGGTCGCAGCAAATTATCACCGATGACCTGGTTTCTAAGGGACCGCAGATTAAAGAGGCTGTCGAAGGGGGCCTCTGCGTCTTAACAATCTGCGGTGCATACCAACTCTTCGGCCACTACTTTAGAACCAGAGAAGGGGAAGAGTTGCCCGGCATAAGCGTCTTTGATGCTTACACCGTAGGCAGCGATGACCGAATGATCGGAAACGTCCTTGTGGATTGCGCTGATACTTTGAGAAAGTCCGGTGAAACGCGTCTCACACCTGCCGATAGAGAGCATCTTGAGTTGATTGGGTTTGAAAACCATGGCGGCAAGACCTACTTAGGTGAAAGTGTAAACCCTTTGGGAAAAGTAGTTTACGGTTTTGGCAATGATGGAACTAAAGCCTGGGAGGGCTGCCGCTACAAAAATGCCTTCGGGACTTATCTACACGGATCGCTTCTCCCTAAAAACCCGTGGTTTACGGATTATTTAATCGTGCTCGCCCTCAAACACCGCTATCGTAAGGATATCCAGCTCGATGCGCTAGACGATGCCATTGAGTACGCTGCCTTTAACACCGCAAAAAAAAGAACACTGACCGCCAAGACCACGCATTTATAGTATCCAGATCTTGAGACAAGTAGATTTACCTCCAAAGATAGGTTCAGAGGCTTTAAGGCCATCATTTCCCTGTTCCGGTTGATGGTTTTGTTACCGGTGGTTGTTGGGTTGTCGTAGGTCGTTCGGTGGTAGTTGTTGGCTTGATTGTTGTCGTTGTCGTAGGTCTAATTGTCGTTGTAGGCCGTAGGGTTGTTGGCGGTGTTGGTTGTTCAGTCGTTGGCGGTTGTTGAAGGGGCCCCCTGTTTTGATTATTGCTATTTGGGCTATTGGGTAAGCTATTAGTGCTAGCGCCGGCTACCTGGCCAGGTGACCAGTTAGGGGGAGGAAAATCAGTTGCCGGTGTGCCTTCGAGGTAAACTCCCATAAAATCATGCCAGATACTGGCCGGAATAATTCCTCCAAAGCCCTCACTTCCATGAACGTTGTACATGGAAATCTGAGCGTTTGGATATCCCATCCAAACGCTGGTCACAAGATTTGGTGTAAAACCAACGAACCAGGCATCACGGAACGCCTCATTGGTTCCGGTCTTTCCGGCAGCGGGTCTTCCAATATTAGCCCGAGTTGCCGTTCCGCGCTGGATAACTCCTTTCATTATATCAACCGCGCGGTGGGCGATCTCTGGGTCTATCGCTTGCGAACTCTGGGGTTGCGTTTGCTTGATGATGTTTCCGTTTGCATCTGTGATCTTGATAATCGCTTCGGGCTTAACGTGAACACCGTTGTTTGCAAGGGTTCCGTAGGCAGAGGCCATCTCTAACGGCGAAACGCCGGTTGTAAGGCCACCTATACCAATGGCGGGAAACGGGTCGACGTGAGTTGTGATACCCATACTGTACGCCGTGTTAACAACGTTTTGCGTGCCTACCTTCAATATTACGTTTGCGTAGACCGCGTTAACCGAATTAACCGTAGCATCGCGCAGGGTCATCATCCCGGAACCGCTGCCTTCGGCATTATGCACAGTCCACTCGTACCAATGACCTGGTTTTCCTATTCGAAATGTTTGCGGAGAGCTAGAATTAAAAGTATCGTTAGGCCCGATGCCCTGCTTTAGTGCGGTTACTAAAACAAACGGCTTAAAGGATGATCCAGGCTGTCGTCTGCCCTGAACCGCAAGATTAAATTTGTTGCGGTTATAATCACGACCGCCAACCATCGCTATGATATGACCGTTTTGCGGGATTATCGAGACCAAGGCCGCCTGTGGGTCGTTTGGAAGGTCAAGCTCATTGGCGACAGACTTCTCGGCAAGCTTCTGCGCCTTTAAGTTTAAGGTGGTGTAGACGCGAAGCCCGCCCTTAAAGACCTTATCTACTCCATACTCGTTAATGAGCTGTTGCTTAACATAATCAACAAAGTAGGGCTCGATAACCGGCTCTGGTTTAGGCGGTACAAGTTGCGGGTGAACAGCTTTGGCGGCCTCCGCCTCCGCCTTGCTGATTAAATGAAGTTTGACCATGCGGTCGAGAACCTCTGCTTGCCTTTGGTAAGCCTCCTGTGGGTGGAAATACGGTGAGAACCCGTTCGGTGACCTAACAACCCCGGCCAAAAGCGCGCCCTCAGGCAGCGTCAAGTCGGATACCTTTTTATTAAAGAAGACCTCAGATGCCGCCTCAACCCCGTATGCCCCCTGACCAAAGTAAATCGTGTTTAGATATGCCTCGAGAATCTGTTGTTTAGAGAACTCACGCTCAAGCTGGGCAGCCAGTATTGCCTCCCTTAGCTTTCTGCCGACAGTTATTTGATTGGCTCCGGTAACGTTTTTAATGTATTGCTCCGTTATGGTGCTTGCGCCCTCAACAACTCTACGGGCCTGGATATCTGCCATGAGTGCCCTTGCGATGCCGTAAAAATCTACTCCGTGGTGCTCGTAATACCTGCCGTCCTCAATCGCTATGAATGCATTTTGAACATAGACAGGAACGTTCGCCAAAGGTACATCTTCTCGGTTTTCAATATAGAGACGGGTTAAAACCGTCCCGTTATCCGCTAAAATATATGATCTTTGAGGCCCTGTGTTAAGTTTAGCTTTTGTAGTAAGGCCTTTTTTTTCGGTTTTTACAAGCTGGTTAGCTTCGCTCGCAAAATTGTTAGCTAAAGACACGGTAAGGAAGAACGCCAGCACAGTTAAGAAAACGTACTTTTTCAACAGCCATCACTCTCTCTACATCTTTTTACTTTAGGACTTAAGTTAAACCGACAGCTAATCTGCATGACACTTCTATTCCCCAAAAGAGGTTCGACTGTGCCAAAAAACGCAAATTTTACAAAATTTTTGCTGCTCAGGGGAGGATTGGTTGCTTGTTTAAACAATAATTCTGGGTTATTTTATACTGATGAATAAAAATTACCCGCATGAAAAAATAGAGCTTCTTGCGCCTGCCGGCAACAAGTCCTCTTTTGCGGCGGCACTGAACGCTGGCGCGGACGCAGTCTACCTGGGCATTGATAAATTTAACGCTAGGCGAGGGGCTGGTAACTTCTCTACCGATGAGCTTACTGATGCCGTACAACAAGCTCATCTTAAAGGAACAAAAGTATATACCACCTTCAACGTTCTTATCTCAGACGAGGAACTTCCAGTGGCAATTGAAAGCCTTGCCTTGATAAATAACGCCGGCGCCGATGCGGTAATCGTCCAGGACTGGGGAGTCTTTGATCTTATAAGGCGGCTTATACCGGAACTTCGCGTCCACGCAAGCACCCAGATGAATGCCCATAACATAGAGATGGTAAAGTTCCTTGAGGATAAAGGCGCAAAGCGAGTAACGCTGGCGCGGGAGCTTGCGATAGAAGAAATATCTAGGATACACAATTCAACGGGTCTTGAGATCGAGACGTTTATCCATGGCGCGCTTTGTTTCTCGTATTCCGGCCAGTGTCTATTTAGCAGCATGGTAGGAAACCGAAGCGGCAACCGTGGGTTTTGCCCGCAGGCCTGTCGAATGGGGTATGAGCTGGTCGCCGCGGGCAAAAAGGAAGAGATATGGCCTACCCCAGGGAAGCACATTTTAAGTACCAAAGACCTATGTGGGATTAGGCTTATCCCAGAGCTTGCAAAAGCAGGGGTTAGGGCCCTGAAAATCGAGGGGCGCCTTAAGTCACCTGAGTATGTCGCAACTGTCGTCAGAATATATAGAGATGCCATTGATAGGTTTTCAAGCGATCCGGATAACTTCAGCGTCACAGAGGGTGAAATAGACGAGTTAAAGGAAGCCTTCAGCCGCGGTTTCACCGAAGGGTATTTTAAGAAAGTGCGTGACGGGCGGTTGATGAGCTTTGAGAGGCCAAACAACCGCGGGATATTCCTTGGCCGGGCGACTTATATGGATGTCTACACTGGAAGGCTAGGTTTACGGTTGAAGCGTGAGTTATGTGTCGGCGACGAAATCGAAGTCTGGGTCACCAAGGGAGGCCGGGTAAAAGCAAAAATTGGGGAGCTCTATATAGGGGATAGGCCGGTAAAATGCGCCCCGGCGGGGTCAAAAGCAGTTATTGTGGTTAAAGGAAAGAGGCACACGATAAAATCGGGCGATAGAGTTTTTAGAGTGCACAATGCGGCATTATCTAAAAAAGCAAAAGATACCATGTCGGGAGCTGGCTCGGCCCGTATCCCGATTAAGATTGCCGCTCGCCTTGAGATAGGAAAGCCGATTGAGCTAAAAGCCCATGTTGTTGGCCCTGCTAGCGGACAGGAAGCCGAAGTCAAAAGCGACTTTTTAGCTGAGGAAGGCGAGCGAAGGATGCTCTCGGCCGATGATGTAATTGCTCAGCTAAATAGACTGGGCAATACCGTCTACGAGGTCGGTTCGTGGGATATTAAAGTTGGCCCCGGCGTAATGGTCCCGCTGGGCAAACTAAACGGTTTAAGGCGAAGCCTTATGGAGCGTCTAGATAATTCAAGGTCTGCAAGCTACAGGCACCCCGAAATATCGGTCGTTAAAATTAAAAATAAACTGTTAGACATTCTAAAGCCGGAATTCTCTAAGACAAATCGCAAGCTGTCCCTTGCCGTAGATGTAAGCAATCTTGCCCAGGCAAAAGAGGCGTCGCAGGGCGGCGCTGATTGGATCTATCTAAAGCCGGGCTTTTCAAGGCTTGGCAGCGCCGAGTTGGATCAACTAGCCGAACTGCGCTCATCGGGCGTGGGGGTCGCGATTGCAACCGGAAACATCCTTCACGAGCGTGGGCTTGAGAGCTTTATCAAGCTTGTCCAGAGCAATATCGCAAACTTGGACGCAATACTGGTTGATAATTTTGGCGTCTATTATGCGGCCAAAGATTTTGGCCTGCCTATATTTCTTGATTACCATATAAACAACTTTAATAGGGCAAGTACAAGGTTCTTTAGAGATGGTGGGGTTTCCCGAGTATGTCTCTCGCCAGAGCTTACCCTTGAGCAGATCGCAGCTATCGCCAATTCAGTTGATGTGGAGTGCGAGGCGCTCGTTCACGGCTGGCTTGAGGTTATGACAGCGGAGCACTGTGTCCCAAGCGCATCTAAAAAGAGCTGCGATGTCTGTTCGTCTCGCAAATTTTATATAACTGACCCAAAGGGGTTTAAGTTCCCTGTTGAACAGGACATAAATTGCCGCTCGCATGTCTATAACTCGCGCGAGCTTTACATGCTCCCAAACATTGGCAACCTGATGGGCGCCGGGCTTGCTTCATTGCGCCTTTTGTTAAACCGCTATGGACCCGGTGATGTGGGCAGGGTTACCTCGCTTTACCGCGAGGCGATGAATTTAATAACCGCAGGCGTTGGTGACATCACGCCTATTCTGAAAAAGGCAGAGCGGATGTTTTCTGGTCTTACCGATATGTCCACAACTGGGCATTTTTTTAGGCAGACTCTATGATTTAGGAGTCAGAAGCCAGAAGAAAACCGGTAAATGGGTGAAATGGTGAAATGGTTTAGGGTAAAAATATTCTGACTCCTAGACCAACGTTAGTTACTTTCGCTCTATGGACGATTAATCATAGATCAGCTTGCGCCGGCGTTATAGTGTAGAATAAAACTTAAATGTGGAGTAAAACTTAAAGAATGGATTCAAAAAGTGAAAACAAGGCTGCTTACGGCCTCAGATATCTCTAAGATAATCAATATGTCAGATGTTCTTAAGGCGGTTGAGACCGCCTTCCGTGAATACGGCTTAGGCCAGGCAAAAATGCCACCAAAGCTGTATCTAGACCTCAAGCAATTTAATGGTGATCTTCGTGCAATGCCCGCTTTTGTTGAAAACTCTGCGGGTTTAAAGTGGGTAAGTGTTTATCCAGAAAATCCAGGGAAAGATCTTCCAACGGTTATGGCAATGCTTATCTTAAATGACCCTAAAACGGGTTTTCCACTTGCGATTATGGACGCAACCAGGATTACAAGCTTTAGAACCGGCGCGGCAGGAGGCATCGCCGCTAAATATTTGGCCCGCCCTAATTCAAAAACGCTCGGCCTGGTGGGAGCCGGTGCCCAAGCTAAGACGCAACTGCTCGCGCTTCTGGAAAACTTCCAGTTCTCAAATATCTACATTTGGAGCCTGCGAGACAACGAGTTTGAGGGCTTTAAAGATACCTTTAATGCCCTTCCGATTAAGAAAGCCTCAATTGAAGAGGCCGCCGGATGCGATATAGTCTGTACTACCACACCCGCCCGTGGTTTCATCGTAAAGAAAGAATGGATAAAGCCGGGTACGCATATCAACGCTATCGGTGCGGATGCCCCAGGCAAGCAGGAGATTGATCCACGAATCCTTAAAGAGGCAAAAGTTGTCGTTGATGATATTGCTCAGGCGCAGCATAGCGGTGAAATCAATGTTGCCGTTAGAGAGGGTATTTTTTCTATAGACGATATTTATGTCTCGCTCGGCGAGATTGTTGCCGGCAAAAAAGCAGGTAGGGTAGATAATGAGATAACCGTTTTTGACTCAACCGGCCTTGCTATCCAGGATATTGCTACCGCACACATGCTCTTCGAAAAAGCCAAACAAAACAATATCGGCCATGACTTTGATGTTATTGGATAACCCCTGACTTCTGGCTTCTTACAATGCTATACTGATACACATGAGTAATAAGAAAGTTGTAGCTATAGTCCTCGCGATAGCGATTTCATTACTGGTAGTCGGCTGCTCTACTATAATAGGGATGAAAGACATATCCTCGCAGGCCGAAGAGGCATTAAGACCAATTGCTTCGGCCATCAAAGAAGAGGATATAATGCAAAAAAACTTCCCGGGCCGGGGGAAGCCTATACCAGTAAATCTAAAGAACTTAGAATCAAGTGAGCAGGTTTCATTTGATCCTACACAAGCAGCTAATACTGATGTTGTAAACCTCACTATTAATTATAAAGTTCTTCCGCTAAAAGGATCTGGAATTTTGGACGAACTTCCCTGGGGAAGGAACCCGAAGGTTGTGTTTACAACCCTTATCCCAAAAACAATAGAAAATAGACAAGAAGTCTTTAATACGCAATTTTCTGTGAAGCCTACAAGGGTTTTTGACCTGGGCGATAACAGGTATGCCGAGTTTGACATTGAAAACCTAAACAAGCCCCTTATTATCCAGATTTCGTCAAAATTAGAGCTTTTCCGATACGACCTATCAACCGCATCCAAAAAGACAACAACTGTTCAGGACCCGGTCGGTGTCCAGAACTACTTAAAAAATGAGAAATATATGGATGAGAATAGCCCTGTGATAAAAGAGGCGGCTTCGCAGATACAAGGAAAAGATGTCCTTGATACGGTTAAAAAAATATATGACTTCGACCTGCAGAGCCTAACCTATGATTACGATAAGGCAAAAAGCGCGGACGGGACGAACTTGGGTGCAGCAAACGCCATTAAGCTAAAGAAGGGCGTCTGTGTCGAATACTCAGATGTTTTTGTTTCCCTATGCCGGGCAAAGGGAATTCCCGCAAGGTATATCGGAGGCATCCCGACCGAGGGGGGTCTGCCGTCAGGGCAAGGTGTTTTATCTGGTAGTACCATGCCGATACCGCATAAAACACTAAACAAGGGGCATGCCTGGGCAGAGGCTTTTATAAAACCCTATGGTTGGGTCCCGTTTGATCCAACCTGGGGAGATACAAAAGCGGCGACCTTCGATAGGTTAAGGCCCCTTTATATATATCTAACCGACGTTAGAAACGACGAGGTTCTTGGATATTCCGATATCTACGGATATAAATACTGGGGAGCTCCGGTCAAAGTGGATTTCTCTGTAGCGATCGACTCAAGCCGGGATCAGTATTTAAGCGACCTTCTCTCAAGTATTAACAACGAAAAAGCCGAGCTGGACCAGCTGAAGAAGCAGCTTGATTCCGCCTATGCGGATAACCAACCGGCGAAGGCTGAGATCGACCAGTTAAACAATAACATTGCGCAGCTAAAGAAAGATATAGAATCAGGCAAATACAGCGATCCCGGGGGGTATCAGAATGCCGTCTCAAGATATAACAACATGGTGGCTATCTATAATGAGAAAGTATCAGCCTATAATGAGAAAGTCGATACATATCAAGGCCTGCGCAACAGCTATGAAGCAAAACGCCAATCAGTAAATGCCCTAGTCAACCAGTATAATAGTTTGAATTAAATTTTAAGGAACCACCACAACCTTAAGCGAGTCTTTTCCGCTCAAAGCTAATTTAAACCCCTTCGCTATTTCAGAAAGAGGAATTTTGTGCGTCACCATTTCTCTAATGTTAATCTTGCCCTTACTAATTAATTCTAGCGCGCCCTTAAGGTCTTCCGGAGCTGCACCGTATGAGAATGTTATTGTTACCTCATCTCTCCAGAATTTTTCATATGGCAGTGCCATGTCCGCATTAGGTATGGCAAAAAATAATATTTTACCGTTTCTATCAATAGAAGAGAAGGCATCACTAACTGCTTTTTCTGCACCGGCGCAAACAACAACAATGTCGGCTAATCTGCCATCGTTAACTTTTCTCAATTCCTCTACAGAATATTTGTTAGCGTCGATTACATGATCGGCGCCAAATTCCATTGCCTTTCTTAGCCTGTATTCATTAATATCAGTTGCTATGACTCTTGCACCTTTAAGCTTAGCAAGCTGAATATGCAAAAGACCTGAGATTCCTGAGCCAATTATCAAGACAGAGTGGTTCTTGTTCAAACCGGCAACCCTTTGACCCCTGACAACACAACCAAGCGGCTCGATCATAGCTGCATCGGAGTATGTCATCTCCGGGGAGAGGAGAAACGTGCCGTATTTTACGTTTTCCGCCGGGATCCTTATGAATTCAGAGAATCCCCCTGGTTCATAGTTTCCGGTATGCAATAGCTCACACGCCGTGTAATTACCGGCAAGGCAATAATGGCATTGATAGCACGGGACATGATGCGATACAAATACGCGATCGCCTTTTTTAAATCCCCCTGCGTCTTCTCCAACATCTACAATCTCTCCGGCCATCTCGTGTCCAAGGACACGGGGTGCTTTTTTTATCCTGTACCACTCCATCGTATCTGTGCCACAGATACCGCATGCCTCCATCTTAACCAGTATTTCTCCGGGAGAAATGGTCGGGATAGGATGTTCTTCGATCCTTATATCGTTGTTGTTGTAATAGATAGCTACTTTCACTTTAATTTAAATCTCAGCGGGTTGCTTTTTTGAGCTTTCGTAGACATCAAACGCCTCGTCAACTGATGCGCCGTTGTGAACAATTGCTCTTATCGCGTTAATCATGCCAACCGGATTATCGCTCTGGAAGATATTTCTTCCCATATCAACACCAGAGGCACCCTCGCTTATGGCGTTAAATGTCATTTGCAGGGCTTCTCTTTCTGGCATCTTCTTGCCGCCGGCCATAACAATTGGCACCGGGCATCCTTCAACCACTTTGTAAAAATCCTCACAGTAGTATGTTTTTACGATATGCGCACCTATCTCGGCGGCAATTCTACTGGCAAGTGCGAGGTATCTTGCGTCTCTCGCCATGTCCCTCCCGACTGCGGTTATAGCAAGAACCGGCATACCGTATCGCTCAGCCTCATTAACCAGTCTGCCAAGATTTGATATAGTTTTGTCCTCGTCGGGTGCGCCAACAAATATAGACATTCCAACCCCTGAGGCGTTGAGCCGTATAGCCTCCTCCATAGACGTAGTAATATCTTCATTAGATAATTCTCCAAGTATACTTGGACCGCCTGAAACCCTAAGGCAAACTGAAGTAACGCTTAATGGATCAACACTAGTTCTCAACATACCTCTTGTTATAAACAGAGAGTCCGTGTGGGGGATAAGGGGAGTGATGGTGCTTTTTATATCCCTTAGACCTGTGGTAGGGCCCTGAAAATATCCATGATCAACCGCCAACATAACAGTCTTTCCTGTTTCGGGCTTGAATATCCTTGAAAGCCTATTTTTTAATCCAAAGTCCATATTTACCTCCTGGGATAATTGTCACCTGAAATAATTGCCGCCTGTTTAATACGTTTAATCATATCAGAAGGCGATATTCAGGTTCAAACACGAAGGTATGGTTTGTACCGTACTTTCCTAACTAAACTCCCTCGAGCATCCTTTTTTTCTCGAGGCCCACAATATCCTTTAGCTGATAGTGAATCCACTTCAAGGAGTTGTTCTGCTCGACAGTCTCCCGTAAGTTCGCAGCCCTAGCCTTCCGCTCGTACATCGGCATGGTGAGGGCCCGATACATTGCGGCGGCGGTTTCCTCGATATCAAATGGATTTACAATAATGCCCGAGTTGCCAAGCTCAGATAAGGCCCCAGCATTTTCAGATAGTATCAAAATGCCATCGTTTTTATTAACCGCCGGACCTTCTTTAGCAACGAGATTCATGCCATCAAAGATTGGATTAACCAGCAATACGTCGTAGTGCTTCAGGGCGGCGATAGACTCAAGGTAATCATCTTTCATCCGCAGGTAGATAGGCTGCCAATTCTCAGCGCCATGCCGCTCGTTGATGTCTTTTACCGTTGCTTCTATCTCACGGCGGTATTTCTTATATTCCATGATGCCCTCACGCGTGGGGTATAAAAGGGCAAGAAACTTAACTTTGCCCTTAAAGTTCGGGTGTCTTGAAAGCAAGACGTCGTAGGCCATAAATCCCCTTATAATATTTTTAGACGGGTCGCTTCGGTCGGTTCTAATAATCAGGCTCATATCTGCGTTCTCTTTAAGTAACTTTGTCTCATATTTCAATACCTCGTCGCTTTCGCTTATCTTATGGAGGTTGCCATAGTCAATTGAGATGGGATAGGTGCGAACAAAAACCTCACGCTCCTGCCACATGACCGATCTCTTTCTCCAATTAATTTGAGCGCCCAGCAAAGACTCACAGCAAAGTAAGAAATTCCCAGCATAGTGTCTTGACTGGAACCCAACTATATCGTTTGCAAGCATACCCTTTAGAATCTGATGTCTAACTTTAAAGGGGAGGATACTCATATAATCCGGCTCCGGCCAGGGGATATGAGTAAAGTGGAACAGGAAGGGCTCGCTTGTAAGCTCTCTAATATAGCGCGCCGCTAAAAACAGGTGGTAATCTTGAAGCATAATTATCGGGTTCTTAAGCTTGAGGCTCTCCCGCGCCGCGGCCTCGGCAAAAAGTTTATTTGCGGCAACATATCCCTCTCCCCAGGCCTTATGGGTCTCCTCGGTAAATGAAGGGGTGTTACACAAATCCCAGATATAGTGATGGATAAACCAGAGAAGCGGGTTGCTGATCGTATTATAGTAGCGATTGTAGATGTCTTTGGGGATATCTACCAGACGGACATTGTAGAGGGGATTATTCTCCGGAAAGCCGATCAAATTGTCTTTCTTTGCCATGGATCGCTCAACATCGGTCATTGCGGCCGATATCCAAGTTGCGTGTGTTGCTTCACTGACGGCAGTCATCGCCGTAACTAAACCACCGCCACCTCTTTTTGATGTGATGTTGCCGGCTTCGTTCCGCCTGAACTCCGCCGGACCCCGGTTTGATACAATAATAACGGGTTTGTTGTCGAGAAGCTTTGTAAGGTTTGGTGCTTTTTGCCTTCTGCCTTTGCTATGCAAGTAAACCATCCCTTAATTATAACATATATTATCAATATACAATTATCTGGACACGGCTGCATATAAACTGTTGAAGAGCCCCATGTAGTCGGCCAACTGTCTTGGGCTTAAGAAATTCTTCCTTACGTGCTCTCTGCCGTATTTGCCCATCTCTTCTGCCCCCTGAGGATCTTTTAACAGATGGATAAGCTTCTGCCCGCACTCCTCAACATTACTTACAAGATACCCGTCTTTACCGTTTATAACCTGAAGCGGGATTCCGCCGACATCGCCGCCGATAACGGGCTTTTCTTTCCATAATGCTTCGCTAACGACAAGCCCAAATCCTTCTCTTGTCGATTTTTGGATGACGACGTCAGAAGCGCGCTGGAGGGCGTTAACTTCGATATTCCCTACGCCCTCGAGGTTGGAGAGCAGGTGAATATCAGGATCGCCGCCGGCATGTCTTGAGGTTTTCTCGTAGTAGTGCCATCCCTCAGGGTCATCGGTTGCCATGGATGCGATCATGAGGAGCTGCAGACCTGGTACTTCCTCCTTCGCTATGCGGTAGGCATCAATTACGCCAAGCGGATCTTTCCATGGATCAAACCTTGAAACCTGGGTGGTTATAGGTCTATTCAAGTCTATATTATACCTTTCAAGGATACTATTTATTGTTGCCTGGTCTATATTCATATTCTTGGGACTTAGGGGGTCTATAGTAGGAGGCACGATGGAAATATTGCTGACGCCGAAGTCGGCTTTTATATATTGTGGCATTGTAAAAATTGCCGCATCGTAGAGCTCAAGATAAGGTCTTAAGAACTCCCATATTCCCGGTCTTGCCGCAGTCAGGTCGACGTGGCACCGCCAGATCCACCTGCCATTCCTTTTGCCTTTTTCCTCAAGAAAGGCGAGCATAGCCGCTGGCTGAGGATCATGAACCATAATAACGTCATAATCTCCGGTGAGCAGCCTGGCATTGTTTTCGCTTTGCTTTAAATACGTGTGGATCATCTCCGGAGTTGCAATTAAATCCATACCCTGCAGAGCGTTATGGAACAACTTGGTAACGGTGAAGAAATCTTCATTTCCTTGGATGACCTGCCAATCCGCGTTAAGGCCAACATCCCGCATGAGGGGAGTGAGGGTGTAAAGTAGCTCAGCGACTCCCCCGCCGAAAGGGGTTGAGCTAATATTTAATATCTTTGCGCCTTTCATGTCCTTGCCAAGCTGGCGAACTTTATCGATAATCTCTTGATCGACTATGTTCTCGTAGTCTTTTAGCGATTTTGTTCCTACAGGTACTGATGTTAACATGGCATCGTTCTCCCAATTTGATTGTTTATTCCCATAAAAAAACTACTAAAAAACAGCTCCTAGAAATCCATATGATACAGTATTTTAAGTAAATTACAATATCTACCAGCTTAATCCATCTAAAAATTTCCGCAAATTTTTAGCCAAGAACCTTAGGGGTTCCTACTGTTAGCTTGGCAGGGTTAGTAAATTTATCGGCAAATTAATTCATAGCCCATAGCTGACAGCTCACAGCATGAAAGCAAGCAATGTGAGCATAGGAAATAGGAGTTAGAAGCCAGGAGCCAGAAGGAATTAATAATGTGAAAGCAAGTAATGATAGTAAAATCTTTTGATAGTATTTAGATGCTTCGACTACGCTTAGAATGACTATTCATTGGCTATTGGCTCCTTTCTCGACCCTCAATTAATTCGACATTATCCCGATTCCCCGGTCTTTACATCTCTTAAGAACTCGGCCGCTTGTTCCGGTATTGTTACATTTATCCACATATTAGTGCCGAGTTCAAATCCTGCGGCTATGGTGAGCTTAGGAATTATCGACATGTGCCAGTGGTAGCTCTCAAGCCTTTCATATCCTGGCGGACTGGTGTGTAGGTACATATTAAACGGGGGATTGGAGAGCCCAATATAAAAACGTCTTAAAGTCCTTCTGAACACCTCAGCAAGCTCATCCCGCTCGGAATCGGTTATCTCCTCAAACTGTGGGCGATGCTGAGAGGGCAGAATCCATGTCTCAAAGGGAAGCTTGGCCGCATAGGGAACAAAAACCATAAAGTTTTCCGTTCTTTCAATTACGCGGTCGCTGTCTTTGATTTCCGATTCGATCATGTCGCAGTAGATGCAGCGACCTGTTTTGTCATAGTGATCCGCCGCTCCCGCAAGCTGCGATTTTGGAAGTTGCGGGATAAGCGGCATAGCAAAGATTTGTGAGTGCGAATGTTCAAGAGACGCGCCGGCCTTCTTGCCATGGTTGATTATGATCTGGATGTATTTACCATAGGGTTGGTTCTTATGGTAAGAGTAGCGCATCTTATATGCCTTTAAAACTTGCGTGGTCTGCGCTACCGGATAGGTTGCCAGATTCAAGTCATGATCAGGCCCGTGAATTACAACCTCATGGGCACCGTAGGCCCTGCGGTGTTTGTATAATCCATCAGATAATGTCTCCTCAAAGTCTTCGGGAGTGAAGGCAGAAAACTTATTGGGGACAACTCTTACTATCCAATCAGGTGAATTTGGCGGTAAGCTGTCCGGCCTAAACGCCAGGGTTTCGGGTGGGGTCATTGACTCGTTGCCATACTCAAAGGGGCAGATTTGGACCGGGTTGTTCTCTTTTTGTATAAAATCATACGGTCGTTTTGCCCTCTCTTTAGCTACAACTACCCAACACCCAGTAACCGGGTCTTGTCTTAACTCAGGCATTTTAGACTCCTTGCATTTTTCACAGTATTTGTATTGTAACTTAAGAATACAGAAATTGGGGCATATGGGCTAGAATAAACCAACGGTTAACTATACTAGCGGTTTACTATTCTCCTTTATTAATAAGTAGTAGATAATATCCTAATAGTAAATTAGAGCGGTCGGTTTTGGTTGCAACCACCAATTAACCAGATAAAAGAAAAAATAAAAGTTTTTGGAGATTTAGGGTTTAAAAAAGAAGTAATCCGGGTAATAAAACGTTTGGTATTTATATTGACCGCTTATAAGCTAGACCAGCAAGCCATCAGCACATGACCTTTATGGAAATAATCAAGGAGCGTGCGAAGTGTCAACTGACGATCAATACCCAATTATAGAAGATATACCCGAATCAGATTTAGAACCTGCTGAAGATGAAGACGGCGGGTTATGGCAGAAGACATTTGTCCGTTTGATTGAAAACAGCTTCGAGGTAGGCAAAAACCTACAAGAAGTTTTAACATCAGCTATTGAACCAATTCTGTTCTTAACCCAGGCAAGCGCAGGTATTATTCTGCTCCAGGGCGATGATGGGGTCAGTCTTGTAGAGGCTGCGAGCCAAGGGTTTTTAGGAGATCACCCAATAGTGGTTAGAAAGAACTCAAGTCTCGAAAAATCCCTCCAAAAGTATCTCCCCGAAAGAGTTAAGAGCCGCGAGGGCTGTTTCATGTTTGCAAACCTTGGGGTAGCAGGTGCGGAAACCGGAGTTTTCGCGTTATATTCAACAGATTGGCCGAAAGCTGACCTAGATATAGAGGTCCTACTTGAATTAGTACGGTTTCACATAACTAACGGCATAAATCGCATGCGTACCTTTGATATTGCAAAACGGCGCGACCAGATTACCAAGGCGTCTTTGATGCAGCTTGGTAAGGCAATGGGAAATACGCTAGACATAAAGAATCTGATCAGGCAGATAACACAGGCGGCAATTGTAATTGCGGAGGCCGACCTCTGCGATATCTTATTTCTTAAGGAAGGTCTGCTCGAGTTTCAAGTTGCATCGGGGTTTAATAAGATATTGAAGGGGTTTGGAAATGTTCTGCTGAAGGATGATCCCGCAGCAAGCATAGTAAAAAATAAGAAGCCACTGGTTATAAAGAGAATTCGGCCAAAGAGCCGCTTTCATGAGCGACCATGGCTTAACCGAAAGCAGTTTAAATCGTATATTGGGGTTCCCATAAAACAGGACGATTTAGTAATAGGTGTTCTTGAGGCGTTTAGTAGAAACGCCTCAAAATTTAACAACGACGACTTGAAGTTACTCCAATCACTGGCCGGTCCCGTGGCGGCTTCGCTAAAAAACATGAGGCTCTTTGAAGAGACAAAAAAGAAGGCAGAAGAGCTACGGATATTACATACCCACATATCTCGCATAGTTGCCGAAAAAAATATAGATAAGATGATGCAGGAAATAGTAAATGCCGCCAGGTCGGCCGTAGCGTCGTTGATGGCTGCGGCCGCGCTTTTCAATCAAGAGACCGGTAGGTTTGAACATAGGACAACAAATATCGACCCCATGCTCGGCCCACGTGTTCTTAACAAAGACCAGACAGAAAAATTCTCCTATAACGAAGAGGCTTACGCCGAGATACTGCGTACTGGTAAACCACTTCGGCTTGAAGACATCAAGCTTCATAGGCAAAACGGGGTTAAAAGCGCGGGCAGGTTGCCTTTAAGGGGTTTCTTGGGGGTTCCTCTTGTCGACCAGGATAAGAAACCTTGCGGAGTGGTTATGGTCAGCCTTAAGAAAGATGGAAGTTTGTTTACCGAGTCCGATGAGGAGGTTCTTGCCACTTTAGTAAATCAGGCGTCCATAGCAATCCAAAATGCCAAATTTTACAAGCAACTTGAGGATCGGGCAAAGGGATTGAAGAATCTCTTTTCAATAAGTCAAGGGATAAATATCTCTCATGATAGCAGGAAGATCCAAAGGACCGTGGTAGATGCTATGGCCAAGTTTTTCGACGCAAAATCGGCATGTGTCGCGCTTTATGATGAATCAGATGGCAACCTTAGGATATCTGAATTTCTAACGGGCAGTGACAAGAAACCCCCAGGCAAAAAACTTGTTTTTGATAAAGAGACTAGATCAAGATTGTTCGGCAGCAAAAGGCCGGTTCTTGCTACCTCGCTAAGCCGCAATACAAAGCTAAAAATTGATGGTGAGCCGCTGGGGAAATATTTTAACTCGTTCCTTGGGATGCCGCTGTTTGTCCAAAATAGAGCTATCGGTGTTTTAGGGTTATCAGCGGAT
Source organism: Actinomycetes bacterium (assembly GCA_021794835.1). Taxonomy (GTDB): domain Bacteria; phylum Actinomycetota; class Aquicultoria; order Aquicultorales; family Aquicultoraceae; genus CADDYS01. The sequence goes on along the minus strand of JAJYQA010000009.1, from coordinate 4,611 downwards.
TGGACTGAAGACAAAGACAAGCTTGAAGACAAGATGGAGCTTCTGCAGATATTTGCAAACCAGGTCGCGGTTACAATCGATAACTCCCGCCTGTACGAAGATGCATTATCTATGGCCGAAGATTTAGCGGCGACACTAGAGTTCTCAAAAATGATGGCAAGTGAAGTTGATTTGGAGTCGATATTTAGGCTGATTGCCGCTGCCACAAAGAAAATGTTTGGTATAAAGAACGGCTGCATTTTTTTGGGCGATCGAACCGGCGAGAATCTTGAGCTTGTCTACAGGTGGGGGATGAAAATACGTGTGCCTAAGGCCAAAAATATCTCAACAGACGATGACGACCAGACTGTCAGAGCCTTCAAAAGTAAGTCAAAAATAATAGTAGACGACATGGATAACTACGATTACCCAGGCAAGAGACATATCGATGTAAGCCTTAAATCAATGGTCATTATCCCGCTAGTAGTAAAGGGTAAAGCTAACGGTGTACTGACTCTATTTTCAAAGGAGCCGTACTTCTTTAACGATGAACGGTTATCAATCATTGAGATTTTTGTGAATCAGTTTGCAATTGCTATCCGTAATAACCAGCTTTACGCGGCAGTTGCTGAGGAGAAGGTGGCCAGGCGTGAGGCCGAGTTATCGATAGACCTGCTCGAGGAGAAAGCAAAAAGCGCTATAGTAATCGAGCGCACCACCGAAGGTATTTTTATGGTTGATCCAGATTTTAGGATACAAATATTTAACCCTGCGCTTGAGAAGATAACAGGTAAAAAAGCAGAGTGGGCCATCGGCAGGAAATGCTACGAGGTGTTCAAGGATATCTATGTCGATGGTACTCCATGCGATAGGTGTCCTATGTATGGCAAATCCATAAAGCCCAAGGGGATTAAGGCTAATATACGACCTAAAGATGGTGAGTTGAGGTTTGTAGAGATCAACCACTCACTTATCGATCCAAGTGGCAACAGGGGCGTTATAGTATCCATCAGAGATATTACTATGGATCACGAGCTTGAGATTTACCACCACGACTTGCGCATAGCAACTGAGGTTCAGAGGAATATCCTGCCACATGAAAAGCCAGACGTACCGGGGCTTGATATAGGTTTTATATGCAAACCTGCAAAACAAATCGGCGGAGATTACTTCGACTTTATACCTCTTGGTAAGGGTAAGCTAGGTATTGCAATTGGGGATGTCTCGGGCAAGAGCCTTCCGGCGGCGCTTCTAGTTTCTATGCACAAGTATATTCTGCGCTCAGCGACGGCAAATACTGACTCGGTCATCTCGCCGCTAAGATCGCTGAATCAAATAATCTGGGAGGATACCTCCCCTGAAGTATTTGTAACTACAATCTACGGCGTATATAACTCTGCGGCGTCGACGTTTATATACGCAAATGCCGGGCACCTGCCACCCATGCTTTGTCGTAATAGTAGTTCAAAGTACCTATGGTCACCCCAGACCCCACTTGGGATACAGCAGAACCTTTTTATTGAGCAGCAACAGGTCAAGCTAAACAAAGGTGATATTCTAGTTCTCTTAAGCGATGGCGTTACCGATATGAGAAACAGCCGGGGTGATTGTTTTGGGTTTGAGCGACTCAGAAGAATCGTTAAAAAGAACGTCCACCTGGGTAGCCAGGATATCGCTAACCTGGTCTATGAACAAACAATCAATTTCTCAACAGGAGAACTTGTCGATGATTTCACCATAGTCATTCTAAAATGCACCCGAGATGCGGATATAGTGCCATACAAAGAGCTTGTTGTCGCAAATAAACCAATCGCGGTAACGGATGCCAGAAAATTTGTCGCCGAGGCCATGAAGGAGACGCCGCTTACGAAGTCCGAGGCCTCGGATGTACTTGTTGCCATCTGCGAGGCGGTTACAAACTCTGTCTTGCACGGCCAATCCCCGGATGGTGAGGATAACAATATTAGGATAAGCTGCGTCTACGAAAACAACCGTTTTAAAGTGATGATTTCAGATACGGGAATAGGCTACAACCCCAACCTATCTGTATGGCGCCCGCCAGATATTATCAGGGACCGGGGACGTGGTATATACCTTATGCAACAGCTCATGGACGACGTGCAGTTTATCCCTGGGGATAGAGGGCTCACCGTTGTTCTCTCAAAGAAGACAAATTCTGAAAGAGGAGACTAGACAATCGTTAAATTAACAACCGTTAATTTTACTTATTTCTTATTTTGGGTACATAAAAATCAGCCAAGTGTAGATTAAGCAGCCTTCCACTCCGTTCGTAAAGGCTCTAATTTTCTCAACTTCAACACACTGGCCCAAAGGAAAATTCTAAAACGTTGGGTATATCCTATGAACATAACCGTACATAAAGCAGGAGGTGGCGAGTTGCTATATTCATCCTCAAAATTTACGGTTTTGCTGCCGCTAATAGCTGGCAATACAAGCACAGATATTATTAAAATTGCCTCGGCTGTTCTATCCGGGAGAAAAGGCGGCCTTATAATCCTCGGCACTATCGAGGTGGCGGAGGATATTTCCTTGAGCACCGGCACACTTCAGGCGCGCAGTTACCGCCGGTTTTTAGAAAATCTAGACCTTTTTGATAAAGACCAAACGATTGAGATACGAAATCTCGTCAAGGTATCGCGGCGGGTTTGGGATGCTATTGACTCTACCACAAAAGATGAGAACTGCAATCTTTTGATAGTCCCTTGGCTGGACGGCAAGCAAGAAGATTACCTCTACAATATCGGGATTAGTGAGGTAGTTGAGAAATCCCCGATTGATACTATCATCGTTAAATCTGGCAAGAGACAGAGCCTCAAAAAGATTTTGGTTCCGCTAAGGGGTGCGCCGCACGCAAGCCTTACCGCCGATATTGCACTTGCGCTATCACACAAGTTCGATGCCGAGTTGACGATCATGCATATTTTAAGTGAGAGTGTCTCGGATGAAGAGCTAACCCGCGAGGAGACTCTGCTAAATCTTTTTCTTGCTAAAAGGGGATTAGGTGAGTACAATTATACACTTTATACAGTCCGCTCGCATGATGTATCGGGTTTAATTGTAGAAGCCGCCGCCGGGCACGATCTTATCATCATGGGGACACCGCTTTCCGCAAACTCTAACGGGACACGGGTCGGCCGGGTTATTAAAACGGTCATGGATAAAACCGATGCGACAATGCTCATTGTGCGGTCGGCATCAACATCGCTTAACCCAGCTTTTCTCACCGAGGATATAGCGGAAATTAAGGCTAGGAAAGGAGCCAACTCGTTATCCGAAGTTATTGACGAGTGGTTTGCCGAAAACACTTTCCACGCCAACGAGTTTGCGGATATAGGAAAGCTTGTTGAGCTTAAGCAGAAGCAGGACTTGACGATAAGTCTGGGTCTGCCGACCTTAAACGAGGAGCAAACAATCGGCAGCATTATCGAAACCATAAAAACTCACCTTATTGATGAATACCCCTTAGTCGATGAGATAATAGTTATTGACAGTAGCTCAACGGATAGGACTGCCAAAATAGCTAGGAGCTATGGGGTAAAGGTTGTAGACGAGTGTGACGTGTTGCCGGAATGGGGATCTAAGTTAGGTAAAGGGTGTGCGCTTTGGAAAAGTCTTCATATCCTTAAGGGTGATATTATCGCCTGGATAGATACCGATATTAAAAATATTCACCCTCGCTTCATTTACGGATTAGTTGGTCCCCTAATTAAATATCCGAGGATTAAATATGTTAAGGGATTTTACAAGCGGCCGATAAAACTTGGCGATCAGCTTATTGAGACGGGGGGCGGGAGGGTAACCGAACTTACCGCCAGGCCACTTATCAATCTATTCTTCCCCGAGCTTTCGGGGGTTGTGCAGCCACTTTCCGGCGAGTATGCCGGACGGCGTGAAACTCTTGAGAAGGTTGGGTTCTACAACGGATATGGAGTTGAAATTGGGCTTTTAATTAACGTCCTTAAGCAATTTGGTCTCGATGCGATCGGTCAGGCCGATCTAATTGAGCGGGTACACCGCAACCAGTCACTTGCAAGCCTAAGTAAGATGTCCTTTGCGATTGTCCAAGTCATTATGGAAAATTTAGAGAAGAGGCACCGCGTGCATCTTCTGCGCGAAATAAACAAAACCATGAAGCTCATAAAGCAAGAGCCCGATCAGTTTTATCTCGAGCTTAAGGAAATCGAGGAGACCATGAATCCCCCCATAATTACAGTTCCGGAATACCGAGAGACCTTTAAGGGGAAGCTGGATAGTATTTTAGAGGAGCTTGGATAATAGGGCTTTGAAATTATGTGCGATGCTGCGGCTGGCTGGTGCTTTCTCGCAATACCGCGCTTTTTAGATATCTGATATAATTGTAATGCAAATTTAGACGGGGCGTAGCGCAGTTTGGTAGCGCACACGGCTGGGGGCCGTGTGGTCGCAGGTTCAAATCCTGTCGCCCCGACCAGAGAGTTCTTATTTGAACTCAAAGAAAAAATTATGTTGAAAGGCTCAGCAAATTCATAATTGCTGGCCTTTTTGCCATTTAGATAGATCTTTTTAAAGAGTGCTTGGTTAAACATTCTCTTGGTCTTTGGAGATGCTTTTTTGTAAGCTTCATAGCAATTA
>JAJYQA010000013.1 GCA_021794835.1 Actinomycetes bacterium | reverse complement strand
TCTCTGCCAGCACTTACCGGGCCTCATGGCAGTCGTCCCTGGGTTGCTGCTCTGCGCGGTATTGCTGGATTGGGGGCACTCGCATAAGCACGAGACGAGATGTTCCTACTAAACGTTGACAGTAACATAGGCTTACTTATATTTGACATTTACTGCGGTTTTGTATAATATATTCTGGTTGCATTATTAGCGTTTTGGAATATTGATTTGCTTTCACATACAGCGTTGGAGGAGACATGAAGACCTATTCAGCTAGGCCAAAGGATATCCATAGAGAATGGTTTATTGTTGATGCAGCCGGAGTACCGCTGGGCCGCCTGGCGACAAGGGCTGCGACCATTCTTAGGGGAAAACACAAACCGATGTATACGCCAAGCATGGATACTGGCGACAATGTAATCGTTATTAACGCGGAAAAGGTCACTATGACCGGCAAAAAAGCCCAGAGCAAGAAATACTATCGTCATTCCGGCTATCCTGGCGGCCTAAAAGAGATCACATTTGAAAAAATGATGGCCAAGGACCCTACAAGGGTCATTGAACTTGCGATTAAGGGAATGCTGCCACATAACAGTCTTGGCCGTGCAATGTTTAAAAAACTGAAAGTCTATGCGGGGTCGGAGCATCCACATGCCGCCCAGCACCCAAAAATACTAGATCTTAGGGCGGAAGGAGAGTAAACGGTGGCTGATAAAGTTATTTATTACGGGACAGGCCGTAGAAAAGATGCCGTAGCTCGGGTCCGCTTGACGCCCGGCAAGGGTGAGTTTAACATCGATGGTAAGAACCTTGAAACCTATTTTGGCCGCAAGACGCTACAGACCTTAGTTCAGCAGCCATTCGATGTGACCGGCACAATCGGCAGGTTTGATGTTATCGCGTCGATCACCGGAGGCGGCGTAAGCGGTCAAGCTGGAGCTTTGCGTCACGGTATCGCGAGAGCCCTGCTTGAGGCTGATGACGGTTTTCGTGGAGAGCTTAAGAAAGCTGGCCTACTAACCCGCGACCCACGTATGAAGGAGCGTCGTAAGTACGGCTTGAAAAAAGCCCGCAAGCGTCCACAGTTCTCCAAGAGGTAATTGTTGCAAGAGGTAATTGTTGCAGATTAAAGAGGTTAAAGAAATTTCTTTAACCTCTTTTCTGTTTATTTTAGAAGAAAGAGTTAGGAGCCGGAGGCCAGAAGGAAATAATAAACAAAAGGAGGACCTTTGTCTTATCCACTGATCAAAGTTGATCTTAATAAAATAGAGCATAACGCTAGGACGCTCGTATCTGCTTGCGCTGAGCTTAATATTGAAGTTGTAGGCGTTGTTAAGGCGTGTCTTGGAAGCATTGAGGTTGCCGAGGCGATGATGGAAGCAGGGGTTGGCCTAATTGGTGATTCCAGGCTGCAGAACTTGGAAAAGCTAAAAGTGCTTGATGTCCCCCTTATGATGCTTAGGCAACCTATGTTCTGGGAGATATCCCAGGTTGTGGATATCACCGACATATGCCTTGTCTCGGAGCTTGAGACCATTCGCAGGATATCCGATGAAGCGGAAAAAGTCCAAAAGAAGTATAAAGTAGTTGTTATGGTCGAGACCGGCGATCTTCGGGAAGGAGTTCTTCCCGAAAACCTTCTTGAGTTTATGAAAGAGGCGGTGTTGTTTCCCTGGATAAAGCTGGTAGGGATTGGCTCTAATGTTGCTTGCCTCCAGGGGATTTCTCCGACGCCGGCAATGCTTAATCTTCTTGTAGAGAGTGCAAACCAGCTGCGCCAGGAGCTTAATACCGAACTACCCGTCGTCTCTGGTGGCAATTCAAGCGCCTGGAAGTTGATAGAGTCTAAGTCTGTTCCCCGTGGCATAAATCAACTTAGATTGGGTGAGGCTATCCTTCTTGGTCAAGAGACGATTAATTTTAAGCCCATCCCCGGCACTTACCAGGATGCCTTTATTATTGAGGCAGAGATAATAGAGGTAAAAGAAAAACCTGTGCCCAATGGCGGCAATAAAAGAAAAAGGGCGATTCTTGCCATCGGCATTCAGGATATCTGCCGGGGGGAGCTAAAACCTCTTGATCCACAAATAGAAGTACTGCGAAGGAGCAGCGACCACTTGGTTGTTGATATAACCGACTCTAGGCAAAACTATAAAGTCGGTGACCACCTAATCTTTATTCCCAGCTACGAGGCAATGCTTACTGCAATGACCTCGCCTTTTATTGAGAAGGCATTTCTTCCTTAACTTAGAAATACTGTTATAGAGCAAAGCATAAATGGTATACTAAGGGGGTTATGGGAAGGCTTTTTGGAACTGATGGAGTTCGAGGAGTTGCAAATCAAGATCTTACCGCCGATATGGCATTCAGGCTAGGCCAAGCCGGTGCAGCCGTTCTTAGTAAGGATAAAGGCGGAATCTTTATCCTTGGAAAAGACACGAGGGTATCCGGGGATATGCTTGAAGCCGCACTTGCTGCAGGCATATGCTCTGTCGGCTCTCACGCCGTAAAAGTTGGAGTTCTTCCGACACCGGGGATCGCCCATCTAACAAAGGCTCTAAACGCCGACGGCGGCGTGGTTATCTCCGCGTCGCATAACCCGGCCGAGTATAACGGTATTAAGTTTTTTGGTCCCGACGGCTTTAAACTGGCCGACAGTACTGAAAATGAAATAGAGGCCGTTATGGGCTCAATCAAGGATTTGCCAACCGGACCGAGTATCGGCACGGTAAGGGAAAACAAAAGGGCAGCTGATATCTACATCGAACACCTTATAAATACAATATCAGGAAACCTTAAGGGGCTTAGAGTTGCAATCGACTGTAGCCACGGCGCGGCATACCATGTATCTCCTACTGTGTTTAGACAGCTTGGAGCAAAAGTTATGGCCGTAAATACCAAACCCAACGGCATAAATATCAACCTTGGTTGCGGTTCAACCCATATCGATTACATCCAAGAAATTGTCACCTCACACGATGTCGATATTGGCTTTGCGCACGATGGGGATGCCGATAGGGTAATCGCTGTGGATGAGAACGGCGAGGTTGTTGATGGAGATTACATCATGGCGATCTGCGCCGCCCACCTGAAAAAGCGAAGCTTGCTTCCTAAAAACGCGCTTATCTCGACGGTTATGGCCAATCTTGGTTTTGATATAGCAATGGAGAAATACGGTATACAGATAGTTAAAACCAAAGTGGGTGATCGCTATGTTCTGGAAGAGATGCTAAAGCGGGGCGTTGCTGTTGGCGGCGAGCAATCTGGCCATATAATATTCTTAAACCACAATACAACAGGAGACGGCATCATAACGGCACTTCAGCTCGCGTCCGTTATGATGGAGACGGGTAAGCATCTATCCGAGTTAAAGCAGATAATGAAAAAATTACCACAAGTTTTAGTCAACGTTAAGGTAAAAAAGACGGATGGATGGGAAGATATACCTTTAATTAAGGAGAGCATTGCAAAAGCTAAGGCTGAGCTAAAGGATAGGGGAAGGATACTAGTACGGTCTTCTGGAACCGAGCCTTTAATCAGGGTGATGGTTGAAAGCGATACCAGCGATGGCGCAGGCTTCGTCGCGAACAGCGTCGCAAATGTAATTCGGCAGGAGTTAGGGTATTAGCTTATGGTATAATATAGAGGTATTGAAAAGGGAATAAAAATTAAATAGGGGATAATATTATTAGCGCCAGAACTGCCTACCTACCAGGTACTTTGGAAGGGCAGTTGACGAGGGAGAGGTTAATCGAGGAGCTTAAAAACCACCAGTAAACGGTTTTTAGCAGTTCGGCGGATGCCTCTCGGCAGGCCACGGTCGTAATGGCACCTACAAATCCGGAGGGTGACCGTCGGGATAAAGAGATGCCAGAGTGGTAAAAGAAAAGCATTATTAAATCTACATGCAGCAATTCCTTATTTTGTCCCCTTTTAACTTCGTTTGTTATATTGGTTTTTGCAACTTACCATATAATTAGCCGTTGTATATCTCAAGAGGCGTTTTATTGTTACTGAAGGGAGAATCCATGTGTGGAATTGTCGGATATATCGGTAAGCAGGATACCGTACCTATTCTGGTTGATGGATTAAAGAGACTTGAGTATAGAGGATATGACTCCGCTGGAATAGCGGTTCTAAACGGGGAGATCAGTGTCATAAGGCGACTTGGCAAACTAAAAGAACTCGAGAGCGCGCTTCTTGAGAGCACGCCAGCCGGTTTTGTCGGAATTGGGCATACCCGCTGGGCAACCCACGGAAAGCCATCTGAGGAAAATGCCCATCCTCATACCGATTGTACCGGTGGGTTTGCCGTAGTTCACAATGGAATCATCGAGAACTACTCGTCTCTTAGAGAAGAGCTTCAAGCAAAGGGACACACATTTGATTCGGAAACCGATACTGAGACTATCGCCCATCTAGTTGAGGAAAACTATAAAGGCGACCTACTTGACGCGGTTAAAGCCACCATAAAGCAACTAAAAGGTTCTTTTGCGATGGCGATTATAAGTAAGCACGAGCCGGATAGAATCATCGCCGCTCGCAAAGACAGTCCGCTAGTTCTTGGAATAGGGGATGGCGAGAATTTTATTGCATCCGATATTCCGGCAATCCTTGGATCAACCCGCGAGGTTATCTTTCTAAATAACGACGAGTTGGTTGAAGTCACCGGCGATGGCGTCAATATCTTTACCTTTAATGACGTCGCGGTCGATAGGGACTCATTTACTGTACATTGGGATTTTGAGGCGGCGGAGAAACGTGGCTACGAGGACTTTATGCTCAAAGAAATCCATGAGCAGCCGGTTGCAGTTAAGGAGACGATCAGGAGCCGCTTCCAGAAAGGTAAGGTTGTTCTAGAGACAAGCTCAAACCTCACCGACGATATGGTTAAAGCGATAAGTAAAATATTTATTGTAGCCTGCGGCACGTCTTACCACGCTGGACTGGTTGGCAAAAACGTGATCGAGAACTGGGCAAGGATTCCCGTCGAGGTCGACGTCGCATCCGAATTTAGATATCGCAATCCAATAATCAACGAGAGCACCCTAGTTGTTGCAATTTCGCAATCCGGCGAGACAGCAGACACGCTTGCAAGCCTGCGGGGGGCAAAAGCCGACGGCGCTAAGGTATTTGCAATAAGTAATGTTGTCGGAAGCAGCATCACAAGAGAGGCCGACGGTACGGTCTACACCCATGCCGGTCCGGAAATCGGCGTTGCCGCAACCAAGACCCTGGTATCACAGATGGCGGCAATCTACGTACTCTCGCTTTATCTTGCCCAGGTGCGGGGTACACTTGCGCAGAATGAGATCAATAATATAATCGCCGAGCTAAACGAGCTGCCAGAGAAAATGAATGAACTCCTAAAAGACATAAATGGCATTAAGTCATGCGCCATGGAGTTCTCCGACTGCAAGAGCTTCCTTTTTCTGGGCAGAGGTATCGGCGTCCCCGTGGCCATGGAAGGCGCGCTAAAACTAAAAGAGATATCCTATATCCATGCCGAAGGATATGCGGCCGGCGAGATGAAGCACGGCCCGATTGCGCTTCTTGAGAGAAGTGTACCCGTGGTTGTTGTTGCTACCGAGGGTCACACTTACGAGAAAGTTATAAGCAACATTCAAGAAGTAAAAGCGCGAGACGCGCAAGTCGTCGCCGTTGCCACTGAGGGCGACAAGGAGATAAAGAATCATGCCGATTACGTCTTTTATGTGCCAAGAACATCGGAGCTTCTCTCGGCAATCCCTGCAGTAGTTCCTCTACAACTTCTTGCCTACTATATCGCAAAGATCAGGGGATGCAATGTGGATCAGCCCCGCAACCTAGCCAAGAGTGTGACGGTGGAGTAAGCACGCTTGAAATTTATATATTCTCAAATATTAAAAACGCCTCGCTCTTACAAGTTGCGAGGCGTTTTCTTTTTTTTATCCGTTTTTGTCCCTCGGCACGATTTGCCAGTTTTTACTTAACTAGGAACGGAACTATTAATAAAGCAACAATATTGATGACCTTGATCATCGGGTTGATGGCCGGGCCAGCGGTGTCCTTATAAGGGTCGCCGACGGTATCGCCGGTAACTGCTGCCTGGTGTGCAAAGCTCTTCTTGCCGCCATGGTGGCCATCCTCGATATACTTCTTGGCATTATCCCAAGCACCGCCGCCAGTGGTCATCGAGATAGCGACAAACAGGCCGGTTACGATACTTCCGACGAGAACTCCACCGAGCATGGTAGCGCCGATATGCCCACCCTGTGAGGCAAGGACTGTACCGATACCAAGGATAATTAACGGTGTGAGAACCGGGATAAGAGCCGGAACAATCATCTCTTTAATAGCTGCCGCCGCTACGATCTCAACAGCTCTACCGTATTCCGGCTTGCCGGTGCCTTCCATGATACCCTTGATCTCACGGAACTGGCGCCTTACCTCTTCAACGACAGCGCCGGCTGCGCGACCCACCGCACCCATGCTAAACGATGCGAAGAGATATGGCAGAAGACCACCGAGGAAAAGGCCGATGATAACATATGGGTTTGAAAGGTCGAACCTAATGTTAAGACCTCTCTTTGCAAGCTCTTGGGTGTAAGCCGAGAAGAGAACGATAGCGGCAAGACCAGCCGAACCAATGGCATAACCTTTGGTGACAGCCTTGGTTGTGTTGCCAACTGCATCAAGTGCGTCGGTGACGTCTCTTACGCTGCCCTCAAGGCCTGCCATCTCAGCAATACCGCCGGCGTTGTCTGTTACCGGGCCGAACGCGTCGATAGCAACAACAATACCGGTCATGCTAAGCATAGCCATCGCGGCAATTGCGATACCGTAAACACCAGCAAAACTAAATGAGGCCAAGATACCGGCTGCAATAACTATAACTGGCAGTGCGGTTGCCTGCATACCAACTGCAAGACCCTGGATAACGTTTGTACCGTGTCCGGTCTCGGAAGCTTTAGCAATAATTCTAACTGGTGAGTACTTTGAGGATGTGTAGTAATCCGTAATGATAACCAATGCTGCAGTAACTATAATACCTACCAGCGCGGATCCGAAGAGACTGCCGGTCGTTATCGTCTTTCCATTAATTACAGCATTGGTGTTTCCCATGAAGTAATTGGTGATCGGGTAGAAGAGAACTGTTGCAATACCCGCTGACCAAATTAGTCCTTTATAGAGGGCTCCCATAATGTTGTTTTTCCTACCGAGCCTTACAAAGAAGGTACCGATGATTGAAGCAAAGATAGAAACTCCTGCTAATGCAAGTGGGTAGACAGTTGCAACATTTGACTTGAAATATAGATGCCCAAGTAGCATTGCAGCGATTGCAGTTACAACATAAGTCTCAAACAGGTCTGCTGCCATTCCAGCATCGTCACCAACATTGTCACCAACGTTATCGGCGATAACTGCTGGGTTCCTCGGATCGTCTTCCGGAATTCCTGCCTCGACTTTACCGACAAGGTCGGCACCTACGTCAGCAGCTTTTGTAAAGATACCGCCACCAATTCGGGCAAAGACAGAGATAAGACTTCCACCAAATCCTAATCCAATCATGGCATCGGCATTCTTGGTTACCATCCAGAAAACGGTTACAACAATAATACCAAGTCCTACAACCAGGATGCCGGTGACGGCGCCTCCTCTAAAAGCAAGACCCAGGGCCTTCTTGAGACCTCCCCTGGCGGCTTCAGCTGTTCTAATATTTGCGCGAACAGCTACGGTCATTCCAATAATTCCGGCGGTTGCCGAAGCTACTGCACCTATGAGAAAACCGATAGCGGTTGTCCAGTTAAGGCCAACCCCAAGAACTACGAACAAAATAATTGCTACGATAGCGACAGTTGTATACTGTCTTTTAAGATAGGCGACAGCGCCTTCTTGGATCGCTTTAGCGATCTGTTGCATTTTTGCGTTGCCCTGTGGTTGCTTAAGCGTCGCGGCGATAAGGATAAAACCAAAGATGATAGCCGCAACACCAGCAATCAAGGCAAGGTAAATTGCGTTGTTCTCCATATTCCACTCCTTCTTTTTAGATTTTATGCCACATACCGAGGAAGCCTTCTCTGAATGAGGTTACTTTAATATAACAAAATTGCGTCCGCGAAAGCAAGCATTTTGTTAATTTACCAGCATTCCTCTTAGACACATAATAACACCTCAGGAGGGGTGTGGCTACATTTGTTAGCAAGAAATTGTCACAAAAGTTACGATAATCTGCAGGCGGATGTTCGCCAATGGGATAATGCATACCGTCGTATTTAACCAAGGTCTATTAATAATTGTTGGCCCTTAGCTGGCGTATAGCTATATATAATTATAGGGATTTTGCAATTCGATGTTCTTGGTGCTTGGCAACTGTCATTTGAAGTTAAACCCTGAAATTGTCGGTAAAGTAATACCTATACCCCCATAGGGTATATGTGCTAAAATTTATGCCATGTATTAGATTGTTTTTTTGGTAGTTTAGAGACTGCAAGGAGTGCGCATGGGAGGACACAAGTTTCACGGTGATTTAGCCAGATTAGATAGCCCAAAAAGGCAGGAAATATTCCCAATCGAAACGCTAATCGAGGCTGTAGGTGATACGGAGGATAATATAGCGGTGGCCGATCTTGGCTGCGGTATAGGTTACCTGGCGATACCGCTTGCCAAGCACCTTAACTCTCGCGGGATCGTTTACGCGGTGGATATCAGTCCGGATATGCTTGCCGTCCTTAAGGAAAGGATAGATGGTTTCAATAATATAGAGGTTTTAAAATCTGAAGAAAACAGCTTCCCCATCCCAAATGGAACTATCGATATATCCTATATGCTTACAGTCTTTCATGAACTGGATGACCCGGATAAATTTTTAATGGAGATTCGCCGGGTATCCAAGCCGTTTCACCGGATTATTGTAGTTGATTGGAACCAAACCCCGGGAGAGATGGGCCCGCCGCTTCACGAGCGCATCCCGGAAGATGAAGCCGTGGGATTCTTTAAAAAGCGTGGGTACGCGTTGATTAAAAAATTTGTGCCTAGCAAGTATGCTTATGGTCTGGTATTCGTTATACCTACATGCAAACCGCTTGATAGGGTGTGGTCTTAAGTGCGGCCAATAGCCAATGTAGCGTGGGTCTAGATTGAAAGTCAGCCAATAGCCAATATAAAAGCAGCCAATAGGCAATAGCCAAATAGCCAATGAAAATACTAAATCTTATTGGCTCTTGGCTAATTGGCTTGAGAAAAGCTATTGGCTTACCTAGGAGGGTTTGTATGTCACTCAAAGTCTTAATAATTGGTGGAGTTGCGGGCGGCGCAAGCGCCGCAGCTAGGCTTCGCAGGCTGGATGAAGATGCCGAGATCATCCTCTTTGAGAAGGATGAGCATATATCCTTCGCGAACTGCGGTCTGCCTTATTATATAGGAAAAGTTATTAAGGAGCGCGATAACCTGCTGGTTCAAACGCCAGAAGGAATGCGCGAGCGATTCAATATAGATGTAAGGGTTCAGTGTGAGGTAAAGCGCATCATTCGCGACAAGAAAAGCGTTGAGGTATATAGCCACGCCACAGGTAAAACCTACTGCGAGACATATGATAAACTCATCCTCTCCCCGGGGGCGATCCCGTTTAAGCCCAATATTCCCGGCCTTGACCACCCAAAGGTCTTTACACTAAGAAACATTCCCGACGTGGATGCGATAAAAGAGTTTGTCGATCAGTTGCATCCCGAGAAAGTGGTGGTTGTCGGGGCAGGCTTTATCGGGCTTGAGATGGCCGAGAACCTAAGACGTCGTGATGTCGAGGTAACTATCGTAGAACTTGCCGATCGCATTCTGCCATCGCTTGATTTTGAAATGTCGGCCCTGGTCCACCAGCATATCCTCGAGAAGGGTGTAAACGTAATTAGAAATAACGGCGTCCACGCGCTTCACCACAAGGACGAGCGAACCGTGGTTGAGCTGACCGATGGGCAGAGACTTTACGCAGATATGGTAATCCTCGGCATCGGTGTTCGACCAGAGGTAGCGCTGGCCAAAGAGGCGGGACTTGATCTTGGCGTAACCGGGGGAATTGCGGTCGATGAGTTTTTAAAAACCTCAGACCCTGATATCTATGCTGTCGGTGACGCCATAGAGGTGAGAGATTTTATAAGCGGAAACCCCGCGCTTATTCCGCTTGCCGGGCCTGCCAATAAGCAGGGTAGAGTTGTCGCCAATAATATCTGCGGGCGCGAAGACAAATACGTCGCGACTCAAGGCACGGCGATTCTGAAAGTCTTCGACATGGCGGTTGCGGTAACGGGTCTAAATGAGAGCACTCTTCAGAAATACGGTATTCCATATAAAAAATCGATAAGTCATTCCAGCTCACATGCACTTTATTACCCTGGCTCAAGTGGGCTTTCGGTTAAAGTTCTTTTTGGTCCGGATAGCGGAAAACTCCTTGGCGCTCAGGTCGTTGGTGGCGGGAGTGTTGATAAGACAATAGACGCGTTCTCAATTGCAATGCGCGCCGGCATGACCATCTTTGACCTTGAGAAGCTGGAGCTTTCTTACGCGCCGCCTTTCTCAAGCGCAAAAACTCCGATAAATATTGCCGGATATGTGGCATCAAACACCTTGCGGGGTGACTGCAATACCTATTACTGGGATGATGTCGCAAAGCTTGATCCGGATAAGAGCTTACTGGTAGATGTTCGAACTCCATTCGAATATAAAATGGAGGGGACTATTGAGGGTGCCATAAATATTCCGGTCGACCATCTGAGGGCAAGACTTAACGAGATCCCTAAAAACAAAGAAATCTACGTTTTCTGCGCAATAGGGCTTAGGGCCTATGTCGCCTGCAGAATACTTACGCAAAAAGGCTTCAAGGTTAAGAATCTAAGCGGTGGATATAAAACCTACTCCGCTGCCTATGATACGTTCCATAATGTTATATGGTAATATCATAAGAGGGATGATGTGGTAAGATGCAATCAAGCAATACCAACAAAAGGGGCGCTATGATTAAAGGAATTGGTATCGATATTGTCGAAGTAACCCGTATAGAACGGGCAATAAGTCGCCGCAAGAGGTTCACCGAACGTATCTTTACCGAATCTGAAAGGGATTATTGCCTAAGCAGGCGCCGCCCCCACCTGCACTTTGCAGCCAGGTTTGCAGCGAAAGAAGCTGCAGTAAAAGCACTTGGAACCGGAATGCGTGGCGTAAAATGGACGGATTTTGAGGTCCGTCGTGACAAGTGGGGCAGGCCGTATCTTCGCCTAAGCGGCAGTGCAGCGGAGCTCGCCAAAGAAGTGGGCATCTGTGATATTTTTATCAGCCTATCCCTTAGTCATGAATCGGCGGTAGCCTCAGCGATAGCTGTGGGAACGGAGTAGATTTTTGCGAGCAGTCACAAGCAGTGAGATGCTTAAAATAGAAGAGCAGGCCGAAGCCGCCTTTGGCTTAAACACGGGATTGCTCATGGAAAGAGCAGGACAGGCCGTAGCCGAGGAGGTCAAGCGGATGTTGCCCGAACCCAGGGACGTCTTGGTTGTGTGCGGTAAGGGCAACAACGGCGGTGACGGGTTTGTCGCCTCCCGAATCTTAAGTCAATCAGGATATAAGGTTACCGCTATTTCTCTTGCGGAAAGGGATGCCTATCCCCCGGTAGCAAAAGAGGCTTTTGATAAAGTACCGCCGGAAGTCAACCTGGTAACCAACCCTGATCTTAGCTTTCTTGATGAGGTACTGGTTAAATCCGACCTTGTGATTGATGCCATTTTCGGCTTTAGTCTTAAAGGGGCGGTAAGAGGCCCCGCAGCTGATGTTATAGAGCGCATTAATGAGTCCCAGAAGTTAGTTCTCTCTGTGGATTTGCCTTCGGGGCTTGAGGCGGATACTGGAAAGGTCCACGGTGTTGGAGTTGTCGCGGATGTAACAGTTACTTTTAGCGTGCCGAAAATCGGCATGTTGCTTCATCCCGGCGCGGAATATACTGGGGAGTGGGTGGTTGCCGATATAGGTATACCGGAAAGCCTTATCAACGAGTACAGCACTTTCAGACATCTTGATAGGACAGGTGCCTACGAGATTTTTCCCGCAAGGGATATAAACGCGCATAAAAAATCAGTCGGTCAGGTTTTGGTCATCGCGGGGTCAAGGGGAATGAGCGGCGCGGCTGTTCTTACTGCCCATGGAGCTTACAAAATGGGAGCCGGACTTGTCGTTCTTGCCTCCCCGGAGGGAATTACGCCTATCCTAAACATGTCGCTTACTGAGGCGATCGTGCGTCCGCAAGCCGAAACGGATGCCGGGACTCTTTCATTGGCCGCCTACGATTCGTTGCTTAAACTTTCATCGGAATACGATGTGATTGCGATCGGACCTGGCCTTACGCGACACCCCGAGACGGAAGAGCTGGTACGAAAGCTTGTCGGCAGGATCGAGAAGCCCATGGTTATAGATGCCGATGCGCTAAATGCAATTGCCGGGCACACCGATGTTTTTGCGAAAAGAAAGGCGGCAACGGTAATAACGCCGCACCCCGGCGAGATGGCTCGCTTGTTCAGCGTAACAACGAAAGATATTTTGGATGATCCGGTTGGTTTTACAAAGCGGGCAGCTGATGGGTTTGGAGTGGTTGCCGTTTTGAAGGGCTCAAGGACGATAATAAGCAAAGCAAGCGATTCGACAATTAACACGACGGGAAATCCGGGGCTTGCAACAGCGGGGACAGGGGATGTTTTAACCGGATTTATAGCTGCCCTGATAGGGCAAAAACTTACTGTTTATAATGCAGCATCTGTTGCGGTCTATCTGCATGGCCTTGCAGCGGATATCGCGGTTGAGGATGTAAGCGAGTATTGTCTGATGGCATCAGATGTTATCAACTACCTGCCGGAGGCAATCACTTGGATCTTGTAAATGTCGAATTACGATTGAATTATAGTTGCCCTATTTATGGGGCAAAGATGCACCCGATGAGTTGGGCAACTACTAAGGATAAAATGATATGACAGAGCTTAGAAAAACTGCAAAAAATATAATGACTAAAAACCCGATAACGTTTACCCCGACTATGTCGGTGAAAGAGGCCGCCAAAATATTGGCCGAAAAGGATATCGGTGGGGCGCCTGTTTTAGACAGTAATGGGCGCTTGGTTGGGATTGTAACTGAGAGTGATTTAATAGTGCAGGACGTCCGCCTTCGTTTCCCAACATATATTGAGCTTCTAGACGGATACCTTTATCTACCAGGCAGTCTAGAGCATTTTGAGGAAGAGTTTAAAAAGGCGATTGGCGCTGAAGTTGCTGATGTTATGACGATGGAAGTTATAACGGTTGGTGAGGGTACAAGTATCGAGGATATTGCCACACTAATGGTAGAGAAAGATATAGGCAGGGTACCGGTTATGTCAGGCGACAGAGTGGTTGGGATTGTAACCAAGGGTGATATCGTAAGAGCGATAAGCAGGGGCTAATGACAACCAGACCCTTATGGGCCGAGGTAGATCTTTCGGCGATTAAGCACAATATAAAAGAGGCCAGGAAGGTAGTCGGTGAGCAAGTTGAAATAATGGCTGTCGTTAAGGCAAACGCCTATGGGCACGGAGCTGTTCAAGTTGCAAAGGCGGCCTGCGAGGCCGGTGCAGCATGGCTGGGGGTCGCACTTCCCGAGGAGGGTGCCCAGCTTAGAGGAGCTGGTATTACTCAGCCCATCCTTATACTTTCCGAGCCGTCAATCGATGCAGTTCCCTTGATTCTTGAAAATGGTTTAACTGCAACTATTTTCTCACTAAACCTGGCGCAAGCGTTATCCAAGGAGGCGACTAGGCGCGGCAGAAAAGCAAAAGTTCATGTAAAGGTTGATACCGGCATGAACCGGGTTGGCCTTACTCCAGAAAGTACCGTCTCCTTTATACGAAAACTAAGAGAACTCTCCGGCCTTGAGGTAGAGGGGATATTTACCCACTTTGCCGATGCAGATAATCCGGAAAGTGATTATACCGATTACCAACTAAGAAAGTTCCAATATCTTCTTGAAGAATTAACAAGCGATGGGATTTGTCCGCCGGTAAAGCACGCGGCAAACAGCGCGGCTGTGTACCTACATCCGGGCTCTTATTTTGACATGGTAAGAATCGGTATCTCTATGTACGGTCTTCATCCATCTAAAGAGACAAAAGGCAGGATTAACTTAATACCTGCATTTTCTCTTAAAGCTAGATTATCCTTTGTAAAGGGGCTTGCGTGCGGCGAGAGTGTAAGCTACAACAGAACATACAGGGCGATATGCGATACGAAGATCGGCACAGTCCCCGCAGGATACGGCGACGGATACCCGAGGCTTCTCTCGAATAAGGCGCAAGTCCTTGTAGGTGGACAAAGGTATCGGGCTGTAGGAAACATCTGTATGGACCAGTTTATGATTGATTTAGGTTCCGACTCGATAGCTCAGGTTGATGACGAAGTGGTCCTAATCGGTCGCCAGGGCGGCGAAGAGATAAGCGTCGACGAGCTTGCAGCAATTCTAGGCACTATAAATTACGAAATTGTTTGCATGATAAATGGACGCGTTCCACGGGTATACAAGGAGTAGTCGATGTCCGCTTTGCGGATAGCTATAGCAATCGTAGCAGTAATTCTACTTGGTGCGGTTTATTTTGCCGCTGGTTGTCGAAGCGAGCAAGCTTCGAGTAAAAAGCCAGATGTCCAAAATCCGAAAGGTAAAGGGGCGAGTCCTGTAGTCGGGAACACAAAGGCCGATAGGATAGTCGATAACTTAAAAATCTCCATTGTCATTTCATCCAATCAAGTAAAATTAAACGAACCACTGCATTTAAAGCTTTCAGTTGAAAACATGGGCTCGGAGTCCCGCGAACTTATTTTCACTTCAGCTCAAAAATTTGACGTCCGCGTCACAGGAGTCTCAGGCCAAAAGGTTTGGCGGTGGTCGAACGGGAAGGTGTTTGCGCAGAACATCGAGACCGTCACTGTAGAGCCGGGCAAAAGCATATCGTACGATGCTGAGTGGCCATTGAAAGATTCGACCGGAAAAATAATTGCCCCCGGTAATTACAATGTTTTCGGTAAGATCATGGCAGGCGGTTTAAGAGATAAAGAAGTTGAGATTGGTATTACAGTTAAACCTTAACAAATCCATTGAAAAGGAGGCGATGTCTAGGGCTTTAGCTAATACAAGACCAAATATTATTTCAACACCACTCTAAACTATTTTATTTAGGATGTGAAAGGCGCGGACTTTCGCGTGTTTGAAGGAGGTAGAATGCATGAGTACAAAGATCTGTTCGAGATGCATGGCAGTATTTGATGGACACAAATGGTTCTACGATGAGGGAGAATACACAAGGCTCATGCGGAATAGGAAGATAGAGCGTGCTCTCTGCCCAGGACATCAGCGAATCGAGAAAAGAAGAGTAGACGGTGTTGTAACGCTCAAGGGGACTTTTTTGAAAAATCACTTCGACGAAGCAGTAAATTTGATCAACAATATTGCCGATAGGCAACTCCATCGCAACGTTACTGCGAGAGTATATAATGTGAAAGAAAATGGGGATGGCCTAACTGTTGAGACAACGGATACATCTTTGGCAGAGCGTATAGGAAGAGAATTTGAAAAGGCTTTTAGCGGTAATCTTATGATTAAGTGGTTGCGTGATGCCGAGTTCGTCCGCGTGAATTGGCAGAGAGACTAGAAATTGTCGATTTACGATTTTCGATTGTAGAATGCAAAAGCAGGGCCAAAGCCCTGCTTTTGGTCTAGAAGTGCCAAAGTTCCAAGGTGCCAATGTTTGATAATTTGCAGTTGGGAAATTTGCCTTGCTTCTACTTTGCTATCCTTCGCAAAATTGATAAAATTTACTATACGTCCAGTAATTTTAGGTTCTTTTTGGAGATTTAACGTGCCTCTGTACGAATTTAAATGTGTAAATTGCGATATAGCTTTTGAAAGGCTTGTCCAGTCTTCAATAAATGAACCTCTGATATGCCCAAATTGCGGTGGCGGTGAAGTTAAAAAGCTCTTTTCCTCATTTGGATTCTCGTCCGGCGGGAGAACGAGCTCAAGTGGTATATGCAGTAATTGCTCAAGTACAAATTGTGCTACATGCGGAAAATAGGTGATGGAATGACAAAACTTACCAGTATGGCTGAATCATCGAAGGGCTGCGAGCTTTGCCCGTTGGCAAAGCAGGGACGCACCCAGGTAGTTTTTGGCGATGGCAATATAGACGCCGATATTGTTTTTGTTGGTGAGGGTCCTGGATTCTACGAGGACAAACAAGGAAAGCCCTTCGTGGGTGCCGCCGGAAAGCTTTTAACCCAGCTTCTAGAGTCTATTGGACTAAAACGCGAAGATGTCTATATAACAAACGTTGTGAAATGCAGGCCGCCCCAGAATCGCGATCCCAAACCCGAGGAGATCGAGGTCTGCACGAACGAATACCTCTTTACGCAGATAAAGGAGATCAAGCCCAAGGTGATTGCAACTCTAGGACGCTTCGCATCCGCGGTTATCCTGGGGTTGAAAGATGTTTCAATGGGGCGCGTTCATGGGCAAAAATTTAAAAAAGACAGCTATTTTGTGGTGCCGATTTACCACCCGGCAGCTGCACTTCACTCACGAGCAAATTTGGAGCCGCTGGCCGAGGATTTTAAGAAGCTAAAGGAATATCTGGAAGAGAAGCCTGAAGTTATGCGCGGGCCGGAAGCAGAGCAGATGGGACTGTTCTAAGCAGGTCTAGATTGGAAGTAGCCAATAGCCAAATAGCCAATGAAAATACTAAATCTTATTGGCTATTGGCTACTTGGCTTTTTCGAGGAACAAAGTGACGAGAAAATGTATCCAGTAATCTCTCATTCGCCTGAGGAGACTTGGGGGCTGGCAAGTAAGCTAGCTATCGTCTTATCTAAAGGCGACCTTATCAACTTAAGTGGTGATTTAGGGGCCGGCAAGACGGTCTTTACAAAAGGACTTGCCGCCGGCCTGGGTATTATCGAGCCTGTTACCAGTCCGACATTTACCATTATTAAGGAATATGGGGAGGGACGGCTTCCACTTTATCATTTTGATGTTTACCGGCTATTCTCTCCAGATGAGCTTGAAGAGCTTGGGTTTGATGAGTATTTTTATGGGGATGGTCTAACTGTTATCGAGTGGGGAGATAAAGTTGAGGAACTTCTGCCGGACATTCGCCTTGATGTAAAGATTTTAAGGCTGGTCGACGACAACTTTCGCCGCATAGAAATATCGCCATACGGTGATGCCTGGCAAGAAAAATTTGAAAAATGGCGACCGGGGGAATAAATTGCTGACGCTTGCCTTTGATACATCCAGCCCTGTGCTGACTATTGCAGTTGGCGATGAAGCAGGAATCATAAACGAAGCGGATCTTTGGCTTCCGAGAGGTCACATGGCTAAACTTATCCCAACGATAGGCGATCTTTTAAGCAAGTCTCGTCTGAGAATCCAGGATGTCGAGATTATTGTTATCGGGAGCGGACCGGGTTCTTACACTGGGCTTCGCATAGGCATGGTAATGGCCCGCACTTTCGCCCAAATGCTTAAGATTCCTATTATTGGTATCCCAAGTCTAGATGCGATCGCCCAACGCAATGCACGAGACAAGTCGCTTATTTGTCCAGTTATAGACGCTAAAAGGGGCGAGGTTTATACGGCCTTTTATAAGGCAGACGATGGTAAAGTAAGTCGCTTAACAGAATTTAAGGCTATTAAGCCAGATGAGTTAGCTAATGTTTTATTGATTGAGGGCTACGGGAATATTGTTTTTGCGGGGGATTCGTTAAAGCTATATTCCGGTATTATAGCCTCGGTGCTTGGCGGCAAGGCCGATTTTGCTCCGGAGGCAAGCTGGTGGCCAAGAGCATCCGACCTGATTCTTTTGGCAAAGCCACGGATTTTAGCGGAGGATTTTGATGAGCTATACCAACTTACGCCAATTTACGTTAGACTGTCTCAAGCCGAGGAGATGTGGGGAAAACGTCATCAGGGGTGAAACTTAGTGATTACAATGAGGCCAGAGATTCGCCAGATGATGATGACCGACGTTGAGGAGGTCTACAACATCGAGCGGCGTTCGCACTCAGCTCCTTGGAGCAAGCTCACCTTTCAAAGAGAGTTGCTTGGCAATCATCATAATTTGTGCCTGGTTGCTCAGGTAGGCGAGCGAATTGTGGGCTTTATTTGCCTGTATTATGTACTTGATGAAGCCCATATAACCAATATTGCAGTTGATTTACCTTATCAGAACAGAGGGATAGCTACGAGGCTGATGCTCTCAGCGATTGAAGCGGTTATGCAAAGAGGCATCAGAAATTTGACACTTGAAGTGCGCAAATCAAACGCTAAGGCCCAGCATCTTTATATAAAATTTGGTTTTAGGATGAAGGGGCTTCGCAAGGGCTATTACACGGACAACTACGAGGACGCGCTTATATTCTGGACCGGGGATATAACCAGTGATTACTATAAGAAGCTCTTTGGTGAAATAAGAAGGGACCTTGAAGGAAGAAGTGCTTAAATGATCGAGAATCCACGCAGAAACGTACATATATTAGGTATCGAGACGTCATGCGATGAAACTGGTGCGGCGGTTGTAAGAGATGGCCGTGAGGTTATTTCAAGTGTTGTTGCATCACAAATTGAGTTCCACCAAAAGTTCGGCGGGATTGTGCCCGAGATAGCTTCAAGAAAACACCTCGAGATGCTAAATCCTATCATTGATGAGGCGATGGCTAAGGCGAACCTGGCTTATGAGGACTTGGACGCCGTGGCTGTGACCATAGGGCCCGGGCTAGTCGGTGCCCTTCTTATGGGCTTGGGCTCGGCCAAGGTTATATCTTACGTCAAGGACCTGCCACTTGTTGGGGTAAATCATCTTGAGGGGCATATTTACGCCAATCTTATTGACCATCCCGACCTTAAGCTGCCTCTTGTATCGTTAATTGTCTCGGGTGGGCACACCATGCTTGTCTACATGGAGGACTTCGGCAAGTATGAGGTGCTGGGCCAGACGCTTGATGATGCAGTGGGTGAAGCATACGATAAGATAGCCGCATTTTTGGGCCTGGGTTATCCCGGTGGGCCCATAATCGACCAGATGGCTAAAGATGGAGACCCACACGCTATACCGTTCCCCCGGGCGATGATGAAGACAGGAGACCTCAACTTTAGCTTGAGCGGTTTAAAGACATCCGTTCTCACCTACGTCTCGCATTTGAACCTGGACGCACGCGAGCTTCCGCTGCATGATCTAGCTGCGAGTTTTCAGGCTGCCATTGCAGACGTGCTTGTCGCAAAAACAATCCAGGCTGCAAAGGATAAGGATGTTAAAACCATTGTATTGGCGGGGGGAGTTGCCGCAAACAGCTATCTTCGCGAGCGCATGATTGATGGGACAAAAAACGAGGGCCTAGAGCTTTACTACCCGCACGCTTTTCTCTGTACCGACAACGCTATTATGATTGCGGTGGCCGGCTACTACAGATATCTCGCCGGCGATAGGGTGTCTCTTGAGGCCAATCCGATCCCAAATCTAAAATTGGGCTAAAAGATACAGGTCTAGATGTGCCAAAGTGCCGATGTCGAAAGAGGGTCCAGCGACCGGGGTCAGGTCCAGGGTAAAGAAAAGCCAATAGCCAAACAGCCAATAGCCAAGCCAATGAAAATGTCATTGCGAGGAGCGAGTGAAACGAGTGACGTGGCAATCTCTATAATGACGAGGATGTTTATCTTGCCCGCGTAAAATCGCTCCTTGCACTGACAAAAACCTTGCTTATAATGGGTGGTTTAAACCATGTAAACGGCGATATCTATAACAGCGCGTTTTATATCAATGCGCAAGGCGTCTGCCAAGAGTACCGCAAAATCCACCTGGTTCCCTTCGGTGAGTATATGCCTATGCGCTCAGTTGTTGAGCGACTAAACGATATGGCTAAGCTCGTGAGAGATATTAAGCCGGGAAGCAGCTACAAGGTCTTTAATACCCCAAAAGATACCCGAGGACTAACCGGCAAATTCTCAACTATAATCTGCTTTGAATCATCCGACTCCGCATTGGTAGGCAAAATGGTAAGAAACGGGGCAAGGATGATTGTTGTTATTACAAATGATGCGTGGTTTGGCGATACCGCTGCCATTATGCAGCATTTTCGTATCACCCGCATGCGGGCTGTGGAATATGGAATCCCTATCATTCAGGCTGCAAATACCGGGGTTTCGGGGATAATTGGCAGCAGCGGGAAGGTTATATTAAGAACTGGGGTTGAAAAACAACAATTGCTCTACGGCACGGCAGCATTTGCCGCAAAGCCCAGCTTCTTTGCAAGGTTTGGTTATCTAATAATCTATCTTTATCTCGCATTTTTGCTGGTAGGATTGCTATACAGGCTTTATTACTCTGCGCAAATCCGGCAATAACATCTTGGGATTAAGGTTGCTAACAAAACAAATGTTTGCAATGCGGCAATTTTGGCAAAAATACATTTTGTGGTCTTGATTTTAGCAAAGACACTGTTGTAATATACTTTTAGCACTCTCATAGCTTGAGTGCTAAAAATACTGTTAGGAGGGTTGATTTATGAATCTTAAGCCGCTAAGTGACCGTGTTCTGATCAAACCAATGGAGGCAGAAGAGATGACGAAAAGCGGCCTCGTTATTCCGGAGACCGCGAGGAAAGAGAGGCCGCAGGAGGGTGAGGTAATCGCAGTAGGCCCAGGAAAAGTGGGACAGGATGGTAAAACCATCCCGATGTCGGTAAAGGCCGGCGATAAAGTTATTTTTTCCAAGTATGGCGGCAGCGAGATAAAGATCGACGACCAAGAATACCTCGTCATGAGGGAAGAAGATATTCTGGCCGTGATCGGCGAATAGCTGCTCCTAGGCGCGTTCTGAGCGTAGTCAAAGAATAAAACGCAACTTAAGTTTAGTTGATATTTTAAGGGAGGGAAAGCATTAAATGGCAAAGCTCATTGAATTTAATGAGGAGGCCAGGCGCAAGCTTGAGGCAGGTGTAAACAAGCTTGCCGATACAGTAAAGGTGACTCTAGGCCCGAAGGGGAGAAACGTCGTTATTGACAAAAAGTTCGGCGCCCCGACGATTACCCACGATGGAGTTACCGTGGCTAAAGAGATCGAACTTGAAGATGTTTATGAAAATATGGGAGCCCAGTTAGCAAAAGAGATTGCCACCCAGACAAACGACGTTGCAGGTGACGGAACTACCACCGCAACAATTCTTGGCCAGGCTATCGTTCGCGAAGGCATGAAGAACGTGGCAGCCGGAGCAAATCCAATGTTTATTAAGAAAGGTATCGATAAAGCCGTTGCTAAGGCTGTTGATGAGATCAAAATCCTGGCAAAAAGCATTGATACTAAAGAAGAAATCGCTTCAGTAGCAACTATCTCAGCTGCTGACTCGGAAATCGGAAATCTGATTGCAGATGCAATGGACAAGGTAGGGAAAGACGGCGTCATTACGGTTGAGGAATCTCAAACAATCGGAACGCAACTTGAAATCGTTGAAGGTCTACAGTTCGACAAAGGATACATTTCTCCGTATATGGTCACTGACCCCGAGAGAATGGAAGCGGTCCTCGACGAGCCGCTAATTCTTATTGCCAACATGAAGATCGCAGCAATTGCCGACCTCTTGCCAGTCCTTGAGAAGGTAATGCAGACTGGCAAGCCGCTTTTCATCATTGCTGAAGATGTTGAGGGCGAGGCTCTTGCAACCCTTGTTGTTAACAAGATTCGCGGAACCTTTACCGGCATTGCGGTAAAAGCTCCCGGATTTGGCGAGCGCAGAAAAGCAATGCTTCAGGACATTGCAATCGTTACTGGAGCGCAGGTGGTAACTGAGGAGCTTGGTATAAAACTCGATGCGGTAACGGTTGATATGCTTGGTCGCGCTGATCGTGTCCGTATAACCAAGGAAGAGACCGTCATAGTTGGCGGGGCCGGCAAGCCGCAAGATATCCAGGCCCGTATCGGCCAGATTAGAACCGAGATCGACTTAAGCGACTCCGAGTTTGATCGTGAGAAACTTCAGGAAAGACTTGCCAAGCTATCTGGCGGTGTGGCGGTTATCCGTGTAGGTGCGGCTACCGAGACCGAGATGAAAGAGAAAAAGCACCGCATCGAGGACGCGCTCTCCGCAACAAAAGCAGCGGTTGAGGAAGGAATTGTTCCGGGCGGTGAGGTAACTCTCATAAACATTATCCCAGCTATAGGTAGATTTGGAGACGAGCTGGGCGGCGACGAGAAAATAGGTGCTCAGATTATCGAGCGTGCGCTTGAGGCACCGCTTCGCCAGCTTACAATGAACGCCGGCTATGAGGGCTCAATCGTAGTTGAAAAAGTAAAGTCCATGGAAAACGGCCAGGGACTGAATGTAGTAACTGGCGAATACGGCGATATGATGAAATCCGGGGTTATCGACCCGGCAAAAGTTACCCGCTCGGCTCTCCAGAATGCAGCATCAATTGCAAGCCTTATCCTAACCACCGAGGCTGCGGTTGCTGAAAAACCGACCGAGGAAGGAGCTGCCGCTGCTGCTGCAATGGCCGGTATGGGTGGCGGCATGGGCGGAATGATGTAAAGCATCAGAACAAGCTGAGAGGGTATTTACAAGCTAAATACAAGCTAAAAAGCGGGGGCGGGAGACCCCGCTTTTTTATCAGCATATTCATTGTGTGCTGAACTCGGTAAAGTTCAAGAATCAGAGCCCGCTGCTTAATTACCTAAAGTAAGAAGATTACAGAAGACCCGTAAGTTTAGTATAAACCTGCAGACTGGTGAGCAGATAATATGATGAGCCGAAGATCTTTCTGTTCACCTGTTTACCGGTATCGTTTTCCTTGACACAATCCCTTCGCAGGTGTAAGATAATCGAAATTTTACCCATGAAATCGAGCAAGAATATGATTTATAACCAGTTAAATAATTGGTTAGGAGGCCCAGATGCTAGAGCCCGGTAGGGACAAATAGCGCTGGGTTTTTATAATAACTGATAGGAAAAAAGCAGGGAAACATCCCAACCGTTTTAATTTTTCAGGAGGAAGTATGGATATAGAGATAGGGAAAGGCAAAAAAGGAAGAAGAGCGTACGGTTTTGACGATATTGCAATCGTCCCAAGCAGGAGGACCCGCGACCCCGAGGATATCGATATAAGCTGGGAAATTGCCGGATATAATTTTGAGCTGCCGCTTTTGGCATCGGCCATGGACGGCGTTGTTGATACCAAGCTGGCAATTGCACTTGGTAAACTTGGTGGGTTAGCGGTTCTAAACCTAGAAGGTATTTTTACACGCTACGATGATACCACCCCTATTCTCGAAAAAATAGCAAGCTTTCCAAGAGAGGAATCAACCCGTGGTCTTCAGGAGCTATATAAAGAGCCGATAAAGGAAGAGCTCATCGCAAAACGTGTAAAAGAAATTAAAGATGGCGGGGTTTTGGCTGCTGCTTCTCTCACGCCGCAGAGGGTCGAGCAGTATTATAAGACAGCAATTGAAGCCGGGCTTGATTTCTTAATAATCCAGGGCACGGTTGTCTCGGCTGAGCATGTCAGCACGCAGGTTGAGCCTCTTAACCTTAAGAAGTTTATTAACGAACTTGATATACCGGTTGTCGTCGGAGGTTGTGCATCGTATTCCACTGCCCTTCACCTTATGAGGACCGGTGCGGTTGGCGTTCTGGTTGGGGTTGGTCCGGGCGCCGCATGTACAACCAGGCGGGTTCTTGGGATTGGTGTCCCGCAGGCAACTGCGATTGCCGACGCGGCTGCGGCAAGAATGACCTATCTAGAGGAGAGCGGCCGTTACTGCCATGTTATAGCCGATGGCGGCATGCGTACCGGTGGCGATATTGCAAAAGCGATCGCTTGTGGCGCGGATGCGGTTATGATCGGCTCGCCGATTGCAAGCGCCAAAGAGGCTCCAGGACTTGGTTTCCATTGGGGTATGGCGACGTTCCACCCCACTCTTCCAAGAGGAACCCGCGTTTTTGCTGGGCAGAAATGCACGCTTGAAGAGCTTCTCCTCGGGCCGGCCCGGGAAAACGACGGCACACTTAACCTCTTTGGCGCGTTGAGGACCTCGATGGCGACCACAGGATATCAGAACATAAAAGAGTTCCAGAAGGCTGAGGTTATGGTCGCACCTGCTCTACAGACTGAGGGTAAAGCTCTGCAGCAGGCCCAAAGGGTCGGTATGGGATAGAATAAGTTTAGGAGAATCCAATTGGCCTCTGAGAGTTTCCAGACAGTTTTGGTGGTTGACTATGGCGCGCAATATGCGCAGCTTATTGCGCGTCGGGTACGCGAGTGCAAGGTTTACTCCGAGATTGTTCCGCACGACATATCCATAGAGGAGCTTAAGGCAAAGAGCCCAAGCGGCCTTATCTTTTCCGGTGGTCCGGCAAGTGTATATGCAGATAACGCCCCGTCTGCTAATCCCGCATTTTTTGAGCTTGGCGTTCCCATTCTGGGTATCTGCTACGGCATGCAGCTTATGGCCCACGCACTTGGTGGCGAAGTTGCGCGTACAGGCAACAGAGAATACGGCAAGACTACCTTGGCAGTAGATAATGGCAAGGGGCTGTTCCGGGATATCCCGCTTGAACAGACTGTCTGGATGAGCCATCAGGACGCGGTTAAAATCGTACCCTTGGGATTTACAGTATCGGCTCATACCGACGGTTCTCTGGTTGCTGCAATGGAAAATCCTGAGAAAAAATTCTACGGTGTGCAGTTTCACCCAGAGGTAATGCATACCGTCTATGGAATGGAGATTCTTAAAAACTTCCTCTACGATGTCTGTGAATGTGTGCCCAACTGGACGATGGTCTCTATCATCGAGGATGCCGTAGCTAAGATAAGGCAGCAGGTTGGCGACAATAAAGTTATCTGCGGTCTGAGCGGCGGCGTTGACTCGTCCGTTGCCGCAATTCTGGTTCACAAAGCGGTTGGCGATAACCTAACCTGTATTTTTGTCGACCACGGCCTTCTTCGCAAAGGTGAAGCCGAGAAAGTTGAAGAGGCCTTCAAGAAGCACTTCCGCATAAACCTGATCCATGTTAAGGCGAAAAATAGGTTTTTGGAAAAGCTAAAAGGCGTAACCGACCCGGAGCGTAAGCGAAAGATTATAGGTGAAGAGTTTATCCGGGTTTTTGAGGAAGAAGCGGCTAAGTTTCATGATGCAAAATTCTTAGTCCAGGGGACGCTTTACCCGGATGTTATCGAGAGCGGTACGCGTGATGCCGCCAAGATAAAGACACACCATAATGTGGGTGGCCTACCAAAGGACATGGAATTAGAGCTTGTCGAACCGCTTCGCGCGCTTTTCAAAGACGAAGTGCGCGCGGTCGGCGAGGAGTTGGGTTTGCCTGATGAGATCGTCTGGAGACACCCATTCCCAGGTCCCGGTCTTGCCGTGCGCATAATTGGTGAGATAACTGAAGAGAGGCTTGGGATCCTTAGAAACGCCGATGCGATTTTTGAGGAAGAAATTAAACGGGCCGGGCTTTACCGTTCAATATGGCAATCCTTTGCTGTTCTTCCGGCAATCAGGAGCGTTGGTGTTATGGGAGATGAGAGGACGTATGCCTATCCGATTATCTTAAGGGCTGTAACCAGTGAGGATGCTATGACGGCCGATTGGGCAAGAATCCCCTACGAAGTGCTCGAGAAGATATCAAATCGCATAATAAACGAAGTTGATTATGTAAACCGCGTGGCCTACGACATTAGTTCAAAGCCGCCAGCAACTATAGAATGGGAATGACGGGAGGAAAACAATGAGCGGGGAAGCAAAGCGCCAAATAGATGAGCTGCGTGAAAAAATTGATGCTATTGATAGCCATTTGGTTGAAGACCTAAATAGTAGGGCGGGACTTGCGCTCGAAATCAGAAAAATTAAAGCGGAGAATAAGCTGCCTCTTTATGATCCAGGGAGAGAAGAAGACATCTTTCAAAAGATCACATCGATAAATAACGGGCCCTTGTATGACGATGATTTAAGAGTAATATTTGAAACTATCCTGCACGCGATGAAAAATGCTGAATCATAGGTGGATTTAAATGATTTCAAACAGCGATTTAACAATTATCTCCGGTCCCTGCGCGGTTGAGAGCCGCGAGCAGGTTACGGAAGTAGCAAAAGCAGTTTCGGAACTTGGCCTTACCTATTTAAGGGGTGGAGCTTTCAAACCCAGGACATCTCCTTATAGCTTCCAGGGTCTTGAAGAAGAAGGTTTAAAGTATCTTTTAGAGGCTGCAGGCACCTACGGTCTAAAAGCAGTAACCGAGGTTATGGACACCGAGCATGTTGCCCTAGTTCTAGAGTATGCGGATATTATCCAGGTTGGCACGCGTAATATGGCCAACTTTGCGCTACTGAAAAAGATCGGAAAGCTCACCTCTGAAAACCACACCCCCGTACTTCTAAAAAGAGGCATGTCTGCAACCATTGACGAGTGGCTGCTGGCGGCTGAGTATATTACTACTGCGGGCAACCCAAACGTTATCCTCTGCGAGAGGGGAATTAGAACCTTTGAGACAGCGACCCGTTTTACTCTTGATCTGGCTGCTGTTCCTGTAATAAAGAAGCTAAGTCCCCATCCGATAATTGTGGATATCAGCCATGCAATGGGGCACAGCGACTACATCATCCCGATGAGCCGAGCTGCGGCTGCCGTGGGAGCTGATGGTCTTTTAATTGAGGTACACCCCAACCCTAAAAAAGCGCTCTGCGATGGGGCACAGTCTTTGACCCCAGAGCAATTAAGGCAATTGGTTAGTGAAGTTAGAGCGGTGGCTGAAGTTATCGGAAAGCGTGTGGTTTAGGTTTCTTAGATTTCCTCACCGAACCTGTGCCGGTATATTAGTATCTCGACATCTTCGATAGTTACCAAGCCTTCCGCAACCATCTCGTCAAGGACAGGCAAAAACTTGTTTATCCTATCCTCACAGTCAACAATTTCTATAATAATAGGAAGGTCCTCAGAGAGGCGGAGGATGCGCAGGGTATGGATTCTACTGTGTGCGCCAAATCCCTCAACACCCCGGATAACAGTTGCTCCTGACAGGCCCATTTCGCGGGCACGCTCGACAATTGCGGTATAAAGCGGTCTGCGATGCCACTGATCGGACTCCCCGACAAATATTCTAACTAGCTTTCCCGAAGCGGTTGATTTCATATCCCCCTAAATACTCCTTCCAATTAAGATACCTGCGAAAGTGCCGACCAGAGAGAATAAGACGCTTGCCAGCACATTTGCGGTAGCTAAAAAGAAACTGCCGTTCTCAACGAGATTTAGTGTTTCCAAACTAAATGTTGAGAAAGTGGTATAGGCACCTAGAAAACCGATTGTAAAAAACGGTCGCCAGAAGCCGTCTAGGCCGTAGCGATCAACGGCAAAAGCAAAAAATAGCCCTATCAAAAAAGAACCGGATATGTTGATTATAAATGTTCCCAGAGGGAAAACAAAGCGGCCAGAACCCATAATCCATCCGCCGATTAGGTATCTTGCTATCGCACCCAAGAAACCACCTATTCCTACATAGAGAAGCCTTATGAACAATCACCCCTTTGTTGCAATTTAAAGCAAAAAAATGCTTCTACCTCAATTGGCAGAAGCCATCATCCGATCTAACGGCCATAGAGCGAGCCCCATCGCTTAAAAAATGAGTTTACTTGGGTTATGCGGTGAAGTCAACCATGCTGGCCTTTTTGCCTTTTACGTAGTTTTTTGATAACAGTCTTGTAGCTGTATACCTGAAAATTGGCGATAGCGGAGGCGATTACAGCCTTTGTCTTTAAGACCATCTTTAAGACCATCTTTAAGACTATTATTGACAAGTAATCTTTACCTTGCTAAGATATAAAATTAGTTGTAAATAGATTATGGCGATGGAGCTCGCCTATATGCATCAGAGTGCTAATAGCTCCTACCCTTATAGGTAGGAGCTATTTTTGTGTAAAATTTTAGAAACTTATTTATGGGCAGGTGCTTGAAAATTAAAGAATAGTCCATACTCTTAGTAGTTCCAACATTAGCACAAGGCGGCCAGGGAGGTATGCCATGGTTGACAGAATTGTTTTTAATATAATCCAAGTACTGGTGGTAATGACATTTGCGCCGCTTATTAAGGGTGTCCTTAATAAACTGAAAGAGATAATTCAATCTAAACGGGGTCCAAGCATATTCCAGCCTTATCGCGATTTATGGAAGCTTTTCCATAAAGATGAGGTTGTCTCTGAGCAGAGCTCCTGGATATTTAGAGTTACGCCTTATATAGTTTTTGTAACACCGATTTTTGTAACGCTTCTTATTCCGGTTCTTACCGGGTATCCGCTCTTCTTTGCTTTTATGGGGGACATGCTTGGTGGCGGCTTTATCCTGGCGCTGGGGGGATTTTTTGCTACCCTAGCCGCAGTGGATACGGCAAATCCGTATGGACCGGTGGGGGCCAGCCGGACCCGGATGGTTGGCTTTCTCGCCGAACCCGTTTTTATGATAGTTTTCTTTACGGTGTCTTTTATAGCCGGTTCCACGATTCCCTACATTGTCCAAAAGCAATGGGTAACACCGCTGGCAAATTTTTTTGATCCGTCGCATATACTTCTGATGTTGGCTTTCCTCATGTTGATTATTGCCGAGTCAGGTCGCATTCCCGTTGATAATCCTTCCGGTCATTTTGAACTGGCAATGATTGATGAGTCAAAGGGTCTAGAATATTCAGGGCGGGCTGCGGCTCTAATGAAATGGGGCGGCGCTATGAAGTTTTTTGTTCTATTATGCATTTTTCTAAATGTTCTTGTAACTCCATGGGGGCTTGCACAAACGGAGGCGCTGTCAGATGTTCTTTTGGCCATACCTCTTATTTTGGTGAAAATGTTCGGCTTTATACTAGTTCTTGTAGTTATCGAGTCGTCGCTTGCCAAATTGAGACTTTTCCGAATAACCGAATTTCTTGGTGCTGCCTTTATTACTTCCATGGCGGCTATGATTACCAGGCTTCTAGAGATGTAAGAGGGCTTGAGGAGCGCATAGGAGGGTTTATGTTAGATCATAATACGACACTTTCCATTTTTGCTAAGTTGGATGCGCTGGCCGGCGGGTTGTTTTTGCTTTCCGCATTTGGGATGGTTGCAATGCGCCAGGTGCTTGCTTACTTGAACCTGTTTGCACTTCAATCTGTTTTGCTAGCCAGCTCTGCGTTTGTTTTGGGCTACCAGTACGAATCGAACCATCTGATTGCTGTAGCAGGGATTACCCTTGTGGTCAAAGCGGTTTTAATTACCTGGCTTCTACGCCGCACCATTGATCGGGAGGTCTACGCCCGTCGCGAGATATCACAGGCGTTAAACATCCCCTCGTCATTATTAATCGCCATGGTGCTTACTATCATAGTTTATTTTGTTTCGAGTCCCCTTCTAAGCTTTGCGAGCGATCCTACCATAAAATTTAATCTGCCCATAGGCATGGCCGGGCTTCTTATAGGCGCCTACGTAGTTACAGTTAGGCGCGAAGCAGTACCTCAGGTTATTGGAATTCTTTCGATGGAAAATGGAGCGTTTTTTGCCGGGATTTCTATCGCTTCGAGCCTGCCTCTTATCGCTGAGCTGGCGGCGGCTTTCGATGTGCTGATCATAGCCCTCGTTATGGGTTTGTTAACCAGAAGAATACACGAACGTGTAGGGACAACGGCTGTGGGCAAGATGGTCTCTTTGAGGGAGGAATAAGCATTCATGGAGCTAATTATCATTCTTGTTATAGCTTTATTAGCCGCCGGTCTGTCGTTAATCCCTGTTGGGAAAAAATTAGCTCCGGCTATAACAAACATCGGTACCCTGGCTATATTCCTTCTATCATTACGGGTAGCCTTTGTCGCTATTAAGTCGGCAGAAGTTGTGGCTTTGAAAAATTGGGTCGCGTGCGATAGTCTTGGGGCAATAATTTTGCTTTTGGTAGCTTTTGTCGGGTTGACGGCTTCTATTTTCTCCTGGGGATATGTTGAAAAAAGGGTTGCGGTGAACAACCCGTATAAAATACGTCGCTACTATGCTCTATACAATCTTTTTCTTTTTTCTATGCTGGCAATACCGATGTTATCGAATATCGCTCTCGTTTGGATTGCGGTCGGACTTACCACTGTTTCATCGGTTTTTTTAGTTGCTTTTGACAATACCTCCGAGTCTCTTGAGGCCGCCTGGAAGTATATTATTCTTACCTCCATGGGGGCGGCCTTTGCCCTTCTTGGGGTATTAATTCTCTATTGGGGGTTAAATACTGTTGGACATGGGCCTTTTACCTGGGCGGAGCTGGTTAAATTATCGCCAGGTATCCCTGGTGACATTCTTAAAACCGCATTTATCTTTATTTTAATCGGTCTTGGCACAAAAGCGGGGCTAGTGCCTTTTCATACGTGGCTGCCCGATGCCTACAGCCAGGCGCCGGCACCCGTTTGCGCACTGCTATCTATTGCGGAGAGTACTACCGTTCTTTATGTCATACTAAGAATGCAGCCCATTCTCCAGGGAGCTGCAGGCAACTACGCAGGGGTATGGTTTATTGTTTTTGGCCTTATTTCTGTTGGGGTAGCAGCATTTTTAATAATTCAAGTGAAAGATCTCAAAAGACTTTTTGCTTTTTCTACTATTGAGCATATGGGCATAATTCTGGTTGCCGCCGGTATTGGTGGCCCTGCGGCCTGGTATGCGGCCACACTCCAGATTGTAAGCCATGCTCTCGCGAAGTCCTTTGCTTTTTTTGCTACTGGAAGCTCTCTAATGGCTACCGGAAATCAAGATATTGCTTCGGTAAGGGGTCTTATCCGAACATCCCCGGTATCTGCTGTCTCACTTGCAGTTGCAGGTTTGGCTATTGCCGGAGCGCCGCCGTTTGCAGTCTTTTTAAGTGAGTTTTCAATTTTAAAAGCCGGGCTTACCAGCGGCCAGTATATTGCCTCCGGTCTCCTGGCCTTTTTCATTGTTATTGCTTTCTGGGGAGTTATGTATCATATTAACCGCATGGTGTTTGGAAGACCCGAGCCAGGCTCAAAAGGGATACCTTTAAGAGCATCAAATATTACAGCCCTGCTTTTAGCCGGGGCTCCTATTGTTTTACTTGGTCTGTTCTTGCCGGGGCCGTTCAATAAACTCGTGCACCTTGCGTCCATTTTACTGGGGAGGTGATTGCTCATGGTACAGTCTTTAAATAAAGCTACCGAATGGCTGAATTTATCTGAGATCAGCGCAAATCGCTGGCCCGGCAAGATTAAGGTAAGATGCAAACAGGACAGATTTATCTGCCATATGGAATGCGATAAAAGTATTGTGGCGGATGTTTGTAACTGGCTTTTCTCTGAGCTGGACTATAGCTTTGCCAGTCTGGTTGTTGAAGATCTGGCCTCCGAGCAGTTGCTAACATATATCTTTTACGGCGGCTTTGGAAATGGACTTATATGTGTTTCCTATCGGATTTCCAATTCGACAACTACGGTTCCCAGCATTAGTAATTTGATACATGCCGTCGACTGGCATGAGAGGGAGATCGAAGACCTCTTCGGCCTTGTTTTTGAAGGGCATCCCCGTTTAGGCGATTTTGTACTTCATGAAGAGTGGCCGGAGGGCATAAATCCTATGCGGGCCGATTTTGACCCATCAAATCCCTATATTCATCGCGAGGTTGACCCGGATTGGCGACCGCTGAGAATTGTTCAGTCACCCGGCGCCTTCATGATGCCCATCGGTCCGGTGTATTCGGATTTTGCTGAGTCTGCCCATTTTCTTCTTGAAACCGTCGGGGAGGACGTAATAAGAATTATCCCCCGTTTCTTTTATAAATACCGGGGGATTGAAAAAATAGCCGAAGGAAATGCTGTAGAGCATGTTATTCTTTTAGCCGAGCGTTTTTCCGGGACTTCGGCATTCGCCCACTCACTTGCTTTATGTAAAGCCGTAGAGAATATTTCCGGTATAGAAGTACCACCCCGCGCTAAAGCTCTCCGCATAGTTCTGGCTGAGCTGGAACGGCTGCGCCACCACATTGGCGCCATTGCGGGCATTTGCAGCTCTACCGCTTTTGCCGTGGCAACCAGTCAGGCAAGTATTTTAGAAGAAGAATTGCTTCGCCTTTCTGGTGTGTTAACCGGTCACCGCTACCTGTTTGGCCTAAATATACTCAGTGGCCTATCGATCGATCTAGCCGATGATGCAATTGGTATGCTTGCTAAGAATCTTCGCGGCTTAATGGTTGAGCTAAACAAGCTTAAGAAGCTGCTTTATTTCTCAAGCAGCTTCCTCGACCGCCTTGAAGAAGTTGGGGCTGTCTCATTGGAGGACGCTGTTTCACACGGGCTGGTCGGCCCAGTCGCACGCGCATCGGGTCTGCTCAGAGATATACGCAAAGTATTGCCTTATTCTGGATACGAAAAATTGGACTTCACCGTGCCGGGTGAGGAGGAAGGGGACGGCTATGCCCGCCTCCGGGTTTTGTTTGCTGAAGCAGAGCAGTCTGTAAATATTATCAACCAGGTTGCCTCATCTCTTCCCCCGGGTTCGGTAAATGCTAAGTCGTTTCGAATTGCTCCCGGAGAAGCTCTCGGGTGGGTGGAGGCGCCCCGTGGTGCCTCATTCCACTGGATAAGAGTGGGAGAGGATGGTCGGGTGCTGCGCTACCGGCTGACTACACCGTCTTTTAGTAACTGGC
The DNA here is from genome assembly GCA_021794835.1 of Actinomycetes bacterium. Taxonomy (GTDB): domain Bacteria; phylum Actinomycetota; class Aquicultoria; order Aquicultorales; family Aquicultoraceae; genus CADDYS01. The sequence goes on along the minus strand of JAJYQA010000013.1, from coordinate 23,106 downwards.
ATGGATTTCATCTCGCTGCGGAGAATTTTGCATTTCAGGATTTTCCTATAATTATGGCAACCTTTGGTCTTTCAAATGCCGAATCCGATCGATAGGGATAGATTGAGGAGTTATAGATTGAAGACTATAAATCTAGGAGATAGATTAGTGTGAGTAAATGGGTCATTAAGGGACTTAGAACTGGAATAAAAACAACCCAGTATCCCAGGAAGATGGAGACAGCCTCTGGGGTCTCCCCTGGGCTGCCTACTGCAGCAAAAGGGACTGAGAAAGAAGTTCAAGAGCTTGTTTTTAATTGCCCGACGGGTGCGATTGAACGGTCAGGCAACCAGCTCACCGTTGATTATAATTACTGTATCCACTGTTTTCGTTGCAAACGTGGCTCCCAGAGTCCCATGGGTTGGGATTATGGATACGAATGGGCGGCTAACACAAAAGATAGCGGGGCCAATCGGGGATTGGGAAGTGCCTTTAATCGCTCTATCAATATAAGGTTTGTTGATGGAGGTGCCTGCGGGGCATGCATAAGCGAAATTGAGCAGTTAAACAAGCCATATTATAATATGCACCGCCTTGGTTTTTTTGCAACGCCAACCCCGAGGGAAGCCGACGTGTTGCTGGTAGCAGGTCCGGTTACCGATCATATGCGGTTGCCGCTAAAAAAAGCGTATGATGCAATGCCGACGCCTAAATTGGTTATGGCGGTCGGTGCGTGTGCCCTTTCTGGGGGGATATTTGGCCCAAGCTTTATGTCCGACGCCGGTGTTTCTGAGCTAATTCCGGTAGACGTTGCGGTGCCGGGATGCCCTCCGCCCCCGCTGGCAATTATCCACGGGCTACTTTTAGCGGTTAAAAGAAAATCATCCGCTTTACTTACATCATCTGAGGTTAGGGGTTAGAAATATGGTTGAAGCGAGTAATGCTGTTGTTATAAATGGTATTATTGTTTTTCTATCGCTATGCGGCATTGGTATTATCCTGGCGGCGTTGCTTTCAAATCGTATGAACCCGTTTGGTTTATCCCTGGTAGCCTCTATAGCTTCTGTCTCCGTTTTACTCGTTGGTGGAGAGGTTCTCCTCTCCGGCCATTCCGTCCAAACTGAACTCTGGACGTTGCCGTTCCTGGGGACGCTGACCTTTAAGATAGACCGCCTATCGGCGCTTTTTGTTTTCATAACGGGATTAGTATTTTTACCGGTTTCGATCTTTTCAGCGGGGTATTTAAAAAGATACCTTAACCGCTATAACTTGAAAACTTTCAGTATCTTTTACTATTTACTTTTTGCGTCTATTGTTCTGGTTCTTATCTCTGGCGATATTCTGTCTTTTCTAATCGCCTGGGAAGTAATGTCGATCTTTTCGTATTTGCTTGTTAACTATGAACACGAGCATGAAGAAACAACACGTTCGGGTTTTCTAATGCTGGCCATGAGCGAGGCGGGTACCATTATGGTTATTCTTGCCTTTCTGATCATGGCGAAAGCGTCGGGAAGTCTTGACTTTGCGGCGCTGAGAGCTTCTGCCGGGGGTTTAGGCGAAGTCGCCCGCTGGGCTGTTTTTCTGCTCTCATTTTTTGGCTTCGGTGTTAAAGCCGGCCTGGTGCCGAGCAGTACGTGGCTTCCCCGAGCCCATCCCGTCGCTCCCGGAAATGTATCCGCGCTCTTGTCGGGGGTTGTTTTAAACCTTGGAATTTACGGTATTACGAGGGTAAACGCCGATCTTCTTCCGGTTAGCCAGGTTGGACCGGGTCTTATTGTTTTGATCATCGGCAGTATTTCGGCTTTGGTGGGGATTCTTTATGCGGCAACCGAAAACGACATGAAAAAAATGCTGGCCCACAGCTCCATCGAAAACATGGGAATTATAACCGCTGGACTTGGCGCGGGGTTTGTATTTGCAGCCTCAGGGCTTCCAGTCTTAGCAGGCATTGCCTTTATCGCGGCACTATACCATTTGATAAATCACTCCCTTTACAAGTCGCTTCTCTTTCTCGGTGCCGGCTCGGTTGATTATGCTGTCGGCACGCGCGATATGGACCGTTTAGGAGGATTGATTAAAATAATGCCCTGGACGGCGCTTTTCTTTCTAGCGGGTTCGCTGTCCATCGCCGCTCTGCCGCCTTTCAACGGTTTCGTCAGTGAATGGTTGACTCTACAGACAATGCTTCAAAGCTCGGCTATCCATTCGGCGGGCGAGAAGATCGTTTTTGCCCTGAGTGGAGCGGCTCTCGCTTTGACCGCCGCTTTGGCTGTTACCACGTTCGTTAAGGCGTTTGCGATGAGTTTCTTGGGTATGGGCAGGTCGAAGAGAGTAAAGAAAGTGGGCGAAGTTAGGAGGTCCATGATTATCCCTATGGGGATTCTGGCCCTCAGTTGTCTTCTTTTTGGAATCCTCCCGACCTACGTCGTTCCTGTGCTGGATAAAACCGTAGCACCCCTGGTGCATGAGAAAGTGGCCGATGAGCTGGTGCCGCCGTTTTTCACGGTAGATAAGGGAGATCCGAAATTCGGCGGGGCGTTTGTTTCAGAGTTTCACGATCTTGGTGCGCAGGTGGGCCGTAGTTATCTTCCTGGTCGCGGTCTGGTAATCCTACACCGGGGCCTGGAGAAAAATCCGGTGGTTTTTGCTATGTCAACCTCGTATACGTTTATAGTGTTGCTGTTCCTGCTGGGTGGAACATTTATCTTAGTAAAAGTTTTGACCAGGGCTAGAAAGGTAAGGCGGGCGGCGGCCTGGGATGGCGGGATTCGGCGTCTTCTGCCCGAAATGACCTATACAGCTACGGGTTTTTCAAACCCTGTGCGGGTTATTTTTAATGCGGTTTTCCATCCCTCGACAATTGAAGATACGAAAGAAACGGTAGCCGGACATTTTAGAACCGCAATAAAGAACGGGCGAAAAGAGGTACATATTATTGATCGGTTGATCTTCAAACCAATCACCAGTTTCATTCAATCGGTAGCTGTGACATTGGCCAAAATGCATGCCGGAAGCATAAACGTTTATGCAGCATATGTTCTAATTGGTCTGGTACTTGTTTTGGTTGTCCAGCGTTTGCTTTTGTAACAGCAGTTTAGAACGTATAGGACTGAGTTAAAATTTCTGTTATACTTGAAATAAGTAAATATGAGGCGATGGGGCTCGCATAAATCGCTTTAATGCTAATAGCTCCTACGAATTTGCGTGGGGGCTATTATTTTATGGGGTGATTTATATGTCGATTAATTATGCAGAAGCAAGAACAGAGATACTCATGACTTTAGGTGAGCTTAAGGCAAGCCTTAACCAAAATGAGTCGCCCAACAATAGCAATATGCTCGAATATGCGATTGAAAAGCTTACCGATAACAAGTTTAACCTTGTGGTTATGGGTGAATTTAAACGGGGTAAAACATCGTTTATTAATGCGATACTTGGCGAAGCCGCACTACCGGTGGCAGTAGTCCCGCTTACCTCAATTATAACCGAACTAATCTACGGGGATACTCCTTCAGCAGAGGTCATTTTTGAAAATGGCCAGAGAAAGACGATATCTCTTGAAATGCTCAACGATTATGTGACAGAGCGTAGTAATCCCAACAATGAAAAAGGTGTTAAGAAAGTTGTCGCAAAGTATCCCTCTAACTACCTTCATGAAGGTGTGATATTGGTTGATACTCCGGGTGTCGGCTCGATCTACGAACACAACACCGAGGTTTCCTACGACTATCTGCCTGAAGCCGATGCCGTTATATTTCTGGTCTCTTCCGACCAACCGATAAGCAAGGCCGAGCTCGCATATCTTATCGATATTAAAGAGTATATAGATAAAATCTTCTTTATCCAAAATAAGATTGACTACTTATCCGAGAGCGAGCGAAAGGAGTCCCTGGAATTTAGCAGAAAAGTTCTAGAGCAGACGTTGGGCGGCAGTGTTACCCTGATACCGCTTTCGGCAAGGCTGGCTCTTCAAGCCAGGCAGAGTGGCAACCAAGAGATGCTTCTTCAAAGCAACCTACCCGAATTTGAGCGTGAGCTTTCAGAGTTTTTGCTTAAAGAGAAGGGTCTGCTTATATTAACCGTTGCGATTAATCGCGGCCTGCAGGTTACAAACAACATCCTGCGACATATCGAACTTGAGCTTAAATCGCTTGAAGCCCCTATCGATTTGGTCGAAAAACAGTTAGGGGATTTCAAAAAGTATGTCGAGCAAATCGAGCGCAAGCGGCTTGATGCACACTATCTAATGAAAGGCCAGCTCGGTGAGTTAATCAAACAGTATGATGAAGACACGGAGGGCTTAAAAAAAGAGAAGCTGCCGGAGGCAATTAAAGAGCTTGATGAAGCCCTTGAAAAGGCGAAGGCCGGACCAAAGGCGCAAATTTCAGATGTCCTAGATAACGCAGTTAAAAATATTATCCTTTCTATATTTACTCGTTGGAGAAGCGAAGAGGAGAAAAAAGTCTCTGCCGGTTTTGAGTATATTGCAAAGCGACTTATCGACGAGACCAACGGTATCGCTCAAGAAATCGTTGATAAAGCATCCGATATATTTGGCCTTTCACTTTCGCAGATCGTTGGCACGGTTATGCTACTTGATAGCAAGTGGTTCTATTACATGTCTAAAGAAGCATCAACCAGCATAGAGCTACTCGCCGCTCCCGCTAAGAGTATACTTCCCAAGGTATTTGCCGCAAAAGTGATGTATGCAGATGCGAAAGAGAAATTGATAAGGTATTTTGATATGCATTGCGGGCGCATTCGGGGCGATCTTTATGCAAGGCTGGACGACAGCCTGCTTGCATTAAAAGGAATGCTCGATGAGCGTGTAACGGAGATGGTATCTAGCATAGAGTCGGCCGTTACAAGAGGTCTTGAATATCGGCAGAAAAATGAGGTTGAGATACAGAAAAGAAAGCTTGAACTTGAATCCTACAAGGAAAGAATTGAGAGAATCGAGCTGGAGTTAACCTCTTATGTAAATAAAATTGGATAGTACCAGAGGTAGAAATGCGATCAAGAACTGATAAAAAGATCTTCAGCTCAGAACAAGCGCGGCAACCAACAAATAAAAAAATCTTTGGCTTCTCAAGAAATGTTTTCTTTCTTGGACTAACTTCTCTTTTTACAGATATCTCCACCGAGATGATCTATCCGCTAATTCCGATATTTCTAACGACAATTCTTGGGGCGCCGGTTGCCATCGTTGGTCTTGTTGAAGGCATTGCCGAATCAACCGCAAGCATCCTTAAAGTCTTCTCTGGTTGGCTCTCAGACCGACTTCGTGGGCGAAAGAAACTTACCGTTATAGGATATGGGCTTGCAGCACTTGGAAAACCGATACTTGCCCTGTCTTTTGTTTGGTGGGAGGTGTTAATTGCCCGATTTGTAGATAGGTCTGGAAAAGGTGTTAGAACCTCTCCGAGGGATGCTCTAATAGCAGATTCAACCCGCAAAGAAGAATATGGTAGGTCATTCGGACTCCACCGAGGTATGGACACTTTAGGTGCTGCCTTTGGACCTTTATTTGCTTTTGCGGTATTGCCGCTTCTCCATAATAACTTTAGGGTATACTTTAGCCTGGCAATCATCCCGGCATCTATTGGGGTCGCCGTTCTTGCCTTATTTGTAAAAGAGAAAGCAAGGACAATTAAACCCACGAGTATAAAACTCAGCCTCAAGCCTTTCAATAGATCATTTAAACTGTTTTTATTGGTAGTACTGGTGTTTACCATCGGTAACTCAAGCGATGCTTTCCTTATCTTAAGAGCAAGAAACGTTGGGATTACCATTGGCCTCATCCCGCTTGTTTATTTCGTTTTTAGTATGATTTATGCCGTTGCCGCAACACCCATCGGCTCGCTTTCCGACCGTATTGGAAGAAAAACGGTAATTATTGCCGGGTACTTAATATTCTCCCTGGTTTATCTGGGCTTTGCTTTAGTTAAAAGCCCCTTTGCCGTCTGGCTTCTATTTGCCGCTTATGGCCTGTATTACGCATTTACAGAAGGTATCTTTAAGGCTTTTACCGCCGATATTGTCCCGGCGAATTTGCGAGGAACGGCCTACGGCTTTTTAAATCTGGCTCTCGGCATCGCGCTTCTGCCCGCAAGTCTTATCGCCGGTTTTCTCTGGGATAAGATAAACCCGAGCGCGCCGTTTTTCTTTGGAAGCGTCATATCGCTGTTAGCATTGATTCTTTTTATCCTTTTGATTCCGGGCGACGGCAGGAAGAGGCTGCCGCATGAAATTGAAGGGTTGCCTGAAGCCGATATATAGGTGTGGGAGTTGGCAATGATCATATTTTGCCCTTCTTGTTGGGGTGAATGTGAGGCTCAAGAAAAGGTTTGTCCTAAGTGCGGGGCCGACCTTGAGGGCTTTGATAAAAGAGGTTTTAGTGAAAAGCTTATCTCCGCACTAAGGCATCCAGAGCCGCTGACCGCCGTGAGGGCAGCCTGGATTTTGGGCCAAATTAAAGAAAAGGCAGCAGTGCCGCAATTGATTGAAGTGTTATCATCATCGCCAGACCCATATCTTCAAGAAGCTGCCGCTTTAGCTCTAGGGAAAATCGGAGACAGTAAAGCCATCAATGTTCTTGCAAAGAAACTCTCAGCCCCAAATTCTTATCTTATAGTGCGCGTTGCTTCAGCAAAAGCTCTTGGCATAATTGGAGGTAAAAAACCAAAACTAGCTCTCAAGGCGGCTGTCCGCTATACTGATGGCACTTTAAAAGAGATTATCCAAAAGGTACTGGAAAACAATACTAGCCTTTTGTAGGTCCTTGTGCAGCATAAAAGGCAAGGTGATGAAGCTCGCCATAATTGTTCGCTAAAAAGAACTAATAGCTTCTATGCAAGGCATAGGAGTTTTTGTTTACCAAAATGGCCATTGGAGTAACTATGGACTGGATAAGTGGTGAACTTGAGCTGGCGTTTAAAGAAGAAAACTGCCCCATCTGTGTTTTGCTTGACGAGGCAGAGGAGCGGTTCTTTTTCTGGTTTGCTCTTGAAGGTATCGGTGATGGGGCGACAAGGGACGCGCTTGCCGCACGTGGCGAGACTTTCTGCCGCCGGCATGCCAGGCGATTGATCGAAGCCGTTAAAGAAAGCGGCCGCCTGCTTAGCGCCTCGACCATTGCGCGTGAGTTGACCGAGCGCGTTCTTTGCAGCCTTACGGATGTGTCACATCCCTTGAGGCACAAAAGAGGCGATGTCGCATCGTTTCCGGTTACCGCAGGTTGTACCGCCTGTCAGTCACTTGATGAGCGCGAAGCTAACCTCATCAGCATATTCGTTTACAATATAGCAGACCCCGATTTTGTGGAGCGATACAAACGTAGCTTCGGCTTGTGTCTCTCTCACCGGGCGATGGCAATAGCTACGGCCGGTAGCAAAAAGATAAAGAAGTCGATCGTCTCTATTGAAGTGGATAAGCTGCAGGAACTGAGCTTTGCCCTTGAGGAGGCGATCAGAAAGAGCCGTGTTGAATTTTCTCACGAGCCGAAGGGGGCAGAGATGAACGCATGGCAGCAAGCTTTGCTTAAGTTATCCGTTTACAAGAGCAGTAACTTTGGCAGAGGTGGTTAAAGTGCTTAATGAGGCCCAGAAAAGATCAATAACTTCGACGCTCCTGCGTCTGGAGACGGCTATCGATGAGACCGAACAGTTGATCAATGTCTCTTCGGATCACGGAATCCTTAAAAAATACGAAACGTTGGATGCAAGAAGAGCATCTATCGTTCGGCAGCAGTTGGGTGTATTGAAAAAGGAGATAGAAGAGGCGAAAGAACTTTTCGGCCTTGAGGCGCGATTTGTAAAGGCCGACCGGACCATCAATGGCAAATTTGCCGAAGCCTGGACGGCCGTCGAGAATACAATGCCCTCGCGTCTGAGGGGCTATGGTATTCTCGACGAGGCCGATGCATTGAAAGTGGCAGAGAAGTTCTCCCACATTGCCAAACTCCTCCTCAACCTGGAATCATTTGTTGTGGGCGGTGGACATATCTCCGAAGGAGAGGACGAGCAAAAATCGGTAATTGGCTAAATATTTCTATTTCCCAGCAACGCTATATCAGGATAGAAGCTTGCATGTTTTAGTTTCTTTTCAATCCTCATAAGCTGATTATACTTTGCCACCCTTTCAGAGCGGGCAGGTGCCCCTGTTTTCATTTGGCCGATATTAGTTGCAACCGCAAAGTCCGCAATAAAAGTATCCTCTGTTTCGCCCGAGCGGTGGGATAAGACCGTCTTATATCTATACAAACGGGCCAGCTCAATGGTCTCTAAAGTCTCAGATAGAGTGCCTATCTGGTTGGGTTTAATAAGAATCGCGTTTGCAATACCCTGTTTTATGCCTTCCATGAATATCTTGGGGTTGGTGACAAAAATATCATCACCAACAAGTTGTATCCTTTGACCCAGCCTTTCGGTTAGCATCTTCCAGCCATCCCAATCCTGCTCAGCCAGGCCGTCTTCAATCGAAATAATCGGATATCTGTTGACAAGGTTCTCATAATAATCGATCATCTGCTCGCTGGTTTTTCTCTCGCCATCAAAAATGTATATTCCATCTTCATAAAACTCACTTGCCGCCGGGTCTAAAGCGATTGCCAAGTCTTTTCCTTTCTCATAGCCGGCAGCTTCTATAGCCCGAACTATATTCTTAATGGCATCCTCGCTTTTACTTAGGCGAGGGGCAAAACCGCCCTCATCACCAACTGAGATAATTTGGCCTTCTTGTTTTAAAATTTTCTTTAGAGTCTGGTAAACTTCAGAACAAAATCTTATTCCCTCGGCAACGTTTTTGGCCCCAACCGGCACAATCATAAACTCCTGAAGAGAGATGCCGCTGTCGGCATGGACGCCACCGTTTAAGACATTCATCATCGGAACCGGCAGGGTTGTTCCTTGCGAGCCGCCGAGATAGTGATATAAGGGAACTCCTGATTCGTTGGCGGCGGCTCTTGAGACAGCCATAGAGGTGCCGAGAATGGCATTTGCACCTAGATTGCTTTTGTTCTCTGTCCCGTCCAGTTCAATGAGGATATTGTCTATCTCTAATTGGTTTAAAACACTTTTACCTATCAATTGAGCCTTGATGATATCCTCTACATTCGTTACTGCTTTGGTTACACCTTTGCCGCCAAAGCGTTTCTGGTCTTTATCTCTTAGTTCCAGCGCTTCCCTGGTTCCCGTTGATGCGCCGGATGGAACGGCAGCTCTTCCACTTATGTCCGACTCTAGGATTACCTCAACCTCAATAGTCGGGTTACCTCTTGAGTCGAGGATTTCCATTGCCTGGATATCGGCTATTAGATATTTGACCATTTTACCTGCTCCTTTACAAAAGTTGAATTAAACTTTGATACGGATAGTATACCCTTTATTAACATGCTGTTGGCAATATTAGACCTACTATTCCATCGACCATGAGTTGATTGCTGTCATTGCGAGGGAGTGAAACGACCGTGGCAATCTTTATGTCGTTGCGAGCCGTAAGGCGTGGCAATCTCGCACGTTAGCTGCAACCCCAGGATTGCTTCGTCATTTCACTCCTCGCAATGACAACCTGAGATTGCCACGCCTTCCCTACGGCCTCCGGTCGCTCGCAACACGGATTGCTTCGCTCTGCTCGCAATGGCGATTCATAGTATGCTCACAATGACAAATCATAGCATGGTTGACGGTGCACCAGGTCCTTGCTCTAGACATGTAATCCCACATGTAATTGCGAGAAACGGTAAAATGATTTATAAAGTAACAGGGCGCACAATCGGAAATCAGTAACAAAAATCTGAAGTCACAACAAGAGGTTATAAGAATGCTAGATGACTTAAACCAGGTTCAACTTGAAGCAGTAACACATCATGAAGGCCCGCTGCTTATTATAGCCGGTGCGGGAAGCGGTAAAACCAGGATACTAACCCATAGAATCGCTTATCTCATAAAAGAGAAAGGTGTAAGTCCACTTAATATCCTGGCGATAACTTTTACGAACAAGGCTGCCAACGAGATGAAAGAGCGAATCGCTTCACTGGTCGGGAGAGTAAGCCGGGCGATGTGGGTAAGCACCTTTCATGCCACATGCGCAAGAATCCTACGTCAAGAGATTGATCGGCTTGGATATAGCAAAAGCTTTGTCATCTATGATAATAACGACTCTAAACGGTTGGTGTCTTACTGTCTAAGAGATCTAAATATCGACAGCAAGCGATATCCGGCAAACAAGATCGCCGCCACTATATCCAAGGTAAAGAACGAGCTTATAGACGCCGAGACGTTTGCCTCGCGTGCAACAACTTACGTTGAGCAAACTGTTGCAGAAGTCTATAAGCTATATCAGGAAAGGCTTTACCAGAGTAACGCACTGGACTTCGACGACCTGATCATGACGACGGTCAATATGTTCCAGCTATTCCCCTCGGTACTGGATACCTACCAGGAGAGATTCAAGCACATACTGATCGATGAGTACCAGGACACCAACTATGCCCAATATGAGTTAGTTAGACTCTTGGCTGGAAAGTACCGCAACATATGTGTCGTAGGGGACGATTTTCAGTCTATCTATAAGTTCCGTGGCGCTGATATCCGAAATATCCTTGAGTTCGAGCGCGACTATCCCGAATGCCGGGTCATAAAGCTTGAGCAAAATTACCGCTCAACCAAGACAATACTTAAGGCCGCAAATCAAGTGATGCAAAATAACCGCGCAAGAAAACCCAAGCACCTTTGGACGGAAAACGGCGAGGGCGAGCTTATCACCCGATACCAGGGAAAAAACGAGCACGAAGAGGCGACCTTTGTCGCAAGTGAGATCGAGCAGATGGTCAAGGCGGGGGGGCGGTATAAGAAGTTTGCTGTTTTCTACCGCACGAACGCCCAGTCCCGAGTTCTTGAGGAGATATTTCTTCGCTACGGCGTCCCTTACAAAATCATTGGGGGACTTAAATTCTACGACCGCGCCGAGATAAAGGATGTCCTGGCGTACTTACGCGTGCTATCCAATCCGCAGGATACGGTAAGCCTAAAAAGGATTATAAACGTGCCTAAGAGGGGGATTGGTAATACTACAATCGACAAGGTTGATGCCTACGCATTAAAAAACAACACGAGCTTCTATCAAGCTTTAAGTAACGTTGACGATATTTATACGCTTTCAACTGCAGCGCAAAAGAGCATCAAGAAGTTTCTTGCCTTAATGGATGGAATTCAAGCGATAAAAGAAAAAGAGACTTTGGAGAACCTTGTGCGGGCGCTAATTGATCAAATCGGCTACCTTGCGGCTTTTGAGGCCGAAGGCACGATTGAAGCGGAAAACCGCGCTGAGAACGTAAAAGAGTTTGTGGGCGTTATCAAGGAGTTTGAAGAAGAACGTGAGTCCTGCGATCTTGATGAATTCTTGGAGGAGATATCTCTTATTACCGATATCGACTCCTACGATGATGACAACAACGCTGTAACTTTAATGACGGTCCATAACGCCAAGGGACTTGAGTTTGATATTGTCTTTATCGTTGGGATGGAGGACGGCATCTTCCCCCACATACGCTCTATAACCGAGGCTGATGAGCTTGAAGAGGAGAGGCGGCTGTTTTATGTCGGTATCACCCGTGCAATGGAGAAACTATATCTCTGCAATGCCTGGTCGAGGAACCTTTGGGGTGGTGTAAACTACAACTCAGCCTCCCGTTTTTTGCACGAGATACCGCCAGAGCTTATAAAAGATGCCGATCAAAAGGTAGATGTTAAGGCAAAACCGCTGTCCCAAGTTGGTATTTTCTCGGTTGGCGATAACGTCTACCACAAAAAATTTGGCGAAGGACGCATAACTGCAGTTAAAGATGAGGATCAGGTAACCGTCTTCTTCACCATGGAAGGCGAAAAAACGCTGCTACTTAGCTATGCCCCACTTGAAAAGAGGTAACGTAGCTTACCCCTTACCGCATCTTCGCTATTATTAACCTTTCTCTTGCGCTAAAGCGGAGATTACATGTTGTAAGGGTCAATGTCTTATCTGGGATCGGATCGGCAATGCTTACATCTGTTGGCTTGACCACCTTCTGCCCAACAACATAATAAGTGAACTCCTGGGGTGGCACGTAAACATAGATTGGATTGCCTTTCTTTGATGCGCCAAGACTGTAGAATGGGCGGTTATATGTAACCCTATGTCCTGAAATAACCACATTGCCGATCTCACCGGGGTAGGCGGTTCCTTCGATATGTTCCAGCTCCTGTCTAAGGGTATCTTCATCAGTGCCCTCTAGAACTATAGCATCAAGGTTAATTCTGGGGATGACCATTCTAGTAAAAGGCTTTCCGTGAGATATTCTGGTAGGTTTAGCGGCGGCTTGAGAACTAGTTTTGTTATCGCGCAATATTTTGTTCCACTCATTATGCAGTTTTCTCTGGCTTTCGGCTGCATGGATGTCGGAATAGAAAATCTGAGCAAGTGGATAGATAGCTGTCAAGATAACCGCCAGGCCGATTATCTTTACCGCCGTTCTTTTTCTGTTACCGCTCATAATACTCCTATAGCCTTTACCATTTCCTTGAATGCCTAGGTCACTTTGGTTCCTGTTGGATATGCCAATAAACTTAAAATGATCTAAGCCTCGGGTGTGGGTGGGAGTAGGGCATGAAGATTACTAACTAAAATTGCTGTATAGACATAAAGCATTCTATATGTATGTGTATGGTAGCATCCACCGGCATAAATATCAAAATACCGAATTGCCTCACCAAAAATCTACTTGAAAGGAGTGAGATTTTGGCTGCTTTTTATGTAAAGAAAGGAGGCAGCCATGGCACTTACTATGAGGGAAAAACAGGCGGTGACAAAAGAGACAGCAAAAAGATATCGCAGAGCAACGAAGAAGGAAAGGGGGCAGATTTTAGATGAGTTTGTGACGTTAACCGGTTATAACCGCTCCTATGCGTCATATGTTTTGAGATGCTTTGATAAAAGGATCAGCATACCAGGGACAAATATTGCGGTCGTCTTTGGTAAAACAAAGAGACGCCAGAGGCCCAAGTACTATGACGAGAAGGTCCAAAGCGCACTCGAATTCATCTGGCATCTCTTGGATCAGCCCTGCGGTAAAAGGCTTGCCCCATATTTAAAAGAGATTATACCAGTGCTAGAGAGGTTTTCTGAGATATGCTTAGACGAAGAGACCCGGGACAAACTTTTTAAAATAAGTGCTCCAACCATTGACAGAATGCTTGGGCCTGTAAAGAAAAAAGAGCGGCTCAAACCTAAGAGCTATACCAAACCGGGGAGCCTTCTTAAAAGCCAGATACCGATAAGAACTTTCTCTGACTGGAATGAGGCAAAACCCGGTTTTCTTGAAATTGACCTTGTAGCCCATGATGGCGGAGATGCAAGCGGGGAGTTCTGCCAAACCTTGGATGCAACCGATATTGCAACATGCTGGACAGAAACTGTTGCTGTAAGAAACAAGGCGGAAGAAGTGGGTCTTTGAGGCAATCGAGCAGATGAAGGGGAGATTTCCTTTCCCCTTGCTCGGCATAGATTCGGATAACGGGGGCGAATTTATCAACAACAACTTAAAAAGGTATTGCGAATGCAACAAGATCACCTTCACCAGAAGCCGTCCCTACCGCAAGAACGATAATTGCTATGTAGAGCAGAAGAATTACTCAGTCGTGCGAAAGACTGTCGGATACATGCGCCACGATACAGAAGAGGAATTACTGCTGCTAAATGAGCTACATACAATCTTGCGCCTCTACACCAATTTCTTTCAGCCAACCATGAAGCTTACAGAGAAAACAAGGACCGGACCCAAAGTAACAAAGAAATATGACAAGGCAAAAACACCTTACCAGAGGGTACTTGAGGCGACCTTGGTATCACGGAGCAATAAAAACCGGCTGAAAAAAGAATACGCTAAGCTTAATCCAATAGCCTTAAAAAGAAGGATTATGCATCTGCAAGATAAATTAGTTAAGCTAGTAGTGCAAAAGCAAATTGAGAGAGGGCAGGATCATGTTTGCGGAAATGCCGCTCTCGTGGAAAAGACCTTACAAAAACGATAGTCTTTTCCACCAGAGCTTGGAAAACCTTTCATGTTTACCATATTCCCACAAACACTACTACTTTAATAATTAAAGGAATAATAATTGTCGTTAAGATATGCTAGTGCCAGCTAGATTACTTTACCCACAAAGACCGCTAGTATTAGTTATCAACTGAAGGATATATTGACGATTAAAGGCTCCCTACTACGCATGTATGTGGGAATTTCGAATAGCTTTTATATGAGGCAACCAGAGATTAGTTCAAGCAGATTTTTAAATGAGGCAACACGAATATGCCATATTCTATAATTGGCTTGGTCTCGAAATTAGAGAAGGTGTAGAGGAAAGTAAAAGGGGAATGCGGTAACATTCCCCAGACCAGGCACCCTAGGCTTGGGTTTAATCACGCCTGTTTATTAATTATCGGAAAATTTCCAGAAAACTTAACGATAATATGACATTTTATACCAATTTTTAAATATAACCACTATATCCTTGCTGGTATTAAGAGCGTTTTTATAAAACACCTGGCAGTACGCCCCCTCGTCTTTCCAAATTTTTTGTGACCTAAACCCTGCAAAAATATCTCTTAAAAAAAGGTCTTTGCCTAAGGGATTGCCCACCATGCTATACTAGATGTAATATGAATAATTAGATCTTTATACGACGAATACGCTATTTATGCGTTGGTAATTTTAGATAGCTTTAATCGGGGGGCAATTATGTGGCATGTTGCAGTAGTTGGTTGCAGTGAGCTTGAAGTAGAAGGCATACGCTCAGATCTAAGGTCGGATGCAGAAGTTTTCGGGCTAGATTTTGAATCCTTGTTGGATCTATTGGCCGATCACGTGCCAGATATAATTTTGTTAAACGCCGAGCTGCTTTGTGATAAGCCTTCTTTATTTAACTTCCAGATAAAAAGCCGGTACCCTGATACCAAAGTAATTCTTTTATTATCGCAAGTAGATGAAGAGATAGAGATCAACGCCTTAAAAGCATCGGTTGATGGCTGCATTATCAGGGCGCAGCCATCACTGTTAAGCAAAGCTGTTGAGATAGTAAGTAGTGGAGGATTATTCTTTCGGCGTGCAATCTTAGAAAAGGTCATCCGCAGTTTGTCTTTTCATAATCAGTTTTCGAACTTAAGCCAGCTTTCTAATCAAGAACAAAAAGTATTGGAGCTTGTTAAAATGGGCAAAACCAATAAAGATATCGCAGAGACCTTACACATAAGTACCGAGACGGTTAAAACCCGTATAAGAAAAATCAGGCGCAAGTTAAATCTGACCAACCGCCGTCAACTAATCTATGACTTTATCCTCTTGCGAATTGCTCACCATATACATCATCCACACCTCGTAAACTGCTTTCATCATGCGTATATATACTTAAGGCTTACAAAAATCACCCTTTAGGGGATTAATAAGGCTCATAAATCACCCTTTTGGTTATCCAAAAATAGTAAAAAACATAACCTGTTGGGTAATTCCTAAGCGAGCTTATGAGTGCTAAGCTACGGCTAGTAGTTTAATGCTAGCATTGCATATGAATATAAGGAAATTATACGCTATTACACTTTAATAATTGGCTACAAATAGGTAATGGCATTTAAAGTAAAGCTTAGTTATCCGATTTAAGCTTAGCTGTTGTATAAATATTGGTTAATAATATGATTAATACAATGTAGGCGATATAGCTGTGTGGCATGGACAATCTATCGCTCAGTATTCTAATAAAAAGGAGTATAAACCTACACATGAGCGAGGTAATAGTTCTGGATACGTTCAATAAAAGAAATATTGCCGATTTAGTTGAAAACCTTATGGAAACTCAGGTCAATATACCGATAGTACCTGGTGGCAAGATACTGCTAAAGCCAAACCTTTCGTCGAGTAATCATCCGGAAACAGGAGCAACAACACATTTAGAGATTCTTGAGGGTGTTGCACGTTTCCTAATGCGAAAAAAGTATAAGGTTACCATTGTCGAGTCAGACCCTACTAACTCTGCCTTTGATGAAACTGCAAATTTACTGCAACTATATACGTTACAAGAATCAACTGGCGCTAAGATAGTAAATCTCACCAAAAGAACACAGCGTAAAGTATTGCTTAAGGGATTACACACAAATTTAGAAGTAACAATTGCTGACGATGTATTAAATGCAGACGCGATAATAAATTTGCCAGTTGTAAAGACGCACATTTTAACAGGTGCTTCCCTCGGCATAAAAAATCTTTTTGGCTTAATAAGTGAGAAGAATAAAAGCCAATGCATTTGTATATCCGCGAGTTGCTTATCGGACTCCTGAGGAGGTTTATGCCTGTTTATACAATAGTTGATGGTATACAGGGGATGGAGGGAATGGGACCTATTTATGGAACGCCTTCGAACTTGAATGTGATTGTGGCTGGCCCAGATCCTGTAGCTGTCGATATCATATTGTGTAAATTGATCCAGATACCGTATTGGCCAGGCTATTTGCAGAATGCAATAGCCTGTAAACTTGGAGAACATAGTGAAGCTAAAATTAAAATTATAGGGGAAATTAAGCCGAAGGAAATTGCTAAGCCACGAACCATAATAGCACAGATTATTACCATATTATGCAAAAACCATATAGTCCTTAGTCAACTTGTAGATCAAATTAACGCCCCAGAATCAACAAAGAAAAGCCTGCCTTCATTAACCGAAGTTCCGCAGTAAATAGGCATTTTTACCCCACCTAAAATCTAAAATAGCAGCTCAGCAACCTGGCGGGTGTCTGAAACGCCGAAAAAGCGTAGGCACACGTTTGGTAATCATTACCTGTACTACCAAGCAATATATGTTCTATCATATAGGCATGTATTTAAGAACGATCTCCCGGAAAAATAAAGACGGCTCAGTCGTGCGCTATCTTCAACTAGCGCACAACGAGAGAAATGAAAAAGGCCAGGCTCAAGCTAACGTGGTCTACTCTTTCGGCAGAGAAGATAGGCTCGATCGGGATGCTCTGGCCCGGTTAGTAAAAAGCATCTCCAGGTTTTTAGAGCCCGGTGTCGTGCTTGAGGCGACCGCAACCAAAGATATCTCGTTTATCTCATCTAAGCCCATCGGTTGCGCATATTTCTTAGATGCAATCTGGGAGCGCTTAGGTATCGCATCAGCCATACAAGAGCTTCTTAAAAACAGGCATTTCGACACGAACGTCGAGCGTACTCTCTTTGCTTTGGTCGCCAACCGTGCAATTAATCCTACCTCCAGGCTCTTGGCTGTCGCCTGGATGAAGGGTGACGTAGTGATTAAGGACATATCAAACATAACCGACGATCATGCATATCGTGCGATGGACTTTCTTTTAGGGGCCGATGAGGCGATACAGCGCGAGGTCTTCTTCTCCGTGGCTAACCTCTTGAACCTGGAGGTCGATCTGCTGTTTTTCGACACCACCTCGACCTACTTCGAGTGCGGCGAAGACGAGTTTCGAAAATACGGCAACACAAAAGACCACCGAGAGGATAGACCCCAGGTAGTGGTCGGCCTTGCGGTCACGCGTGAGGGCATACCGGTTCGATCCTGGACGTTTCAAGGAAACACTGCCGATATGTCCCTCGTTGAGCGAATCAAGGATGATCTTCGGGACTGGAAGTTAGGCAGGGTCATCATGGTGGTAGACAGAGGGTTTACCTCAGAGGAAAACTTGCGCTACATGCAACGAGCCGGCGGAGGATACATCGCCGGAGAAAAGCTTCGCTCGGGAGCCCGCTCGCGGAAGAGGCATTGTCGAGAGCCGGGCGCTTCAAAGAGGTCCGAGATAACCTCAAGGTAAAAGAGATCGTAGTCGGTGACGGTGAGAGGCGCAAACGCTACATACTCTGCTACAATCCGGCCGAGGCTAAAAAAGATAAAGAGATGCGCGAACACACCATTTCACGGCTTGAGGCAGAGCTTGCCAGCATTAAGCAACTCAAAGGGTCGCCACATAAAAAAGCGACATGCGAGCTTCGCAGCAATAAAAGCATGGGGCGCTATCTCAAGCAGAAGGCCGACGGCACACTTGCAATCGACAAGGCCAAGATAAAGGCCGAAGAGCGCCTTGACGGCAAATTCCTGCTTTCTACATCAGATGACACGCTCTCTTCCGAAGACGTTGCCCTTGGATACAAGCAGCTCTTAGAAGTCGAGCGCGGATTTAAGGATCTAAAACACACCCTTGAGCTTCGACCAGTGTATCACCGGAAAGAAGAGCGCATCCGCGCCCACATTACCCTGTGCTTCTTAGCTTTGCTGCTTATCCGAGTAGCCGAAGTCGAGACAAAGCGGACCTGGCGATATATCAAAACAGAGCTAAACCGCATGCATCTTGGTGAGTTTTCCGGCCCCGCAGGTAAGCTGCGACAACGAACCGAAATCACCGCTGCTCAAAAAGAGATATTTGCGGCTCTAAAGATCAAAGAGCCGCCGAAGTTCTTCGAGATAACCCCGTAGGCACTACACGCATTTTAGCCACTTTCTATCCTTGCTGGATAGCGCCCTGTTTGGGGCGGCGTTTGTCTACTGACTGCGGAACTTCGGATTAATTAAGTGCCTCCAAAAAGAAAATATTGTATCTATAGATAATACGGGAGACATCAGATTACTAGATATACACAAACTATTCTTATTTTTCCCTGAGCTAAAGACAATGGATAAGCAGGATATGTTAGTGAGCCATAATGCCTTGGTGTAAAAAAGGAGAGGAAATGTTGGATGGTTTCTTACCGGACGATGGATGGAATGAATGGCTTGTCGAAATAATTGATTGGCACTTTAATGAAATGACGGGGTCGCCATACTGGCTAGAGAAACAAAAAAAGCTGGGCATCAATGCAAGACGGAAGATAAATAGTCTCGATGATTTAGAGGTATCTGGGTGTTTCGATGAAAAGGTTCTATCGGAGGTTGATGTTAGGAGACTGGTCCCAAAAGGTTTTTCTAGCCAACACGATATTCATGTTTTTGAAACAGGGGGAAGTACGTTTAGTCCAAAAAGGGTAATTGACGTAAGCTACCGAAACACCCTTGCCAAGTGGGAAAGCAGTTGTCTAGATAACTATGGATTTAGGTATGAAGCAAACTGGTTGTTCATTGGACCAACTGGGCCGCATGTCATAGGTTACACAGTGGGACTATTAGCAAGCCAACGTCGTAGCTTGTGTTATTACATTGATTTTGACCCAAGATGGATCAAGCGGTGTTTAGCCAACGGCCAGAAACAAATAGCTAATGAATACGTTGGGCATATTATAGACCAGAGTAACCAGATACTTAAAACTCAGAGGATAGCTTATATTTTTACAACCCCTAAGATTTTAGAAGAATTGATTAATAGGATTGACTTCAAAGAATTTGACATCCAGGGAGTGGTATGCGGGGGAACTGAAATCAGTTCTGATACCTATAATTTTTTGAAGAAAGAATATTTTAGCGAAATTCCTTTTGTAATTTTTTATGGTAACACGTTAGGAGGTGTGGCGATACAACACCCAAGTTCGGCCTCAGGCGAAAGTAATTTAATTTCATATTATCCTTTTTCCCCGTATTGTAATTTAGCTGTTGTCGATCCTACTAATCCTTTTTATATACAACCTTATAATAAGCTGGGAAGAGTTAGACTCACCACGCTTACAAAAGAAATGTTTATCCCAAATCTGCTAGAACGAGATCAGGCTATCCGGATACCCCCAGCTGATAGATCGTGCTCCGACGGCATTGCTAATGTATCACCATACGAGCATAGCGTAGAAATGTGTGTTCAGGGAGTTTATTAAAGTCATGAACGTTTCCGGGTTTTACGGCGGTAACTATTATACAACAATAAATCAAGAGCCGATTGTTAGCTTCACCAATCAGAGCCTTGGCAGCATTTGCTTAGTTCCGCCTATTTCGGTCAAAACAGCGATGTCGGATGAGACCGGAAGCATTGCCTTAAGGCAACTATCGGTACATGAAATAGTAAGAATCCTTCAGCAAGCTGGAGGGATTTTTGCCAGCGATAATCTCAGTTATGGTGATACTAATCAATCGCCAGATGATTATTGCCAATATTATGCCATGGCAACTGGAAATCCAATACAGATAGCCCGCAATATGTTAGACAGAACGTATTCGTTTTTAAGTAACATTGAGACATATCTTGAGCAAGATTCCCCGTCAAATGTTATTGATACGTATGACACGAATGTCTTTGAAACCCAGAGGTCACTATCCATGAGGTGGTTGCCCATGGCCAATAATTTAGGTGTAGTCTTATCAGATAGCCTGCCATATCTTAACTTTTTCTGGCTTTTAGCGCTAGCGATGAAATACGCTATCGTTCTTAGGCCTGGTTGGAATGATCCTATGACTCCTTTTAGACTTATTTTATCGTTGCTTAAGGCAGGAATACCAGCCAGTGCTCTTAATTTGCTCATGTGTGGTTACGATGGTATTGATTCTATGGCCGATAGGCAATCTGAGAAAGTAATAATGTTTGGTGGCCAACGGCTGGTAGATAAATACTGTAAAGCCAAGAATGTAAAGCTTTTTGGACCTGGACATAGCAAGATTTATTTAGATGTGAACGACTACACAGTAGATGACGATTTAATAAATTTTATTTTTGAAACTGTCGTTGTCAATGCCGGAAAAGGTTGCGTGAATACCAGTATGGTATTAGTAAACAGAAATGGATATGACCTTGCCGAAAGGCTGGCATATAAATTAATGGAAGTCCAACCGCTTGACCCAAGAGATCCCGCTAGCAAACTTTCAGCTTTAAAATCAAACGAGCTCCTGGCTGGTATTCAGTTGGAAATAGATAAACTTTTGACCCAAGGTGCAATGAATGTTACGGCAAACTTGGGGTGCAAAGATTTTATAGCTAAATTGGGCCCAGTCTCTATTTTAATGCCCATCGTTCTTTTCGTATCAGGTTACCAAGAGTGTTTCGATGTTGAATTGCCGTTTCCATTTGTAGTAGTGGCGGAGGTTAATAGAGATGATGCTATTCGTTACTTTAAGGGCTCCTTAGCACTTACGCTTCTTACAGAAGATAACCATCTAATAGCACATGCGCTAAGTAATCCAACTATTCGCAAACTATTTGTTGGCATGCACAGTCCCGCAGTCGTGGATTTCAGCGAACCCCATGAAGGTTTATTGGGCACATATCTTTACACTGAGGAATCGCTAAGATGGTAGAAATGTTTAAAGAGAAAGATATTGAAATAAACGCTAGCAACGTTGTTCTGCCAGCTAAGTTATATATTAGTACAGAATCTAGTGATTTATCCTGTTTGGTTACTTTGTCTTATGGTTTAGGCGGTAACATGGCTTGGTTAGAGCAGAAGGCAATGGATATTTGTAATAGCGGTAATATCGTATTGTTATTTGATTTTCGAGGCCACGGGGAAACTGATGGTATTGCTAATGAGGAAATTATAAACGACCTCCAAGCTGTTGTTGAATATGCTAAGAATCTATACAAAGATGTCCCGATTATTCTAGGCGGGCAATGTATGGGTGGGCTGTTTTCTTTGCATGAGGCGGTTAAAGATGACCGTGTAATTGGGGTAATCGGAATGTCAATTACCCCTGAGTGGGTGGTTACTGCACAGATATGGGAAATTGTTATACGAAATATGGAGGATATGAAAGGCGGTCATAAAGTTAAAGTTGATAAGGATAGCCTTTATAAGGTGTTTAGAGATAGGGACGTCAGGCAGAGTTTAAAAGCGTTAAAGCGAAAGTCATTGCTATTAATACACTACGAAAAGGATGAGATCTCATCTGTAGAAAATGCCTGGACAATATTTCAAGAAGCAGCTTGCGAAAAAACCTAGTTGTCTTAAACGGTGGCCAGCATACAGCAGCATATTATGATAACAAAATTAACGATCTACTCATATGGTGGATAAATCTTAAGAAAAAGGAGTGGTATTCAAAATGGCAATGGCGGAAAAACCAGTAAATGCATTAAAAATAGCTGTATTATCCTTCATATTCTTTTTTATCGGTCTTGATACATTTATAATTTCACCACTAATACCATCAATCGCAAAATCCTTAGGAATATTAAGTGCGTATGCAGGATTAATGGTTACGGCTTACTCATTGTCATATGTGATAATCTCCACTCTTCAAGGACCACTCTCTGATACGTTAGGACGGAAGCCACTTATCACCACCGGTCTTGTGTCGTATTCGCTATCTCCAATTTGTTAACGGGCACTGCAAAGACCTATGGTCTTATATTGGTATTTAGAAGTCTTGCTGGCGTTAGTGCTGCTTTAGTTGCTCCAAATGTATGGTCATATATTGGCGATAGATTTGATTACAAAATAAGAGGCAAGATTACTGGCATCATAGCATCGGCTCTTTCCCTAGGCCTAATATTTGGTGTACCAGTAGCGTCGTTTATCGCTAAGAATTCGACCTGGAGATATACTTTTTACCTGCTAGGTTTTGCCATATTTATAGTAAGTCTTTTTTCATTTATATTTTTGGAGGAACCAAAGAGGAGTAGGCCGACAAAAATTGCTTATTTTAACAGGTTTAAAGATGTATTTGCCATTAGAGTTGTGGACGCTGCGCTTACAGTTACAGCGCTAGTAGCATTCGCCAATTTTGGCCTTTACACATTTTTGGGGTCTTGGCTTCGGCAGAGTTTTTACCTGGACGTATCACAGATAGGAATATTTTTAATTCCCGCCGGTCTTGGAAACCTCCTAGGAATGCTTCTGGGCGGGAGGATCAGTGACAAAATTGGAAAAATGAACGTTGCATTTGTCTCTACTTTAATGCTGTTTGTGGTAATGATATTGCTACCGTTGACAAATTACAGTGTTTTGGCAGCCGCTATAAGTGTATTTCTGTGGCTTGGTTTTGGTGGATCAGCATTTGCTGTCCTGCAAGTGCTAGTTACTAACTTAAGTAAGGAGCAGAGAGGTACAGTTGATCAAGTCCCAATTTTTCTGTAAATTACGTTCCTCAAGATCAACCCCTAGACTGAAACCAGAGTCGACTCTGGTTTCGCAGCTTGCACTGATACTTTCTCCCTTACCGACATATCGAGGTATTT
>JAJYQA010000042.1 GCA_021794835.1 Actinomycetes bacterium | reverse complement strand
AACACACTACTACAGGCTCGCTTGACCTTGTCTGTTTGGACTGCCATACCAACACCGGTGATCCGGCAACGGCAACCCAGGGAGTTGGCAAGACTTACTAATGCTTACCAACAAAACTTAACTTGCTAATAGTTATGAATATTTTTAGCGAAGAAACAAAATGATTCTATCAAGAGGGCTTAGCTAAGTTGTAAAGAAAAGAGAGTAAGGCCAAAGTTTGCTAGAAACAGCATAATAAGTATTATGCTAATGGCTTTGGCCTTATTCCTTATTCCGGCTAACTCATGCTTCACTCTAGTAAAAATTTCTTAAACTTTTTTCTAATAATGGCTTGACAAAAAGGGAGAAAGATTGATACATTTGTTACAATATATCCTAGCAAATGTCTAGGAGATTATGGTATTTTCTCAGGGTATTCGACTGTAATTCAGACCTTTAACACCTCATTTGGTACTTAGGCATAGTAATAAATGGCAAATTTAAATATAACTAACAGGCTTACCTTGTTTGAGGCATTAGCTGGCATCTCAGGTTAGCTTTAAGCCTGTTGTTTAGATAGATAACTTTTCATATCAAACTACTGCTAGGTTTATAATCCTTAGCTATGAAAGGGGGATTAGTAAGGCACTTCCTTGGTAACCGGCAAGTTAATTAAAAATGGCACGTACAATTTTAGTCACGCGGAGGGATATGTATGAGTAGAATTGTAATTGTAGGCGGCGGCAGCGGCGGCATAATGGTTGCTGCAAGGCTTCGTAACACCTTATCTATGGACGAGGCCAAAATTACTATCGTTGATCGAAGCGATAAGCACGTTTATCAACCGGCATTTACGCTGGTTGCGTTCGGCCTCGATGAGCCGGAGAATCTCGTGAGGCCGATGGCAAGTGTAATACCGCCCGGTGTTACCTTCATTCACGACGAGGTTGTCTCAATTACCCCTGACGGCAACTATATTGAGACAAAAGGCGGAAGAAAACTCGAGTACGATTACCTGATTCTAGGGTCCGGCGCAAAGTATAACTGGGACGAGATCGAGGGCTTAAAAGACAATCTGGGCAAGGACGGCGTCCACACTTTCTACACTCTTGAAGGGTCCGTTGGGACAAAGAAGGCTATTGAGGAATTTGAAGGCGGGGAATTTGTCGTTATCCAGCCCCCCATGCCGTTTAAATGCCCTGGCGCGCCGCTCAAGATGGCCATGATGGCAGAGGACTACTTTACAAGAAAAGGCATAAGAAATAAAGTAAACGTTACATTAACAACCGCACTTCCTTCAGTGTTCTCCCGTGAGCCGTATGCAAGTAAGCTCACCGAAATCTTCAAGAACAGAAACATTCACGTAGAGACCGGCTTTAACCCCGGCAAAATCGACCCCGATAATAAGATCGTCAAATCCTGGGAAGGCAAAGAAATTAAATACGACATAGCGGTTGTTACCCCACATAATGAGGGTGAAGATGTCTATGAGGATTCTCCGGTTGCCGACCCAAGTAACTTTATCAAGGCGGATAAGCACAAACTGATATCGGATGCCTTTGATAACATCTATGCGATCGGCGATTGTGCGAATTACCCGACGTCAAAGACGGGGGCCGGCGCAAGGAAGCAGGCCGAGGTCCTTGCGCGCAACTTAGCTGCAAAGATCAGAGGCCAGGAGGGTAAAGCCTCATATACCGGCCATACCATATGCCCGCTCCTTACTAGGCACGGGAAGGCCCTGTTCGCAGAATTCGACTATGATAAGTCAATTTCTCCAGCCGAAGAGATGTGGTCAAGCTGGATTTTGAAAGTCTACATGCTAAGGCCGCTGTACTGGAGTTTGATGCTCAGAGGGAGGCTCTAGTAAATGGTTGAGAATGCAATTGAAGAAAAGGAGGTCATGTTAAGCGATAAGGCCCTGGCTATTATCAATGAAGACCTGGTCTCCTTTGTAGAAACTGTAAAAGATCTCGTAGACCAGTTAGAGCCCCAGATCAAGAGAATTTCGAAAGAGGTATCGCCGGTTCTAAACAAAGTCAGAGTCGGCCTTGATAAAGATGAGACCATCCTGCTTATCGAGAGGCTGTCTGCCAACACCGGCACGCTGCTTGAGCTTGTCGCGTATCTGGAGGCGGCAAAGGACCTTATGCATCAGCTTGAGCCGCAGCTCAAGAAGATCACGGCTGAGGTCGGCCCGGTAGCAAACAAAATCAAAGCAAATCTTGACAACGACCAGACGCTCCTGCTCATCGAGCGGCTTACAGCAAATACCGGGACTTTGCTCGAGCTGATTTCGCTGCTCGAAGGACTAAATGACCTGCGGAACCAGCTTGAGCCTCAGCTAAAAGGGATCATGAAAGAGGCGTCTCCAATCGTAAACGCAATAAGGACGAACCTGGATAAAGACGAGACGTTTTTGTTAGTTGAGCGGCTGACAGCCAACACCGGCACTCTTATTGAGCTGGTTTCTTACCTTGAAGCATTCAACGATTTAAAGAACCAGCTCGAGCCCCAACTCAAGAAAATCATGCATGAGGCAAGTCCGGCGGTTAACACAATCCGCACGTTTGCAGAAAACGAGAACACCATAAGGCTGGTACAGACACTATTTACCACGCTTCAAGAGCTCGCTGCGGATGAAGATTTCGTTGATATGATCGGGCGGATGCAGACGCTTAAGACCCCATTCGTACAACTGATGGATTGCATGTGCGGAAGCACCAACGGTGATGGAGAGGGCGCCGAGGTTAAGACGCCTATGGACTCGCTCTTAAAGCTTACCGAGATAGCGACGACTCCGGTTGTACAGAATATGGTTACAGCAGCGGCCGGCGCAATGCATGAGGTAAGCGAAAAAGATATTAAACCGGTATCGCCGCTTGGATTGTTCTCGGCAATGAAAGACAAAGACGTCCAAAGGGCCACGGGTTTTCTGGTCTACTTTTTGAAAAAGCTTGGTCAAGGAATAAAGATGACCTAGCTAGCGCTGGGACTGTCATTGCGAGGAACAAAGTGACGTGGCAATCTCGGAGATTGCTTCGCTTTGCTCGCAATGACATAAGAATTAAGGCTCTAGTTACCTAGCATTGTAGGAAAGAGCATGAGATTGGGAGGTATGGGGTCAGAGGTAAAGATCGATATGCTGCCAGAATCTAAAAGAAAATCGTTGCCATCTCGCACAATGATGAATTGACAGGCAGAAGCTCCTGTTTTATATCGATTTGCTCTGACCCCAGCAAACAATTAAGCCCGCCGAAAGCGGGCTTAATTGTTTGCAGAGCGATAGAACAATAAGAGCAATGGACCAGAAATAAGAAGTACATCCTTGCCACTAAAAGTGGCACTACCAGGTGAGTATAAATACTAGCATATGGAACTTACAGAGTAGATTGAATTATTGAGATATAAATCCACCCTTACTACCTAATCCCCGGCATTTAAGTCTACAAAATATATCTTTCTAAAAACGAAAATTACTCAGGGGGTTGCTTATAATAATATACTAAGTATAATATGTTGGATAAAGTTTTGATACGACAAATATTCTATTCATACACTAGCGGTTTTAGGTAGCTTGAATCGGGGGCGACAATGTGGCATATAGCGGTAGTTGGTTGCAATGAGTTGGAGATAGAAGGCATATGCTCAGTTCTAAGACCCCATGCAGAAGTTTTTGAGCTAAATTCTAAATCCTTACCCAACCTATCAGCCAATCATACACCAGATGTAATTTTGTTAAACGCCGAGCTGTTCAGTAGTTCAGCTGTCTTGCTTAACTTCCAGATAAAGCTCCAGTATCCTGACACCAAGGTAGTTCTTTTATTATCGCAACTAGACGAAGAAGTAGAGGTTAGCTCCTTAAAAGCATCGATTGATGGCTGTGTTATAAAAACACAGCCATCACAGTTATGCAAAGCTATTGAGATAGTCAATGGCGGAGGGTTGTTCTACCGGCGTGCAATCTTAGAAAAGATTATTCGCAGTTTATCTTTACATAACCAGTTTTCGAACTTAAACTCTCTTTCTGAGCAAGAACAAAAAATACTGAAGCTTGTTAAGATGGGTAAAACTAATAAAGAAATTGCCAAAGACTTACACATAAGTACCGAGACAGTTAAAAGCCATGTAAGAAAAATCAGATTAAAGTTAGGCTTAAACAACCGCCGTCAACTAACCTATTAATTTTTACTTATGCAAACTGCTCGCTATATAATATCCACATATTATAAGCTAAATCTATCATGTACATACGTGCTTAAAGCTTACAAGAATTACCCTTCAGGGTCAGATGGGACTAATAAAGATCACCTTTTAGGTTATCTAAAAAATAACCAGTTGGGTGATTTCTAAGGTATCTTACGAATGTTAAGCTACAGCTAGTAGTTTGAATCTAGTATGGCATAAAAATACAGACCTAAACTTTAACAATAATATTGTTGGATAGCAAGCTATTTGTTAACTAATAGATGCTTTCAAGGCCAGTGTTATTACAGGTTTGCGAAGCGTGGTAAGTGAGGTTGCCATAGTTACTTATTGGGGGTGCGTATATCGTGAAAGAGGAGCTGATGTTTATTTCGGGGCCTTGTGCTATCGAAAGCCGTGGGCAGGTGATGGAAGTTGCGAAGACTATAGCTGATCTCGGCCTGACTTACCTAAGGGGCGGCGCATTCAAGCCTCGAACATCTCCTTATAGCTTTCAGGGGCTTGAGGAGAAGGGATTGAAATACCTTATGGAGGCCGCAAGGGTCTATGGCCTGCGGACAGTAACAGAGGTTATGGATACCGAGCACGTGGAGCTTGTTCTCAGGTATGCGGATATAATACAAATAGGCATGCGCAACATGGCGAACTTCGCTCTTTTAAAGAAAGTTGGCGCGTTAACTGCTGAGACCAAAGTCCCGGTTATCTTAAAGAGGGGCATGTCGGCTACTATCGATGAATGGCTTCTCGCATCGGAGTATATAACCATGGCAGGAAACCAGAACGTCATCCTCTGTGAAAGGGGGATAAGAACGTTTGAGGTGACGACTCGCTTTACTCTGGACTTATCTGCTGTGCCTGTAGTTAAGAAACTCAGCCCCTACCAAATAATAATAGATGTAAGCCATGCTATGGGGCACAGCGAATACATAGCTCCGTTAAGTCGAGCTGCGGTTGCGGCCGGGGCCGACGGCCTTATGATCGAGGTTCATCCTAATCCTAAAAAGGCTCTTTGTGATGGAGCACAGTCGCTTACTCTCGATCAGCTAAGGGAATTGGTCGGGGAAATAAGACTGCTCTGGGAACTTATGAAACCGAGGCATGCGCTGTCCAGACTCGCTAAAGATCCAGCGGAGGTGGGGGTGTAAAAAGAACGTATAATTGCAAGCTGTGATCCGCAAACGGGTACGCTATTACATTAGTTCGATTACTGTTGGAAAACTATAATTGTGTGGTGTGGTAAGCGATGAAAGTTTTATTTATTCTTGGTTCGCACAGGAAGGATGGAAATACCGCTCAGTTTGTCGATATCGTTAAGAATCACCCCATGAATAATTGGTTCTCGCCAAAATTCATCTGGCTGGCTGATAAGGAAATAAAGTACTGCCAATCTTGCTACAAGTGCTCAACAAAAATGCAATGTGTTCTAAAAGATGATGTTAAAGAAATAGTAGAAGAAATGAAGGCTACTGATGCGATTGTTTACGTGCCGGTGATATACGCCTTTGCAGCCAATAGTAGATTTCAGGCATTTTTGGAAAGAGTGGGTTACGGGTTCTTACGACCACAAAATAGACCATTACGCAATAAGCTTGCCATTGTTGTTGTTATTGGCAGGCGGTATGCGCATACATCTGTCGCCTCGCAGGTCATTATGAATATCCTCCTTAACGAGATGATAATCGTCGGAAGTGGGTTTCTGCCTCTGCTATACGGTCAAGGTAAGTTTCCCGGCAATATTGGCTTTGACCGCGAGGGGTTGGAATCCTTATATGCTAATATAGGTAGGCTTATAGAGTGGCATAACGCTAAAAGGGTTGGTATATGTGGCAATATTGTTGATTGATAACTATGATTCTTTCACATACAACATTTATCAGTACCTAGAGGAACTTGGTAATCATGTGATCGTATATAGGAACGATAAGCTTTCCGTTGAAGATGTGCGTGGCCTGAAGCCCGAAGCAATCTTTCTTTCGCCCGGACCGGGTACCCCTCGCGATGCCGGCATTTGTATTCAGGTTATTCAAAAATTCGCAGGGCATATCCCTATTTTTGGGATATGTTTAGGTCACCAAGCGATAGGGGAGGCTTTTGGCGCTACAGTGACCCATGCCAAAGGCTTAATGCACGGGAAAACTTCCAAAATTAAAACCTTGGGCAGGGGGGTTATGAGGGATATGGCCGGTGAACTCGTGGCTACCAGGTATCATTCACTGGCGATATCGAAAGACTCGCTTCCTGACTGTCTTGAGATAACGTGCGAAACCCAAGACGGCGAGATAATGGGCGTTGTTCATAAGAATTATGAAGTAGAGGGAGTCCAATTCCATCCAGAATCGATTCTGACCGATACCGGCAAAACAATGCTGCGCTTATTTATGGATCGCACCGTCGGGCGTAAGCAAGTACCAAAGCTAAGGGTAAGAGAAAGCCTGACCATGCCTACGAAGGCTCGTCAAAACATAACTAGTCTTTCCTGTGGGCTGGAGATCAATCAGTATGTCACGGAGTACTCCGTGGAGGCTGATCCGTTCGGGCTATTTGAAAGAGTGAGGGATCTGGTTGGGGAGACAAATTGCTTTTTGATGGATTCGGCAGTAGGGCCCAAGGTCGATTGTACGAGGTCTCTTATCGGCTTGTTTCCGCAGTTTGAGTTAGTCCTGGATAGATCCATGCTGAATATTCTAAGCGCCGAACCTGACTGGAGAATCCACTTGGAAGAAACATTTGATAGTATCTACCCCCATACCAATAAGGGCTACGACATTGGCCGAGATAAATTTTCAAAAATTTTTGAAGCTCTTGCTGAGCGTATTCGTGTAAACAGGAAACACCAAATAGACCTGCCGTTGAACAATGGATTGGCAGGCTATTTTGGCTATGAATATCTGCACTATCTAGAGGAGATTCCCCGCAAAGAGGATAATGTTATGGGTCTTCCAGAAGTCCACCTTAAGTACTTTCCCGTGTTGATGCATATCGAATATGGCACGAAGCGGCTACAGCTAGTTGAGAACAGATTGCATGATCGTCCTTTTACGGGCATAACCGAGATCCAGCGCATGCTTGGCTTGATCCAGAGCGGATACAATGGTAACGATGTACTGTTGGACGACAAGGCGGTTGTGTCGACAGAATCAAATATCCAAAAAGAGAGGTTTATAGAGATAGTTAGGCAGGCCAAGCGATATATTTTTGAGGGGGATATATTTCAGGTTCAACTCGGCCAGAGAATTGTGGCGGAGGCCGAGGTGGATGCTCTTGAGGTTTACAATATCCTCAGAAAGCTTAACCCTTCGCCCTATATGTTTTTTTGGGATACGGGTGATTACCAGCTTATCGGCAACAGCCCCGAATTGCAGCTTAAGGTGAATAACGGGGAGATGATGATCAGACCTATTGCAGGAACCTCCAAAGGCAAAGGTTTTGATTCTGAGAGCAGACTAAGGATTATTAACGCCTTCAGGGAAGACATAAAGGAAAATGCCGAACATGTTATGCTGGTAGATCTGGCAAGAAACGATATCGGTCGCATGGCGATTCCGGGTACCGTGAAGGTTACCGACCTGATGGATGTTGAGGAGTTCTCTCATGTTTTTCACCTTACTAGTACGGTCAAGGGCAAGCTTATGGATGTTATGGATGGCTTTAATTCAATGGAGGTATTTGAAGCCACTTTCCCTGCCGGAACCTTAACCGGAGCGCCGAAAGTAAGAGCAATGGAGATAATATCCGAGCTTGAATCTGAAGTAAGAGGACCTTACGGAGGAGCATTCGGTTTCTTTGACTTTAATGGGAACCTTGTCAGTTCAATCATTATAAGAACCATCGTAAAAAAAGGCAATCGGCTCTTTTTGCAGGCATCCGCAGGCATTGTCGCTGATTCTGACCCCGAGCAGGAATGGAACGAGACACTATATAAAATGGGAGCACTAAGGCAGGCAATATCAAAGGCCGTGGCGGCGAAAAAGAAAGAACGCCATACAATTGCTTAGTTAGGTGAGAGTTAGCAAGAATATTCGATGTGGCATGCATAACTGTATTGCTTTAGAGACTATTGATCCGATAGGTTAATTAAATTTTCGTGACCACAAGCTTGGATAATCAAAGGTGACTGTGCTTTTGGGGGTGTTGACAGATAGGTTCTGAAATTATTCAAAGCTATGGCAGGTTTTTTTGAAGCGAAAGGAGCAGCTGTGGATACGGTTAACATTAATTTTGGCAAACATGAGTGGCAAAGATGGGAGAGGCCAGGTGCGACCGGTCGAGTCAAGATTGCCTTCAGTAATGGCAAAAGGGTACGCCTTTTGGAGTTGCCAGCAGGGTTTAATGAAGAAAACTGGTGTGAGATTGGGCACCAGGGGTATGTCCTGAAAGGCGTTTTTACAATTCAATTTGAGGATAGTGGCTTTGATTGTGGTCCAGGCATGGGTTTTGTGATACCTGATGGCAAGAAACATCGTTCAAAAGGTCTAGATAATGAAGAAACCCTGGTGTTTGTTATAGACGAGATCGGTGTAAACAAGTAATGAGCCCGGGTGCGGTTTGAAATCGAATAATAGATCGGGGCGGAAAGGAGCGCGCATTGGAAGGAATCACGGATTTGCGTTCTGCCATTGCTTTTCTGGGCGAGCAAGGGGAGGACATCTATGTCCATCCAGAGGAAATCAGTCCTGTTTGCGATATTGCATTACATTATCTTAATCACGGAGCCGGTGTTCCGGCGTCCATTAACGCTAGGGAGGGCTCGCCCATCCTTTACACAAACGTAAAGGGACACTCGATTCCTGTTCTGATGGGCCTGTTTGGAACCAGGAGGAGAAACAATCTGCTGCTAACACTGGACAAGAGTTCGTTGCCAGTCATGGTCGATGCAATTGATAACTGCGTTCCGCCGATAAAAATCGATAACCCACTATGTCAGGAAAATGTGATCGTGAGTGATATCGATCTCTTAAAAGATCTGCCTATACTGACATTAACATCGGAAGACTCGGGGCCTTATATAACGCTGGGTCTCGTATACGCAATCGATCCGTTCTCGGGTAGGAAAAATTGCTCGATTCACAGATTTTGTGTTCACGGATCTAATGCGATGACAATCTGGATTGTGCCGAGGCGACACTTAGGGGCGTTTTATCATAATGCGCTTAACTCGGGACAGGGCAGCCTCCCTGTTTCGATAAACATAGGGTTGGATCCGGCCATATATTTTTCATCATGTTTTACAGATCCTCTGATAAAGCTTGGCGAGAACGAACTTGGCATCGCCGGAGGGATCAGGAGGCGGCCGGTCAGTATATCAGATTGCATTACTGTGCCGACTGAGTGCATCAGTGATGCAGAAATAGTGATTGAAGGGGAAATTACGCGTGAAACTGCCGATGAGAACCCAAGAGATCTTTTCGGTGTGTCGATGCCCGAATTTCTCGGTTACTACGGGGAATCAAAAGGTTCGTTGCCGCTAGTTAAAGTTAAAGCCATAACTTATCGCAATAATCCCACTTACCAGTCTCTGCTCGGACCGGGCAAGGAGCAATCCGAATTGCTTGCAATTCCAGCCGAGGCGACCGCATACAAGCTCTTGAGTGAGCACTTGAGGATTGACGTTCATAATGTCCATTACAGTTCGGCAGGTGGTGGACAGCTACTACTTATTCTCCAAATCTGCAAGCATTCCGAGCGTGACGATGCCGTGGTTCGACAGGCAGCATTGATGATTCTCTCGATGCTTTACATGTTGAAGCAGGTGATTGTCGTTGACGAAGACGTTGATATTTTCTCGTGCGAGGACGTGCTATGGGCAATGACGACTCGTTTTCAGCCTGATACCGACATCATATGCGTTAGAAATCAACCGGGGTTCCCCGCCGATCCGTCACAATCACCTGATTTTTCATCGGCTGTGCCGGCCGCAGGAATAACATCAAAAGCGATTTATGATTGTACGGTGCCCTGGAAACTAAAGAAGAAATTCAGACGCACGTTTACAATATAGCCTGGTTATTGTTAACTTAATGATAGTATAGGGGGCAAAATAATGGAATCTATGGTTGAGACAACTATGGACAGGAAAGAAGAGATTAGGGCAGAGATCGATAAGATCGACAAGGTGATCGTAGAATCTCTGGTTAAGCGGATTAATTATGTGCTGGAGATCCTTAAACATAAGAAAAACGAAGAAGAGATCAGAGGCTGCGACCGCGTCCAGATAGTTCTGGACAAGGTCAGGAATCTTGCCGTTGAAGTGGGTGGAAACGAGGACATAATCGTCAAGATTTACCGGCACATAATTGATATACTGACCGAGCTGCAACTAGAAATATTCAAAGGGCAGCAAGCGGCGAACCAAAAATAGATGCAGCGGTTAACAGGAGCATAATAAAAGGGGAGAACTATTGAAGGTATTAGTTGTTCTTGGACATCCTGAAAAAGAGAGCTTCAACCACGCCATAGCCGAGACGGTTGTCAGAACTTTAAGGGATAGTGGACACGAGGTATTTTTTCACGACCTTTACGACGAAGGTTTCGACCCAGTCCTGTACGGACACGAAATATCGAAAGGGGCCTTTTTAGAGCCCATAATAGAAAATCATTGCCGGGAAATATCCCGGGCTGAAGGTGTTGTAATAGTTCACCCCAACTGGTGGGGACAGCCCCCGGCCGTTCTAAAAGGTTGGGTAGACCGAGTGGTACGAGTCGGAGTTGCATACAAGTTTGTTGAAGGGGATAACGGGGAGGGCGTACCTATTGGTCTTTTAAAGGCCAGAAGCGCTCTTGTATTTAATACCTCAAACACGCCTGAAGAGAGGGAGCTTAATGTTTTCGGGGATCCGCTTGAGCTGATCTGGAAAAATTGTATTTTTGATCTTTGTGGAGTGAAAGATTTCTATAGAAAGATGTTCAGAGTTGTAGTAACGAGCACATCTGAGGAAAGAGCGGAGTGGTTGGATGAGGTCAGAAAGATGGTTAACTTGTATTTTCCGGCATAAGCGGGTTTGATTGGATTTTTATATGGCCTAGTTTTTGTAGTGTTAGCCGTGGGGATAGAGATATTTGTACATCTACCTCAAGAGATGTTTCTCTGAATCCCTGGGACGTTTCTCCAAATATTCAATATTCTTTCTTAATAACTAATTCGCTATTCAATCCAATATTCATATAAATTTACTTAGAAATACTAATCAACCCATCGACCAGCTACCATGCTATGAACCATCATCTATCTTCCGCTTTTACCATTATTTAACTTTAAGCGGTTGTTGCTTAGGTATAAAATAGAATAATCAAACCAATGAAACCCAAGGAGCAACATTGTCCGAGTTTATTCACCTTCACACACACTCTGAGTTTTCGCTACTTGATGGGGCTTCAAGAGTAAAAGACCTTGTAGCAAAGGCCAAAGAACTGGGGATGCCCGCTATTGCTTTAACCGACCATGGGGTTATGTACGGCATCGTACACTTTTACGAGGAGGCTATAAAGAAAGGCGTTAAACCAATTATTGGCTGCGAGGCCTACGTCGCGCCAGGTAGCCGATTTGATAAGACCAAGGGTGA
This sequence comes from Actinomycetes bacterium, assembly GCA_021794835.1. GTDB lineage: Bacteria > Actinomycetota > Aquicultoria > Aquicultorales > Aquicultoraceae > CADDYS01. The sequence continues at coordinate 4,109 of JAJYQA010000042.1, read as the reverse complement.
GGAATCGTATACCCATCTTGTTCTACTTGCCGAGAATGAGCAGGGCTACCGCAATCTAATGAAACTTGTGACCCTAAGTTTCTTCGATGGATTCTACTATAAACCACGCATAGACAGAGAGGCTCTTGAACAAAATCACGAAGGATTGATTGCAACGAGTGCCTGTCTTGCCGGTCAAGTTGCAAGGCATCTTATGCAGGATAACTATGAGTCGGCAAAGAAAGAGGCTTTAGAGCTTAACAGGATATTTGGGAAGGGCAACTTTTTCTTAGAAGTCCAAGACCACGGTCTCACTGAGCAGAAGATAGTTAATAAGGGGATGTTTAAACTATCTGAGGAGACCGGTATTCCAATTATTGCAACCAACGATATCCATTACACCAATAAAGAGGATGCACCGGCCCACGATGTCCTTCTCTGTATACAGACTGGCTCGACGCTTGCCGATACCACCAGAATGAAATTTGAGACCGACCAGTTCTATCTTAAATCAGCTGAGGAGATGGCAGAGCTTTTCCCAGGTAGGCCAGATGTCTTAAAGAATACAGTCGATATCGCCGAGCGATGTAATGTTGAGATAAGATTCAACGAGTACCTGCTCCCCAACTATGAAATCCCCGAGGGCTACACACTGGACTCCTACTTTGAGAAGCTCTGCCGCGAAGGATTCGCCAAACGCTATTCCAACCCGACCGAGCAGCAAAAAGAGAGGCTGGAGTATGAGATAGAGATGATAAAGCAGATGGGTTTCCCCGGATATTTCCTTGTAGTGCAGGATTTCGTTAAGTATGCAAAGTCCAAGGGAATAAAGGTGGGCCCGGGGAGGGGCTCGGCAGCAGGAAGCATCGTCGCCTACTGTCTGGAGATAACAAACATCGATCCCATAGCGTATGACCTTCTTTTTGAGCGGTTCTTAAATCCTGAGCGAATAAGCATGCCTGATATTGATATAGACTTTTGCTTCGAGCGGCGTCCCGAAGTCATCGACTACGTTACGCAAAAATACGGCGAGGACCGGGTTGCCCAGATTATAACCTTCGGCACAATGGCGGCGCGAGCGGCCATTCGGGATGCGGGCCGTGTCTTTGATATCCCATATGGCAGGGTGGATAAAATTGCCAAGATGATTCCCGAGGGGTTTAATGAGGGAAGGCCCTGGACGATAGACGCCGCGCTCGCCCACGTCCCCGAGCTCAGAGCAGCCTACGATAGCGACGATGAGATAACAAAGCCGGTCCTTGATATGGCTAAAAATTTAGAGGGTCTGGTAAGGCAGGACTCAATTCACGCCGCGGGTGTTGTTATCTCCGACCAGGAGCTTACCAACCGCACTCCGGTGCAAAAGAAGGGCGACGCCGAGATAGTTACCCAGTATGACATGGGTGCGATACAGAAGATCGGCCTCCTAAAAATGGACTTTTTAGGTTTGCGTACGCTTACCGTAATTGACAATGCGATTAAAAACATAAAGAAAAACCACGGGATAGATTTAGACATCGACTCAATATCGCTTGACGACTCCAAGACCTACGGGATACTCCAGAAGGGCGAAAGTATCGGTGTCTTCCAGCTTGAAAGCTCGGGGATGCGCGCATTGCTTCGCGACCTTCAGCCAACTGTGTTCTCAGATATCATTGCCCTTCTTGCGCTATTTAGGCCCGGTCCGCTTGGCTCAGGCATGGTCAAGGACTTTGTCGAGCGCAAGCATGGTAAAAAACCAATAAGTTACCTGCACGACTCGCTGGCCGATGTTCTCAAGGAGACCTACGGGGTTATCGTCTATCAGGAGCAAGTCATGCGAATTGCCTCAACCATGGCGGGCTTTTCTATGGGCGAGGCCGATATCCTTAGAAAAGCCATGTCCAAGAAAGAGCCCGATAAGCTCGCAAAACAAAAAGAGAAGTTTGTTGGTGGCTCAGTGGCAAACGGGGTTGATGCGGCCATCGCCGGCAAGATATTTGATCTAATCGTGCACTTTGCAGGGTATGGCTTCAATAAGTCACATAGCACTGCCTATGCGTTCATCTCTTACCAGACGGCATGGCTTAAGGCAAATTATTCGGTTGAGTTTATGGCCGCGCTTCTAACCAGCATCATGGGCAATAAGGACAAAGTTGCCCAATATATAAACGAGTGCCGGCGTGTGAATATCGAGATACTGCCGCCAGACGTCAACGAGAGCTACAGTGACTTTACGATTGTGGGCAAGTCAATCCGCTTCGGTCTCTCGGCGGTTAGAAACGTCGGTGAGGGGGCGATTGAGGGGATAATTCGCGAGCGCGAGCACGGAGGCCCGTTTAAATCGATTTATGATTTCTGCAGGCGTGTCGAGATGGGTATTCTTAACAAGCGCACAATTGAAAGTTTAATCAAAGGTGGTGCGTTTGACTCATGCAAGGTCAGCCGCCGGCAGCTTCTCTTGACTTATGAGAAAGCGGTTGATCTGGGTGTGCGGAGTCAAAAAGATAAGGCGGCCGGGCAGTTTACCATATTTGACCTTGGAGATGGAGGGGACGCGGGCCCGGCTTCGCAAGTGGAAGACCCAAGGGATGAGAAAGTCCCCGAGTTTGAAAAACACGAGCTTCTTGCATATGAGAAAGAGATGCTCGGCCTTTATGTATCAGACCATCCACTTCTTGGACTGGAGGATGCGCTTTTAAACCAAACCGAGTTTTCGACGACCGAGCTAAAAGAGCAAAAGGATGGAACTATCGGCTGGATTGGCGGTATTATCACCAGCATAAAGAAGATAAACACTAAGAAGGGCGATTTGATGCTCTTCTTAAGTGTCGAGGATTTAGATGGCACTGTCGAGGTCGTTGCCTTCCCGAGCACCGTTGATAAATACAAAGAATTGCTCACAGTAGACAAGGTAGTGCTCATTAAAGGCAGGCTGGATATCAAAGAAGATGAGGTAAAAGTACTCGCCCAAGAAGTAAAGGAATTTGATGCCAAGGCAAAAGGTAACGGCAATGGTAAGCGCAAAGCAAAACCAAACGGCACATCAGACGGAAATGGCATTAGCAATAAATTTAATGGCAACGGTAATAAAACTAATGGAATCAATGGGGTCAAAACCAATGGCACGGATACTATCGAAAACCCAGTCCTAATTATAACGGTCAATAAATCCATGATGACGGCAGCTTTTGTGGATAGATTAAAAGCGATATTAAGGTCCCATCCGGGTGATACCCCTGTTTTCCTCAAGGTAGAGAACGGCAAGCCAGTTATGATGGCCCTTGCCGAAGGATATAGCGTAAGCATTAGAAATGGACTTTTTGCTGCACTCAGAGCCCTGGCTGGAGAAGAGTCGGTTGAGGTAAGGTCAGCCAATACTATCGCTCCAATTTAAGTCTCTTCCGCACCCTTATCCTCAAAGCGTTGTAGCAAATAATTCTATTGACCGTTATAACGCTCTAATGCAACTTCTTGAAGATCTTGAGGACATCAGAGACTTTCGTCTTGCAGAAGGAGAAGCAGCGCGATATTTCGAAGAATTCATTGCTGAGTTTGAGGGACGCTCAGGTGTATCGGCTTAAAATAAAAGAGCGAGCACAGAAAGATTTAATAAAACTTGCTCCAGTCCACCGAAGCAAGATTGCCGCCACAATAAGGGAACTTGCTAATAACCCTAAACCTCAAGGTTCTATTAAGCTTACAAATCAAGAGGAGTGGCGGATTCGCCAGGGTGATTATCGAATTCTTTACATTATTATTGATGATAATTCCCAGGAAATAACGATTGTTAGGATTAGGCATCGTCATGAAGTTTACCGTTAGGTGTTATAAACCAACCAATTCTACTGCCAGCTGTATAGCATTGCGCCATGGGTGCCCTTCTTATAGAAGGTCGTCCAACCCTTCTTATCCGTCCATTTGGTAAGAAGGATTAATCCTCTATCCTCCTTAGATATTGTCAAGAGGACGTGTATGGGGAAATATAATGGGTGACTCCGATAATTTAAGGATGTGGTAACTGTCGCACTCGAGAACGAGCTACTCCGTCATAAGAAGGCGTTAAAATCGTTAACGGAGCAGCTATTGCCGATATTTGATGCCTCAGTTGAGGGTGTCTTTGTGTACCTTGATGGTGAACACAAATCCTG
>JAJYQA010000043.1 GCA_021794835.1 Actinomycetes bacterium | reverse complement strand
CTTTTCTTGAGCCATCGTTATTCCTCCTATAATAGTAGTGTCGTAACTTCTATTCTTGAGGAACGGTGGCTCATTTTCAACCCATCTTTAAATGAACCTTTTTACAGAATTATATGGGCGCGATCTAGACTTAGTAAACCATGCTTTTTATTAATGGTTGGCGGCTAGAAGTCAGAAGTCGGAATCCAGAAAAATAGGAATTTCATCTTTTTTCTTCTGGCTACTGGCTACTGACTTCTTCTTGCTTATGCCTAACCTATCGACTATCAACCTTGTTCGAACTAAAAACGCATGGACAGCACAATACCGTAATAGTATTTCGGGCAACCGTTCGGTTGCCCGAAAACTTCTCGCATTTAGGCTCTTAGGCCTAATTTTGATATTAATGCCCTATATCTCTCAATATTCTTCCCCTTGAGGTAATTGAGCAATCTTCTGCGATGACCGACCATTTTCAAAAGACCACGGCGAGAATGATGATCTTTTTTATGCTCTTTTAGATGTGCAGTAAGATCGTTAATTCTTCTGGTGAGGATAGCAATTTGAACCTCGGGGGAACCGGTGTCGTTGTCGTGAACCTTGTATTCCGTGATAATCTCGGTTTTGACTTCTTTCTCTAAAGCCATGGTTTCACCTCCTTATTAAATACGCCGCAAACCAAGTAGCCGTTGGTGAATCGGCAACTTAGTTAGCGGTAAAAGCTACTTTTACTAATCTTAACATAAAGTATATTCTGCGTAAATGTGAAGACTAAGGCTTGCCTGCGAGTACCTCTTTAGCTTGCTGTATATCAACCTCTATTTGTCTCTTAAGCTCGTCTATTCTGCTAAAAGTTTTTTCGTCTCTAAGCCTGTCAATGAACTCGACGTCTATTCTTTTGCCATAAATATCCCTTTTAAAACTAAGGATGTGAACATGTATTTCGGGCTTGGCTACATCGCCAAACGTTGGGGATATACCTACATCGATAACGCAGGGCAACCGTTCGTTATCTAGCAGGGCATGTCCCACATATACGCCTGCTTTAGGCAGAAGTTCGTTGTAAAGCACCTCTACGTTGGCGGTTGGGATACCAATTGAAGATCCACCACGGCCAAAGCCGTGTACTACCTTACCCCGAGAAATTGGATATCTACCGGTCAACTCCTTAACCCCAGCTATATCACCCCGTTTAAGGCGCTCCCTTACCTCGGTACTGCTTATAACAATATTATCCTTTTTGATATGCGGGATGGCGATTATTTTTACGCCCTTGGGACCGCCGTAGTCGTTTAAAAATTTTATGTTGCCACGCCGTCCCTTGCCAAACGAGAAATCCTCGCCGACTACCACGTAGGTGGCATGTAGTTTTTCAATCAGGACATAATCAACAAACTTTTCAGCTGCCATGTTGGCGATCTCAAAAGTAAATGGAATAACCAGCATGTAGTCAGGCCCTAATTTTTCGATATAGTCGGCTTTAAGATCAGTCGCTGTGAGGGTCGGCGGCGTACTTTCCGGATGAACAACTGCAAGCGGATGTGGCTCAAACGTGATAACAATACTTTTTCCATCTGTCATCTTTGCGAAATCGACAGCCATTTTTATTATCGTCTGGTGTCCGATATGCACGCCGTCAAATACGCCAATAGTTACAGCTGTCGGCCCATCTATACTGTTAATATTTTCTATGCCTCGAATAATTTCCATTAACTCTCTTCTCTTCATCCTCGTTATAAGCTAAATAGCCAATGTTTTGTAGGTCTAGATACGTAGGCCAGCCAATAGGCAACAGCCAAGTAGCCAATGAAAATACTAAATCTTATTGGCGTATTGGCTTACTCAGGGCTATTTGGCTTCTTTAAAAACAACCTTTGGTTTTATCCTCAAACCGTCCTTATCTAAAATTTGCCCGATCGCCAAAAGCGTTTTGTCTTTGCTTTTAATCCTTACATAATCGCCAGGTTTGGCCGGCTCTTGAATCGTTTCAAGCTGGCTGCCACCGATTTCGTGCCCGTTTAATATTAAGCCTACGGCATTGTTCTGCACAACAGCCTCTGTCAACTGCGAAAGAGCGTCGTCCACGCCTATTAGATGACTTGCCACTTTAGGGCGATTTGTCGCATCCCCGGCACCAATCGCCTCTGCCAGCGTAAATCTGCCGACTCGCATGCGGCGAAGTGATGAAAGCGTTGCCCCCACGCCCAGTCTCTCACCTATATCGTGGATAAGCGTTCTAATATAAGTTCCGCCGGAGCATACGACCTTAAATGTTACATGACTTCGGCCTTCGGATTCAAAGAAGCTAAGGATATCCAGCTCGTATATGGATACTTTCCGCTCCGGGCGTTCAATCTCTTTACCTTGCCTTGCCAGCTTGTAAAGCGGTTTGCCACCGATTTTTATAGCTGAGACCATTGGCGGCACTTGATATATCTCACCTGTAAACTCCGAGATTACCGCTTTTAGGTTTTCAAGTGCTATCTTACCGTTATCCTTCTTTAGAACTTTACCGGTTATATCTTGCGTATCGGTAACCATCCCAAATACCGCTTCAGCAAGATACTCCTTTGGCTCAAGCTCAAGAAACCTCCCAATGCGGGCGGCCCGTCCGATAATAACGACCAGCACTCCAGTCGCCATGGGGTCTAGTGTGCCGGTATGGCCGACTTTCTTAATGCTGGTTGCCTTTCTTACGATATCTACTATATCGTGAGACGTCTTTGAAGGTGGCTTGTCGACAACAAGGATACCGTCCATATCTAGCCCGCAGTAGGCGCAGTTTTCTGGGTACTTATCCTATTATTTATCCAGTCAACCGCCTCGTCTATTGTTTTATCAAGAGTGACTCCCGCGGCATTGCGGTGGCCACCTCCACCACCCATTCTCGCGATGGTTCCCACGTCTATAGTTCCCTTTGATCTTAAGCTAATCCTTAGTTTTCCCTCAAGTGTCTCTTTAAATATGGCGACCACGTTTGCTTCCTTGGCTGCCCTTAAATAATCGATAAATACCTCAGAGTCGGCCATCGACGCACCGGTTTCTTTTAGGTCGCTATCCAGGATATATGAATAAAATAGGCCGGTGTTTTTAACGAACTCGGCACGCTCGAGCACTAGGGCAAGAAGCTGCAATGAGGCAAACGACACATTCTCATACACTTTCTCAAAGACGAGGTTAGGCACCGCCCCCAGGTCGACCAGATCGGCGGCAATCCGAAGCGTCTCGGAAGTCGTGTTTTGATACTGGAAGCGACCCGTATCGGTAACTATACCCGTGTAGAGTTGGGTTGCCATGTCGCTATCAATATCAGCCTGCATGAGCTTCAGGAGCTTGTAGACGATTTCGCAGGTTGCCCCGGCATTAAAGTCTAAAACGTTTATGGTGCCGAAGCCCGAGTTGTCGACATGATGATCGATATTGATTATCGTCTTAAACTTTATCATCCTATCTTCCATTAACCCAAGTCTATGCTCATTTGCGCAATCAAGCGTAATAAGCACGTCCGCCCCATTGCAGTGAGAAAAGTCTACAATCTCGTCAATCCCCGGAAGCCACCGGTAATGGGTTGGAATCCTTATCTCTTCACCCCAAGTTGGGCAGGTTTTTTTGCCGGCTTTCCTAAGATAACGGGACATTGCCAACAGCCCCCCGAGCGCATCGCCATCAGGCTGCGTATGTATGGTTATGACTACTGAAGCAGCTTCCTGTAACTTTTTAGCAGCTTCTTCTAAGGCTCTATTCATGTGTCTCCTCTTCCTGTTGGAGCTTCTTTATTATCTTTTCAATTCGCAAAGCTGACTCGATTAACCTGTCAAACTCAAATTTTAGTTCAGGGAAATATTTCAATCTTATTCTCTTTGCGAGCTCTTTTCTTAAAAATCCGCCGGTTTTTTGAAGGATCTTTAGGCTGTCCTCTCTCTCCTTATTAGAGCCAAGAACACTTATATATATTGTTGCATACCGCAGGTCCGGTGTGACATCGACCCCGGTTATCGTAACAAAACCAACCCTAGGGTCTTTTACCTCCCTGCGAATAAGCTCGCTGAGCTCTTCTCTTATAAGCTCACCCACCCGCTGCGCTCTTGCGGATTCCATATAAAACCACCTAATTATAAAATATTATTATATAAATACATAACAAGTAATTATCTTTGTATCGACCAACGGTTAAAAAATCAATAATTTATTTTTAACCAGCAACGCAGAAAATCCAGGGTTTTGCTGGATAATGCTGACCCTGGACTTTACTTTTATTTTTCAGGTAAGAAGAGGGTGAGTTCCCTCTCGCTAATAATTGCTTTATCTAAGCTTTCAACGAACCGGTCAATATGATCAAGCACTTTTTTTGTCTGCTCGCCCGTTTCGGATACGTGGGCGACCCCTATCGTTACCCTCTGCCAGAGGTCGTGATTATCAACTTCTGAGATAGATACGTTGTACTTACTTTCAACTTTTCCGATTATACTTTTAACTATATGTCTTTTATCTTTCAGGGAATTAGCCCCAGGAATATATAGTTCTAACCTGAGTAGCCCAACTACCATTTTTATTCACCTAAATGGCGCTCTCTTTCAACCAACTTGTAGGTCTCAATAACATCGCCAACTTTAATATCCTGGAAGTTCTCGAGACCTATACCGCACTCGAACCCTTCGCGAACACTTTTAACGTCGTCTTTAAATCTCCTTAAAGAAATAATCATGCCGTCGTATATTATCTGGCCTTCCCTGGTCAACCTTGCTCGATCGTTTTTGTCGATTTCTCCATTGAGAACGTAACTTCCGGCAATAATGCCAAGTTTCGGAACCTTAAAGATTGCCCTGACCTCAGCCTGCCCAGTACCCACCTCATCAATTGCCGGTGACAGCAGGCCCGATAGCGCGTTGGTTATGTCCTCAACAACTTTATAAATAACTCTGTAAGTCCTGATATCAACTGCTTCTTTAGAGGCAAACGCGGTTGCGTTTATATCCGGCCTTACGTTAAATCCAATAACAATAGCATTGGATGCGGCAGCCAGCATAACGTCGGTTTCGGATATGCCGCCAACGCCTGTATGAATAACCTGTACTTTTACTTCATTCGTGTTAAGCTTGTAAAGCGATTCTTTAAGGGCCTCAACCGAGCCCTGTGTATCGGCTTTGACTACCAGGTTCAGCTCCTTAACCTCGCCCCCCTTGATTCGGTTAAATATATCCTCAAGGGTAACCCTGCGCCTTTGCTCCTGTTCAATCAGGCGACGCTTCAAAGCCCGCTCCTCAGCTATGCGGCGAGCCACCTTCTCATCCTCGACAAATCTAAGCTCTTCACCGGCTTGCGGTAGGGATGAAAGCCCTACTACCTCAACTGGCTGTGCAGGAGTTGCCTGGCGTACCGGATTGCCTTTGTCGTCATTCATGGCTCTTACCTTACCATAAGCGGTACCGATGATAACCGAGTCACCAACATGCAAAGTCCCTTTATTTATAAGAACTGTGGCGACGGGGCCCCTGCCACGATCAAGCTTAGCCTCGATACATATTCCGCGGGCCGGCGCCTTCGGGTTAGCTTTTAGTTCCTGGACATCCGCAACCAGAAGGATCATCTCAAGCAGCTCACCTAAGTTGATTTGTTTCTTAGCTGAAACGTCGACAAAAATTGTGTCGCCTCCCCACTCCTCGGGCACAAGACCATATCCCGTAAGCTCCTGGCGCACCTTATTTGGATCGGCGGCTGGCTTGTCAATCTTGTTTACGGCAACGACGATTGGGACTTTGGCCGCTTTTGCGTGGTTTATGGCCTCAACCGTCTGGGGCATAACGCCATCGTCGGCTGCAACAACGAGGACGACAATATCGGTAACGTTTGCACCTCGTGCACGCATAGCGGTAAAAGCCTCATGCCCCGGAGTATCAATAAAAGTAATTTTCCGGCTATTGAGAACGACCTGGTATGCCCCAATGTGCTGGGTAATGCCACCGGCCTCACCTGAGATAACATCGGTCTTTCTAACCGCATCCAACAAAGACGTTTTCCCGTGGTCGACATGTCCCATTACGGTAACTACCGGAGGCCTTGGGGTGAGATTACCAACATCCTCTTCCTCGACCTCTTTCCCGACCATTGCCTCGGGATCGATTATCTCTACATCATATCCAAGCTCATCCGCAAGGACCTCTATGGCCTCTTGGCTTAGAGATTGGCTGATGGTAACAAGCTCACCAAGTTTTAACAACAACTTAATCAACTCATTCGGCTCTTTGCCGATAAGCTGTGCAAACTCCTTAACAGTTGCCGCTCGTGGCACTTGAATAACGGTTTTTTGTTGATCCTTAATTGCCACTGCAGCTTGAGCTACCGCCGGCTGAGACGCAACCTGCCTATCAGCCAGCTTCGCTTTTGGCTCCTTGCGTTTTGCAACCGGCTTAGCCTTTCCAGCAGGCTTTACGGCAGGTTTTGGTTTGTTAATTTTTGTCGCGGGCTTTGCAGCAGATCTTTCAGTTTTTTCAGTTTTGACGGCTGTCTTAGGTGCTGTTTTTCCCGTTGTTACTGTATTCTTTGGCTTAGCTTCAATCTTAACTTCTGCGTGTGGTGACGAACTGGCTTTTGGGACACCGTCAAGTTTCTTTACCACCGCTGGATCAATAGAAGCGGCATGACTCTTTACCTCGATGCCGATTTTTTTTAGTCTCTCGATAAGTTCGGCGCTGGATACGCCCATTTGTTTTGCCAGCTCATAAACTCTCATAATATCACCACCTTTATATATCTTTATATATACTCGCCGGAGGATTCTTTTTCTGCCGCTTTTTTTATTATAGCCTCCAGCTCATCCTCTATCATTTTCAGGTTCTCTGGAGAGATTTCAACTTCCAGGGACCTGGACAGTCTTTTGCTTTTCACTGCCGCTTCAAAGCATTCTTTTTTGGGGCAGATATATGCCCCACGCCCATTTGCCTTGCCCGTTGGATCGACAATGATATTTTTCTCGGGCGTTCTTACAATTCTAATTAAAGTCTTTTTCGGCTTAGCTTCCCGACAACCGACGCATGTTCTCTGGGGAATCTTTTTTGTCTTCCGCAAAGACTAGTTACGCCTCGCTCTCTTCAAGCTTCTTGTGGACCCCGCAGTAGCGGCTTCCCGGTCTTACCTTGTTAGAGCATCTCTCGCCGGATGATTTTGTAGCCTGACAGATACCGTCATCCGACATGTAGGCACTTCCCTGCTGCAGATCGCCCTCTTCAAGCGATCCTATGTCTGCAACAGGCAGATCTTCTTCGGATGGCTCAAGTAGGTTTGTCGTCTCGGCTTCATCCTTTGCTTGTGACTCACTTTTTATATCAATCCTCCAGCCGGTCAGCTTTGCCGCAAGACGGGCATTCTGGCCTTCCTTGCCAATTGCAAGGGAGAGTTGGCTGTCCGGGACGATAACCGTCGCCGTATGCTCTTCCTCGTTGACCTTAACCTCTTTTACCTTTGCCGGGCTTAAAGCGTTGGCCACGAATTTCGCGGTATCCTCGCTCCACTCGACAACATCTATCTTTTCACCACGAAGCTCACTAACAACCATTCGCACCCTTGAACCCTTCGGACCTACGCAGGCGCCGACTGGGTCGATGCTTGCGTCTCTTGAGGAAACAGCGATTTTCGACCTATAGCCTGGCTCACGGGCGACGGACTTAATCTCGACGTAGCCCTCGTAAATTTCCGGTACCTCAAGCTCAAACAAACGCCTCAGAAGGCTTGGATGCGTTCTTGAGACGATTATCTGCGGCTCTTTAGTCGTACGCCTTACTTCAACTATGTACGTTCTCAAACGAGTACCATGGTCGTAACGTTCGGTTGGGACCTGCTCGGTTGGTGGCAGCAGCGCCTCAACCCTACCCAAATTTACCAACGTGTAGCGCTGATCGCTCTGTTCAACAATCCCGGTTACAATATCGCCTTCGCGATCGATATACTCCTGGTACATCTTTTCGCGTTCTGCTTCCCGAATCCGTTGAAGGATAACCTGCTTAGCCGTCTGCGCAGCGATTCTGCCGAAGTTATCCGGGGTTATTTCTTCCTCAATTAACTCGGGTTCTTCGCCTTCTCTCTCTACCCACTCCTGTGAGAATACCCTAATCTTTCCGGTATGCGGGTCAATATCCACCCTTATCTCATTTATGCCGCCGTAGTTTTTTTTGTAAGCGGAGGCCAAAGCAGACTTGAGCGCCTCAAGCACTGTATTTGGGTCTATTTGTTTTTCACGCTCAAGTTGTTTTAGAGCTTCAATCAATTCTCCGTTCACTTTATATAGCCCCTTTCACCAGCTTAAAACTCAATATCGACTTGAAGGCGTGCTTTTGACACGTTATCGTAAGCTATTTCAAAGCGCTCCCCATCGATATCGACAGTAAAACCCTTGTCTCCGGCCTCAATAAGCTTCCCCTTAAATTGCTTACGCTTCTCTATCGGCTTTTTAACTTTTACCGAAACCTTTGCTCCGACAAACCTTTTAAAATGCTCCGGCCTTGTCAATGGCCGCTCTATGCCGGGAGACGACACCTCTAAGGCATACTTCTGCGTTACAATATCTGCCTTATCTAGAACCCTGCTGATCAATTGGCTGGCGTCCGCTAATTGATCTAAGCTGACGCCCCCCTCCCTTATATCCAAATATATTCGAAGGACTAGGCCTACCGCTTCTCGCTTTAGCTCAATATCAACCAGCTCAAGACCTTCTTTTTCAATAATAGGCTCGATGAGCTGCTCAACCTTTTCGATCCTGGGGTCGTGATCTATCAAAGCAGCACCCTCATAATTAAAAGAGTGGGCGAAAACCCACTCAACTAAAATTTCTGTACTAAGTTCGCACATAATCATAGCATAAGGCTTTAAATTTCGCAATTCTTAGAAAATTTTTGGACGATGAGTAAAATCAGTTAATCGGTGGAATTGTTTAGGATGAAAGGATAAGTCCTCCCCTTAATAAGCGGGGGCTTGGTTTAGTCGGGGGTTTTGATGTTAAAACTCCGGATGCCAGGTGCTTTAATTTAGAATAACCTGACCTTGGTTTTTCTTTTAAATAAAAAAACCAAAAAAATAAATAAAAAAGCTAAAAAACACTTGATCCTAACGTTACGTTAGGATATAGAATACAGTTGCCGGTAAAACTATTTCGTACGAAATGAGGGGATGATTATTAACAAAAATTTTTGGAAAGTAGGAGAATTGGCCAAACAAACCGGAATTACTGTTCGGACGCTCCACCACTACGACCAAATAGGCTTGCTCTCTCCATCACAACGTTCGGATACGGGCCATAGACTGTACAACAAAACAGATATAGTAAAGTTGCAGCAGGTTACGTCGCTAAAGCAGTTAGGCTTTACTTTAGAAAAGATTAAAGAACTAATAGGGAACCCAAACTTTAACCCAGTTGAAGTCATCAAAATGCATTTGGAAAGCCTAAAGGAGCACATTCAGCTACAAGAGGATATATGCAGCCGGTTGGAAGGAATATATAACATGCTCCAGGCCTACCAAGATGTGAATGCAGAGCGATTTATCAAATTAATTGAGGTGATAAACATGGATGTCAATGCTTATTTCACGAAAGAGCAATTGGAAAAACTTAATAAACAAGCTGAGCTATTTGGCCAAGAAAAGATAAAGGAAGTTGAAAATGAATGGCCTGCGTTAATTGCTAAGGTACGTGCGGAGTTGGAAAAAGGTACACCGCCCGAGGACCCCGAGGTGTTAAAATTGGCTAAACGTTGGCAGGAATTAGTCAGCATGTTTACCGGTGGTGATCCTGGAATTACCCAAGCAGTTGAACAATTTTATAAAGAAAATCCTGATTCGGCGATGCAATTAGGGATAAATAAAGAACTTTGGGAATATGTTAGAAAGGCGTTCTAAAAATATAAACCGCCAAATTGCTGATTGGCCGGGATGCTGAAAACATCCCGGCCTTTTGTAGTTAGACTGCCATGCCAGCAGGAATTTGGGAAATCTTGTGGAGTCTTAGCTTTGGCACTGGTAACTGTAGCAAAGTAAAGCAAAATTTCTCTTATCCCATCTCGTAGACGAATCTCTTTAAAATTCCGACAAATGGTAAGTTGCGGTATTTTTGCTGGTAGTCAAGCCCATAGCCGACCACAAAAACATCAGGTATATCAAAGCCCTTGTATTTTATCGGCAGGTTGTAGACGATTCTTCTTGCGGACTTATCAAGCAAAACACATACATCAAGGCTTGCAGGCTCACGCGATTTGAGATTTTTAATCAGATAGTTAAGGGTAAGGCCGGTATCGATAATGTCCTCTACTATAAGGACATGTTTACCTACGATATTTTCTTCAAGGTCCTTTATTACCTTAACAACACCGGAAGTCTCGGTCGAGGGGCCATAGCTTGAAATTGCCATAAAATCAATGGTTAAGGGAATGGAAATCACCCGTATGAGATCAGCGATAAACAATACCGCACCTCTGAGCACGCTAACCAACACCAGATTTTCGCCGGCATAGTCCTCAGAGATAGCCCGTCCCAGCTCACGAACCTTCTGTCCAATCTCATCTTCGGAGATTAAAACCTTTTCAATGTCCTCGTAAAGCATATTGCCCCCGCATCGTGGATAAAACCGCTAAATCTGCGCGTATTAAGATCGTGGCAGCCCGTATTTTAACAGTAGATTTTTGAAATCCTTTTGGTAAAAAATCTTGATATTTATATCGGGATAAATCTCTTTTAGCTTTCTTACCTTGCGGTTTTTCTTCGTTACAAGCTTCTGGCTCATGGTTGTCAGCTCAATGTATAAATCCTGGCCCGGGAGATAAAAATCGGGACGAAAACTTTGGGTTACATTGCCGTCCTTGTCCCATTCTATTGGGAAAGTTTTCGGCTCGTATTTCCATTGGATGCCATAAAAATCAAGTATTTTGGCGCATTGCTCTTCGCTGGGATGTGCAAATTCAATACCCTTGTATATAATTTTGCTACTCCGGGTATGGTTCTCTTTGCTTTTTGTATTCTCCGTCATATTTTGCTCAGCAACGTTAGTTTATTTGTATAATAAATTATAACAATTACGTGACGCCATTACTATTAAAACGATACCGGTTACTGGCTTACCTTTATTTCTCCCCATAGAGAGTGCTTTAAAAACTGGCTTCTCAAACTAAAAGATCAATTATTCATATTGCGATACTGGAGCGAAGTACCTTCGGTGAATTGGCGAAGGCCCGTATTTACCAAGTGCCTCTATATGCTGCGGCGTACCATATCCTTTGTGCCGATCAAAACCATAATATGGATAATCGCTATGATAACCCAACATAATACGGTCCCTCGTAACCTTGGCGATAACTGAAGCAGCGGCAATGGAGAGCGATATGCAATCGCCTTTTGTAATCGCAAGGTGCGGGATATCCAGACTTCTTAAACTAAAGGCATCAGACAGGACATACTCGGCGGCCGGCTCAAGCCCGCCTGCAGCAAGCTCAAGAGCCTTTAGATTGGCCCATTGGATACCGTTTTTGTCTATCTCATGATGCTCAACACGAATGGTTTTCCAGGCAACTGCCACTGCCGTTATTTTCATATAGAAGGTCTCGCGTTGCCCAGGCGTAAGCTGCTTGCTATCTCGAAGACCAAAAAGGTTGGCATCTTTTGGCAATATAACAGCGGCGGCGACAAGCGGTCCCGCAAGAGCCCCTCTTCCTGCCTCATCAACACCGGCAACCAAGTTAAAACCCTGCGCATAAAGACTTCGCTCGTACTGCATGAGCTCTTCTTGGGCCCGCTTTTTGTTCTCAACTCTTTCTATCTCTCGGCGGTACGTCTTGGCAAGCTTTTTAACGCCGGCACGGGGGTCATTCTCAAGTTGAACAAAAAGCTCGATACGGTCTTCTACGTTTATCATATCGAGCAGTTTTTTGATTTCTAAAATAGTTTTGCGCGCTGTATCCATTTAAGCTATTGGTTAAATAAATAGTTTTAGATGGTCAATCGGCCAGAATGTTAGCACGACCTTGCCAACGATATTTTTCTTGGGGACCGGACCGAACCAGCGGCTATCCTGCGAGACGGGTCTATTATCACCCAAAACAAAGACATCATTCTTAGGGATTCTGTACGGACCAAAGCTGCTGTGGTCACCGGGCATCGTCTTATAATCGCCCTTAGAAGGTCTACCGTTGACATAGAGCTTCCCGTTTTTGATCTGGACCAGGTTCCCCCCAATAGCCACAACCCTTTTAACGAAATCGCGTCCGTCGTTGATCTGGGGCGGAACAAGTATAATCACGTCACCTGGCTTGGGGTCAGAGAACCAGTAGGCAAATTTCGTGACAATTGTCCTATCATTGGGATAAAGGGCTGGCTCCATCGACTCCTGGTTTATAAGGGTTGTCTGAAAGACAAAAGTTCGCAGGATAAGCGCTATAATAAAAGCGATTACTATTAAAACCGGCAGTTCCTTCAAAAAATCAATGAAGGATTCCTTATCTTTTGGCTTTCTTAGCGTTTTGCCTTCTTGGTCCGTTAAGTCAAGCCTTGGTTCAATATTAGTCCTATCTTTATCGGACATCATATCGCTCTTTTCTATAAGTAGTAATATTTTGTGTCACGTTACTTAATACTAATTAGTATCTCTTTTCTTTGATGCGCGCTTTTTTGCCAACTTTTTCTCTCAGGTAGTAAAGCTTGGAGCGCCTTACCTTACCCCTTGAGATGATCTCAACTTTAGCAATCTTTGGCGAATGGAGCGGAAAAGTTCTCTCGACGCCTACGCCAAAGGATATCTTCCTAACGGCAAATGTCTCCCTTACGCCACCGTTTTGCTTTTTAATAACGGTGCCCTGGAATATTTGGGTTCTTTCGCGACCGGCCTCAACAACTTTGTAGTGAACCTTAACGGTATCCCCAGGACCGAAAGCAGGAATATCATCCCTAAGCTGTGCCCTTTCAATACTCTCTATGCGATCCATTGTATCCTCCTTTTCGGCATAACATTCAGATTATAGCGGAACCGAGCATACTAATCAACCACAGCTTGTGGTTGATTAGTATGCTAGTGCTCTTTCCTTATTTCTTCCAGTAATTTAAGATCTTGATCACTTAAGCTGGTTTTTGCTATTAAATCTGGCCTTCTTAAAAAGGTGGCTTTAAGCCGCTCTTTTCTTCGCCATTTGGCGATTTCACCGTGATGCCCGGATAATAAAACCTCCGGGACCCTCCAACCCATAAACTCCGGTGGTCGGGTATATTGCGGGTATTCAAGCAGACCTTCGGCAAAGCTTTCCTCGATTAGCGATTCTTCCGCGCCGAGAACGCCAGGCAGGAGGCGTACAGTCGCCTCGGTTAAAGCCATAGCCGGTATTTCGCCTCCCGAGAGCACAAAATCGCCTAATGAGATCTCGTCCGTTGCTATATACCGATGAACCCGCTCGTCGATGCCCTCGTACCTCCCACAGAGCATAATTATGTGCTCCTGGTGTGAAAATTCTTCTACCAAATCCTGTTTTAAGATTTTACCACGCGGTGTAAAAACAATAATCCTTGATTTGCTTCTTATAGCTTCTAAGTTATCGGATCCTCCGATGTCAAGAACCGCGCGGTAAAATGGCTCGGGTTTCATAACCATACCGAAGCCGCCGCCATATGGGATGTCATCTACCTGCCGGTGCTTATCTGTGGTCCACGAGCGCAGATCATGTACCTGGATATCTACAATACCCTTCCCACGGCCTATTTTTATCATACTCTCAGCAAGGAAACCATCGAATATTGACGGGAAAATAGTTAAGATGTCAATTCTCATAATCATACCATCAAGAAAAAGCGCATGTTCTGTACATGCGCAAGTAATCTTATAGTTTAATTAATACCACGACCATTACTTTTCAACAATATCCTTTGACGTAATAAGTTTGGCACCATGCTCTCTCATATCCTCAAGAGCATGCTCTATATCCCCAGGGTGCACATTGATTCCTTTTATTGCATCAAGCAGTACGTATACATCTAGACCCTCTTTAAGCGCGCCGATAACCGAGTCATGGACACAGTAATCGGTTGCAACACCACCCACAAAAATCCTGCTTATTCCCCTGGCCTTAAGCATATCGCCAAATCTACTAACCTCGTCAAAAGCGGTATATTGCTCTTTTTCAGGATTATAACCTTTACGCACAACCATACTTAAGTTGGATTGATCGAGCTCAGGAGTAAAATTAGCATCTTCTCTCATCTGGACGCAGTGCGGTAGCCACGGGCCTCCTCTCTCCTTAAACGATACGTGATTTGGCGGATGCCAATCAGCAGAGGCAGCCACGACCCTAAATCTATGCGTCAGGGGATTGATTACACTAAATATCTCATTGCCTTGCGGTACGGCAAGTACCCCGCCCGGCATAAAACAAACCTGTGGGTCAATGATGACAAGGGCGTCTTTCTCGGGGTTAATCGTAACGGGCAATTAAATCACCTCGTGTATCGATTATACCCAACTTTATTTCTTATCCCAAGGGCAAAATTAAATACCGCCCTCTTTAAACTTGTGGTTGCCACTTGTTAGCCGATATTTCGGTACGTGAGGCAATCTGCGTGACCGCCGTGGTGCGCAACGGTAATTCCTGGAGCCATACAGTCATTGTTCTGGTTAAACTTGCAATCAGCGACGTTGCATACCGCGATATCCGGCATGCCCTGCGGTGTCGGTGAAGCATTTCCTGTCGTGAAAGTATCACAGCTGGCGTGTAACTCCCCGACATTGATGTTGGGCGCATGGCAGACTTCCTGCTGATTGAAAGTGCACTCTGTAACCGTACAGGTCAACACGTGGCCTTCATTCATCTGCTGCATTTAAAATACCACCTCCTGAAAAGCATAACTCTCTCAAAATAGACCTATGCCGAGTCTATACCCAGATTGCTAAAATATATGCCAGGATGATTTAAGCTATGGAATTAACGCGCATAAAGCGAGGCGGTATAAATTAAAAACTTACGGCGGCCTGTTTGTAATCAAGGCCAGCCTGGTTTTCGCAGGGTTCTTCAGAGGTAGCTACAAAACCGTAGTAGTTAATAAACATCGACAGGAAGTATTCGACAAGCTGTGGGTCAAACTGCGTTCCCGCACAGCTCTTGACCTCTTTCAGGGCATCTTCTAATGAAAGACCCTTTCTGTAGGGCCTATCCGAAGTCATTGCATCAAACGAATCGGCAAGTGCAAGAATCCGTGCTTCAAGTGGTATCTTTTCGCCTTTAAGACCTATTGGATAGCCACTCCCATCCCATCTCTCATGATGCGCCCTAACGGCTGGAACCAGCTCCTTAAGGCTGGTTGATCTAATCATCTGGGCGCTAAGCACTGGATGGTTTTTGATAGTGATCATCTCTTCATTCGTTAGACGACCAGGTTTGTTCAGTATGTTATCCGGGATGCCGATTTTTCCCACGTCATGCAAAATGCCGGCGACCTCTATACGGTTTACAGTCTCATCGTCCAGGCCCATAAACTTGGCAAGTTTTTTTGACAGATCGCTTACCCGTTTTGAGTGAAGCCTTGTATATGGGTCTCTTGCATCAACTGCCTTAGCTAGGCTTCGAACCAAATCAACCAAAGCGACCTCTTCGGCTCTCTTTGCCCGCTCATCGGCACTTAGGGTCTTAACAACCTTAGGATTATAGAGAAGGATACTATTTTTGCCGTGTAACTTGGCCCAGTAGAGCGCACCGTCTGTTGTATGCAGGAGTTCATCTTTATCTTGCGCAAGAGTGGGAAAAGTACTGATTCCCAGAGTTACTGTAATGGATTTGTCAGGAAAAGACCTAGTAAGGACTTCCTCAACACTATTTTTAATTCTACTGGCTAGGGTCCTGGCCCCAAATTTACTGGTCTGGGGAAGAATGATGCCAAACTCGTCACCACCGAGTCGACATGCCTCATCATTTTCCCTGAGATTAGAAAGAATTGTGCTTCCTATTATAGTTAAAATCTTGTCGCCAAAGACATGGCCGTATGTGTTATTTAGTTGAGAGAAGTTATCTATGTCGAGCATTATAAGAGAAATCTGCCTGTTCGTTTTCTCTGCATGTTTAATTGTTTTATTTAAGGCTTCCTGAAAATACCGGTGGTTATTTAAGCCGGTTAAGCTGTCGCGGAGTGCTTTTGTAAACAAAACAGCGTTGTCAGAGATCAACAGCTGATTTCTGTAAAGCAAAAGCATCAATATTATGGTTGATACTGCACTGAGAACTGGCAATTCGCTTTTATGTCCATTGCTGGCATAAGATAGCCATACAACTGGAATAATTATGGTGGCAAAAAGTGGCACTAAAAGAGTACGCCATGAGCTCTGATGTAATATCTGATAGTCAAGCGTGTCCTTAACCTTGGTCTTTACTCGATCAATTGTTCCTATAAAGATTCCCGTTACTTCATCGATGGCCGACATTGATATAAGAATAGCCGCTCCCATCATTGCCCATGTTGTAAAAGGATTTCTTTGATAGTGTAATAGGTAGAAAGCAAATACTCCAAGAAAAGTAAAAACGAATGCAGATATTAGGAGTGCAAGCCACCCCTCGATTTTGTTTTCTCGTAGTCTACTTGACGCTAGCAATAAAGAAACTAAGATAATCCAATCAAATAAAGGGTATCCAACGGCATAAGTTCTTTGAACTGTACTCATTCCGGCGCTTGAATACCAACATGGAATTAAAACAAACCTAAAACAAAGCAGAAATACCGCTAAAGCAGTCATCATAACATTTATAAGGAATTGTTTCTTCTCACTGTCTAGAGGTGGTCTTATCCTTCCGAGACTGAACATGA
Organism: Actinomycetes bacterium; assembly: GCA_021794835.1. Lineage (GTDB taxonomy): Bacteria > Actinomycetota > Aquicultoria > Aquicultorales > Aquicultoraceae > CADDYS01. The sequence goes on along the minus strand of JAJYQA010000043.1, from coordinate 128 downwards.
CACGATCGCGCCCATATAATTCTGTAAAAAGGTTCATTTAAAGATGGGTTGAAAATGAGCCACCGTTCCTCAAGAATAGAAGTTACGACACTACTATTATAGGAGGAATAACGATGGCTCAAGAAAAG
>JAJYQA010000023.1 GCA_021794835.1 Actinomycetes bacterium | reverse complement strand
AATACCTCGATATGTCGGTAAGGGAGAAAGTATCAGTGCAAGCTGCGAAACCAGAGTCGACTCTGGTTTCAGTCTAGGGGTTGATCTTGAGGAACGTAATTTACAGAAAAATTGGGACTTGATCTGCTTAGCCACAGCTATACCGACCAAACTATAGTAAGTTCCAGTTTTGGTTACTGTCCTCGTTGTTGCTGCTAATGATGGAGTTACCTGTAAAACCATAATTGCAATAACTAAGATTACAATAATCGACTTTCTATTCATTATATAACACCCCCCTTCATCTCATATACCGTTTTGTTATCTTGCTAATGATTGTGAAGTTAGCAAAAAGAAGTACAATGTTAATAGTAATATTAAGCTTTAATATTAGCGACGATAGATATAATACCGCTAGCAACATTTATATATCATGTAGTCTAAAGTAGTATTAACGCATTCTATTCTATATAAGAAGCAAGCGTTATCCTGTCACCTAAAAGGTTGAATATAGGATGTATTTCCGTCACCCATAAGCGTTGGTTAAAGCTTCTTTGCCACCCAAGGGTATGAAGTTCGTGTGTTTGGTTGTTTTTTCGAAAAGGCTTGCTTTAAGAATAGAGGGTAGCTTCCTGTCCGTTATCCCAGGCACAAATACTAGCAAAACCTGCAAAGCGGTAATAATATAAGAGAATAACGATGGTTGAATTAGGCATGGAAGCGTTCTAGAGGTTTGACATCGCTAAATGCCTGTCTAAATACCCGAAAATAAAATTATCAGGTACAAAACAAATGCTAGCATGAGCTTTGTTAAATTTAGATTTAATTTACAATATCCCTGTTCAGAGCATATTCTCAACCCTGTAATTTAGGAGTATATTATTTAAATCATTGCGAAGGTTAAGTTATCGCTGTATAGCTACTATATATCGCGGGGAAAAAGCGCAAATAAGGTAATATATGGTAACACAGACATTAAAAAGAACGCTGCTTGGCCAGCCGATTGCTAACGAGCGGGCTCACGAAGAAAGATTAACAAAAACACTTGCCCTGGCTGTATTCTCGTCTGATGTCATGTCGTCGGTAGCATATGCAACCGAGGAAATTCTCATTGTCCTGGTTCTGGCAGGCGCAGGCGCCCTTAACCTCTCGTTGCCGATCGCGCTTGCAATTGTTACCCTTCTGGGCATATTGACTGTATCGTATCGCCAGGTAATAGCCGCGTATCCAACCGGCGGCGGGGCGTATATAGTTGCTTCTGACAACTTTGGTAGTAAACTGGGATTGGTTGCCGGTTCATCCTTGCTTGTAGATTACGTTTTAACAGTATCGGTCAGTATTGCTTCAGGTGTTGCCGCAATTACCTCTGCTATTCCATCTTTATATGAGTATAGAATTATACTTGGTGCAGTCTTTATCTTACTTATCATGCTTGCCAATCTAAGGGGCATCCGGGATTCCGGGAAGATATTTGCTGTGCCAACTTATTCATTTATATTGGGTATGGCCCTGATGATCGGATTTGGCTTCTTCCGGCATTTTACAGGCTATGCCTTTGTTGGTAGCGGAAAAATTACTCATACTGCGCTTGAGCCACTTAGCGCATTTCTAATTTTAAGGGCGTTTTCATCCGGTTGTGTCGCACTTACTGGGACTGAGGCTATAAGTAATGGAGTTCCGGCATTTAGGAAGCCGGAATATAAAAACGCTAAGATTACTCTTACACTGATGTCGATTGTAATGGGCTCAACATTCTTCGGGATAACCGAACTTGCCCGTTTTTATCACATCGTGCCAAACCCTGCTGAGACTGTGTTGTCTCAGTTGGCACGTGGAATCTTTGGTACGGGCGCTGTTTATTTTTACGTACAGGCAACAACAGCCCTAATTCTTGTAGTCGCAGCCAATACCAGCTTTGCTGATTTTCCTCGTGTATCGTCACTTATGGCAAGAGATGGTTTTATGCCGCGCCAACTCATGAACCGGGGCAATAGGCTTGCATTTTCAAATGGGATTATCTTGCTTGCGTTTTTCTCTATTCTTCTTATTGTGCTATTTAACGGAGATACCACTAGGTTGATCCCACTTTATGCGATCGGCGTTTTTATAAGCTTTACTCTTTCACAATCAGGCATGGTGAAGCACTGGTATAAAGAGCATGGCAAAGGATGGGTTAAGAAGGCCATTATTAACGGCACAGGTGCGTTAACAACATTTACTGTGCTCATGGTAATTGCGATAACGAAGTTTGTGCATGGTGCTTGGATTGTTATACTTGTAACGCCCATTCTGATTACGATCTTTTTAACCATAAAAAGGCATTACAAAAGTATTGCAGATCAGCTTTCGCTAGTCAATCTGCGCCCGCCAAAGCCGGCGCACAACTGGGTTCTCATGTGCATAGGCGGTGTACACCGCGGTACATTGCAGGCACTTCGCTATGCGAAGATGATTTCCAACAATGGGGATGTTAATGTGATATACGTTAACACGCGAAGTGAGGAGCCAACCGATATTCTTCAAAAGTGGGATAAGTACGGCTTCAGTTCGCCGCTTGAGGTTATAAAATCACCCTATCGGGATGTCATCGGTCCCATTATCGCAAGGGTTAAGCAAATACATAATGAACACCCAGATGACTTTATAACAATCGTCGTCCCGGAATTTGTGTGTAAGAAATGGTGGCAGCAGCTACTTCATAACCAGACGGCTTTTATCCTAAAAACGCGCTTAATGTTCTGGCCAAATGTGATTATAACGAGCGTTCCCTATCAGCTCTCATAAGCAACCTCCAGCCGCTTCTTAAGTGTTGCCTCATTTAAATCTGCTTTTTGGCTCAAAAGCTTTCCTGAAAAGACATACCGTTAATATAAGTATTGCTGTTCCTAAAAGGTAGCTTCCAATTACATCAGTCAGCCAATGCGCTCCGGAATAGATCCTGCCTAGCCCAACAACTAGCGGCATAAGAAAAGCAAGTCCTGCCCATACATACCTACGAGGATGGTTCTGCGCACTATGTAGCGCAAGAATCCCTAAAAAACCAAAGAGAAGCGTATATTCCAGCGTGTGGCCTGATACAAAGCTAAAACCCTTTCTTGGGTCATAGATAACGATGGTTCCCGCGGTTGGCCTTGGTCTTGCTATCAAAACCTTAATAATTGTCGTGACTATCTCGGAGGCGCCCGCAATCAGAACAAAAACAACAAGTGGGTAGCGCCTTGCAAGTATAAAAGCGATGGCGAGCAACAGATATACGATCCGGAAACTCCACGATGCAATAACCGCGTTGGTTACGCGTAAGAATCCATCCCAGCTATGCGACTGCATAAATAAAGTCACACCTGTATCAAAGCTATTGATGGGATTTTTAACGACATAGTAAGTGAGCGCAAGAAATAATATAAGTGCTACCGATACTAGGCTAATAGCATATCCCTTTTTAACTGTTATCATCGGAACCTCTTTGCCGTTCGGTAAATATTGAATTATTTTACTTATCCTATTACTACTAAATTGACTTGGCAATCTTTATGTAGGGCATTGCCAAAATCGCTATACGAACGCTAAAATATAATTTAAATGAATGCCTGTCCCGTCCCTTAGTGTAGCAATAATTAACAAGGACAACGTATGCTTGGGCGTACCCACGAAATTGCAGCCACCTGCGCTGTTGCTTCAGCAGCGATACTTTACCCTATAAACAACATGACTTTAGAAACCGCTATTCTATTATATCATTCCTAGTCGCTGTAATTGGCGGGGTTACCCCAGACATCGATAAGCCGGGCACTAAATTATGGAAGGATATTCCGACCGGCAGTATACTGTCTCGCGTTATTCATCCGGTCTTTATCGGTGGGCACCGACATATCACTCACTCCCTCCTTGGGTTATTTTTATTTGGACTCGGTGCAAGGGCTCTTCTTGACATGCTGCCACCAGGAGATAATATTAACACATCGATTGTCTTTCTTAGCTTTATTATCGCTTTTGTATCCCACCTTGTAGCAGATATGTTTACAAAGGAGGGAGTCCCCCTTCTTTTCCCACTGCCGTTTCACATAGGGTTCCCACCGTTTGAGTTCTTGCGAATACAAACAAACGGGTTGGTCGAGAACCTGGTGGTTACCCCAGGGATAATAGCCCTGGTTATCTACTTGGGTTACTTACACCCCGAAAACGTGCATATTATTCTCAAAACAATTGGCTTTACGATTTAAATATTCCGACGAGGGCTTTTGTTGCAAACCCCGCGCCTAGCCTACCCAGCATGAATACGTACAGGATAAAGCCGATGTAGAATGCGCCGCCTAGAATAAGGTTTACAGCGTGAAGTCTCTTTCGAAGCGTCAAAATCGCGAGAATTAAAATACTTGAGACAAGGCCCAGCAAGGCCGCAACAATGGCCGGTTCTGTAAGGTGCCAGGGCGTAAAGAAAATCCCAAACGCCGGAAGAATACAGCTTTGAAACACCATCGCGCCGGTTACGTTTCCTATCGCTAGAACGTCCTTGTTATTCCGCACCCACAAGATACTATTGAATTTTTCCGGCAGCTCAGTTGCAATCGGCGTTATCAAGAGTGACAGTACAAGTGCCGACATTGCGAAGTGGTCGGATATTCTAACAACTTGATCGATAAAAAGATGTGATCCGTAAAGAATAAAGGCAAGCGAGATGACTATTTGCAGGGCGATGAAACGCCGGCGGGGAGGTAACCCTTTCCGATGAAAATGAAGTGGTTTTAGCTCAGAGCCTGCTTCTCCACCGTCTGCAATCGTGCTCCGGAAATATTGGGCGTAGATACCCAGGAGCACGATTGCCAAAGCTATTTTTAGAGGACGAAGCGATAGAGTTGCAGCAAGAAGCGCAATACTATAGCTTAAAAGGAAATAGCGAAGGTCACGTGACGTCGACTTGATATGCGCATCAACATCGAGCGTGCGGCCGCGGGTCAATGAGAAGACAGATATTCCCACTCCGACAACGAACATCGTAAGAGTTGCAAGCATAAAAGACGACCCAATAATCGCACCAATACCAATATTTTCGCCCGCCCCTCCGGCGCCGAATAATATTGCAAATATAGGTATGATTGTCTCAGGTAGCGCAGTCCCGATCGCGGCAAGGATGCTGCCTACGGCGCCCTCACCAAGGCCTAGCCTAAAGCCAAACCACTCAACGCCATTGCTGAACAGCTCACAGGCAACCAGTATGATTACAAATGATACCCCAAAAAGAATATAAGTGGTTAACAATTTTTCTAAGTAGCTAGCTACTCCTCTCCAGGTTCACGCCCATTTTGTCCAAATTCACTATATCACACGGATTGCAAAATATGTGATTTCCAACTGTTTCATATCACAAAAAGCGGGAAGATGAAACGTGAAATGTAAAAACGATTCGAGGTGAAAGTTATGCGTATGGCTAGAGAAGAAAGAGGATACCCGGTGCTTTTCGTATTATCGTGGGTATTAAAGGTCTTGGCAGTGATAGTAGCAATCGCCGGTATAATAGGTGGTATTGTAGTGGGTGGCGCCGCTGGTGTTATTACCGTAATTGAGGCGATAGTAGGTGGAATAATTGTGTACGCTTTGGGGGATCTCATCCTGGTCGTTATGGATATCGAGCATAATACCTTCTTAACCAGCCAGCAGTTACAGTCCCGCGTAACTCCGGCGCCGTCAGAGGGTCCTGAAGCCAAAGAGCGCCCGGCGGCTTAATAACCGAGCTAGGGATATAGCTTTAAGCTATATCCCTAGCTTTTCTTCTAAGCTTGTATTACTCCCCTTTTTAAATTATAGCTCCCCCTAAGGGTATGCTATAATTTTAATCGAGCCCTAACAACCTATCTGAGCTGGTAGAAAAAGGAGACGGGATTATCAGATTCGAGGTAAAAACAAGAAATGGTATGGTCATAAAAGTGTCGGATAAGGACGCACTGGTCTCGGCAAAAGGACGAAATATTGAAATACCTCTTACTAAGATAAGTAAGGTATTGTTAAAGAAATCGCCAATCGATATAATCCGATTGGAAAAAACAATTGTGCTGTATCTTGAGTGCGGGCGGATTGTAACAATGGAAAGGATACCGTCGTCCAAGGCAGGTACATTAAGAGATGCCCTTTTAAAAAAACCCGAATAGATTTGCGGGAATATATCAACGACAAATGGAAATTTCCCTTAGTGATTTTGTAGAGAGGATAGAAGCACATGAAAGCAGCAATAGTTGGAGCAACTGGATTTATAGGTGTGCCGTTATGCCATAGTTTGAAGCAGGATGGCTGGAAGATTACGGTATTAGCAAGAAATATCGATTCGGCAGAAAAAGCATTGGGGCCAGGATACAATATCATTGGCTGGACATCCGAAATGGATATCCCTGAGGGTACCCTCGAAGACATCGACATAGTAATCAACCTGGCCGGCGAGTCTATCGGTAAGGGCCGCTGGACCAAAGAGAGAAAGAAGCAAATCTTTGATAGCCGAATCAATACCACAAGAAAATTAATCGATGTAATAAAACGTTTAGATAAAAAACCCACCACGTTAATCAATGCCTCGGCCGCTGGCTATTACGGCCCGCGAGACGATGGGGCTCTCTGCGAGGGCGAGGAAGCTGGAGACGGCTTTCTAGCTGGTGTTTGTAGGGCTTGGGAAGAAGAAGCCCTAAAAGCTAAAAGATTTCGCTTAAGGGTTGTTCCCATCCGAATTGGTGTCGTGCTTGGCAACGGTGGTGCACTTAAACGTATGGTAATCCCTTTTAAGCTTTTTGCCGGAGGAAGTATCGGCAGCGGTAAGCAGTGGTTTTCTTGGATCCACAGGGACGATCTTATCGGGATTATAAAATACGTCGCGGGCAACCAATCCATTAATAGTCCTGTAAATGCAACGTCCCCCAAGCCGGTTACCATGAAGGAGTTTACAAAGACTCTCGGGCAGGTGCTCCACCGACCGTCTTGGCTCCCCATCCCCAGCGCGCTTCTTAAGATGGGACTGGGCGAGGCAGCTGATATGGTGCTTAAGGGACAGCGTGTCCTACCTTGCAAGCTTATCGAAGCGGGATATGAATTTAAATTTGAGTCTTTGGCGGATGCATTGACAGACGCCCTGGGTATGCAGTACACACGGGAAATTGCCAGGTCTGCTACTCCCAACATAGTGGAGATTACCACAGCTCAAGACAAGATAACAAAAGCAAAAAGCGACAAGAAGACTAGACCTTCTAAATCAACCTCACCGAACAAAGAAAATAAGGGCAAGTCAAATAAAAGCAATTTTAACAAAGCAAATAAAAAACATGCGACTAAAGTAGCTGCGAAGGTTAAAACTAACACTGAGGCTAAGACTGCTAAAGCAGACATACCGGTAAGCAATCTAAGTAAGTCCAGTAAGTCTAATAAGCCAAATAAGCCCAAGAAAACCGGGGCTAAGAAGACGCATGGCGGCAAGCGTCCTAACCCATCCTAGCCAATAGTGTCCACGGACGAAAAACTTGGTTCGTGCAGCGGTATAATTATATCGGCGAGCTTCTTCACGCGAAGTACCTGGTTGTAGGCTTCATAGGCGTTTACATGCACCCCGGGAGCAATTACCTCCATATCCAGTACTCGTAATGCCGCGGGCGGGTCAAAGTTTTCCTTAACGACGCAAAATCCGGTGATTGCTGCAAGGCCTTTTTCGGTGTTAACAAGTACTGTTAGGGACCCTGCGGTATGTGAAGGCGTGTGGATTACCTTTATCCCATCAACGACCTCATACTCGTCTTGGTCGATAACGACTATCCTGCCCTCATTTTCAACCTCTTCGATGAAATCTAGCTCGTACCGAAAATCAAGCGGGTGTGCGTTATGGATCGTTTCCAGCTCAAGCTTGTGGACGTAAAACTTGGCGTTCTTACACTTGATATCATTTTCACAGTGGTCGTTATGTAGGTGGGTATGGATTACTATATCGATATCCTCGGGTTTTAGCCCCCATTTGGCTAATCCTTCTTCAAAGGTGAAGATTTTGCCGCCAATCCGCTCTTCCCTTTCTTTAGCCGGTAAAACCCCCATTAAAGCTGTATCTATGAGGATCTTTTTATCTCCCCCTTCGAGATACCACACGTAAACTGGGATATGGTACTCGGTTCCATAACCATGCTGGTAGGTCATAATGCCTTTATCTATGACTTTACTTCCTACAACAATCGGGTGAATCTTATAAGTGGTCACGCTATATCGCCCTTTCTTCTAATATGCTAAATATCTAGCATACCAGAAAACTAGCAGTTTTTTAAGTAAAAGCAGGGGTTGCAGACAAGCTCTTTTACTTTATTACTTGCCGCATATTCTCCTTTGCCCACCGCTTCGCCTTTTCTTGGGTTTCAAAACGCTTAATGATTATAGTTCTTTTGTCCTTTGAGTAGAGGGTGACAATATAACTAAGCGTATACTGTATAGTATATGCGGCCCCGCTTTTATCCATCACAAAATCGACAAGGCCCTCGAGTTCCTCGCTTTTTAAGTTATCATTGCTGCTATCGATCGGATTCATCTTTATCACCTACGAAAGTTAAATCTATACCTGAAATAGGAAAACGGTATTTTTACTAAATAGTTACGGCCGATAAATAAACAATCGAACATTTTCTTGATTTATTGGTATATAATTAAAGCCACAAGATGAGTCCTAACTAAGGGCTATTCCATTTGATACTTACAAAGAAGGAGAGCGAAGGTGAGAATACATTATTTGCAGCATGTGCCCTTTGAGGATCTGGCGAATATCGGAGTATGGGCAAAGAGAAATAGTTTTACCCTTTCCCTCACTCGGCTTTTCAAGGGAGAAAATCTTCCCAGCGTGAATGATTTTGACTGGCTGATCGTTGTGGGAGGTCCCATGAACATTTATGAAGAGGATCGGTACCCCTGGCTTTCCGATGAAAAGAAATTCATAGGAAAGGCGATTGCCATGAACAAGATTGTCACTGGCATTTGTCTGGGGGCACAGCTTATTGCCGATGTACTTGGGGGCAAAGTGACAAAGAACAAGTACAAGGAAATAGGATGGCTTCCGGTCTCATTGACGCCAGAGTCGGAAGAATCCCGTATCTTTTCCGCCCTGCCGAAAACCTTTACTGCATTCCACTGGCATGGCGATACCTTTTCCATTCCTCCCGGATGCAGGCGGATGGCAGAGAGCGAAGGCTGTCCGAACCAGGCGTTCGAAGGAAACGATGGAAGGGTGATCGGGCTGCAGTTTCATCTTGAATCGTCGCAGGAAAGTATTCAACGCCTGATTGAGAATTGCGGCGACGAAATTGTGGAGGGTAGCTATATACAGAAAGCAGAGCAGATGCTGGCCGAAAGCGGCAATATGCTAGAAATCCACCGGATTATGGATATGCTGCTTGACGAGATCAAAATTAACGTCTTAAACCGTACATCGTGATAAAACTGGCCTATCTCATATATCTAGAGGCTGGTTAAGGTACCGCTCGCACATCCTTTTCCAATCCTATTGCCCTTTAAGCTTAATAAATTAGACAGCTAATACTCTAACATAAATATTGTACGTTTTAATTATTCACTTTTAATAATTTTCTAATTTAGGGGCTTTGAGCTGGTATTTTAAAAGCCCAGGATTACCAAATATTGCTAATGAACCCTCAGCAAATGCCGATATTTATATAGACAACCGGTTCGGGGGTTTTACTTGGAGAGCTATAACGGAAGCATCGGCGAAAAACAACAATTCTCAATAAATGGGCGACTCATTATCCTTTTGTTGGTGATGATCCTCCCCTTTATCGCCTTCTCTATATTAAAAGCAATCGATATTTATAATAACCTTGAAGATAGCACACGTTCTGAAAACTTAAGGTTCGCAAAAGTTATTACATATGGTGTCGATGACTATATCGCCTCTGCCGGTGAGTCTTTAGCCCTCATTGCCAGCAATGTAAACGTACGCACGCAGAATTACGAGGCTATCAATTCTTGGTTTAAGGAGATGAGCCCCGAGTATCCGTATTATGCGGATATTCTTTTTGTTGATAGAAATGGATACATCAAGGCTTCGATGAACTATAGCCTAAAAGGGCTAGAAAGAAGAATGGTCAATGTCAGAAACCTACCTTTTTATAGAAAAGGCATATCGTCAGAAGGCGTTGCGGTAGGAAATTTCATGTATAGCCAGTTTACAAAAAAGCCGGTCATATACGTTACCTACCCCGCATATGACCTGTCTGGCAATAAGGTCGGTATTGTGGTGGTAGCTCTTGACCTCACGAAGACACAGAACAAGCTTATGCAGACTAGCACGTTGAAGAATACTGTGGTGAGCATTGTTGATGCGAGAGGCGTCTATATCGCAAGAAGCAATGGCCCGGATTTTTGGGTTGGGAAAAACATCTCAAACACCAAGCGGTTTAAAAATATGCTTGGGAGAAAAGAGGGCTCATACAGCGCTATATCCGCTGATAAAACAGAAAGAATATTCTCATATGCCACGACGGGCGCAACAAACTGGTTTGTAAGGGTGGGCATCGACAGAAAATATATCCACGACCAGGTAAAACACCAGCTTTTAAACCACTTTGCGGTCTTTATTCCGCTTCTCTTAATCGCTTTATTTGGCTGGTTTTGGATAGGCCGTGACGTGAGGACATTGCATAAAAGAATGGAGTACCTTTCCTTAGTTGACCCACTTACCGGTCTATGGAACTATCGAAAACTTAATCAGGATTTAGAAGCTGAGCTTTCCCGGGGAAGAAGATATAAAAAATCCATTTCATTTGCAATGATAGATATCGACTATTTCAAGACATTTAACGATAGAAACGGCCACCAGAAGGGCGACGATGCTTTAAAGGCGGTCGCAGATACGATTATCTCAGTAGTAAGAGACACCGACATAGTATACCGTTATGGAGGAGAAGAAATCTGCATTCTTCTTCCCGAAACTAAAACAGCTGGCGCAATAAAAGTTGCCGAAAGGGCAAGAGAAGCAGTAGAGGATGTTGAGATAAATGGAGAGATCGCCCAACCCAAAGGCACACTTACAATCTCTATAGGTGTTGCCACCTACCCTGACGACGCAATCTCAAAAGAGGCTTTAATAAAATGTGCCGATATTGCCCTTTACCAAGCCAAAAAGAAGGGGCGAAATAAAGCAGTCTTTTTCTCAGAAGGGTATAATTCTTCCCCATACATGGTAAAATAACTCTATGGATTTGATTAAGCGACTTTTTGGAAGGCAACCGCAGGTACCAAGCAATCTTGGCCGTAACCAACCCTGCTGGTGTGGAAGCGGGAAAAAGTATAAAAACTGCCATTACAGCGGGGATCAAAAGCGTCTATCTACCATCAGGGCTAATAAATGTAGCCCGGGTGGCTGATCAAGATAGATATGTGCAGTTGCACGAAGCGTGCCTATTGATAAATTCTTTCCGGTATGGGCATATTCCTAAATCACGCTTCGCTAAACCTGTAAATAGAATACTAGTGGTACACATATTGGATGATGGATATGGTAAACGAATCGCTAACCCTGTTTGGAACAGCTGCGTCATGTACACAGTGTTTTGCGCTTATGAGTAACGGCTTAAAACCGCTAGACGGCATTAAGGACATATTGGCCAATACGGAAACCAATATTTTAACAATAAATTATGACCCGGACAAAATAAGCGAGGACGATGTAAGGGCCAAGCTAAGGAGTTTAGGATTTGGAGGAAAGCAGCTCTACTGTATTTGCTAGTAATACTATTCCTACGGACCAGGGATAGTTTAGTGTTAATACCTTCGACGACCGCCATAGCCGCCACCGCCGATTACTCCAATATCTATGAGAAAAGCAATTATCACCACGGCTAATCCTAAATCATGAACGCCGTGATAGGTATGAATAGACCAGGCATAAGCTAAGGTTGTTAGCGGCAAAAATATCAATCCCAGCAGAGGTATTATAAACGAGTGATAAACCGATGAAATATAATCGGTAAAAAACCAGAGGAAAAAAAGTACCAAACGCGGTGCAATTAATGCTAATAAACCTATTATGCAGCCGCACATCTTTTTCTTATCCCACCTAATCACATCTAATAGCTAGTATAAGGGATATTCATGGGATTATTCAACTTGAAATAGTTTTGTACTATACAAAACTTCAATTATCAGGGATAATGTAAAAGTTCCTTATAGTCGGGCCAACCATCGGGCGACCGCATCTGGATTGTCGTAAGAATCTATTGCCTGTTTATGAGGATAAAATCAGGCACACTTATGTCGAGCGTCTGGAGGTGAAATATGGCTCAAGGTAAAGTGAAATGGTTTGATAGTCAGAAAGGTTTTGGCTTCATTGAGCAGGCCGAAGGACCTGATTTATTTGTTCACTTTAGAGCGATAAGTACCGCAGGCTTTAAAACCCTCCAAGAAAATGACGTTGTTGAGTACGATATTGCCAGTGGTCCTAAGGGTGATTCTGCAGTTGATGTCAAAGTGGTCTCTCGTAGTTCCGCGCCGGAGGAGAAGAGGCCCCAATCAAGTTACCGGACTGCTAATAGTAGTAGAAAAAATAGTAGCAGTAAACCGTTTAACCGCAGCATTGAAGATCAACTTAAAGCACTTCGTAAGAGTAGTAAAGAGAACCAGCAAGATTTGGCAAACAGATTAAAAAGAAGGTAATTATAGGTATATATTATGTACTTATATCATGGTGTTAAATTGTAGGTTGAAGTGGTGGAAGGAGCCAGTCATCTAATGAAGCTTTATGCAGGTAATTTATCTTATGGCACAGATGAGAACACTCTAAGGAAGGCCTTTGAGCAACACGGAACGGTTGATTCAGTCAATATTATTACCGACAAAGCAACCGGGCGCAGTAAGGGTTTTGGGTTTATCGAGATGCCAGATGATGCTCAGGCAAGGGCTGCCATTGATGCCCTTAATGGGGCGGAACTTGATGGGCGCACAATCAAGGTAAGTGAATCGAAGCCGCAAGAGCGTCGTCCAGCTGGTGGCGGCCGTGGTTTTCGGGGCGGCCCTCGCCGGTACTAATAGTATTACTTAGTAAAAGAACGGTCCTCTTTACCTGCTGGTACAAGTCTAGTTATGGCTGGCTATCTTCTTGTCTGCATGTTCAATCACACAGAAGAATCCGGGGCCTTTTCTAAACGCTTCTTTGAATTGGCCCGGATTCTTCTATTATCACGTGCAGAACAAACACCAGTTCCTGAGAGCTATTCAGCAAGGTCGCTCATGTTACGGGTTTTAGTGACGTAGTAACGTGTAAACGCAAGCTAGCCCTCAAAAACCTTTTTTAGGATATCCCTTGAACCGTTACCACTTTATTCTCCGCCGCCACTCGCTGGCGCCCGAAGAGAAAGGCCCAGGCTCCGCCAACGAGCGTGACGATGCCGCCCCAAAACATGATCCATACAATAGGACTAAATGCGGTCGACTTGATAGTATTGTAGTCTTTCAGGTGTTGATCGAAAATGGTTACCAGGTTGGTGAAGCGGTCCATTGCTTGCGGCATCGCCTGCATCCCGGTAGCCACTGCCGGGAACTGTTGCTGCATGAAGGCGTTGAGCTGGACCGGGGTCATGTGCAATGACTGGGAGAACATCGGCACGCCCTTTTTTTGGAACTCGTTGCTCACCGCTTGCAGCCCTTTCAGGTCTCGCTGCAGGGTGGTGATGGGCACTGGTTTCATGATCGGTCTGAACCCATCGCTCATCCGTTCGAATGCGGGGCCAACTGAGGACAATCGGGCGACGATTACTACCACGATGAACGTGGCTCCTACCGCCGCAACTACAAGCCCAGCTAATCTTCGATGCCACTCTTGCATAAGTACATCTCCTTTCTCGCCTGCTATGCTACCTTTATGTAATAGCGTATATATACCAATACAATGTCTAATAAGTATAAACGAATCTTTCATAAAAAAATAGTTTAGCCACCTATTTTTCGAAAAAGTTTGCTGAAGCTTTTTCGAAAGAACCTTGATGAAAAAGCAAAGTATTATTGAGTAAGGGCATTGCCTAGGCATAATGAAACAGCCTGAGAGAATGTTTCCGTTCAAAGATGAGTTGAGGTATGGGTTTTGGTAAATAGATTACCGATTAGACCGAACTGTTCCATTGCTCTGCAAATAAATAAAGCCAGCCCTAAGCTGGCTTTATTTATTTGCGTGGAGATAAGGGGATTCGAACCCCTGGCCTCCGCATTGCGAACGCGGCGCTCTCCCATCTGAGCTATATCCCCAGAATTTTTGCCGATTAAATGATACTATTTACAACTGTTTTTCTCAACTGCTGCCGGCAGTCTAAAACATATTAACCCTATTCTAACAACCCCGGCATCGGCTCAATGGTAATCTTGCGATCCTCAAGCGAGATATCTTTTACGACATCTTTTATGGCTGGTATGAGGTACTCCCGGCTATTCTCAACAACATAAACGTCGTTGCTTCCGGTGCGAAGGACATCGGTTACGTGGCCGAGATGCTTACCACCTATCGTGTAGACTTCCATGCCAATAATGTCGTGTATCCAGATTTCACCTTCAGGAAGCTCTGCAGCTTCCTCGATTGGAATTATAAGATCATGACCAGCAATTTGCTCGGCCTCTTCTCGGCTATCTACGCCTTCAAACTTAAAAACAAGGCCCGAGGGTCTGCTTTCAACCTGCTCTATTGTAAAAGATTTAATACCTGCAATCGGGGGGCTTGGATAAAGAGTTAAACCTTGCTTGAAACGCTTAGGAAAGTCTGTTAAACTCAACGCCTCTATATCGCCTCTAAGCCCGTGAGGTCGAGTGGCATGAGCAACAATCAAATATTTAGGTCGCATTCAATGTTCTCCGAAAACTCTAGTCAATGATCTCGACGATTGCCTTCTTGCCTTCCTTTACGGCTGAAGCTTTAACAATAGTTCGTATCGCTTTTGCAATCCGACCCTGCTTGCCGATGACTTTGCCAAGGTCATCCGGCGCAACATATAGCTGAAGTATAATAGATTTTTCACCTTCGACAACAGTTACACGCACTTGATCTGGGTCATCCACAACTGCTTTAGCCAGCAGCTCCAACAACTCTTTCACTTAGATACCCCCTGCAAGCTACTTCTTAGCTAATAACTCCGGAAATTTTTAATAGTTTTTCGACCTGTTCCGTCGGTTGTGCGCCTTTCTTTAACCACTCGGAAGCCTTATCGTTGTTAATTTCAATAGTCGAAGGATCGGTCTGAGGATTATAGCGACCTATAATCTCGATAAACCTGCCATCCCTTGGTGACCTTGAATCTGCTACTACCACTCTATAGTGAGGATTCTTCTTTCCACCTACACGAGATAGACGAATCTTGACCGCCAAACTGCCACCCCCTTTGCTATTGCCATAAGTATTTATATTTAAACCTTCTTTTATCAGGGAAAATTGACTATCCGTGCTTACCCAAAAAATGGAGGGAAACCCATACCCTTAGGCATCTTCATTTTCCCCTGCATGTTCCCAAACTGCTTGAGCATCTTCCTTACCTGGTTGAACTGCTTAAGCAGTTGGTTTATTTCGTGCGGACCGGTGCCGCTTCCCCTAGCTATTCTTTCACGTCTGCTTCCATTTATAATGCTAGGATTGCGACGCTCTTCAAGAGTCATTGACTGAATTATCGCCCGAATTCTTGAAAGGTCCTTATCACTTACCTGGATATCCTTCGGGAGCTTGCCAAGACCCGGTATCATGCTGACAAGCTGCTGGATAGGACCCATCTGCTGCATTTGCTCCATCTGAACGAGAAAGTCCTCAAACGTAAACTCCGCTTTGCGGAGTTTCTCCTCCATTTCGCGAGCCCTTTTCTCGTCGACTGTGGCCTGAGCTTTTTCGATGAGGGTTAAAATATCACCCATTCCGAGGATTCTAGACGCCATCCGATCAGGGTGGAACGGCTCAAGGCTGTCCATCTTCTCGCCCACGCTGACAAGCTTAATCGGCCGCCCTGTTACAGCTTTAATCGATAGTGCGGCACCGCCGCGGGCGTCGCCGTCAAGCTTGGTCATGACCACGCCGTCAAAGTCAAGCTTCTCTCGGAAGGTCTGCGCCACATTTACCGCGTCTTGGCCGGTCATAGCATCGACGACAAGAAGTATCTGATGTGGTCTAACCTCGGATTTTACCTCTTCTAGCTCATGCATCATCTGGTCATCTATATGCAGTCGGCCAGCGGTATCGATAATTATTACATCGGCTCCGCTCTGATTTGCTGCTCTGATCCCAGCCTTTACTATCTGAAGGGGCAGGGCTTTCGGATCGTCGCTATAAAACGGAATCTTGTTCTCATCTGCCAGCGTTTTTAACTGGTCAATAGCTGCAGGACGATAGATATCTGCGCCGATCAAAAACGGCCTTCTGCCGTTTGACCTTAGGAAATGCGATAGTTTAGCCGCAGTCGTAGTTTTACCGGAGCCTTGTAGACCAACAAGCATTACAACTGTTGGCGGCTTGGAAGCAAAAGCTAACTTGCTCTCGGTTGAGCCCATGAGCTCGGTGAGCTCTTCGTTTACAATTTTGATTACTTGCTGGGCGGGTGTAAGGCTCTCCAAAACTTCAGCTCCAATGGCCCTCTCTTTGACCTTATTTATAAAATCCTTGACGACCTTGTAGTTAACGTCGGCTTCAAGCAGCGCAAGCCGAACCTCACGCATTGCTGTATCGACATCCCTCTCGGTTAGTTTGCCGCGAGATTTTAATTTAGAAAATATACCTTGTAGCCTGTCGGATAGGTTGTCAAACAAAATTTATCCCTACTCTTAAAAATAAAATCCGGCTGGGAATATATTCCCAGCCGTGTCAATATTATACCAGGTAATTAATGCTGTCAAGCTGGGCAGATTGGAATGAGATTATGCATCAACCGATTCTTCTGCCTGCTCCTTCATATTTTTATCAAGCTTAACCGTTAATTTCTCACCTTTAGCAACCCTTAAGTTTGCGTAGGCTGATACTATAATGAGCGCGCCCAGAATAACTATGGCAAGGTGTATGAATGTCGTTAAGAGCCAGTAATAAATTGTACTTGTTTGAAATCCCAAGGTGGCAAATAACGGAACAAGCGAAATTAACATAGCCACAAGAATAGTCCAGAAGTAGCCGTAAACCAACATCCTACTTCTTATCAGGATATCTCTGATGCGACGGAAGTTATCCATTACAGCAACCGGCGTAATCAGCGAAAACCATACAATAAGAAGGATTGCTGGTATCATAAAGATTATTCCTAAAATAGGCACCGCAAGCGCGGGAAGCAAAAGAAGAAAACTGAAAAACATTATAACTTGGGCAACTATATTTACAGCTAAGATTTTTGGATAGCGCGTCGTAGCACTAACCGCGATATTTAGAAAACGTATCTTCCGGTTCTCAATTTCAGCAAGTGCAAGAAATGCGACAAATCCCATAAACCAGTAGTTCATTAAGGTACTTAAGCCATCTTGGATAAGGTCGCTGTAGTTTAGTTTAAACGGCGATCCGCTTAGCGAGGGGAGAATTATCGTGGGCAGATGAAATTTGGTTGATAAAATCAAGCCCACAACATCAGATAGGCCAACCGATATGGCAACTGCAGCCAATATAAGGTGCCAGCGACGATCAAAAAGCTTGTATGCGTCTAATAAAATCCTTAATAGCAAAACGATTCACCAGATATATTATACAATTTGTGCGGATAAATTACTAAACGAAGCCACGCGGAGTTACTGTCAACGTTTAGTAGGAACATCTCGTCTCGTGCTTATGCGAGTGCCCCCAATCCAGCAATACCGCGCAGAGCAGCAACCCAGGGACGACTGCCATGAGGCCCGGTAAGTGCCGGCAGAGA
>JAJYQA010000026.1 GCA_021794835.1 Actinomycetes bacterium | reverse complement strand
CCTAGAATCCAAGATGCAGTGCGGTGTAGGGCAATGCGGAAGGTGCAATATCGGTCCTAAGTATATCTGCAAGGATGGGCCGGTATTTACGCTTGCTGAGCTAAATAAAGTAAAAGGGGATTTTTAAATAAATGTACTGTAAAAACCATCCCAAAAGAGAAACAAAAGTGTCTTGTAGTGCTTGCGGCCAGGGGCTTTGTCCAGATTGTATGGTATACACGCCGGTCGGGATAAAGTGCCGCGAGTGCGCTGCACCCAGCAAGGGCATGTTACGGGCAGGCTCGTTTCCGCAATATACAGGTGCGGTCTTGGCTGGGCTCGTTTCCTCATTTATGGCTGGGTTTGTCTTGGATGAAATGCCGATATATTCGATCCTAATCGTCATTGTTTTTGGACTCCTCATTGGCGAGGCAGTACGCCGGGGGGCAAGGGGCAACCGTGGACCAGTTTTTATGGCTATCGCGGGGGTCTCATCCCTTGTTGGCCTGTTAACCTCAGGATTACTGTTATCAGGACTTTATATCAATCCCACCGGTATTTTATATACCGTCTTAATAGCCGGTATCGCCACGTACCGCCTCAACGGCTAGCTATAAAGATCCCTTTCACCGGGTATAACTATTTAGCTTTATTGAAGCGGGTAATTAAAGGTGCTATTAATATAAAAGGGAGATGTCTTTTTTGAGGTTGGATAACATTAGTGATAAGGCTGACAATTATCGCTGGTACGTGTTGATGACGGTTTTCATCGGTACGTTTATGGCACCTCTTGATTCAAGCATTGTTAATATAGCGCTGCCGGTACTGTCCAAGTACTTCTCGGTCGGGATAACCACAGTCGAGTGGGTAGTCATGTCGTATCTGCTTACAACTTCTGCGCTTCTTTTAAGTGCCGGCCGGTTAGGCGACATGCTAGGGCATAAGCGTATCTATATAATAGGCTTTCTTACGTTTACGGCGGCTTCCGCGCTCTGTGGGTTTTCAGGAACGGTTCATCAGCTAATATTCTTCCGGGTTATACAGGCTCTTGGAGCGACGTGCATGTTCTCAACGGGCCCCGCTATTCTAACAAAAACGTTCCCGCCAAATGAGCGGGGCAAGGCGCTTGGCATGGTCGGCATTGCAGTTGCAATTGGGCTGACTGCCGGCCCGACGCTAGGTGGCTTTATCGTCCATAACTACGGCTGGAAATGGATATTCTTTGTAAATGTCCCGATAGGCATTATCGTGTCGATACTTGCCTCGATTATCTTAAAAGAGGGAAAACTAGAGGCTGGTAAGCGGTTCGACTTTTTGGGTTCTATAATCGCCTTCGTGGCTTTGCTCTCGATATTGCTTGCGTTAAGTATGGGTAACAGTTGGGGTTGGCGTTCACCCGAAACGCTGGGGCTAATTGCGGTATTTGTCGTTCTATTTGCTCTTTTCATTCTGGCTGAAAACAGGGTAGAAGACCCAATGCTTGACCTATCACTTTTTAAAATCAGGCTCTTTTCAGCAGCCAACGCGAGTGCGCTTATTAACTATGCCGCTCTTTTTATAGTTACTATTCTGACTCCGTTTTACTTGCGTGATATTTTTAAAGTAGATATCCAAACGACAGGATTAGTTTTAACAGCTATTCCTCTTTTAACCGGTATTGTTGCGCCGGTCTCGGGAACGCTCTCGGATAAAATAGGCTCAAGGCTTCTCTCGTCGCTGGGCCTGGCGGTGTCGGCGATTGCGTTATTTGGTTTATCGTACACTTCGACAAGCTCCGGCCTTATTTCGGTGGCGGTGCTTCTAAGCGCTATGGGACTTGGCTCAGGCATGTTTCAGTCACCAAACACGAGTGCCCTTATGGGAGCGGTCCCGCGCCATCAGCTTGGGGTAGCATCCGGCTCACAGGCGACAGCAAGAAATATAGGTATGGTGCTTGGCGTTGCTATAGCTGGAGCGATCGTTGCCACGTTTGCTCCAGGAGGGGATAGCGATCCCCATCTTTTATCGGCAATACACTTGGCCTTTATAGTGGGTGGCATCATCGCTGCAATCGGCGTTATAACTTCGCTGGTTCGCGGTGCCGCTATGCCGCAAGCCTTGCTTCAAACTGAGTCTAGGCAGTCGGAATCAAGAGGTCTAAGTAGGTAAATATGGTATAAACTATATATGGTTGACAAATTCGACTTAAGTTCTTTTGCCGGACTCTCGGACGGGGAGGCCGCCAAACATTTAGGGGAGTATGGCTACAACGAGCTCCCCTCGGCAAAACCGCGCAGTATCTTCACCATCGCGTTCAGCGTTATTCGTGAACCGATGTTTCTGCTTCTTATTGTAGGCGGTGTGGTTTACCTTGTGCTGGGCGACCTAGAAGAGTCGCTGCTTCTACTTAGCTTTGTCCTTGTCATTATCGGCATCACGTTCAATCAGGAAATGCGAACAGAGCGTGCGCTGGAGGCTCTCCGCGACCTCTCAAGCCCCCGGGCCTTAGTTATCCGCGGCGGCAGACAAAAGAGAATTGCCGGTCGCGATGTAGTTCGCGAAGATATCATTGTCCTTGCCGAGGGCGATCGTGTCCCGGCAGACGCTGTGCTTCTTCAGTGCAGCGACTTTCTGGTTGACGAGTCGCTGCTAACTGGCGAGTCCGCACCAGTTCGAAAGGTTCCCTGGGACGGGGTTATGCAGATGACCCGGCCCGGTGGCGAGGACCTGCCCTTTGTCTACTCCGGTACGCTGGTTGTTCAAGGGCAGGGAGCTGCGCGGGTGCTGGCAACCGGAATTCACACCGAGATGGGCAAGATAGGTAAAAGCCTGCGTGAGGTCGCGCCCGAGCAAGCCCCGCTCCAGCAAAAGACCGGGGTGCTTGTTCGAAACCTTGCCTTGCTCGCGCTGTCTCTTGCAGTTCTTATAGTTATTGCGTACGGATTTATCAGGGGCAACTGGTTAAGCGGAATACTGGCCGGAATCGCTTTGGCCATGGCCACGATACCCGAGGAAATCCCGGTCATCCTTGTCGTATTTCTCGCGCTCGGCGCATGGCGTATTTCAAAAAGTAGGATACTTACCCGCCGTGTGCCTGCTATCGAGACGCTAGGCTCAGCAACAGTTCTTTGTGTGGATAAAACGGGCACGCTTACTTTAAATCTCATGGCTGTCAGCAGGCTTTATGCTGGGGGAGAATATTACAGCGTAAATTATACCGCACCACGCCCATTTACCGAGAAGTTTCACCAGTTGGTCGAGTTTGGTATCCTGGCAAGCGAAATCCAGGCCTTCGACCCTATGGAAAGGGCTATTAAGGAGCTGGGCGAGCATTACTTATCTCAAACCAAGCATATTCATAAAAACTGGGCGCTGGTGCACGAATACTCCTTATCGCGCCGTCTGCTTGCGCTCTCGCATGTCTGGAAATCCCCAGATAGCAGCGAGTATGTGGTTGCCTCCAAGGGGGCGCCCGAGGCTATCGCTGAGCTCTGCCACTTCAATGAAGAGCAAAGGGCGGATTTAAATAAACAAGTAAGCGACATGGCAGAAGACGGCTTGCGTATTCTGGGCGTAGCCAAAGCATATTTTAAAGGTCCGGTATTTCCTACAGAACAGCGCGACTTTGATTTCAAGTTTTTGGGGCTGATCGGTCTCTCCGACCCAGTTCGCCCAACCGTACCCCAAGCGCTAAGGGAGTGCTACAGCGCAGGCATAAGGGTTGTTATGGTAACTGGCGACTATCCGGGCACTGCCAAAAGCATTGCCCGCCAGATCGGCTTGCTACCTTCGGATGAATATATAACAGGGTCTGAGCTAGAAGATATAGACGAGATTCATCTTCGCGAGCGCATTAAAACCGTCAACATTTTTGCCCGCGTGGTACCGGAGCAAAAACTGCGCTTGGTAAACGCGCTTAAGGCCAATGGGGAAGTCGTAGCCATGACCGGTGATGGGGTAAACGACGCGCCCGCTTTAAAAACAGCTGATATTGGGGTTGCAATGGGAGGGCGCGGCACCGATGTTGCCCGCGAGGCCGCATCGTTGGTTCTGCTGGACGACGATTTTGCATCTATAGTCACCGCAGTAAAGCTTGGCCGCAGGATCTATGACAACATAAGGAAAGCTTTTTCCTATGTCTTTGCCATCCATGTACCGATTATCGGCATGTCGTTAATCCCGGTGCTTTTTAACTTGCCGCTAGTTCTTTTGCCGGCCCATATCATGTTCCTAGAGTTAATCATCGACCCCGCAAGCTCGGTTATTTTTGAGGCGGAGCCCGAGGAAGCCGATGTAATGGCCCGTCCACCGCGCAATCCTAAAGAGCCTTTATTTGGCAGAAAAGTGATGGGGCTTAGTATATTACAAGGTGTGAGTGTGCTGGTCATATTACTTATCATCTTTGGGGCTGACCTTTATCGCGGTAAAGGGGCCGCCGATGCCCGGGCACTCACATTTACAACCCTAATCTTCGCAAACCTTGCCCTAATACTTACAAATCGCTCCTGGTCGCGCAGTATATTAGAGACGCTGCGCTCTCCCAACGCGGCACTTTGGTGGGTAGTGGGGGGTGCACTGGTTGTTCTTGGACTTGTGCTTTACGTTCCTTTCTTAAGAGGCCTTTTTCGTTTTACAGTCCTGCACCCGGTTGATCTGCTAATCGCTTTTGTTGCCGGGATTGCCAGTATTGCCTGGTTTGAAGGCCTTAAGCTGCTTTACCGGCAAAAAAGAAGGCAACTGGATCAATAATTATCTGAGTAAAGTAACTTTAGTGCTGCAGTACTGGTAACTGCAGCACTAGTAACTTAATATTGGCACGTTGGCACCTTGGCATAATATTGTGCTAATATCCTTTTAGTCGTGTATTGGTATCATATCAACCTATTTTAAGGAGGACGTAGATGAAGAAGTTAGCCGCTGGTCTACTTATCTTAGCACTCATCGCCTTAGGAACGGGCTGCAACACGGCGGTCAAAGAGAAATCTGAAGTTAAAGCGTCAACTGCCATGAAGAAACTTACCGCAATAAGAATCGGCACTCTGCCGACTGAGGATGCGCTTCCAATAAATGTTGCTGAACAAGAGGGTCTTTTTAAAAACAAGGGTATTGATGTTAAAGTTACGGTTTTTAAAAGTGCTCAGGAGAGGGATGTTGCACTACAGGCTGGTCAAATAGATGGGTTTATGGGCGACCTGGTTGCTGCTGCTGCATTGCAGCAGGGGGGAACACCGGTCCAGGTGGTAGATGTTCTTCTCGGGTCAAAGGCTTCCGAGGGACGCTTCGGTATCGTAGCCTCCCCGAATTCCAGCATAAAAACAGTTGCCGAGCTTAAGGGTGTGCCGATTGCAGTATCCAGCAATACCATAATTGAGTATGTTGTAGATACGCTACTTAAAGAAAACGGCTTTACTAATACCGATATAAAGAAAGTTGAGATCAAAGCAATCCCGGTGCGCCTTGAGGCCGTCATGAGCGGCCAGGCCCAGGCAGCGGCTTTGCCGGATCCACTTCTAACTCTTGCCGAAAAACAAGGCGCGCGCCTTATTATTGACGATACGAAAGGCTCAAATTTGTCTCAAACTATATTACTATTTAGAAAAGATTTTCTGGTAAAGAACAGGGGAGCAATCAAAAGCATGCTCTCGGGCATAAACGAGAGCGTTGACTTAATCAACAAAAACCCAGACTCCTATCGCAAGTTGCTTGTAGAAACAGCGAGGCTGCCAAAACCGATCGCCAATACCTATAAGATTAACACCTATCCGAAAGTGCAGATACCTTCTAAGGCTGATGTCGAACGCCTACTTGATTGGATGGTTAAAAAGGGCATTATAAAACCGGGCCTGAAATATTCGGATCTGGTTAACCAGGAGGTACAACCAGCTAGTGTCGGAAGTTGAACTTGGAGGGGTGGGAGTTGATTATGAAAGCCTGGGCCGGACAATTACGGCAATTGACGGTATCGACCTTAAAATTCCGGCCGGCGACGCGCTATCTATAATCGGCCCCTCGGGTTGCGGCAAGTCGACACTCCTTTACACTTTAAGCGGCTTGATTAAGCCGACCAGGGGAAGCGTAAAAATTAATGGCCGGGAACTATCCGGGCAGCGCCGTGAGACTGCGCTTATCTTACAGGATTACGGATTGTTTCCCTGGAATACGGTTTTCGATAACGCTGCACTTGGTCTTAGGGTGCGGCATGTCCCTAAAGACGAGATCAACGCCGAGGTTGGAAATATCCTGCGCCGCCTTGGTCTTTGGGATATGCGGGATAGATACCCGGTCCAGCTTTCCGGCGGGCAACGCCAGCGCGTGGCGATTGCCCGGTCTCTCGCGCTAAACCCGGACCTTCTTCTGATGGACGAGCCGTTTTCTTCACTGGATGCGCTAACCCGCGAGGAGCTGCAAAACACCGTGCTTGAGATATGGCGGGAGCGAAATATCAACGGCAGAAATAGCTCAAATGGGAATAGCAGTGCTAAGCTCCTAACAATCGTCCTGGTTACGCACAGCATTGAAGAAGCTGCTTTTCTTGGAAGACGCATTGCGGTTATGGAGATGGGCCCAGGGCGGATTATCAAGGTGGTCGACAACAACGGCATGGGTGGGGTCGAGTACCGCAATACCCCCGCTTTTTATGATCGATGTGCAGGATTGCGGGGCCTCTTAAAAGGTGGCGCAAGGGAAGTGGTCGGCGTTGAGTAAGGTAAAAGGGTATCTCGGCGCGGCCGTGACCCTTTTTATCGTATGGTATGCTTTAGCGATCCTTTTAAACACACAGGCACTGCCGACGCCGGTTAGCACGTTAAGTGACTTTTTTCATCTTTTACCTAGCGATCTGCTGTGGCATTTTGCAGTTAGCCTGTACCGGGTGGGCTTAAGCATTATCTTGGGCGTGCTACTTGCGCTACCCATCGGTCTTATCCTGGGTAGGGAAGAAAGTATCGACCGCTTTTTTGCGCCGCTTATATTTATCCTTTATCCGATTCCGAAAGTAGTTTTCCTACCAATTCTGCTTTTGCTCTTGGGTTTGGGTAATCTATCCAAAATTGTTTTGATAACGGTTATAGTATTCTTTCAAATACTTGTTACTACGCGCGATGCCGCCCGCGAAATACCCAGCCAGACAATTCTTTCCATGAAGTCGCTGGGTGCGACCAAGTGGCAGATATACAGGCATGTAATTTATCCTGCAAGCTTACCCAAGATGTTTACGGCTCTACGCATTGCCGCAGGCACGGCGATAGCGGTATTGTTTTTCGCCGAGTCCTTTGCGACGCAGGATGGGCTTGGCTATTTCATAGTCGATGCCTGGAGTCGCATTAACTACCCGGATATGTTCGGTGGCATTGTGGCCATGGCGATCATGGGAATCATTATCTATGAGCTGCTCGATTTAATAGAACACCGTCTCTGCCCCTGGACAAAATTGTAATTGCCTCAAATTAACCAAAATCTCCTCTTAAGAACGGTAATGCCGAGACCGATGATTAAGCTAGTTAAGATACACTAACCAAAGCAAAAGAGGAGGAACCACATTGTTAAATCTAATTGACCAGCTCAGATTGGAACACACCGAATTATCCACTTCCTTCGGAAGTCTTAGAGATGTCGATATCTCATCAGAAGAAGGCCGCGGTCGCCTGAAATCCATTAAGTCGTTGCTGCTATCGCATCTGAGGAGAGAAAACGAGGAACTTTACCCGAAACTGCGTGA
This sequence comes from Actinomycetes bacterium, assembly GCA_021794835.1. GTDB lineage: Bacteria > Actinomycetota > Aquicultoria > Aquicultorales > Aquicultoraceae > CADDYS01. The sequence continues at coordinate 10,916 of JAJYQA010000026.1, read as the reverse complement.
GGTGGCGACCAATGACCAGAAACTCGGTCGCACAATAGAGTGGTTTACACGCGACACCGCCAGGATAACTGCAGTGCTCATCTTATTTTTTGATCAGTATGCTGATGGCGGCGACAAAATAGCGTTTATGCGCGACTTCAAGCGACTCGGCACAATCCTTAATGCGCTTATCGAACAGGAAGAGAAATTCATCTTCGATGAGTACTCAGATATAGCCGTAGACAATGCTGCTTAGCTTGAATTAGAACGAACCAAGAATGGAGAGCTATCATGAAACATAACGTGGCGCCAAAGGCAGAAACTAAGGTAGAAAGAAAAGTACAAAGAAAAAAGAAAAAGCAGCCTACAATCGGATTAATTGTTGTAGCCTTAATCGTAAGTCTAATAGCAGCTCTTATCGGCGGCACTATCTGGGGTTTTTTAGTAAACGTAACTGGCTATGACATCGGTTTTATGGCCTGGGCGGTAGGCGTTCTATGCGGATTTGCAAGCATACGGGCTGCGAGAGTTAGAGGGGGCGTAGCATTTCAGGTAACCGCAGTTGTTTCAAGTCTGGTTGGAATCCTCGCTGGCAAGTACGTTATGTTCTTTTATATCTATAGAGATGCTTTGATGTCGGTAAATGGAATAAATGCCGCTTCTAAATTAAATATCTTCTCAGGGCAAGTCGTTCGCTTGCTCCCGGGCAATGTAGGCGCAGTTGTCTCCTGGCTTGATATTTTATGGGTGGGATTGGCTGTATTTGCCGCATGGGAAATTCCGAAAGACCCTAGGATTAAGTTAACCAAGGAATCTATTACAGTTTCCAGCGTAAGGCACGTAGTTTAAGAGACAGCAATCCATGCAGGTTGTAATTTTAAAGGTATATAGGATGGAGCCTCCCAAGAGGCTCCATTTGCTTGCGGTTAGTATTTACAATTGACAAAAGTTAAACCGCCTCATATAATGGGCTGCATATGTAATTTTTAATTATGCTTTCTTCTAACGAGGTGAGATAAATGGCACATAAAAAAGGAATGGGAAGTACCAGAAATGGTCGTGATAGCCATTCTAAAAGGTTGGGCGTTAAGACCTTTGGCGGACAATATGTATCTGCCGGGAGCATTATAGTGCGCCAGCGCGGCACAAAGGTCAAACCAGGCCAAAACGTCGGGCTTGGACGCGATTATACTCTCTTTGCGTTAATGGACGGCTATGTGGTTTTTGAGGGCAAAGGTAAGAATGGCCGTAAGGTCAGTGTGTTAAGCGAGACCGTCGGGCAAGCTTAAGATACAAGCTAAAATATTAAAGGACACTGCTAAAGCCATAGGAAACTGTGGCTTTTTTAGTTTAAAACAGCTGTCAGCTTTCAGCAGTCAGCAGTCAGGGAAAATACATTATGCTGACAGCTGTCAGCATAAAAGGCGTGACGAGAAACCATGTTTATCGATGAGGCAAAGATATTTGTAAAAGCGGGCGATGGCGGAAACGGTGTCGTTAGCTTCTTCCGGGCCAAATATATCCCAAAGGGAGGCCCGGATGGGGGAGACGGCGGCCGTGGCGGAAGCGTTGTCCTTGAAGTCGATGAGGGGCTTCGCACGCTAATGGATTTTCGCTACCAGCGCCACTTTAAAGCAACCCGCGGCCAACATGGCCAGGGCGGAAACAAAAAGGGCAAAGATGGCGGGGATATCATTTTAAAGGTTCCGGCAGGCACGCTGGTAAAAGGCGAAGAAGGAAATATCCTGGCTGATCTTACCGACCCCGGAGAGCGTGCGGTTGTTGCAAAAGGCGGTATGGGTGGCCGGGGAAACGCGCATTTTGCCACACCGACCCGCCGGTCCCCATCCTTTGCCGAAAAGGGCGAGCCAGGCGAGGAGCGATGGATAATTCTTGAGCTAAGGCTTCTTGCCGATGTCGGCCTGGTGGGATTGCCCAATGTGGGAAAGTCTACGCTTATTAGCAGGATATCCGCCGCCCGTCCAAAAATCGCCGATTACCCGTTTACAACGCTTGTCCCCAACTTGGGCGTGGTAAGCCTCTCCGATGGCCGAAGCTTTGTGGTGGCCGATATCCCCGGCCTTATAAAAGGGGCGCATATGGGAAAAGGTTTAGGCCACGGCTTTTTAAAGCATATCGAGCGCACAGGCGTCATTGTCCACATCCTTGATCTTGCGGCCCTTGAGGGGCGCAGCCCAATTGCGGACTTTGAGGACTTAAACCACGAGCTTGAGCTATACGATCCCGAACTTGCCGCACGGCCTCAGATCGTTGTGGGAAATAAGGTGGATTTACCTGAGGCACAGCAAAACATTGCTCAGGTTGGGGAGTATATGATGCAGAAGGAGATACCTTTTTACCCGATTTCGGCTGCTGTCGGGACCGGTATGGATAGACTCCTTTATGCTGTTGCCGATATGCTTGATAGCGTCGAGCGGGCGCCCAGACCTAAAAAAGAGAAGGCCAAAAAGGCAGTCGCCCGGCAGCCGAGGCCGGAAGAAATCGGCGTATTTAAAGAGGATAACATCTGGGTTGTCCACGGCGTAAATATCGAGCGGATGGTCGCCATGACGGATTTTGAAAACGAATATGCAATCCTTCACCTGCAAAGGCGGCTAAAAGCGGTCGGTGTTGAGGATAAGCTGGTTGAGGCCGGTGCGCAAGAGGGAGATACGGTCCGCATCGGCAAGATGACCTTTGATTTTTACCCCAGCTAGGGTCCAGTTAAGTTAGGTGTCAGGCACCGGCCAATCAAGATACCAGCGATTTTAATGATGGTAAATGGAGAAAGTGTGCGCTTGTGAAGCTGAGCTACTGGGCTAAATCTTATGTGTTAATCCTTCGTAAACTTAAACAACCTATCGATTGTATCGCTTAGCGCCTTTGTAACATCGAATGCAAGCTAATGGAAAGAGCTAGTACTTTGCTTTTGTAAGAGCGTCCCAGCTGGTACGGGATTTGCAATTGGTTGAACATTGAAACTGAATTCGGTTTATTACCGCGAGCTCAAACCGTTTTCCTTAATCTTTAAGATTATTTTTCCTATAGTCCCAAGGAACTCTTTGATTTGATTTTCGGAATAGGGCTGGTCGATTACCCATTTGAGATTTGACTTTGCGTTGACAAAATAACCGAGCTTTTCCAAGCTGGCTCTACAGAACTCAGTAATTTGCTCCGCATTATTAACTTTTTTACTGATTTCCTCGAAGCCCGTGTAAATACTCTGTTTGAATACCGAATCTGGTGGGTAGCCGAAAAAGAGACCAACAAAACCACCGTCCAACTCAACGTTTAATGAAAACCCTTTCGACCCCCATCTAAACATCAAACCGTTTTGTTTGGCAAATTCAAATATCTTCTGAAAAACTTCAAGCCCATTTTTATCCAGTGATTTTAAGAATTTATCCTCATCAACCTTTGGAAGTGACGCGGATTGGACTTTTTGGCGAATGAATTCTTCCTCTCCAACCACAAAATCACTGGTAATGATTTTCTCGCCTGACTTTGTTTGAAAATATTTGAACTCCACGCAGTAAACGTCCAACCCTTTCTTTCTTAGAAATAGTGCCGTTTGGCGAATCTCTTTTGTGATTTTTTGAGCAACAATTATAAGCTTGGTTGTTTTATTAAAGGAAACCTTTTCCTCTACCTGACTGCCGAAGTTGAAATATTGGTGATGATAATCCTCTAAGCTGGTCTCTTCTCCAGAGTAATCTTGATATATTTGATTTAGCTGAGAGTAATCCAGATTTTCAGCAAATGATGCATACTCTAAAAGTTGAGCAAGCGTCTCCCGAGGAGTTTTGTCTCTTTTTAATTCTATGACGACTGCATTGCCAGCTTTATCAATTCCCAGCAAATCAATAAATGAGTTTAGATTTGTCGTTACCTGTCGGCCGATTATTAGAACTTTCCCGTCTTCGAAGAGATACTCTGGGTTGCTCTCCAATAAGGCTTCTAAATCCGACTCCTTGAAGTGGTGTTCTTTATAGGGAATCAGCTTTCCTTCTCTGTCAATTGTAAAGAGTCTCAAAGTTGCTCCTCATGGTCTTTTTATACCTGTTCTCAACCGTAGTGCCTTTTTCTATGACAATTTGGACATAGGGCAACTACATTATCAATTATATCCTTTCCGCCTTCCGATAAAGGAATAACATGATGAACTTCCAAGTACGGTTCATCAGTGAGTTTGTTAATAAATGGAGCCGGCTGACCGCAGTCCTTACAAATTCCGTGCGCCAAACGCTTGGCTAGCTCAACAACATATGAGTTGCGGGTATAACCTGTAGTTCTAGCATATATTTTCTGCGGGACTCCATTAGTTGTAGAAACCATCTTTTTTAATTCGGAATCCGACACCTTTTTTAATTTTCTTAATATACGATTTTCATTTTTTTCAACCGATTCAAAAACAAAACTTGGATTAGGCAACTCCTTCCCGGAAAAATTTGATAAATATCTAACAGCCCCGATTGAATGAGCGGTGGTATTTTGTGGCAACATTTTAGTATGATTGATTGCGTATTCTATAAAGCGCCTGTTAGACCTCTCTAGCAACGATAAGTAGTAATGATGTCTTTGTTTGACTACACATCCAATAGAGTTCGGGACTTTCGCTAAACAATCCGGAACATCTGATAAAATGGGGGAGTTAATAACACCTGTCTTATTATCATAAGTCTTATTACCATAACCTCGAAATACAATATCACCTGATCTATTTAATAATTCAGGCGGAAGAAGGTCGCGAAGACATAGAACCAAACATTCTGATTTTCTAATTTGAATACAGTATTCCTGACCAACATTAAAGCGGAGGAATCTTCCGTTTAAATCTAAATTTAAATTCCAATTGGTATCATTAATCTCATTCGCATATTCAATTTTGTCAGACAAAAAACTAATAATAATATTCCGATGATCGGGATGCACCAACGCTTTGACGCACTTTTCCGCGTCGTTGATATTATTTCGGTCGAGAATTACCATTATTCACCAATTGAAACACGGGACATTGTTTATATAGATCCATATGATACTCCAAATATGCTACTAGTGCTACATAAGATACCTGAGCAATAATATCGCTTTAATCATAACCGCTGGCATATCAAGCTGTTCAGTCGAGGTGGTGTTTATGATAAACTGTTTACGTAGCTCAGGGTTTTAACTTGAGAAATGAGCCAGGAAAAGAGGAAACGGGTGTCATCGATAAAGTTGGAAAAAGTAAAGAAAGTTGATGAAGCGCTTCTTAAGGAGATTGTTCGAAGAATTCTTCAAGTGGCTGATGTAGAAAAAAATAGTTCTTTTTGGCTCTCATGCTTACGGAAAACCAAAACCTGAGAGCGATCTTGACATTTTAGTAATTATGAGAACGAACCTTTCGCTTGCGAGGCGGCCTGTTCCTATTTACCAATCACTTCGAGGCCTTTTAATTGGCAAGGATATTGTGATATTTACGCCAGAAGAAGTAGAAGAATGGAGAGAGGTTCCACAGGCGTTTATTACTTCTATCCTTCGAAGAGGAAAAATTCTCTATGAAAAGCAAACTTGATCTTGTTAAAGATTGGATTACAAGAGCAAAAAGAGATTTATTAGTTGCAGAGCGAGAGGACGTTTCTGAATTTTCAGAGATTGTTTGCTTTCATGCTCAGCAAGCTGCTGAGAAATCTCTTAAAGCATTTTTAGTATTAAAAGAAATAGAGTTTCCTAAAACTCACGTGCTTGAAGACCTTGCTGATTTAGCTTCGCAAGCAGACGGCTCTTTTGAGGAAATCCGAGAAGATGCTTCATTGCTTACACCATATGCGGTTCAAACCTAAGTGCAACGTGAGCTATTTATCAGCAGGTAAAAATGCTAGAATATTAATAAGTTTGGTAATCTGGACGAAAATATATAAAATCTAGAGGTAACTTCATGCAAAGGACTGAGTGCCTTCCGTAGTGCTCGCCGCATTGTTATAAAGCTTGGGACGAGCACTATTGCCGAAAATACCGGCAAAATTGACCATGTGCAATTAAAAAACCTGGTAGATCAGATTGCAACCCTTTATTCCCGGGGCTACCAGGTTATTATAGTGTCCTCCGGTGCGATCGCCGCGGGGATTGAGGGCTTGGGCTTAAAAGCCAGGCCAAAAGATATCCCTTCGCTTCAGGCTGCGGCATCGGTTGGCCAGGGGCTTTTAATCCATGAGTACGCAACCCTTTTTAGCCGGCATAACCTCAAAGTTGGGCAAGTTCTTTTGACGCAATACGACATTACGCACCGCCAGCAATATCTCAACTCAAGAAATGCCCTAAAAAAGCTCCTCAAAATGGGGATAGTTCCGATAGTAAACGAAAACGATGCAACGGCTGTCGATGAGATAAAGTTTGGCGACAACGATACCTTGGCGGCGCTTGTGGCCAACCTGGTGAATGCCGATATCCTGATATTGCTCTCAGATATCGAGGGGTTGTATACCGCTGATCCCAAGCGGGCCGATAAGGTGAGCCTTATCCCGGAGGTTAAAGATATCACACCGGAGATAGAAGAGCTTGCCGGCGGTATTGGCAGCAGGTTTGGCTCCGGCGGTATGGCGACAAAGATACAAGCCGCGAGGATCGCCACATTTGCCCAGGTGGGAATGTTTATTGCAAATGGTCGCGGGGAAAATGTTTTAATTGACGTAATGGATAGGAAGGAAGTCGGCACGTTTTTCGTACCAAGGAAGAAAAAGTTAAGCGGGCATAAGCTCTGGATAGCTTTCGGCAAGGTAACAGCCGGAAGCGTCATTGTTGACGATGGGGCGGCCAAGGCACTTATTTCGTCAGGTAAAAGCCTGCTACCGGCGGGAGTGGTCGGCAGCAAAGGGAACTTCCACGAGGGTGACGCCGTAGACATAAAAGACCTGCGCGGGCGGGTTTTTGCAAAGGGGATTACAAACTACTCCTCTGAGGAAGTAAATCAAATAAAAGGGCTTAAAAGCTCGGAGGTAATAGAAAAATTTCCTGATAATAATATAAGTGAAGAAGTAATCCACCGGGATTGTTTAGTTATATTGCGTTAGGGGGCTTGGGATATGGCAACAGCAGAGGATATAAAAGCCGAGGTAATGGAAATTGGCCGGAGGGCAAAGGCCGCCTCCAGAATTATGGCGACCATGAGCACCGAGAAGAAAAACGATGCTCTAACAAATATGGCCGAGGAGCTTATTGCCAACAGCGGGCGAATTCTTGCCGCAAATGAAAAGGACGTGGAGGATGCAGCAGTAAGGGGAATAAGCTCATCGCTTATTGATCGGCTCATGCTTAACTCGACCAGAATTAAAGAGATGGCTGAGGGGCTCGATGATGTGGCGGTTCTTACCGATCCGGTCGGCGAAATAGTTAAAGGGTGGCGGGTGCCAAACGGCCTTGAGATACGCATGGTAAGGGTTCCGCTGGGTGTTGTCGGTACCATCTACGAGGCAAGGCCGAATGTGACCGTCGAAGCCGCAGCCCTCTGCATCAAGAGTGGAAACGCAATTATATTGCGCGGCGGCTCGATGGCACGCCGCTCTAATATTGCCTTAACCGAGGTCATATCGGATGCAATCGCCGATGCTGGGCTTCCCCGGGATGCCATCCAGGCGGTAACCAATCCAAGCCGGGAAGCGGCAACCGAGCTCATGCGGCTTGACCGCTATGTGGACCTTCTGGTCCCCCGGGGCGGACCGGAGTTAATCCATGCGGTAGTATCCAACGCCACAGCGCCGGTCCTCTGGGCCGGCGCTGGCAACTGCCATGTTTATGTCGATGCAAGCGCCGACCTTGAAATGGCCCGCAGGATTGTTGTCAACGCGAAGTGCTCACGCCCGAGCGTTTGCAACGCGGCAGAGACATTACTGGTGAACGGTGCGGTGGCCGATAAATTTATACCCACGGTTTCCGAGGATCTGATCGCGCAGGGAGTTACCATCATCGGAGACGATAAGACACAAAAGTTAGTGCCGGCTGCACAGCCAGCTACCGAGAAAGACTGGTACACGGAGTATCTTGAATTAAAAATCGCCGTCAAAGTGGTCAACTCCGTACAGGAAGCGATTGGCCACATCAACAAATACGGCACAATGCACTCCGAAGCCATAATCACAAGAGACCTTGAGGCGGCCAAGAAGTTTACCGAGGAAGTGGACGCAGCAGCAGTCTATGTCAACGCCTCGACACGGTTTACCGACGGCGCCCAGTTCGGTTTAGGGGCCGAGATCGGTATAAGTACACAGAAACTTCACGCGCGCGGCCCGATGGGCTTGACAGCCCTCACGTCTACGAAATACGTTATAGAGGGAACCGGTCAGATAAGATCTTAGGATTTTTACGGCAATAGGAGGCTAAGCTAGAATGACTGCTGAGCAAATCGCAACCCTGGTACTTTTAATTGCAATTCTTGCCTTCGGCATCTGGGCCTACAGAGAGTCTACCTCGGCGAAGGAAGAATAGTAGCAAACTTCGAATTACGAATGTCGAATTATAGTAAATAAAAGCCAAGCAAAGATAGGGTGGAACTTATCCACCCTATCTTAAGTTACCACATCCCGAACCTTATAAGTCTGGTTTCTAGTTTCTAGTATCTAGTTTCTGATTACGCTGCCATCTCGGGACGGCTCGGCTCTGAAACCTCCTCAAGAATTTCGCCCGCCTGTTCTAAATTCTGGGTGCGAACCGCAAGGTCACCAAGCGATAATATCCCAGCCAACATGCCATTTTCATCAAGGACCGGTAGCCTTCTAATCTGAAACTCCTCCATAAGCCGGGCCGCTTCATTAATGTCTGTATCTGGCGATACTACATGAAGATCAGAACTCATAACCTCACCGATGCTGTTATTCTCAACATCCATGTTCTCAGCAACCGCACGTAACGTGATGTCACGGTCGGTTACAACACCGACCAAGGTATCACCATCTAATACCGGCATAAAGCCGACGTTTAAGTCGCGCATCATCGACGCGACGTCTATTATGGAATCTGTAACCTGCGCTGCCTCCGGATTCCTGGTCATAATCTCGCTTACGTTCACGAAAATCACCTCCTGCGTGTAGCTGATTTAATTTGGATATTCCCATTTTCCCGGGCTGAAAACAGGAAAGATGCAAGCTATAATAGTACGCAATAAACAAAACAGCTTGATAAAAAGGTTAACAGGCGTTATCATAGTTATCAGGAAAAAATTGGGAGGATATTGTATATGAGCGATTTCACAAGCACGGTAATAATATTTGGGATTATAGCCTTAATAGCGCTTGTGGTTTTGGCGCGAAGTTTTCTTAAATTTATTAGATTAGGTAAAGAAGATAAGGTGCCCACCCAGGCCCTAAGATTAAACGTGCCGCCGCCTAAGTCACGACCTAGGTTAGTAGCTCCTGTAGCAACAACGGCAGCCGGAGCTAAAACTGAGGTAGGGGCTAAGGTTGAAACCAAAACCGAGGGGCCAAAGCCAGTTGCCAAACCTGATAAAGCCCCCGATAAGGTCAAAACCGAGAAGACGGAAAGGCCCCCTATGCCTCCTATTAAAGTGCAAGGTCCCTCAGAAGAGACAAATGAGGTAATCGACCGCGTTGAGCGTATACTTATTGAGCACTTCAAAGACCGTCCCGGTGTGTAGTCATCTGCCCTCTATTACCTATCATCGATTTCTATAAATCCTAGCGCATTGGTGTTGCGGTGCCTTTGGGTATACTAAAAGCAAATGTTAAACCGCGAAATTAGGAAATAAAGTTATGGTTAATACGCGGGATCGGTCTATAGGGTGCCTGATTGGGCTTGCCGTGGGCGATGCACTTGGTTCACGCCTTGAAGGTTATACCCCTAAAGCGGTAAAGAGGTCAAGCCTGGAGACGCCCGAGTTTTTAGACGAGCTGTGGCGGTGGAGCCAGGGGAGATGGACCGACGACACCAAGATGGCCATTGCGCTGGCTGAGAGCATAGTCAGCGCAGGTGGCTTTAACCCCAAACAGGCCGCAAAGAAGTATCTTGAGTGGTATGAATCTGGGGATTTGCGGGGTATTGGAAATATCACCCAGCAGAGCCTCTCAAACCTTAAGGCGGGCGCAAGTTGGAAGGATAGTGGCATAAAGGCTGATTGGGCTGCCGGTAATGGAACTGCTATGCGAATCGCCCCAATCGGGCTTCTTGATATGAACAACCTGGAAAAACTACGCCAGGATGCTAGGGATGACGCGGTTATCACACACAACAACCATGAGGCAATAAGCGGCAGTCTAGCGGTGGCCTTCGCTGTGGCGCGCTTGGCCACAGGTGACATAAATTTAGATCACCTGATTAGCAGCACAGTCGACTTTGTTGAGCCCTCAGACGTTATCTTAAGACTTGAAGTTGCACAAAGGCTTCTTGAACAGGGAACCCCCGCAGAATACGCGCTTGCCGATATAGGAACTAGCGGGTATGTGGTCGAGACAGTTGCAAGCTCATTCTTCTGTTTTATATCATCGCCAGATAGCTATGAGACAGCCGTGTATAACGCGATAAGGGGCGGCAACGACACCGACACTACTGCGGCTATTACTGGTGCGCTATCCGGTGCCTACCTTGGGTTTGAGGGAATCCCGCTTAAATGGAGGGAAGAGGTTGAGGGCGCTTCACTTATCGAGGAACTTGCTAATTCAATTTACAAGATGGCGGCCAAGACCGATGATTAGAGCTTTTATGTTTGACGTCGAAAGCTTTTATATTTGATGTCGATGGTACGCTTATACAAGAGAAGAGCTACAGGAAGCCGAAGCCGGTGAAGTTTACCGGAATATTGGTGATCTCCACAATAATTTTCCCCTGGTACTGTAAATTCTTAGTAGGCAAGTGTGGGCTTGCAAAATAGATCAAGACCTCACATTATCTCGTTTAGAACCAGTAAACATGATAAGGAGGTCTTGATATGCACCATAGTATCAATTCTATTT
>JAJYQA010000034.1 GCA_021794835.1 Actinomycetes bacterium | reverse complement strand
ATATTTTGGAGAGTATGTGAGTAAAGCCTACCCGATCCCGCAGCGCATCCTTCAGGACCTTGTAGAAGTGGAAAAGGAGCTTGTTAGGGCAGCCACAGCTGCAGACGATGTTCTGACCAAAGCATCCCTTTCAACCCTTAGGGCAGGCGGGAAGAGACTTCGGCCAGCTCTCGTTCTGATGTCCGGAATGGTGGGAGACTACGACCTTGCTACGCTTATGCCTTCTGCGGTTGCCTCAGAGCTTATTCATATGGCATCGCTTATCCATGATGACGTACTGGACGACGCTGCAACCAGGCGAGGCATCCCAACGGTAAATGCTGTCTGGGGTGAGCGCGTCGCGCTTGCCACAGGGGATTTTTTGTTTGCGAGGGCTTTTGAGATACTGTCGCACTCAGAGATAAAGGTCGTTGAGGTTATGGTTAAGGCGGCAATTGACCTAAGCCTGGGTGAGTTCGACCAGATGATAACCACTTATGTAACAGATCAGTCCATTGAGGACTATCTGCAGAAGGCAAGAAGAAAAACAGCGGCGCTCTTTGCAGCCTGTTGTGAGGTCGGCTCGTATTTATCCGGGGCGTCTCCTATCGAGGTAGAGGCGCTAACCCAATACGGTGAGAACTTAGGTATCGCGTTTCAGATATATGACGATGTGCTTGATGTAGCTGGCGGCAAAGAAACCGGCAAGATGGTCGGTGTAGATATCCGAGACGGCACGGTTACCATACCCATGCTCTATGCTTTAGAGATACTTGGGGGTAACTGTGAGCTGGCCTCGGTCATCTCCTGTAAAGAGCCGACCGATAAAGAGATTGAGTCGGCAATTAAGGTAATTAAAGAATGCGGTGCGATATCACGCACTAAAGAGACCGCCCGCTCTTATGTAGATAAGGCGGTTGGGTCACTGAAGTTACTGTCAAAGCCGGATATAGTGGCCGTCTTTAAAGGAATCGCTGAGTTTGTTGTGGATCGGTATAATTAAAGGGTCCAGAGCCTAGAGACCAGGGTCCAGGGTGTTTTGGAGGGCACATGGACCTTATGAGAAGCGAGCTACGAGGTGAAGTATGATATTAACTGCAAAGTGGTTATTGCCGATAAGCTCTAAACCAATTAAAGATGGGGCTATCGTTATTGAGGGCACCAAGATCAAAGATGTCGGTATAGCTAAAAAGATGGTTAACAAGTATCCCGACGAGGAGGTATCAGACTTCGGTAAGGCCGTAATTCTTCCCGGGTTTGTTGATCTTCATACGCATCTTGAGTATAGCGTGTTTAGGGGTGTTTGCGACGATCTTGGCTACGCCGATTGGAAGATACAACTTACGATTAAAAGCAGGGTGTTAACCAAAGACGATTGGATCCACTCGGCTTATCTGGGCGCGCTTGAGGCAGTCCAGTCGGGTATTACAACCATTGCCGATATTACAAAAAGCGGTGCGAGCTTAACTGCGGCTAAAGATGCCGGCTTAAGAGGCATTATCTACTATGAGGTCTCCGGGATGGACTATACCGAGCTGCCCAAGATTATGTCTCGTATGGACAAAGATGTGGCAAGTTGGACCGATAAAGTCAAGGACAGCAACCTTTTAATTGGTTTTGCGCCGCACTCGCCATATACTGTTGCACCCCCCCTCTTTAAAGAATCTACGAAATGGGCCAGAGAGCAAAACCTTCAGATATGCACCCACTTAGCCGGATCAAAGGCCGAGTACGATTTTGTAAAATATGGCTCGGGACAGCTAGCTAACGAGTACTGGGATCTGGTTGGCTGGAATGGTATCCTCTGGCAGCCGACAGGGGTAAGCCCAGTCAAGTACCTTGAGGAATGGGGCGTTTTTGACGGCGGAAATATCCTGGCAGTCCACTGCGTGCAGGTTGATGAGTCGGATATTGATATTTTGAAAAGGCATGGTGTATCAATTGCCCACTGCCCGCGCTGTAATGCAAAACTTGGGATGGGTATAGCCCCGCTATCCAATTTCTTAGTCCGGGATATAAGCGTTGGCATAGGAACAGATAGCCCGGCAAGCAATAATACGATGGACGTCTTTGATGAGATGAGAATTGGTCTTCTTGTCCAAAGAGGGATAACAAAGTCTGTTGATTTTACGGCAGAGGATTTTGTCTATATGGCGACTCTGGGCGGGGCTAGGGCAATAAATATGCAGGATAAGATCGGCTCGCTTGAGGCCGGCAAAGAGGCTGACGTGATAGTGGTTGATATGTCACACAGCCATCAGATCCCAACCGGTGATCCCTATTCGGCCCTTGTTTACACCGCCAACCAGGAAAACATAGTTTTAACAATGGTTGCAGGCAAGGTTCTCTACAAAGATTACAGCTATGCTAATCTGGATGAGGGGGAAATTTTAAAGAAATCCGAGCCTATCAGAAGGAAGGTAAAACAATCCCAAACCAATATACCGGTAAAACGGTGAGCTGGAAAAGCCGGTGAATCGGTTAATAGGTGAATGGGAAAGACCGATGAACCGGTGAACCGAAATGAAATAGGGTTTAGGGACCGGGGAAGATAAATTACATCGGGTAACTTTACTTGACTTCAGCAAGGCGTTATCATAAACGTGATTAAAAGAATCATACTTAGGATGGAGAAGGGAGATTACCTCGTTGGGAAACAAGGAAACTAAGGTGACGAAAAAACCTTCCCCAAGCAAGGTAAAACCAACCGTTAAGCCAGCAGCAAAAAGCAGCCCAATTGGGGGGTTAAACCTGCCGAAGCAGGTCGAATTGATTTGGGCGGTTGCCTTAGTGGTCGTTGCGTTTGTTATTGGATTCTTAATTCGGGGTTTCTTCCCAGCTAATCTGGCTAATACTAATACTGCATCAACCGGTGATCTATCCACGTACTCATCTGGCTCGGGAAACGGCAATGCACCTCCTTTATCACCAAACCAATTGAATAGTAGACAACTGCCGCAAGGGCACCCAAATATTGGTGGGTTTAGCCAAACGGGTACCGCTACCCAGACCCCAATAGAGCCTTCGACAGGCAACGTCAAGAGTGACGTTCCAGCATCAGGAGCTATACCGCAGGGTGGGCAATCGGTTACACCGGCCGAAAACAATAAGTAAAATTACCAGGGAGTGGGCTGAGTTGCTTTTAGATAAGAAAAAAGTCAGTAAGATAACGAAAATCGGTGCGGTTGTGCTTTCGTTTGCCTTCATTGTTTCCTTTATTCCGTACGTTTGGTCGAACATCAATACGCCGAGCACCGCTAACCAGCCGGGCCAGGACCAAGCTCAAGCCGTCAAAACTATAAACTCGCTTGTGCAAAATGCGACAAAAAATCCTAAGAGTGCCGAGGCCTGGGAAAAACTAGGGAACGCCTATAGTGACTACGGAAAAACCTACTCCGACCCTAGCGACCCGACCGCTTTTCAAAAAGCTATTGACAGCTATAAGAAGGCCTTAGAGATAGATCCAAAGAACATGAACGCCCGGGTTGATATGGCGATACAGTATTTCCGCTTGGGCCAAATTGAAACGGCAACTGCCGAGGCGCAAAAAGCTATACAGATCAACCCTAGCTTTGCGCCGGCCTACTATAATCTCGCGGTTTTCTTAATGTCCCAGGGCAAAATTGACGATGCCATTGCAGCCTATGAGAATTACATAAAGGCAGATCCCAAGGGTGAGATGGTCGATGAGGCGAAAAAGCAAATAGAGACGCTTAAGGCAAGTGAAAATGCAACGTCTACACCCAACAAGACGAGTAGCGGCAAATAGGTTATTGGCTATTGGATTAGCTCTTTGAGTTGCAATGCATTTTTTACCGCATAGCCATAAGCGTCGTTATTAAAGTATACATGGACATCAAGTTGCCGGTTCAAGTAACCGGCAACTTTTTGCGCCCACCAAGATAGCTCTTTAGTTGAGTAATTCGATGCATAAAGGATGCGCCCACCATGCATCCTTATAAAAGTAAATGGCGCGGTTATTTCCAATACCGAGGGCCACTGCGGTGAATCGGCGATTACAAGCGCGGCCCCTTTCTTCTCAAGCAGCGAATAGATATCGCCATTAAACCAGGACCCATCGCGAAATTCAAACGCATACCGGTAGCCGTCAGGCAGGATGGAGAGAAAACCAGCAAGTCGTTCTGCATTTTTATGCCAGTTGGCCGGAAATTGGAACAGAATCGGCCCAAGCTTTTCGTCTAGCGCCAAAGCGTTCTCGAAAAATCTTTCCCAGGCCTCACCGGCGTCTTTTAGCTTCTTTACATGCGTAATATAATGACTTGCCTTTACGGCAAAAATAAAACCTTTAGGTGTTTTTCTTCTCCATGATTCAAAAGTCTCTTTTCTTGGCAATCTATAAAAGGAGCTGTTTATTTCAACGGTCAAGAAATTTCTTGCGTAAAACTCGAGCCACCTACTCTGTGGCAGATCTTCGGGATAAAAAACCTCCCGCCAATGCTTGTAGCTCCACCCAGAAGTTCC
>JAJYQA010000005.1:29295-66860 GCA_021794835.1 Actinomycetes bacterium | reverse complement strand
G
Organism: Actinomycetes bacterium; assembly: GCA_021794835.1. Classification (GTDB taxonomy): domain Bacteria; phylum Actinomycetota; class Aquicultoria; order Aquicultorales; family Aquicultoraceae; genus CADDYS01. The sequence continues at coordinate 66,859 of JAJYQA010000005.1, read as the reverse complement.
ACTTAAAGGAGTAGGCAGCACGGCAAGCAATGATATAACCGGCACTTTTGCTTATATGTCTCCCGAGCAGGCGCGCGGTGATACGGTCGATGAGAGAAGCGATATCTTTTCTCTTGGTACAGTACTTTATGAGCTTTTAACTGACTGCATACCGTTTAGTGGAGAGTCGGTCGCCGAGACGATGAACTTCGTTCAGAACTTAGAGCCCTTTCCACCAAGTGAGTTAAACCCGGCCCTTAGCAAAGACCTAGATACGTGTGTGCTTACTGCCCTTGCCAAGAGCCCGGAATACCGTTATGAATCGGCAGGCGAGTTTCGCAAAGCTCTTGAGTGCTTCCGCGGCCCCGGTAAGACCGCCGAGCGGGTGCTCACAAATCTCATAAATAGATACTTAGATATCGATGCTGGGCCAACCTGGATTGAGGAGACCGGCTGGCAAGGCAGATTCTGGAAGTTCTTTACGGAACATAAGGCATCAATAACCAGAACCCCAACCGCCTTGTTTCTAGGTGCCCCATTCTTTCCGATGCTTCGCTACTGGTACGGAATGCCGAGAAGCATTTCCCTCTTGGGAGCATCTGCGGTATATATTACGGTTCTTCTGCGGCCAGAATACGGCACGGCAGCCGCCTTCTTCCTGCTGTCGCTTTTGGCGACCAAGTACTCGTTGGGACTCTTTTTTGTTATGATTTTCGTACTTATTCCTTACTGGTTTTTGATCGCCCGAAGATGGCCCCTTCTTTCCGTTTCCCCGGCAGGCGGAGCGGCTTTTGGCCTTTTGAAAGTGCCATTTATCTTTCCGGTGCTGGTCGGTCTTTTAACCAAGCCGGTAGTAGCCGCTATGGTGTCGGGCCTTGGCTGTATAGTATTTGAGCTAATGAACATCTTTTTAAGGAGCAGCACGCTGCCCGAGCTTGTCAAATCCTACGGTTTGTGGTCGCTTATCAAAGGCCAATCCAACCCTATTTACATTATCCAACTTGTAAGTGGGCCGTTTCTTGAGGATAAACTGTTGCTTGCCCAACCAATCCTGTGGGCGATTGTCGCGGGGGTGGCATCTGTGGTAAGCGGGACAAGAAGATGGTTTTCCGCAATACTTGCTGGGTTTACAATTCTTTTTGCAGGATACCAGGGCCTAATGGTAAAACTTTACGGCGAGAAGCTTGGCTCGGGCGGGTTGATGCAGGCTCTGTCTTTTTCTCTTATAATATTATTGTTGCTACCTATCTTTCGGCCCCCGGCCAAAAACGTGGACGCAGAAGCCAAGATAGATAAGCTCGTAGAGTAGTTCTCTGGGGGAATATTTTGAGCTTACTGAGGGAATTTGAACTGAGGATAGAATCCCTGCTGGAAGGTTTTTTCACCAGGCAGTTTAAGTCAGGTGTCCAACCGGTTGAGATAGCAAAAAAATTGGTGCGCGAGATGGATGCACACCGCTCCATCAGCGTATCGAAGGTCTATGTCCCAAACCATTATGTCATCATCACCAGCGAAGAGGATGCCGAAAAACTTAAACCCTTCGAGAAGACGCTCATACCTGAATTTCAGAGCTTTCTTGTCTCACATGCGAAAAAAGAGGGATATGAGCTTGTGGGTCTTCCGCAAATTGAATTCAAAAGCTTATCCAAGCTCTCGCTGGGCGAGCTTGTAATTGAGAGCAGCCTTGAGAGCCGAGAGGTCGAAGCCGCAAAGACAGGCGTAACTAAAATGTTAAGGCTAAATGCCGGCCCGGATACAAAAGAAGGCGCCTATCTTGTAAAATTCGATGCAGGTAAAGAGACAAGACTCTTGCTTGCCACACCCTTCACTAAAATTGGGCGGGCATCGGATAACGACATCGTCATTCGTGACCCAAATGTGTCACGACATCACGCCCAAATTGAGAACCAGGGCTCGCGATACCTGCTCAAGGACTTAAGTAGCACCAATGGAACTTTTATAAACGGGGCAGCGGTTGACGAGTATGTCTTAAAAAATAGGGACGTTATTGTCATCGGGACTACCAAGCTTCAGTTTAGGAGAGAAAGCGATGTTTAACGAGTTAACACTATTACTCCATATCGCACTTCTTATAGCAATATACGCCTTTTTGTTTTTAGCCATTAGGGTTGTCTCAAGGGACTTCTCCTTGGCAAAAGGGGCAACTGAAGAGAGATTCCCGCGGATCACCATATTAAAAGGTGGGCCGGATGGGAAAGTTGATTACCCACTGGTAGACCAGATATTGATTGGCCGGGCGCCCGATTGCGATATAGTCTTGGAAGACTCGTTTGCCTCAGCGCATCATGCCCGGGTCTACGCCACCGATGCTGGCTTTTGGCTGGAGGATTTAAAAAGCACAAATGGCACGACAATGGGTGACCGCAAGATTAAAGATTCCGTAAGACTAACAAGAGGAAGTAAATTTAAAATAGGCGCAAGCACTTTTCAGTTTAATGAGTAAAAAATGAAGTATTACGCAATCACCGATGTTGGTAAAAAACGAAATCTAAACGAAGATAGCTATATCGCAGACGGCAGTATCTTTGCCGTTGCCGATGGTATGGGAGGCCACCGTGCGGGTGAAGTCGCAAGCGTCACCGCGCTCGATATTTTAAAAACGGGCCTAACCAAACGTAGCAAGGAAACACTTGAACATAGAATAATCAGGGCGGTAAAGCAGGCCAACCAGGATATCTACAAGAGAGCCTTGAAAGATTTGGATATGCGCGGCATGGGCACAACTTTAACCGTTGCTATGCCAAATGGTGATAAACTATACATAGGACACGTTGGCGACTCGCGGCTTTATCTGTTGCGAGACGGCAAGCTCTCTCAGCTTACCAACGACCACTCTCTCGTTGCACAGATGGTGCAAAGCGGACACTTAAAACCAGAAGAAGCGGAAGTTCACCCCCAGAGAAGCATAATTACAAGGGCAATTGGAAGCGAGATCGATGTAGAGGTAGATTTAAGTATTGAGGACATACTCCCCGGCGACAGGTTTTTACTTTGCACTGATGGGCTTAACGCAATGCTTTCCGACAACGAGATCGCCGAGGTCCTACGGGACAAAGAAGATTTGGACGAAGCTGCCCGCGAGCTTATAAGTTGGGCAAATGACCGTGGAGGTAAAGACAACATTACCGTGGTTTTGTTTGAGCCAGATAGTGGCCCAACCTCTCATATTGGCCGCTTGCTTAGAATTGGATGGTGATTAAGGCTGAGCCGCCGAAACATCGAATTACTTCTTTTATTTTTTGCGCTGGTACCCATATTTGTAGGTTTCTTTTTAGTTTCGCAGACAACCGCGCAGCCAATCGCGGGCGCGCTTAGGATTGCCGGCCTTCTCTCATCCATGTTTATTGTTCTTCATGCCGCAAACCGCTACTTTGTCCGTGAAGCCGATCCAACGCTTCTTCCACTCTCGGCTTTTTTATCTGGGCTGGGATTGGTTATGATTTGGCGGCTCAAACCGGACCTTGCAATTGCGCAGGCAATTTGGATCTCAGCGGGAACAATTGCCATACTTGTCGTGTTTTCCACCCTGAGACGCTACCAGTGGCTAAAAGATTACAAATATACCTGGGCAATCGTCGGAATTATCCTTCTTTTCGCCCCAGCCTTTATCGGGGTGGAGAGGGGCGGCGCTAAACTCTGGATTAGTTTCGGACCGGTCTCGTTTCAGCCAGCCGAAATAGCCAAGATTTTCTTTGTCTTTTTCCTAGCTGCCTACCTTGGCGAGAAGCGTGAGCTTCTCTCAATTTCAACCAAGCGTGTCTTCGGATTCTGGTTGCCCGAGCTAAAACACCTGGGTCCCTTAATTGCGATGTGGCTTATCTCGCTCGTGACACTGATTCTAGAGCGAGACCTTGGTACATCGCTCCTTTTCCTTGGACTATTCCTGGTGATGCTCTACGTTGCAACCGGTCGGCCGGTGTACGTCTCGCTCGGATTTATCTTATTTATTGCTGGGGTAACCGCGAGCTACTTTGCCTTTAGCTACGTGCAGGCGCGGGTCGATATTTGGCTTGATCCCTGGATCGACCCATCGGGCAGGGGATATCAAATAGTCCAGTCAATTTTTGCAATTGCAAGCGGAGGGCTTACCGGATCCGGATTGGGACTTGGCCACCCTACGCTAATTCCGGCGGTGCAGACCGACTTTATCTTCTCAAGCATTGCTGAAGAGCTGGGGCTTCTTGGTGGTGTTGCAGTTGTTCTCTCCTTCTTGCTCTTTACCCTGCGTGGGCTAAAAATCGCGCTACTTGCAAAAAACGATTTCGGCCGCCTGGTTGCGGTGGGCCTGGCAAGCGTCTTTGCTCTGCAAAGCTTTACCATTATTGGCGGCACAACGAAACTTATACCGCTAACCGGAGTAACCCTTCCCTACATGAGCTACGGCGGAAGCTCGATTCTTATGAACTTCATCCTGCTTGCCTTGCTTCTTGTTATATCCGCAAAGGAGGCGACCCAAGTTGAATAAGCGAATTGGGCGACTTGGCATAATTATTACAGCGGCCTTTATTGTGATTATCGTTAACTTAACTTACCTGCAGTTCATTGCGGCAAGCGAGCTAACTGCAAAGCCAGAGAACATCCGACCAACTTTAAACAAGCAGAAGATTAGGCGCGGAGACATCATATCCGCTGATGGACAGGTCCTTGCGACCAGCCGCAAAGTTGGAGACACGTATAAAAGATATTATCCAGAGGGTGAACTTGCCTCCCCAATTACTGGATACTACTCGACAGAATATGGCCGGGCCGGCCTTGAGCTTACCTTTGATGAGTACCTCTCGGGTCAAACTAAGGTATCATCGCCCGAAGATTATATAAAGCGACTCTTAGGGAAAGACGTCCCGGGGGATAACCTATCCCTCACTGTTAATATGGATATTCAGAAGACGGCAGACCGCCTGCTCGGGTCAAGAAAGGGCGCAATAGTTGTTCTTAATCCAAAAACGGGTGCAGTGCTTGCCCTGGCAAGCCACCCTAGCTACAACCCAAACAACGTGGACCAGAATTGGAACACACTCATCAACGACCCGAATGGGCCAATGCTAAATCGGGCAACTCAGAGCCGTTTTACACCAGGTTCTACTTTTAAAATGGTAACCGCAGCCGCAGCCTTGGAAAACGCATCTGCTACCACCGGTACCGTTTTTGACGCGCCGGGTACCATTAAAATATACGGCGGTAAGGTCACCAACTTCGCGGGTGAAAACTACAGTAGGATTACCTTTGCCGACGCCTTTGCAAAATCAGTAAACACGGTATTTGCCCAGGTTAGCAAGAGCCTAGGTGGGCCGAAGCTTGTTGATGCTGCCAGAGCCTTTGGTTTTGGCGAAAAACCCCCGTTTGACCTGCCGGCATCGGAAAGCCGCATCCCACAGGCCTCCGAGATGGACCCCCTCGAGGTCGCCTGGAGCTCGGTTGGGCAAGGCAGGGTCCAGGCAACGCCGCTTACCATGGCTCTGATCGGCGCGGCTGTCGCAAACGACGGCAAGATTATGCAACCTTATCTGGTCAAAAAAATCCAGGACGCGGGCGGCAATACCGTCTATGAGGCAAGTCCCAAGGTGTGGCTTTCCCCGATGAAACATGGGACCTCGCAAATCGTAAAGTCCCTCATGGAAAGGGTGGTAAACGAAGGTACAGGAAAAGCGGCAAAAATACCTGGCGTGCAGGTGGCCGGCAAGACGGGGACCGCCGAAGTCGGCAAAGACAATCCGCACGCCTGGTTTGTGGGATTTGCCCCAGCCGAGAACCCGCAAGTTTTAGTTGCGGTAATTATTGAAAACGGCGGCATCGGGGGGCGTACCGCCGCCCCAATTGCCAGAGAAATCATGCAGGAAGCACTTAAAAAGCCAAAGAATTAAAAGAAATATAGCGGCCCAATTTATATCGGCAAGAAAGGGCCAAAAGGGGAGAAGAATTTGAATTCCCTCTGGCTTCTGGCTACTTCCGGTTTATGATAATATGTTAGTTATCGGAAATCTGATAAGCTTGATATCGCAGGAAACTTAGGTCAAGAGACGAAGCTTTTTATTACGGGAGTCTTAGAGCAGTAGATGGAGCAACAGGTCTTCAACGACAGGTATAAAATTATCGCTAAGATCGGATCCGGTGGTATGGCCGATGTCTATAAGGCCATCGATACTGTCTTGGACCGACCTGTGGCGGTAAAAGTCCTTCATAAATACTTCGCCGAGGACGAGGATTTTGTATCCCGTTTCAGGCGCGAGGCCCAGGCTGCGGCCAGCCTGAACCACCCCAACATCGTAAACATCTACGACTGGGGAAGCGAGAACGGCACCTATTTTATCGTCATGGAGCTCCTTGAGGGTCAAAGCTTGAAAAAATACATTAGCCTGAACGGGACAATTCCCCCCAGAGAGGCAATGGAAATAGCCAAGAAGGTGCTTTCGGCACTAAGCTTTGCACACAAGCACCAGATAGTACACCGCGACATCAAACCGCACAACATAATCTTGACCCGCGAGGGTGAAGTAAAAGTCACTGATTTTGGGATAGCGCGTGCCGGCACTTCAACTATGACGCAGACCGGCACAATCCTGGGCACGGCGCATTACCTCTCCCCCGAGCAGGCCCGTGGCCAAGATGTTGGCATCACCTCGGATATCTACTCAACAGGGATAGTGCTCTACGAAATGGTCACCGGCAAGATTCCTTTTGTGGGAGACAACCCGGTCGCCATTGCCTTAAAGCATGTCCACGAGTATCCAACTCCGCCCCGCGAGCTAAACCCCAGCATTCCGGAGGCATTGCAGGTTATCATACAAAAAGCAATGGCTAAAAACCCGGAAAGCAGGTACCAAAACGCATCTGAGATGCGCAACGATATCATGCGGCTGATGGAGGGTATGCCAATTACCGCAACCGCTCCCGAGGAGCAAGAAACAATGTTGATGGCGCCCGACCGGACCGCCCGTATTGAGCAACCTTCCCTTGCGGAAAAATCTAAGCAAAAGCCTAAGCGGCGAGGTCGCGGGTCTCTACTTGCCGTAGCGATTATTCTAATTTTTGCATTAGGCGGCTGGCTTGCCTTTGCACACATCATTAACGGTAAGAAGGTCGTTGAAGTCCCTAATATACAGGGCGATACTTTTGCTAAGGCCAAGAAGACCTTGAAAGCGGCCGGTTTTAAAATTAAAGAGAGGGAGCGTCAATATAGCAATATAGTAAAGCCAGGCTTGGTTATAAGCCAAGACCCAAACCCCGGCGATAAAAAAGATGCAGGAAGTATCATCTACGTTACCTTAAGCAAGGGCAAGAATATGAAAATTATCCCCGATGTAGGTGGAGAAGGAGAATCTCGGGCAACATCTAGGCTGATCAAGGCGGGCCTTAACGTTGGCGACACAAAATACGAAAACAGTGATGTCGTCTCGGAGGGGCTGGTGATCCGTACCGACCCAGCTGCCGGGCAAAAGGTTGTGGAAGGTACCCAGGTCGTTCTTATCGTAAGCAAAGGGCCGGCGATAGAGCAAATTCCGGACGTCTACGGAGATAGCTCTACCGATGCTCAAAATGCCCTTCAGCAGGCAGGATTTAAGGTTACTACCTCTGAGGAATATAGTGATACCGTCTCCAAAGGTAACGTAATAAGGACATCTCCGGCAAGCGGGAGCGAGGCCAGGAAGGGCTCAAACGTTACCGTGGTCATAAGCGAAGGACCGGAGATGATAAGTGTTCCCAATGTTATCGGTAAGTCCGAAGCCGATGCCACAAACATCCTACAAAGTGCGGGCTTTACCGTAGTTTCTAACGACATCCCAGCCCCAACGTCACAAGATGTTGGTATGGTTGTAACTCAAAACCCCAACGCCGGTACGCAAGAAAAAAAGAGCAATGCAAATATAACAATCTACATAGGTAGGCAGTAGACAAACCGCGCTAGTTGTAAGCTTATAGCTATATCCCCCTCTTAGTTCTGCGGGCTATATAGTAGCGGTATAAGGCAGCCCCGAACGGCACGACAATCCACTGGGCCGCCAGTATCCCAAGCAGCAAGTAAACATGCAGGTGACTTAATTTAGCTGGATTTATTTGAACAATCGGCAACTTCACAACCCCTCTATATAGATTCTACCTCAACTGGTATTATATGACAATTTATGGCAAGGAATCCCAGGTAAAATTAGCTATTAGGACCCTCAAGGATAAACCCCTAATTGCCGATATAGCATATGTAATGTAGCTATACTACCAGGTTTAATACCTTTAAATACATATCTTTAGAGAGGACAATTAATGGACCTAGCAACAATTATCGGGGTAGTTCTCGCTGTTTTTTCGTTGCTATTCTCCGTTGTAATAGAGGGTGGGCATCTAGTCTCACTCGTCAACATATCGGCCGCGATAATTGTTTTTGGTGGCACGCTCGGCGCCACCATGACCTGTTTTCCCCTCAGGGATTTCATGAAGCTGCCAGCTTGGCTAAAGGTAGCTATTAGGGAGAGGCAAAAAGATTCCAGCGAAATAATTAGGGCTATCGTTGAGCTGGCCGAAACAGCTAGGCGCGAGGGGATTCTAAAACTTGAGAATATGCTCGAAGATCTTGAGGACGATTTCCTAAGGCAGGGAGTCACCCTCATCGTCGACGGCACCGATTACGAGGTTACCAAATCAATACTTAGAACTGAACTCGACCTAATGCAGGAAAGACACCAGACCGGTATCAAATTCTTCGAATCGGCGGGCGGTTACGCTCCCACGATGGGAATTATCGGCACGGTTATGGGTCTGGTTCACGTCCTTGGACAGCTAAGTGACGGAAACCTAGGCCAAGCAATAGCTACCGCATTTATCGCAACATTTTATGGTGTATCTTCCGCAAACATCTTCTGGCTACCAATCTCATCAAAGCTCAAAGTTCGCAGCAACCAAGAGTCGATCGCAAGAGAAATCATCATTGAGGGAGTACTCTCAATCCAGGCTGGCGAGAGCCCTCGCATCATCGAGGACAGGCTTAAGTCGTTCTTGCCGCCGGTCGATCGGAGCAAAAGCGACGAACAAGTGGTTACGGTATAAGCTGCGAAGGAGTAGCAGATGGGAAGACCCAAAAAAAACGAAGAACATGGATCCGGCTCTGCTGGCATGGAGCGATGGCTCCTTACCTACGCCGACCTAATCACCCTTTTAATGGCTTTTTTTGTCATTATGTATGCTATGTCAAGCGTTGATGCATCTAAATACCAGGCGTTGGCCCAATCGCTAAAATCGGCTTTGGGCCTTGCGCCAAGCAACACATCCTTTATCCCCAACACTATGGCCGGCGGAAAATCAAAAGATACTGCCGCAAAGAACAAAAACGGCGCAACGGTACCTAAAGAGCAAGTCTTAAACGTAAGAAATGCTAAAGAAGAGCATGAATTTGCCAACATGCTAAACAAGATACAGGAATATGCTAAGGCCAAGGGTATATCGGCTGGTCTAAAGGTAAAAGAAGATGCCCGAGGCATTGTAATAAACCTTTCTGATAAAATCTTATTTGCGTCGGGCAAAGCTGACCTCTCGCCAGATGCCCAAGCAATACTCGACGACCTCGCGGGAATCCTTCTTACTTCTAACAAGTACATAAAGGTTGAGGGATATACCGACAACGTCCCGATCCACACCGACAAATACCCGTCTAACTGGCAGCTATCTACAGATAGAGCGGTCAGTGTTATTATGTATTGGATATCAAAATATCCCCAGGCAAGTGACCACCTTTCGGCATCCGGCTATGGCAAGTATAGACCAGTGGCCCCAAACGACACACCGGAAGGCCGAGCTAAAAACCGCCGTGTCGAGATCGTCGTTTTAAGGGATATCATAAGTAGGGGCGAACCCGGCGCAGCTAATAATGATACAAGTACTGTTGACCTGGGTGAAAAGCTTCCAGGCCAAAAGAAATAGCCTAAAGTCGCCCGATCAGAGCCAATATTAAACCAATATTAAATGTCGCAGTAATATCCTCGAATCTTTCACCTAAAACTAATCTACGGTTTGCTTCTTCAATAAACTAAAGTCAAATTCTTTGGCCATTTTTGATTAATTCAATTCTCTTGTCGCTGGTTATATCCTTTATAGGGGGATTGCCTTCTTTTTGCTTCTCAAAAAATTCTTTTTCGCTAAATAAATCGAAGTTAACTTCCCTACCTAATACGTCCTTTGCTGTACGAGCGGCTTTACTTAAAGCATTATAATCGATGTCACCAATGACAAAAAGGTCGATATCGCTTTTTGCGTCTACTTCTCCCTTGGCAAAAGAGCCGTAAATAAAAGCTTCCTCGATTCCTTCAATGTCGCCAAGAACCTCTTTTAATATCCGAGCAACACCAAAAGACTTAATAGCCAAACCTTTGAGCTCTGTATAAGTCGGGTTCTCTTTGTCTACCGAGTAGAACTTCTGGATGCCTTTTTTTGAGAAATGACGATGCCTGCCTGTTCAAGCTTCACGAGCTCTTTTTGCACGCCCACGGGAGACGCACCAATTAATCTGGCAATTTCCCTTATGTAGAATTCTCGGTCTTCGTTGGCGAACAGGAGCCCCAATATCCTCTGTTTTGTTTTGCTCATTAAATTAACCATAGGTGCAGTGTAAACTTATGGTATACAGTTGCCAACATTTAGTTTACAGTCTGAATGTCCGAAAGGTGGGTGGCATTAAAGAAGGTGCCTTTAGGGGCACCTTCTCTTACCTGCTAAAACTTTGAGCGGGCAACGAGACTCGAACTCGCGACCCTCAGCTTGGGAAGCTGATGCTCTACCAACTGAGCTATGCCCGCAGGATTAGATACCAGAAATATGACCAGGCCTACCGGCCCTTCAGAAACCAGATTGAGATTGCCACGTTGCCTCCCGGAGCCTGCCCTGAGCGAAGTCGAATGGGATCGGCTCCCCGCAATGACAAAAGAGCCGAAATGCAAAATCCCTGTGTCAATTCATAGCATGCTCGCAACAATAATTTAACCTACATACCAGATCTATACATCTGGTATCTTGTTTCTGACTTCTGATTATAGCGAATAAATTGAGTTCTGTTAAGAACCACGCTATTCGGTTCTTTCAAAGTAGTAGGCTCCAATTGTAAGCATGATTGCGCCGAAGCCGATGACGATCAAAAGATCAAGCCAGATTGAGAACCCTCTCATGCCCACTAAGGTTCCCCTCAGAGCATCAACACCGTAACTTAATGGGTTAATGTGAACCAAAGCTCGCATCCAGGCGGGAAGCGACCGCCCAGTGGGAAACATCGCGCCCGAGAGGAAGAACATTGGCAAGATGATAAAGTTTGTGATCACCTGAAATCCCTCATGCGTCTGCATGCGTGTGGCAATCAATATGCCAAAGGACGTCATGGAAAAGGCGATCATAAACATAACCAAAAACGCGGACATGAGCTGCAACGCGCTAAACGATACGTGAACGATAGGTGCGAAAAGAAGTATTATCGCACCCTGCAAAACCGCAACCGTGCTCCCGCCAAGGGCGCGCCCAATGGCAACCGACCAGCGGGGTATCGGGGCGACCAAAACTTCTTTTAAGAACCCGAATTCTCTATCCCAGATAATCGAGACGGCGGAGAAGATCGACGTAAAGAGAACCGACATCGAGATAATCCCCGGATATATAAAGCGAAGATACTGCGGGCTGCCGCCTCCGCCGCGCACAAATGCCGTGGAAAGGCCCATGCCCAGGACAAATAGCCAAAGAAGCGGCTGGGCCGCCGAGCTTACTATTCTTGGTTTATCCTTCAAGAAACGAGTAATATCTCGCAGCCAAAGGGTGTAGATTCCCATAAGAGCAGCTTTCACCTTGAGCGACCCCTTTTTGCCCGCACCCGCGTTTTAGCCTGATCTATGCCTTCCATTTTCTCGTCTCTTATTCTTCGCCCGGTCATCTTAAGAAAGACATCTTCAAGCGTGGGTTTTCTAAGCGAGATCGAGGTGATCTCAGTTTCGAGTCCCCTTATCAGTCTTGGCATGAAATGATTGCCGTCGGCAACTTGCAGCGAGAGGTCCCCGTTTACCTCAACGGCGGAGATGCCGAATCTCTCTCTAATCTCGGCAGCGGCTTTTTTGTTGTCCTTAGTTGCAAGCATAATAACTTCGCCGCCGATGTTTTCTTTTAGCTCTTCTGGCGTATCAATTGCAATAATGTGGCCATGGTCGATTATTGCAATACGGTCGCAGTTCTCGGCCTCGTCCATGTAGTGGGTTGTAAGGAAGATAGATATTCCCTCTTCTATCTTTAGCTGTTTAACATATTCCCAGATACGATGTCTGGTTTGCGGATCAAGACCCAGGGTCGGCTCATCCAGGAAAAGAACTTTTGGTCGGTGGAGAAGACCGCGCGCCAGTTCAAGCCTTCTTTTCATGCCGCCGGAAAATGTTTTTACCGGATCGTTTTGTCGCCCGGCAAGCTCAACCAGCTCTAAGACCTCAGGAATACGTTTGCCACGGTCGGCTTTGGGAACGCCGTAGATCATGGCGTGGAACTTAAGGTTTTCAAGCGCGGTAAGCCGCTCATCAAGACTTGGGTCTTGAAAGACAAGTCCGATGGACCTTCTCACGGCAAGCTTATCTCTGGTGACGTCAAATCCGTTTACTGTTGCATGCCCCGAGGTGGGTCTTAGAAGAGTGCAGAGCATACTGATGGTCGTTGTCTTGCCGGCGCCGTTTGGCCCAAGGAAGCCAAACACCTCGCCCCGCGCAACATTAAACGAGATGCCCCTTACTGCAGCAAGCCCGTTATACTCTTTCTTAAGTTCGTTAACTTCAATGGTCGTCTTTGATCCCACAGTAATTGATAATTCTGTAATTTAATTCTTCTAACTCCTAGCTTCTACCCATGGTTTCTTAATCCAAAAAGTTCACATCCGGTGCCTCATCGAAGAAGCCTGTATCTTCTGCAGCGGCCCCTGCTCCTTTTCTCTTATTGTGCCTTCCTTTGGTGATCGACTCATATAAATCGGCTATCTTACTAAGCGTTGCCGAACGAGGCGGTGACTGGTCGATCGGCTCAGACGGATTTTCGTGGGTCTGCACATAGCGAAGTGCAGCTTCGGCTGAGATCATACCCCCGCCCTGCGCATAGTCATCTACCTTAAGATCAACCGCTGTGTTTAGGAGGGCCTCTCTGATGAGCTGTGGGGAGGCCTTTCGGTTGGCCTCAAGAAGAAGCGCAACCACACCGCTAACATGCGATACCGCCATGCTTGTTCCCGTAGCCGAGGTGTATCGAGAATCAAGCGGCTTTCCGGCCCGCGTTCCCTTGGCGCGGGCCGAGATTATATCTACGCCGGGGGCAACGACCTCGGGCTTTAGCCGGCCATCGGCAGTTGGACCCCGAGATGAGAATTCTGCCACCAGCCCGTTTGCGGTTGCGGCACCTACGGTAATTGCCCGGCGTGCTGCGGCCGGGCTGCCGATGGTTCGCCTCTCCGGGCCATCGTTTCCAGCCGCAGCACAGACCACTACGCCAGCTTCGACCGCAGTGTCGCATATCTCGGACAGGGCGTCGGCGCCATCAGGTGCACCGCTGGTTGAGAGCGAAAGGTTTACGATATCCACCCCTAGATTTACCGCCCACTCAACAGCCGCCATGACATCACTCATACGCCCACTTCCATCAACCCTTAAAACTTTTCCAGAAAGGATAAGTGCCTCGGGGGCTATCCCCTGGTATCTACCCTTGGACGAGATACCGGCACCGGCGGCAATTCCAGCGACATGGCTTCCATGTCCATTGCTGTCCTTAAATCCCTCAAGCGTAAAGTCTTTGGTTGCCACGATGCGTTTTGCAAAATCGGGGTGCGCCCGGTCAATTCCAGTGTCTATAACCGCAATCTTAACCTTCTTTCCAGTAAAGCCAAGGTCCCAAGCAGTGTGAGCGCCCACCGTCTGAACTGATTCATCAAGAACCGCATAGACCTTCTCGTCTTCTTCAATTCTTTCTACCCACGGCTCGCGAGATAGACGCTCAATCTGCCCGGCGGGGATGGCAAGCGAGATTGACTTCGCCATCTTTACCACCTGCCGTATACTTGTCTGCGGTCGCTGAATCATCTCTGAGATGATCTCTTTTTCAATCAGGCGCAGCTTAACTATTACGTGTAGTATCTTATCGGGTGAAACGTTTTCAATTTTGCCAGCCAATTTAGCTGTGATTCGCATCTATACCTCCTCGCTTAGATATCAACTAAACTATCAACTAAACAAATAATACCGGAGTGGTTTTTGCTATATTATCACTTTATGCTTATATAATTTAAGAGCATACCGATCGCCGAGGCGACCAAATAAAAGGCCGCCAAGAAAGCAGCCTATTATTATCCTTAAAACTACAATCTTAAAGCCCAACATCAGTGTTAAAATCAGCGAAGAAGCTCCGGCCCCGGCCCCTGCGATAAAGGCAATCGTCTGGGCCCACTTCGCACCGCCCTGTCTGGCCAGCATAGCCATAGGAATGCGCAGGGCCGGCGTTGCCGGAAGCAACACACCAAAGAGGCCCGATATCAAAACAGTGCGTTCGCGGTTCTGTTTAAGCAGCCTATCATATGAGCGAACCGGGTAATGCTTTACCGACACGGCGGACACTGCAAGTGCTATAATAAATAGCGGGAGCGCGTTAACTGCAAGATGACGAAATGTCTGCAATATCTGTAAGAAAATCAAGGCGAGCAACAACCTCCACTATAAAAATTTCTATAACGTCCTAGTACATTCTTTTAAGTTTAACCGCTTTTCAGCTTTTTGATAAGGATATTTCCCAGAGAAGGACCAAGAAAGAGCTTTACATGTCGCCAAAACGGGCTTTAAGGCAAATTGTTAGGGAGAAGCGAGATGCGCTATCCGAGAGCAAACGGAAAGAGAAGGCCCGGCGGATTAAAAAGAGGCTTTTCAATCTGCCAGAGTTTAAGGGCGCGCACGCAATACTTTTTTACGCCGCCTTTGGCAGCGAGGTGCCGACGCATGGGATGATGCAAGAAGCTATTGAGATGGGGAAAAAGATAATCCTTCCCATCACCGACGTTGAGAAAAAGCACCTTATACTGCGCGAGGTACGTGACCTAAGCAGTCTTGAGAAAAACAAATATGGTATCCCCGAGCCTAGCCCGGAAAACACGCTTCATTACGAGCCCGGCCTAATCGATCTCGTTATCGTGCCGGGGATTGCCTTTGACCCCTATGGCCACAGGATCGGCTACGGTGGCGGCTACTACGACCGCTTTCTCAAAAAACTAAAACCATCGATACCCAAAATAGGGATCGCCTTTGACGTGCAGGTTGTTCCGAAGATCCCCAAAGAAGAATATGATCTTCCAGTCGATAAAATAATAACTGAGTCGCTCGTGATTAATGCGCGGGAGAGCCGGAAAATTAAATCAACCTAAACCATCTAAAAACCCCTGCAGTAACCCCAACCGCTATTAAACTACCGGCCAAGAGTTGGGCGGGCGTGTGCTTGTTTAATGTAAGTCTTGCCCAATAGACAAGCGGTACAAAGAAGACGACAGGCAGTGCGACCCATCCGAAAAGGACGACTAAAATAAGGGCGATTGCCGATATCCCGGCGGCATGAAGGCTAACTTTCCAGACAGCGGTAGTTATGGTAACTATAGCTCCTGTAACAACCACAGACCAAGAGACAGCTTTTATTGCCGCTGGGGCTCCGACTATATAAACAGCAGCAAGTCCGGCAACTGCACAGGCAAGCGAAAAAAGAAATGGTTTTATCCTGTCTTCCCGCCGGTCGATATGCGTATCACTTACCGAGCCTTGTTTTATTCGCCGGTTTATATCCCACATGGGAAGCATGCTAAAAAACAACACTAAAACCACATAGTAGATAATGCCCGCCATAAGGCTTTTTGTTGATGCGATAACTATAAGAAGAAAAAATGGGGCGGATGAGTAATAGGGGTTAAGTATATCAGATACTCTCATTGCTGCCTTTTCGCGGTTCAAACGCCTTTACACCACCTAAAATCCGTTGTCTGTAGAGGACATTTATCTCGGCGCCGATCAAAAGAAGCACCGCCGAAATATAAAGCCAAAACATAAGTAAGATAACTGTCGCAAGTGATCCGTATACCAGACCATACCCTTTGCGCGCAAAATCGTTTAGGTAAATTGCGAAGATGTACTTTGCAACTTCAAAGGTAAACCCCGCAGCAAGCGTGCCTAGCCAAATATTTTTGACAGTAAGCTTAACGTTAGGAACCAACCGGTAAACAAGTAAAAAAGCCAAAAGCGTAGAGACAATACCAAGAATCGCGGTGAAAGCTGTCCAGGCATCTGAGACCACCCTCGCCGGGAAAAACAAGCTTAAGACCGAGGTTCTAAACGTTGAGGCAAGCGTCGAGGCACCGAACGAGACAAAAAGAAGTATGATTATTATCAAAAACACACCAAGCGCGATAAGCTTTTGCATGATGATATTTCTGGTCTCTTTTACCTCGTAGACGGCATTTAGCCCAACCGCAAATCCCCCAAAAACATTTGTTCCTGACCAGAGAAGAGCAATTAGTGCTATAACGCCGGCCCGCGATCTTGACACGATAAGGGCCTCTATGCTGTCTTTTACAAACCCGCCCAGCGCCGGAAAATTTCTAAAAACATAGCCTAAGATCTGCTCGCGCGCGCTAGACCCCTCCAGCACATAGCCCAGAACAATACCGGTAAATAGAAGAAGCGGGAAGAGGGAGAAAAAAGCAAAAAAGGCGATACCCGCCGCAAGAAGAAAGCCGCGGTGCTCATTAAACTTGTTATAGACGTCCAATAGAAACTTAAAAACACTGCGCAAATTTTACCTATTTAACCCTTTCACCCGAGTCAGCGACAAGAAACAAGATATTACTATACATTCTAGGCTACCGCCTGTTCTCTGTTATCTGATTTCTGGTTTCTGATTCACCTATCTGCTTAGCATCCCTAATTCGCTCTTAGAGGCCGCCTTCCCTTTAATTAAATTTCGCTCAAGGCGAAACTCCCCCTGCGTGCCGGTCACTTCTAGGCTAGTGCGCAGACCCGCCGCACCAGTCGTTCCGGCATTGTTTTCAATAAAGCCGTCCCTTTCTATCAAATCCGCCTTATGAGTGTGGCCGACTAGGATGATTGGCACCCGACCCAATAGTCCATTTACCGCCTTTGGATTATGTACCGCAAGAATGAGCGGCCCCGCCGGAAGCGGTTTCAGCGTGCCTATAATCTGGGCTCTGAGGGCAGCCTTTGCTTTGTCGTCAATCAGAGCTGGCCTAGGATTTGCCGAAGCCGGGTCCGCAAATCCAATTACCGTTATTCCTTTAATATCGACCTCCTTACCGTCAAGGACGGTGACGTTTTTCACCCCTCTCATAAACGCAACGGTCTTTGGCGACTCGTGGTTTCCCGGGACAAAAACGTAGGGCACCGGAAGTTTCGATATACCATCAATAAGGCTCGTCTCAACCGGCGTGCCAAAATCCGTAATATCTCCTGTATCGATCACCAGGTCTATGTGAAAATCCCGGACAACCTTTTTGATAAGATCGATAGCTGCCGGATTATTGTGGATGTATGATGCTCCCGACAACTGCCAGTGCCAGCGCAGCTGACCAATGCGAAAAAATCTTTTTAAGTACTTCAGTAGACATCCAACCACCAACAAACCAACTGGATTAGATAGAAGTCGACGTGGGCGCGCTGGCGCCCCTGGCTGGGATTTTAATCCTATCCAATGCAAACTGGATATTGATTTGCCAGCCAACCAGCGTCTTTAGCTCAAGCCTAAGAAGCGGGTAATGTGGGTCGTTTCGCAAGATATAAAAACCATTCTGCAGGTAAAACTCAATGGGCCCCGGCGGATGCGCGGTACCTCTTGTCGCAAAAGTCTCGATCGCCTTTATTTTTCGCTTGACCATATTGGCCTCTATCGATTGCAGCAAAACCCGGCCTAATCCCCTTCCTTGCGCATAAGGCAGCACGCACAGACACGCTAGAAAAACCGCATCTTCGCTAATCGGACCAGATGGAAAACGCTTTAGCCCCGGCCAGTACTTTGCCGGACCGTACTGGGCGAAAGCAACCGCCTCTTTATCCAAATAAACAATCTTTCCGCACTCGCCCCACTCTTTGATGATTCGGCTCATGCTTTGCGCCTTGGTGCTCCGCACATCTCCTTTATCAGATGTACTCTCCCAGCGGGTGCACTCCCGGCATGTCAAGCCAGTGCGTGCAAGGCTTTTTGGTGTTGCCGGCACAATCTTCCTGCGCATGCCATGTCCTTAAAACTTAAAAACAATTCTTCCTGTAATTGATTTTATGCTTTATCCACCGGACTGCAAGTTTTATCAAATATAAAACGGGTGAACGAGTGAACAGGATAAGTTCCTCCCCTCAAGGGGGAGGTGGGGTGAAAATCAACTTCGGCACTTTGGAAGCGATAAGCTTTAAGCTCACCACTTCATTCAGTTTTTTCTTCGGCTTCCCTTTCGGCTTTTTCCTTGGTTTTCTCAGCGGTCTCTTCAGCTTTTCCGCCAACCTGCTCTATTCTCTCTCTTACCGCTTTGGATGCGGACTCAACACCTGCGGTCAAACGCTCCCTAGCCTCCTCAATGCGGCCTTTCAGCTCCTGACCCTTCTCCGACGCCAACTCAAGGACCCGGCCACGCTGCTCCTCGTAGCTTTTACGGCCCTCTTCCACCATCTCCTCGGCCCGCTCTTTGAACCGCTCCCGCGTCTCTTTACCTGAGCGCGGCGCAAAGAGCAAACCACCTATTGCGCCGATAGCGCCGCCCAAGATAAAAGCAGCCAACCGGGCAAATCCACCTTTTCTTTTCTCAGCCATACCAAGAACCCCCTAACAACAAAACTAATCACTAGATTTAAGTTTATACCCAACTGCACTTCTTTTAAACAGTTTACCTGCGCTTTAGCGCAAAGCCGACCAGCATTTCAACAAGGTCGCTAAACTCTATGCCCTTTGCCGCCGCCGCCATTGGAAGTAGGCTGGTCTCAGTCATGCCCGGGCTCGAGTTTAACTCAAGCACATAGGGCTCATTTCCATCGCTTACCATGATATCGATCCTTGAGACGTCACGGCAATCAAGAACCTTGTGCGCCTTTATCGCGATCTCTTGGACTTCTTTCAAAAGCTCCTTGGGAAGCCTTGCCGGCACATAATACTCAGTTTGGCCCATCGAGTACATCGACTCAAAGTCGAAAAACTCTTTCGGTGGCTTAACCTCAATTACCGGTAGTGCCTCAGGCTCCTTATCCCCGATAACGCTTACGCTTACCTCTTTTCCGTTTATAAACTTCTCGAGGATAACTTTGTCGTCGTAACTCAAGGCCCCGATTAGCGCGCTGGGTAGCTCTTCCTTCGTGTGCGCTATTTTTATCCCTAAAGCCGAGCCTTGGCAGGCAGGCTTAACCGCTATTGGAAGGCCTAACCGGTCCACCACGTTTTCCAGTACTGCCGCTGCACCCATCTCACGAAAACTTGCCGCAGTAAGTGTGAAGTAATCCGGCGTCGGGATACCTTTTCTCTGAAATATCTCTTTGGAGAGAGCTTTATCAAAACTTACCGTGCTTGCATAAACGCCGGGACCTGTATACGGGATGTCCATTATCTCAAGAAGCTCTTGCACTGTGCCATCTTCGCCATATTTCCCATGGAGAGCGATATAGACAAGGTCAACCGGGTTTTGTTTAAGGTTTGCAATTAGGTTCTCGTCTACATCAAATTTAATAACCTCAAAACCTTTTTCTCGCAGTGCCTCGTAGACACGGTGACCGCTTTTAAGCGACACGTCTCGTTCAAGCGAGCGGCCTCCCATGAGGACCGCTATTTTCTCCTTCACTTCCTTCTCCTCCGTTTCCTAAAGAGCTCCCGTTTATTTTGACTCCCCCTGCTTTGGCTCAGGTGAATATCCTTTAAGAAGCGACCTGTAAAGCACAAGCTGTCCCTTAATCACAGCTCCCAGACGTTTGATTCCTTCTTCAATGGTCTCCGTTGAGCAATATGAAAAGTTTAGGCGCATGCTGTTATCTCCACCTTTTCCAACGTAGCAGGCCCGCCCGGATAAGTAGGCCACCTTGGCTTCCCTAATTGCTTCGGCAAGCATCTCGCCGGAGTCTAGCCCTTCTGGTAAACTAGCCCAAATAAATAGTCCCCCTTGAGGGTGTGACCAGGTTGCCCCCTCCGGGAAAAACTCCTCCAGGGCCGCAAGCATTGCATTACGTCGCTCCCGGTAGAGGTCAATTAAGACTTCGACGTTTTGCCGCCAGTCAAATTGGCTCATGTACTCCTCAGTCACCCGCTGCACAAACGAGCTCGAACAAAGGTTCGCCGCCTGCTTAGCAAGAATTAATTTTTCTAGGACAGCTTTAGGCGCGATTACCCAGCCAAGGCGCATGCCTGGCGCAAATATTTTGGAGAAAGTCCCTAGATATATGACGCTCTCGTCCATGGACCGCAAAAGAGGTACATCGTCTCCGCTAAAGCGAAGCCTACCGTAGGGATCGTCCTCGATAACGATAAAACCATATATTTCGGATAATTTTACGATTTCCCGGCGGCGCTCCTCAATCAAAGTTACGCCAGCCGGGTTTTGGAAATTGGGGATTGTATATAAGAACTTGGGCTGCTTGCCAAGCTTAGCGAGCTCTTCAAGCCTTTCAGCTAAAATATCGGTTCGCATTCCGGACCCATCAAGCGGGATAGCAACAACGGTTGGCTCATAGCCCGAAAAGGCCTGCAATGCACCCACATAGCTCGGTGCCTCAACGATAATGACATCATTTCTACTTATAAAAATCTTTCCTAAAAACTCAAGCGCCTGCTGTGCACCATCGGTGATGATAAGATCATCGATTCCAACATCAACGCCCCACTCGGACATCATCCCAACAATATGGCGCTTCAGCGGCTCATGTCCCTCGGTTGTGCCGTACTGCAGGGCTTCGGGACCCTCGCGAAGCATGACCCGCTGGGTTGCCTCGACGATCTGGTTGACTGGGAACACACGGGTATCCGGCAACCCGCCAGCAAAAGAGATAACATCCGGACGCCCGGTCACAGCCATCATCTCGCGGATTTCCGACGAGCGCATCTTGCTAACCCGTGAAGCGTATAGATTTGTCCATTGGTCAAACCTAAGCTCCGTCACACTTTTCCTTTCGCCTAGAAGGCCCAATAAATAACCGCTTGCATAACACAAAACCCCTCATCCCAACGGGACGAGAGGCGACTGTTTTCCGCTCGCGTACCACCCATCTTCGCCATAACCTTGCGGTTATCGGCCTCGTGGAGTCACACGACCCCGGCTATAACGGTACCACCGGTTAGACTTACATACTTCAGCCCAACTGCTCTGGGACGGCTTTCCGCATCAAGCCCGGTACCGGCTCTCAGCTTACCCGGCTCTCTTCAACCTTGGTTTTACCGTACTCTTCCCATCTAAGCACAGCTATTTATCTTTATTTAAGCTACTATGATAGAGGAGAGAGGTGGTAAAGTCAAACCAACTCCGACCCCATAAGCTGGGCTAACATAGCCACTACGTTTTTTATCGGCCTTGACGCCATCGGAGTATAGAATCTATACTGTTTATGTTAAAAATTTAATTTTCTCAGGCAATTTTATGCCCTCGTAGCTCAGGGGATAGAGCACAGGTTTCCTAAACCTGGTGCCGCAGGTTCGATTCCTGCCGGGGGCACATTTATTTTTCTACCATATATAGGCAGCTATTCCCTCGTAAGTGTATCCAGCCACATTTTCGGCAAAAATTACTTCGTCAGAGCTGGTGGTATAGAAATGGTCACCGCTGTATTTGTTGTATAGGCGGTAGAGCTCTGTAGTACCGGCTGTTTTCGTACTGGAAACGTAGCCAGCTACTCCCTCGTAAGTGTATCCAGCCACATTTTCGGCAAAAATTACTTCGTCAGAGCTGGTGGTATAGAAATGGTCACCGCTGTATTTGTTGTATAGGCGGTAGAGGGGAATGATTGGCGTAAACATATCGAGTGCGTCTATGTTTACTTCAGTTCCCGATGGATTAGCATTATTGGTTCCAGTAACTTCAATCTTTATGGTATGCATACCTAAAGTGAGCCCATCTATTTTATAAGCTAGGTACTGCCAGATATCGTTCTGAGAATATAGATCGATGTTTCCTTCCAACCCACCATCTATATAAACCTTAGCGATGCCGGAAGACGGGCTTTTCTTTGCGACCCAGGTTACGCCCGTGCCGTAGAAAGAGTACACTGCACTGCTTCCAGCGGTACTTGAGGATTTATACTCTCCCCCGCTTGCGTGGGTTGACGAATACGAACTCCAGTTGCCGGTATATGCTATGCTGGCATCTGCGTCTTCCTTGCTGTTGATATTCTGCCCTACAGTTTTTTGTGCATTGATTAAGCCGTAGCCAAAATAGTCGTCCCGGCCGGGGGTGCCTAGATCGGTTGAAAGCTCCTCGATCGATCTAGTGATTTGATCAGCGGTTCGATCCGGATATTCTGCTGCAACAAGTGCGACAAGCCCGGAGACAAATGGGGTGGCCATCGATGTGCCCTGGTCGCTGAGATACTTAGGCCCTAGATAGTCTGGGTAGCAGCTTAAGATGCCATGGCTCGAATCGTTGGGATAGCCGTCGCCACCCGGAGCCGCAACGTCTATATACCATTTGTAGTTTGAGTACGACGCCCAATCGTTATTGCTACCTGTTGCAGCAACGGCGATTACGCCCGGGTATGCCGCTGGGTACTCAACCGTATTGCCGCTTTGCGCCTCGTTACCCCCGGCGGCAGTTATCACACAGTTGTTTTCATGGGCATACTCTATCGCATCAGCAAGGACCCGTGAGTTATTAGGCCCACCAAGACTTAGGTTTATAATTTTTGCACCATGGTCGGCGGCGTAGACGATGCCCTTTGCAATATCGGAGTCATATCCGGTGCCTGACTTATCAAGGGCTTTAATGGCAAGGATTTTTGATCCCCATGATACACCGGCAATACCAATGCTGTTATTAGTGACAGCGGCGGCGATTCCAGCAACCTCCGTGCCGTGGCCGTTATCATCTATTGGATCGTAGGTCGGATTGCCGGCGCTATCAGTATTAACATAATTGGGACCCAGAATCACCTTACCAGCTAGATCCTCATGATTATAATCAACGCCGGTGTCAATAATAGCTATAACTACATTCGGGTTGCCGGTGGTTGTATCCCACGCTCCTGGGGCGTTGATATTATTTAATCCCCACTGCTGGCTGTAGTAGGGGTCATTCGGCGTAACTGCGAAGGCCTTCCGAACGTAGTTTGGCTCAGCATATTCGACATCCGCCATCTTCTTGTATTTGGCAATTGCCTCGCTTACCCTCATGCCTGGTGGCAGTTTAACCTGCTGGATTCCAAGCTTTTTAATTTCATTGGTTTTTTGCGCGCCCACACGGTTGTTGGCGCTCTGCACCGAAGCCACACCCACACGGGGCTTAAACTTAACAAGAATCTCGCCGGGAGCAGCATCGCGGCTCGTAACCGGATTTGACGCCGATAGGGTAGGGCTCCCCGCAGAAACCTCAAATACCGGTATTAAAGATAAAACCACTGTACAGGCAAGCATGAAGGCCAAAACCCTTAGCCTAATAACCAAGCTGTCACCCCTATATGAAAAAACTGTTCGTCAATTTAGTTGGCGGTTAGAAAAATAATTTTAGCACTTCTTAGGATAGAATTAAAGGGAAGCCAGCTCTACCTGTCAGTTCTACCGCTTATCTGATTCCCAACGGAAGAATTTTACTGCTAGAAGAAACGCAGCGAAGGTTACTGCTAGAAGAACCAATACGTCGTCGTGCACATATGAAAGCGGTTGTCCCTGTACCATGACCGAGCGAAGTGAATCGGCCAAGTATTTTAAGGGCATGGCCTTTACGATAGGCTTAACCCAGTTAGGCACATTATCAACCGGGAAGAAAACGCCGCCTAAAAACATCATAGGCATTCCTATTAAGTTGCCAAGAGTTGCAACAGCCTCGGTTGTTTTGGCAAAGCTTGCTATAACAAAGCCGATGGTTATAAAGCACAGGCTCCCCACAATGACCAGTATAGCCAACGAGGTTAGCGCACCGATAATTTTCACGCCGAAGATGTAGTGCCCTATTAAGACCAGAAGGGCCGCTTGCACGAGAGAAACCAGAAGCTGGTTTATAATTCCTGCCCCTATATACTGGCTAAGCGGCAGCGGCGTAAGCTTTAAGCGGCGCAGCACCCCCTTCTCGCGCCTCGTTACCATTGCGGTGGCCAATCCGTACAGGCCGCTATTCATCAGAGACATTGCAAGAATGCCGGGGAGCAAGAAATCTATGTAGGTAAGCTGGTTTGACTGCACACTTTTGCTTTTTACGGTGATAAGGGGCGGTGTTTTAATCATGGATCTCTCGATGCCGCCCAATACCGCGCCGATAGTTCCGCGCATCATTTGCGAGCGGGTCGAGGTCGGGTCATAATACAGGTCAATGGAGGCCGGGTGCCGGGGAAAGTTCTTTGCAAAGCCTTTCTCTAAAACAAGGACTGCATCGACCTTGCCCTTCTTTAGCTTCTCCATTCCATCGCCTTGGCCATCTTTCTCAACTTGAAGTTTGTCGATTTTACTCAGACTCTTAGTAATGGATTTGGCCAGCGTGGATTTATCTTGATTAACAACCGCTATTTTTGCAACATCCTGGCTTTTCCCGAAAACCAGGCCAAAGAGAGCCATAAAGAGGATAGGGAATATGAATAGGAAAAAGAGTGCTTGTTTGTTTCGAGCAGTTGTCTTAATGTTAGCAACAACCATTGCGGCAAATCTCATTGCTCACGAAGCCCCCTTCCAGTAAGGTGCAAAAAGACATCCTCTAAATCTGCGCCAGCGACATTGAGGTTTTCAATTTTAACTTCCTGCGAATCGGCCAGGCGCAGAAGACTCATAATGCTTTTTTGCACATCACCGGCATAGAAACTATAGCTTGAATCCACTTGCGACAGCTTGGAGACCGAGGAGATTTTGGCAAGCTTTTGCATGTCAAGCGGGTGCTTTGCAGTAAAAGTTATTTTTACGTCGGACTCAAGCGAGTTGATCAATCCCTCCGGCGTATCTAAGGCAATTACGCGCCCGTTATCCATTATCGCAACCCGAGAGCAGAGAACTTCAGCCTCCTCCATGTAATGCGTCGTTAAAACAACGGTTTTGCCCTCGGCATTTATTCTCTCAACAACCGACCAGAGCTTGCGTCTTGCCTGCGGGTCAAGACCGGTTGTCGGCTCATCTAAGAATATAACCTTGGGATCATTTACAAGAGCAAGAGCGATGGAGAGTCTCTGCTGCTGCCCCCCGGAAAGCTGGTTGATCATCGAGCCTGCCTTCTCAACAAGTGCCACTTCATTTAAAAGCTCATCGGCCTTGGACTTACCCATTCGAATCCCGTAGAAGGACGCAAAAAGACGGACCATCTCGCGCACGGTAAGAAAATCCATTAATGCGGTCGCCTGAAGCTGCACCCCGATAAGATGCTTGATTTTGTTTGGATTGGGCCAGGCGGGAATGCCGTCTATAGTTATGGTGCCGCCATCCGGCTTGCGCAGCCCCTCGATCATCTCAAGGGTAGTTGTCTTGCCGGCGCCGTTTGGTCCTAGGATGCCGAATACCTCGCCGCTTTCAACTGCAAGCGAGACATTGTCAACAGCACGGACATCCCCATATGTCTTTACAAGATTGCTTATGTCAATAATCGAGCCCACAAACCATCTCCAAATTTGAATAATATGGCCCCGCTAAGATTGGTGGCCACCTATCCTATTATAAATTGACTAAGCTTAGAAGCAAATAAATATTTACGCTATCCCGCAACGAAGTTACACCCGTTTAAATAGTCTAGAAGCAGGAGATAAGATAAAGAAATTAGTTAAAAGATAGATCAGATGCATGCCTGCAGAGAGAAAATAATTAAATCATCACGCCATATCAATTCCTCGCTCACCAAGATACACAAACGCTTTTTTGGCATCCGGAAAGATCATTACCCCGGGGTCGTCTAAAATCCTTGCTTCTCTTAACGCGTTTTCTTTATCCTTTTCAGAAATAACTAAGGCCAGCCTTCCACCTTGGCCAAGCGACCGGTGGACTGCCTCGATGATAGCTTGGGTCTCATCTGCATCTAAACTCGTAATCCCAGTTAAGTCTAAAATCAACTGCCTACTTCCCGGAGTAAGTACTGAGTTAACGGCTTCTTCTATCTCGGTTTTATTACCCACCTTAAGTTCGCCTTTTACCTCAATTACTGGTATCTCTTTGTTGGTTATCGTTCTTATAGATAACACGTGTTCTCCTTCCCTTGTAGATACCTGGGTCCAAAAGAAATTCTCCTAGCTATACTTTTGATACCACTAAACGGCGTGACGTAACGATAAGCTTGCGTTTATGTTAACCTGAATGATTTAAAGTTACTTTATTAACTTACGGCAGATGTCAGCTTAAACCTTGTTTTCTCTTTTTCCCAACGGCTGAGCAGATAAGGCTTTAGCTCCTCGTAGGCCCTGGCGGTGTCTTCAACTTGCCTCTCGGCCTGGGAATTGTTCATAACCTCAGTCTCAATAACAAACGAGCCGGTCCGCCCCAAATACAGGGGCATGAGGGCTTCAATAACCTCACGCTTATCAATTCTGCTAAAATTGTAGGCAACGGCAAAGTCGTAAACAACCTTTACCCAGAGCTCATGGGAAAAATGGAAAATATCCTCAGGTGGCGGTACTAGCGCTTTTACTTCTTTAAAAGTCTCTGAGGGTAGAATTTTTTTGAGCAAGCCCTTTTTTGCCGAAAAGCCCCGCTTAAAGCTATCGATCATCCGATGTAGGTCAACCGCGAACTGTTCGGGCTCGGCCTTGATGGCTTTGCCATAAATATCGACCGGCATACTTTTTTGTACGACTTTCCACTTGATCTCGTACTTTTTCATGAGGTTGAAGATTGTCCCCACCACCTCACGAAACATTGGTCCCAAATCCGCCCCAGGGTCTTTTGCATCGTGAAGCTTAACCCCCATTGACGATTGGCATATCCTAAATCCCTCGTTTATCGCAGTGGTCGTCATCCAGATATCGATGCCAAAGCGGTGGATGTTCTTGTCACTCCAGGCATCTTCTTGGCTGAAAACTTTCGCTAGCGCCCAGCTTACCCCGAAGTCGCCGCCTATCGGCTGGCGAACCCTCTGACCATAAAGAGCCCTTGTTAAAGGATAGGCAATTGAGTTAGTAATTGTTCCATCGTACTTATATCTGAAATAGTGTGGCGTTACAAATCCATAGTTGAATCGGTATATCGGCTCGCCAAGCAATTTTATCCACTCAGGAGTGATGCTTCGCAAGTCTGAATCAACAACAACACAGACCTTGGCGCGTAGGCGGTCGGCAATTTCAAATATAGTTTGAAACGCGCTCCCTTTTCCTGCCAAACCCTGGTAGTCGGTAACGATTTTCTCAACCGACTTTGGCACCTCAGTTCCAAGCACAACTTCTTTTGTGCCATCGTCAGAGCCGCCGTCCGCATTTACTAAAACCGGTTTTAGTTCCGGGAAGTACTGGGTCATGCCCAGTGCGGCTATTTCAACTACATGAGCGATTGTGCCTGCGTTCCTAAAGCTTGGGACGCCCACAATTATATCGGCCTCGTCCAAGGCAGCTACACGGTCGAGCACCTCAGGCCGAAGCACGGTTTTTTCCAACATGCAACCACCTATAAATTTTTTCTTAATAAATCGGATATTTGCTATTTTTAAATAGCCGCACGAATCATTCTACTTGTAAAGCCTGCATACAATACGAACAATAAAACATTTTTAAAGAATATAAAATAGGCAACTCCACCGGGTTTAGGAAGGCGGTTGCCACCGGGTTTAAAAATTTACCAAACGATACTAAAATGGTGTTTACAGGATAGTTTCAATGTCGCCATACATTCAATAGAAAGGTTTTTAACCGATGGGCTTAAGTTTGCTGGAAGGATTATCATTATTTGATTTAGCCGAACCGTGGCCGGAGAAGCTTGTAGACATCGTGCTTCCCGAGGTAAAGGTAATATACAGTGATGTCGACGGCACGCTTCTTGGGCCTGGCGGTTGCTTGTTTAAAGATTCAAATCACAACTTTACAAGCCTTCCTGCCCAGGCGATCCTTGAATGCCACCTGCATTATATCGACATCGTTTTGGTCTCAGGAAGAGGCAGCCGCCAGCTCCACGGCGACGCCCGGCTTCTCGGTTTTAAGAACTGGATCGCCGAGCTGGGCTGCCAGTTGGTCTACAATATGGGCGAGGTGGTCATGTTAAACATCGGCAACTTCCCGATTAGTAAGGATACTGTTTGGCAGACGATAAGGGAGAGCGGTGCCCCGGAGCTTCTACTTAAGAAATACCGGGGTCGCCTTGAATACCACTATCCCTGGTCTGAAAACCGGGAGTGCACCCATATCTTCAGAGGCTTAGTTGATGTCGATGAGGTAAACCTTCTCCTTGAGGATGCAGATTTTGGGCAGCTCAAAATTATCGATAACGGTCAGGTCAAGCGAAAAAGCGACGGGCTTGACCCGCAGATTATAAATGCCCACGCTTATCATCTACTTCCTAAGGAAAGCGGCAAAGCATCCGCCGTGCGCAAAGATCGTGAAACGCGGGGTGTCCCCAAAAATATGTGTGCTGCAATAGGCGACTCTATTAGCGATCTTGAAATAGCCGGAGAGGTCGGGGCTTTGTTTTTAGTTAGAAATGCCGTTACGGAAAGCCCAGAGATTCTAGACATGATAAAGGATTACCCAAACGTGTTTATAACCAAAGAATCAATGGGGCTAGGATGGGCCGAGGCGGTCGGCTTTTTGATCCGCCGACTCTACCGGTAATTTTCAACATTAGCTACCAAAACGATTTTTTTGCCGCTTAGTGCCTTGTTAAGCGCAGGGTCTTTTGTTTTAAGCAAGCTCTTAAACTCATCCGGTGTATAGTAAGCGTAGTACACCCTTCTTCCCAGCTTTGCCTGTATATCGGCTACTAATCGGTTAAGACCATCTCCGTTTGACAAGCCAACTATAACTAGCCCTATTTCAGCTGCTTCAAGAGTTGGTTTTTCGGCAAAGCTGCCGAAGGCAAAGGCAAGCTGCACACCGCTTAAACTGCTAAGCTGGTCTTTAAGAAAATCAACCGCCCCGTCGGTCTTTAAAACTAGACTTTTTAGCTCGGGAAGAACCGGGAGGTTTTCTCTTACGCTAAAGTATTTATGGTTGCCGTGCCTTCTTGAGCGAAGCAGACCGAACTCCTCAAGTTTCTCCAAATCGCGCAGCACGGCATTCGCCGGCTCAGAGATCTCGCGGCTAATCTCTCTAAGGTAAACCTCTTTTCCGGAATGGTTTACGAAATAGGCGATTAACTTGGTTATAACCTTTGATCTAAAAAGAAGTTCTAACATTTAGCCATCGCAACCTATACATACTACGGTAACTGTGAGCAGCGTTGTTAACTATTAATTAACAATAATACGCCATTACATCTCCGATGTATAGATAAGCGATAGTGCAACAAAAGAAGTCTTGTGCTGATAGTTAGGTTAGTTAAGAAGAAACTCCTTGGCTATCCTTGAGGCAGCCGCCTCAATATATGGGGTTGGATTTTTCATTGCCTCATCTGCCGTGCCGGCTATCTCCGCAAGCGAAAATACCTGCTCTACTCCAGCATCAAAAACCTTTTCGTAATCCTGGCCGAGGCGACCTGCGATTGCTACTACCTTAACTGAATTCTTTTTTGCAAGACGGGTGACTCCAACTGGCGCTTTTCCGTAGACGCTTTGCGCATCTATCTGCCCCTCGCCCGTAATGACAAGGTCCGCCCCTTTTATCTTTTCCCGTAGGCCGACCGCCTCAATAATAAGCTCGGCGCCCGGCTTAATGCTCGCTCCAAGAAAGGCAACCAGGCCAGCCCCAAGGCCACCCGCCGCCCCGCCGCCCGGGATGTTTGAGATATCGACGCCTAAGTCTTTCTCAACAACCCTGGCAAAATTTATTAGACCCTGATCAAGTAGGTTTACCTGATCGGCTGAAGCACCCTTCTGCGGTGCAAACACATGCGCCGCGCCATAGGGCCCGTAAAGAGGATTATTTACGTCAGATGCAACCAAAAACTCAGTCCCACTTATTCGGGAATCGATGGTTGATCTATCGATCCCCGTTATTTTAATAAGCTCAGCTCCACCAAAGCCGATTTCAAGTCCGTCCTCCCGGTATATCTTGATGCCGAGGGCTTGTGCGGCACCAATACCAGCATCGCAGGTTGCGCTGCCGCCAATACCGATTAAGAAACGTCTGGCCTCAAAATCAAGTGCGGCCTCAATCAGCTCACCAGTGCCGTAGGTTGTGGTAACTGTAGGGTCGCGCTTATCCGGCGGTACCAGTGCAAAACCGGATGCCTGTGCCATCTCGATAACCGCCGTCCCGTCCGGCAATATTCCAAACCCGGCCCGAACGGATTCACCTAGCGGGCCGGTTGCTACCACCTCATGGCGGGCACCACCAGCTGCTGTAAGTATCGCATCAACGGTGCCCTCGCCACCATCGGCTATTGGTATAAGAACAGTCTGCGCATCGGGCGCGACTTTTTTAATGCCCGCTTCAATTGCCTTGGCGACATCTTTAGCAACTAGCGTACCTTTAAATTTATCCGGCGCAATGATCACTTTCATGCCAAATCAAAAAATATAATAACCATAACGAGCCCGACTAAAACCACTTGTTTTAACAGCCGAAAATTAAAGCAGCCCTTTAGGGCTGCGCTACTTCTGACTCCTGTCTTCTGGCTTCTGGCTTCTGATTTATGCCTGTTCCCAGATGCCGGCAGCTTCCATCTCTTCCTCTTCTATGCGCCTTATCATCTCGGTAATCGGCACAATTTCATAGCCCTTGCCCCTTAAGTAATCGATGACCATTCCGAGCGACTCAACGGTGTTTCCTCGGCTTCCGCCCTCGCGCCGAATAAGC
The DNA here is from genome assembly GCA_021794835.1 of Actinomycetes bacterium. Classification (GTDB taxonomy): domain Bacteria; phylum Actinomycetota; class Aquicultoria; order Aquicultorales; family Aquicultoraceae; genus CADDYS01. The sequence goes on along the minus strand of JAJYQA010000005.1, from coordinate 35,831 downwards.
GCGCCGCTGTCGTGGAAGAGCAATATTGCCCCTGGTCTGGTATACCTGGCAACTCTTTTTAAGATGTTGCCTGGGCTTATCTTGCGCCAATCAGTACTACTTACCGACCATAATATAAAGTGGTACCTTTCCTCATCAACAAGAAGCTTTCTTACCGCACTGCTGTAAATTCCGCGAGGCGGTCTAAACAGGTTCGTAGCCACGCCGGTTACATGTTTTATTACATGGTCGGTTTTATGGACCTGCGCAAGAACCATCCTTCGGGTCGAGGGGACAAGATCTTTATGTGTATAGGTATGGTTTCCAATATCATGTCCTTCAGCAACGATTCTTCTGGCAATTTCGGGGTACTTTTTAACATGTAGACCCACGGCAAAGAAAGTCGCCTTGACGTCCTTTTCTTTTAAAATATCAAGAATCTGTGGAGTATAGATCGGATTTGGACCGTCGTCGAACGTGATTGCTACAATGTTCTCATGGGGCCCCCGTCGCATAACCCCGTCCTGAGAGCCAATTCCGTGGTACTCAAAGTAGCTGACAAATACAAGTAGGAAGCCCACAACCGGTAATCCTAGAAAAAGCAATATTTCCGTAAAATCAAGGTCTAGAAGCCTGTCCAAGAAGCTTGGCTGACGTAGTATAACCGCCGCAACCAAACCGATCAGCAATATCACTATAGTGTTAGAAACAATGTGGCTTGCCCTTTTCACCTAATATTTATCTCCTAAACTCAATACCGAAAAACCAAGCCTACTGATAGTAGCTGTGCCCGCAAAACAGCACAGCTACTATTTTACTATAATATTTGGTTATTCTACAGCCACTTTTTTACAAATAATCTAATCGCTTATTTCTTCTCTGCCAAAGCCGGCAAGGAAATTCCCTTGGTGGATTGATTAATCAACCACCTTTGTGCTCTCAAATCGCTCTGCCAGTTTTTCCATAACGTCTGGCATGGTGGTGTACTCCATCTCGTCAAGCGGTAGGCGATGCGGCTCAAACGGGCCATGTGCGCGGTAATAGTCGGCCATATTAAGGGCCATCCGGCGAGCGTTATCATAGCTAATATCGCCCAGCATATCCCTTGGTCCAATTAACCTGCCCTTGGAAATCTGATAACCTAAACCAACCACGCGCGGCGGGCCATCGAAGCGAGTTGGTGTATCCTGGGTTACGGAAACCGGCATGAGCGGACCACGGTGTGAGCCGCGCATCCAGCCGGATACTGTATGTGAGAACGCAAACGGCTCTAGCGCCTCACCAACAGCCGGTAGGCCACTCTGGCAGCGAACAATCATGACCGGGTCATCTTTGCCAACATACCGCTCAGCTATAAAAAATAGCTTCTGGGTCGAGGTTGCGGCAGCCGGCTCCATGTCTGACTTGCGGAAGACGTTTTTAACAACATAGCGTCCGGGTGCCCCAATAAAAACCAGCATATCGTAGAGCTCTTCCGGAGCCTTGAAGAAGATGCGCTTCTCCTCGATTAAATCATGCACCTCAAAGACAAAGCCGTCGTGCATGTTGGGGTCGATGATAAGCCCAATTGTGTTAAACGGATCGGCAAACATTTTATAAATCGGGAAGTTCCACGCGCCCGGCTCGGTCTTATCCGCTAAGAAAACGAGAACCGGCTCGCTTTTCCTCTCCTTAAACTCCATCTCGGCGCAGCCGGGCCCCATTCCCTTGACATTGCCCGAGAAAGCGTCGGCAAGTAGGTCCTGGCCGGCACCGTACTGGCCGAGCTCTTTTGCTACTTCAGTTACCGCCTCAAAGGTTTCCCAGGCAAACTTATGGATATCGACCGAGTCCATGCCCTGCTTGTGGGTCATAATCAGTGCAATATCATCGCCGACTTTCTGGCGTGAGTAGTCGATGAGTAATCCCTCTTTCTTGGCAGCCTCAAGTTCCTTCTCGGCCTTTTTTAAAAGTTCGGGGTGGACATCGCTGTGGCCGACATATCCTCCAACGTCGGCTTTAATGACGCTTAGCGTTATTTTTCCTGACATATAAACCTCCTTGTAAGCTTATGCATACTGACTACATAAAAAGCAAAATGCTTTTTATGTAGGTATTTATTACTTGCCCTTATTATGGATAGGGGGTTTCCTAGTGCAAGAGAGCTAGTATACCGAATTATGTTTGTCCCGCTGCCTAACTTACAATATACCACAAAACTAGCAAATATGCGGCAACAGTATAGGAAATTAACCAGCAATAGTTGTTGTCCATGCTAGTTCCCGGTTGTTTACTGAGTATGGTTGTTCCACTAAACAGACCACGCTAAACCTAAAATTTAAAACATTGGGTGACGGTCAAGTTACTACCTTCTAATCGTAATGAAGGTTGATTTAATAAAAGCTAAAAATATTTTTGGTCGCTTTTAGCTTTTAAGTTTGTCTTCGTGTATGGTAATTTATATTGAATGCTTTTGAACAATAAGGAATAACAGCCAGTGGTTAAAACTGACATCGCCGCAAAAATTATAGAATTAATTTCAAGCCTTCCAAAAGAGATGGTCGTGCTGATTATATCCGCACTTCCAATTCTTGAAAGAACCGGCGTGCCGCTTGCAATAGCAAAGTACCACATGCCTATCTGGAAGGCCTTTGCCATCTCAAGCATTGGGATGATGTTGCCGGCAACGCCAATTCTGTTGCTTCTAGGACCGGTCTCCAAGTGGCTGGCAAAAAAGTCCCGGGCCATGGATGTCTTTTTAAGCTGGCTCTTCGAACATACTAGGCGCAGGCACTCAAAAACAATCGATCGCTATGGCGCAATCGGCCTATTCATATTTGTAGCTGTACCGCTTCCCGGAACCGGAGTCTGGTCAGGGTCACTGCTTGCCTATCTCTTCGACGTTGATTTTAAATACGCGCTACCCTCAATCCTCTTAGGAGCGATTGCTGCGGGATTTCTGGCTGCAATTGCAACCACAAGCATTGTTGCAATTGCAAAAGTCCTGGGTGGGTTAGCCTTAGGGTTGTTTGCCCTAGCCGCTTTGGGGGTTTATATTGCAAGCAAGGTGGTAAAAAAAGCAAGGGACAACTAGGCCTCGTTTAGATGATATTCGTCAAGTTGAGCTTTGATGTCGTCAAGTTTTCGCCTCAGGTTTCTCTCTTGGAGCCCGACAGCCCTCTCAATTTGCGAGGCGGCGGCCCCAAAGCCGTTTTTTGCCTGATCGATCAAGCTTGCTGCCACGGATCTAAAATCTGTCGCGCGACTTGCAATATTGCCTCTGATCTCGACCCCAGACCTTGGCGCCATCAAGAGACCAACCGATGCCCCGACAATCATGCCCAGCAAAAGACCCAGACTAAACTCGGCTACACCAAATCGCTTTTCTTTCATACTAGACTCCCTCCAAACGTGCCCTCTATGCATATTTTAACCGAGATCGGTTAATTTACCAAGGAGTTCAAATCATTAAATCGGCCGGTTCCCTACCTGTCAAGAGGGTATAAATCCGCTTCAACTCATCTTCTGACTTAAAATGAATCTCTAGGCGTCCTTTTTCGCCCTGCGCCTTTATGCGCACCTTTACAGATAGCTTTTTCGAGATGCTTCTTGCCATGCTCTTGTGATAAAGCGGGGCCGGCTGCGCAAGTTTTTTCTGGCTCGGACTTTGCCAAAGTTTTGCGATCGCTTCCGCCTGACGCACGGACAGACCGTCGCTTACTATGCGTTCTGCTAGCTTTATCTGCATATCTTCTCTTGGGGAGGAGAGAATGGCTCTTGCATGACCTGCTGTAATCTTACCGTCTAAGACATATTCTTTAACCGCATCGGGAAGGTTTAAAAGTCTTAAGGTGTTTGCAATTGCACTCCTGCTCTTACCAACCCTCTTAGCAAGCTGTTCTTGGCTTAAGCCGAAGTCCTCAACAAGGTGATAATAGGCAGTTGCTTCCTCCAGAGCATTGAGGTCTTGCCGCTGCACGTTTTCGATGATTGCAAGCTCCATTACCTCGACATCGGAGGTATTTTTAATAATTGCCGGAACCTGCTCTAAACCTGCCTCCTTTGCAGCACGCCAGCGCCTCTCGCCCACGATCAGCTCAAAGATCGCACCTATCTCCCTGACGACCACTGGCTGTAGAAGCCCATGCTCCTTTACCGATATCACAAGGTCGGTGAAGGCCTCCTCGTCAAAATGCTTACGCGGCTGATTTGGATTTGGGACTATCTTAGAGACCGGTATATTTTGGAGAAGAACATCTGGTTCGTCTTCGACAATTAACGGTGTTCCCAAACTGGGGCTAAAGTTAGGTATTAAAGCCTCCAGGCCCCTACCTAGTCCTTTTTTCTGCACGCTCGACCACTTCCCTTGCTAATTGTTGATAGGCTTGTGCACCTTTTGATTCTGCATCATACCGATTTATCGGAACGCCAAAAGAGGGTGCCTCACTTAGGCGCACTGTCCTTGGTATAACGGATTCATAGACCAACTCACGGAAAAATTTCTTTACTTCCTCGATTACCTGCTGCGATATCCTGGTCCTTATGTCATGCATAGTCATAAGCACGCCAGCAATTTTTATCTCTGGGTTAAGATGCGCTTTTACTAAGCGAACGCTTTCTAGAAGTTTGCTCAGCCCCTCAAGGGCATAAAATTCGCACTGCACGGGAATTATAAGTTCGTCGGCCGCGGTAAGCGCGTTTACGGTTAAAAGCCCCAGAGACGGCGGGCAGTCTATGATGATAAATTCGTACTGGTGTTTAAGCAACTCAATAGCCCGCCTTAGCCTATATTCCCTAGATAAGGCAGCTACCAGCTCTATCTCGGCACCAGCTAGCTGCGTAGTTGCGGGAATAAGGAAGAGGTTCTTTATGTTGGTTTTTATTACTATGTCGGTAGCAGATTTTTCATCCACAACTGCATCGTAAATACAGTGCTTAAGTGCCTTTTTATCAATGCCAAGGCCACTGCTGGTGTTTCCTTGGGGATCGAAATCGACAAGCAAAACCCGGTGCCCCATGTCGGCTAAGTACGCACTTAGATTAATGGCCGTGGTGCTCTTTCCGACGCCTCCCTTTTGGTTTACAACGGCAAGAGTCAGTCCCCTTTCCCCCGAGGGTATTTCTTGGGAGAACAAGTTATTTGCCGGAGCTTTTTCTTCTTTAATATCTACTTCCAGTTGCTGCAAGCGACGTGAGAAAAGGCCTATTGCCATTATGCCCTGCCTGATATTTCCGTCTTGATTTTCGAAAGTTGCTCTTACTATTGCTTATACCAGCGGTTTTTTAGCTGGCACCCCGGCTCTTCGGGGATAGCTGTGCGGGCTGGGTGCCACCTTGATTACCGATACCAAATACCGCTCTGCTTTAAGAAATGGTACCACAACCTTGGCTATCTCTTCAACGCGACCGCCTAGTAAATTTATGGCTTTCTGGGCTCCCGATACCTCACCTAAAACACCTGTCGACTTATAACAAACAAACCGCCCATCTACCTTTAGCAGGGGAAGGGCGTACTCTACGAGGATTGCGATACTGGCAACCGCCCGGGAAACGGCTAGCGAAAAAATTTCGCGGTTTTCTTTTTCGCGGCCAAAGTCCTCAGCCCGCCCGGTGTATACATTGACACCCTCTAATGCAAAAGCCTTGATGAGGTGCTTTAAAAACCGGGTCTTTTTTAGGGACGACTCTATCAGCGTCATCTGGATGTCAGGGCGCATTATTTTTATGGGGATGCCGGGAAATCCCGCGCCAGTACCAATATCTACCGCAAGGCAATTTTTTGGAATGTTGAACTTGCTCAGGATAGATATGGAGTCTAAAAAGTGCTTGACCACAATATCCCGTTCATCGGTTACCGAGGTTAGGTTAAACTGCTTGTTCCAGGCTTTAAGGTCCTTAAGATAATGCATGAAAAGGCTTGCCTTTGCCCTATCAATATCTAGACCCATAGCAGCTATGCCTTCAACTAAGAGTTGGGATGGTGTCTCTGTCGGCATTTTCCTTATCATTTCCCCTGGTTATTTGCTCTATATGGATTAGAAGCGCGTTTATGTCGGCGGGTGATACGCCGGATACTCGGGAGGCCTGTCCGATTGACTGCGGCCTTACCCGATCAAGTTTTTCTCGCGCCTGAATGGTCAGTCCGTTTAGACCTTTGTAATCAATATTTGTCGGGATCTTCTTGCCTTCAAGCCGCTTAAACTGCTTAACCTGCGACTGCTGACGTTTTATATAGCCCTCATATTTTACCTCAACCTCAAGCTGTTTTTTAAGTTCTTCCGGTAGCATAGTCAGTGCGGGATAAAACTCCTGGAGGAGGTTAACTTCAACCTCTGGCCTCCTTAATAGCTCAAGCAGGGACACTTGCCCAACAATAGGGGTAGTCCCCAATGCAGCAAGGCGATCATTTATGCGGTCGGTTGGTGGCAGAACAATCAAGGAAAGCTCCTGCATAGCCCTCCCAATAAACTCTTCCTTCTCTTTAACTTTTCTATATCTTTCCTCATCAACCAGGCCAAGCTCAAAGCCAAGCTTAGTAAGCCTGGTGTCAGCGTTGTCTGATCGCAAGAGGAGCCGGT
>JAJYQA010000005.1:0-29285 GCA_021794835.1 Actinomycetes bacterium | reverse complement strand
ATAGCCCTCCCAATAAACTCTTCCTTCTCTTTAACTTTTCTATATCTTTCCTCATCAACCAGGCCAAGCTCAAAGCCAAGCTTAGTAAGCCTGGTGTCAGCGTTGTCTGATCGCAAGAGGAGCCGGTACTCTGCCCTGGAGGTAAACATCCGATACGGCTCATCTACTCCCTTTGTGACCAGATCATCAATGAGTACTCCTATATAGGCCTGGGACCTATCTAGGATAAAGGGTTTTCTTTGTTTTGCTTTTAGTGCTGCATTTATCCCAGCAATTAACCCTTGTGCTGCTGCTTCCTCATAGCCAGATGTGCCGTTTATCTGCCCGGCAGTAAATAGACCAGATACTAGCTTGGTCTCTAACGAGGGGGTAAGCTGATCTGGATAGATAAAGTCATACATTACTGCATAACCCGGCCTCATTATCTCTGCTCTCTCCAAGCCAGGGGTGCTTCTTATGATTCTCTCTTGTACGGTGATGGGTAGGGAGGTGGAAAGACCTTGTATATAAAGCTCACTTCGATCAAACCCTTCCGGCTGAAGAAAAACCGGATGGCTCTCGCGCTCCGGGCTGTGCATAATTTTATCCTCAATTGATGGACAATAGCGCGTGCCGGTTGCGCAGAACGTATCGCTGTATACCGGTGAGTCCTCGATGCACTCAAGGATTACCTCCCTGGTCAAATCGCTTGTCCTGGTCTTGTAACAAGGAAGCGAAAGCGGCTTAAAATTAACCGTCCAGAAAGAGAAAGGCTCAGGTTCGCTATCCGGAAGCTGTACTTCAAAAGCATTATGGTTGATGCTTTTTGCCGATATACGCGGAGAGGTTCCGGTTTTAAACCTTCCCAACCGGAAGCCGTAAGCCTCCAAGTTCCCGGAAATTTCTGGGACAGATACTTCACTGTATCGACCGGCAGGCTCGTGAATATCACCGTAGGCCACCTCGCCGCGCATAAAGGTACCGGCAGCAAGAACTACGGTTTTCGAGAAAAAGACCTCGTCGAAGACGGATTTGATGCTGAAACATTCATCATCTTTTCGAATTTCCCTAACCAAAGCCTGTCTAAGGTGAAGATTATCGGTTTTTTCGAGTAGATGCTTCATTGAAAGGAAGTACTGTCTTTTATCCACTATTGCGAAAGGAGCTTGTACTGCCGGGCCTTTTGAGATATTAGCACGCCTTGAGTGAAGGGTATGAAGATCGGCTAGTGCCGCCATCTGACCGCCCAGGGCATCTATTTCGCGCACTAGCTGCCCGCGACCTGGGCCGCCTATTGATGAATTGCACGGCATCCACGCGGTGTTATCCAAACTAATAGTTAAAAGAAGCGTCTCTGTACCCATCCGTGCTGCAGCCAAGGCTGCCTCACAGCCGGCATGTCCCGCCCCTATAACAATTACGTCATATATTTTCTGTTGTGCCCAGTTCTTGCTATTCATAAGTCTTACTCTCTCGGCCCTTTAATGCTTTCTGGCTACATAGTATCCAGGAGTCAGAATCCAGGAGAAAAACCTTATTAATATCTTTTGGTTGATAATTCTGGCTTCTGGCCCCCTTAAGAAAAATGTTTCATGTAAAACAGTATCGCGCTCACGCCAATAAATCCCGAAGCAAGAATATCTGGCGCATGCCTACTTCCCTATACAAAACTGGCTAAATATCCTGTCAAGAACATCTTCACCAATTGCCTCTCCAGTTATTTCAGCCAAGTTGTCTAGCGCATCTTTTAAAACCATCGAAACAACCTCTTCTGGCTGTTCATTATTAATTAACAATGCAGCTTCTGCTATATGTTTTACCGCTTTTTCCAGAAGCTGCTCGTGTCTTGCATTGGTTATAATAGCCGCGCCGGAATTACCAACCTGGCCCTCGAATAGGATTTCCTCTATCTTGTCCTCAAGTCTCTGTATCCCGTCTCCACTTACGGCTGAGACATCAACCCGTGCCTTAAAGTTTGCCGGGGTATTTAAGTCTTTAGCCGAGACAGCTTGCGGTAGGTCAATTTTATTTACGACTAAAATTGCTTTCTCGTCCAAGATTTCATTTATGAGCGAGCGATCCTCGTTACTTATTTTCTGACTTCCGTCTATCACACAGAGAATGATGTCTGAGGTTTTTATGGCCTGTCTCGTATACTTGATGCCGATCCTCTCAACCTCGTCGCTTGATTCCCTAATGCCAGCGGTATCTTTTAACACTAGAGGGATACCTTTAATGTTTATGGTCTCCTCGATTACGTCTCTAGTGGTCCCCGGCACCGGCGTAACTATCGCTCTTTCTTTTCTTAGAAGCGCGTTAAGAAGGCTTGGTTTTCCAACGTTCGGCTTACCCATTATGGCTACCCGGACTCCTTCTTTTAGCATCTTTCCCCTAACTGATGTCCTAAGTAGTTCCTCTAGCCTGTCTTGCGCCTTCGCCAACGTCGCAAGAAGCTCATCAGCCGGAAGCGTCTCGATGTCCTCGTCGGAGAAATCAACTGCAGCTTCAACCTGGGTTAGGACATTGGCGATTATTTCAGCTATGGCCCTTGCGCTTTTAGAAAGTCCGCCCTCTAGTTGACTTACCGCTGCTTTAAGTGCGGTATCGGTTTTTGATTTTATGGTATCAAGAACAGCTTCGGCCTGAGCAAGATCGATCCTCCCGTTTAAAAAGGCCCTTTTTGTAAACTCACCAGGCTCGGCAGCACGCGCGCCGGCGGCTAATACCAGAGCAAGTGTTTTCCTTAGCGCAACAATTCCGCCGTGGCAATTTATCTCAACCACGTCTTCGCGGGTGTAAGTGCTGGGCGCCCGCATTATAGATACAAGTGCCTCGTCGACTTGAGAGCCATCCTTCGGATCTATAACTCTAGCCAAGAATAAGCTGTGGCTTCTCTGGTTTTGAAGCTGGGTGCCATTACTTCGTTTTATAATTTTTTCAGCAATAGCAACCGCGTCGGCACCACTTAGGCGAACAATGCCGATTGCACCTTCACCAACTGCAGTTGATACCGCTGCGATTGTGTCATTAGTGTAAAATCTCATGTCATCACCAATATAAGTTCTTCTTAAAACTTATTTTTATAGGTCTATCATAAACGCCGGTTTTAAAATAAAAAACCCGGCCCTTAGGAAGCCGGGTGTTAATTATTTGTTAACAACTTACCTTTAACCTCTAGGAATTATCTTTACTTGGCGTCTAGGCTCCTCACCCTCGCTCGCAGTGTATACTTTATCATTATTTTGTAGGGCTAGATGAACCATTCTTCTCTCAAAGGAGTTCATCGGGTTTAACAACACCGCTCTTCCTGTTCTAACAGCTCTCTCTGCCGCCTGGGTGGCTTTCTCTTTTACGCTTTCCGTCCGTCTTTGCCGGTAGTCCTCGACGTCAACAACAAGTTTTTTGTTGACACCGGCCTTCTTTAGAGCTACGTTTGCAATTGTTTGCACCGCGCTTAAGGTTTCCCCATGTTTTCCAATTAAAAGGCCTAGATTTGAGCCGCTTATGTCAACCTTTATAACATCATCGTCGTCCTCAGTTAGATCTACTTGCCCGTCGATATTAAGCGAATTAACTATTTCCTGGATTAAAGATACCGCCCGGTCGGTGCCTCCACCTATAACGGAGACCCTAACTTTTGCTTTTCCCGAGTTCCTCATCCCAAAGAAGCTTTTTCCTTTTTCTTCCAATACCTCAATCTTTGCCTTTTTACGGTCGATGCCTAACTCCTCGAGTGCCGCTTCAACCGCTTCATCAACCGTGTTGCCTTCCCTTTCCACAACTGTATCCATTAACTAACCTCCGCCGGTTTCACTAGCCTTAAGGTTACATATTGCTGTGCAATGGTCCACACATTCGTTGTTACCCAGTATACCAGCACGCCCGCTGGCAGTCTCCATGCAATAAACACCATTAACGGAACCATTATAAGCCCCATCTTCTGCTGTTGGGGGTCGGTTGACATCATCCGCTGCGGCAGATACGTGGTTATCGCCATTAGTGCTATTAAGACTAGGTACGGAACAAACGTCAAAATACCGGCCGCTAAGGCTGTGCTAGGTGAAGTACCAAGTACCAGAAGCCCGAAAAATGATGTCGCCTTGATGATCGCCTTTGTGCCCAAAAGCATTCTGTAAAGAGCGATGATTATCGGAAGTTGTAATATAAGCGGTAGGCACCCGCCAAATGGGTTAACTTTGTTTTCAGCATAGAACTTCATCATCTCCTGCTGCAGCTTTTCTTTGTTGCCTTTATGTTTCTCCTGTAGCTCCTTGATTTTTGGCTGCAGCTTCTGCATCTCATACATCGACTTGGTCTGCTTTATTGTAAGCGGCAGAATAACCAGCCTTACCGCAACGGTAAGTAGTATGATTGCTATGCCGTAATCAGAGACTATGCTGTTATGAAAGAAAAACAGCGCGTCTCTTAATATATTAATAAGCCCTTCCCAAAGTTGAACCAAATTATGTTGCCTCCTTATTTTATTTTACCGGGTCGTACCCGCCGGGCGCAAAAGGATGACAGCGCATTACCCGACCTGTTGCCATAGCGCCGCCCTTTACAAAGCCATACTTTTCGATGGCTTCCACAGCGTAGTGCGAACATGAGGGGTAATACCTGCACGAGGGCACGAGCAGAGGCGATATAAATTTCTGATACATCTTTATTAAGAATATCGCTATCTTTTTCATCTTATTTTATTAATCCCGCCCTTAAAAGAATATCAATAGAAGTCTTTTCAACGTCGTGAAAAGACTTCTCCTTTATCGGCTGTCTCGCTATGATAACTATATCATATCCTTCTTTTATTTCGGTCTCGTTGCGTCTGAATGCTTCCTTGATCAGCCTTCTTATTCTATTTCTCACAACTGCCGGTCCAATTTTTCTGGACACAGATATTCCGATCCTTGTTCGAGAACTCTCCTTCTTTAAGAAGAATAGGACCAGGTCTTTGTTAGCAACTGATTTACCCTGGCTGTAAACTTCCTTAAAATCCTTGTTGGAAGTTATCCGAGCCTCCTTGCGCATATCACACCGATTTATGCCGACAACCTGGCGCGGTTTTTCCGACGCCGGTTCGCGATCACTTTGCGACCTGCTTTCGTTCTCATTCTGACTCTGAAGCCATGAGTCTTTTTTCTTTTTCTGTTGTTGGGCTGAAAGGTTCTTTTCAATTTACCCTCCTAATATTAAGAACAGCAAATATTATATTGTTGACTGCCTGCCTCTGTCAAGAAAATGAGTCTCTTTGGGTTTGCGCTTGCTGGCTGTGGATAATGTTGATAACTTTAGAATTACCTGTTCTTGCTAATTTTATCTAGTGGCTGTTTATCTAACAAATATGCTTCTAGTATAATTTAGCAAGCGTTATTTGATTAAAAACGCGCTGGTAAAACATAATATCTTTGTTTATAACGCTGAGCGTTTATTTTATATAGCTCAATCTACCTCAGTTTGTGATGTTTCTATATAAAAGCTGCCTCTTAACGAGTTTTCCACAAACTTTTCTTTTTTTGTACAATTGTTGGCCGCTGAAAAGTTAATATTTGGTTACTACGATATTTACTAGGATTTCGGGGAGGCAGGTCTTTTCGCTTTCTACACTTATCCACACGTGTGGAAAGTATTGTGGATAACTTTATAGTTTCGCTGGCTATTCGTTGTCAACAAGATTGTTGACGTCTTTTTACTTTTAAAGGCTTTGTTTTTAATTTTCTGAAACTGCTGCAAATAACGGCTCCTTGGTTTATGGTTATATTGATATATTGTTAATAACTTCGGGGATAATTTAATCTCTGATATAGTTAGGATTAATTTATGGAAAGCTATTTTCAGCGATTTATCGACAATCTAGAGCAGACCCGGCACGAGAATAAAATCGCCGCGCGGCTTGCCGTATATGATAATCTACGTGCTGCCCCCCGCATCATTGAGCTTGACGCCGATGATTATGACGAATTTATAAATATTCTGGCTACCAAAACCTACCAGTCTTCAAAAGAAATTGGTGGTAATATGCCCTATACTATAATCCGAGAAATAATTGAAAACCTCATTCATGCCTACTTTAAAGAGGTCGTCATAAGTATTTTAGATAACGGCAACACCGTTAGAATATCAGATCAAGGCCCCGGTATAAAAAATAAAGAGAAGGCTTTTGAGCCTGGCTTTTCCACCGCAACGGCTGAAATGAAAAAGTACATAAAAGGCGTGGGCTCGGGGCTTCCAATTACAAAAGAGACGCTCTCTTTTTTGGGTGGCGCACTTACAATTGAGGATAATCTAGAGCGTGGATCGGTTATAACACTTAGGGTTCCCGCAGATACCAGCGTGAAGAAAGAGTCAGTAAACAGCGTATCTCCCACGCCGGTCGACTTAAATAAACGGCAGAAACAGGTTCTTTTTCTTATCATGGAGTTTGGGACGGTCGGTCCCTCAAAAATAGCAAGTGAACTTGGGGTTAGCCTTAGCACGGCATATCGAGATTTGATATACTTAGAAGATAAATCCTTAATTACCTCTGATGAACAGGGCAAGAGAGTCCTTACATCAATGGGAATAGAATACCTGGATGAAATTCTTGGTTCTTAGGTGGGATGGTTTTTGCAAGATCAACTTGAGATAATCTGGGGTCAGGCCTTAAAAATAATTAAAAAACAACTTAATACCCCTACTTTTAAAGCGTGGTTTGAAAATACCCGCCCTACACAGATTGATGGGGACACGCTTTTTATATCGGCCTCTAGTTCATTTGCTAAGGAATGGCTTGAATCAAGGTATAGTAGCCTGATTACCGATGCCCTGTTTCAGGTGCTCGGCGAAGAGGTTCAAATAAAGGTCATGGTTGATGAGGCCGAGCAATTATCTATTGCCCAGGATAATCAGCGACCGAAAAGCACCGAGTTGCAGACCCCATCAACAACGCTAAGTCCAAAGTACACCTTCGAGTCGTTTGTTATCGGCGGGAGCAACCGGTTTGCCCACGCGGCCGCGCTGGCGGTTGCTGAGGTTCCATCAAAAGCTTACAACCCGCTTTTCATTTATGGGGGTGTCGGGCTCGGTAAAACGCACCTTCTTCAGGCGATTGCGCATTACGCAATCAATCACCATCCTGGCTTGAAGGTCAAGTATGTCTCATGCGAGAAGTTTCTCAACGACTTTGTTGCTTCAATTCGAGACAAAGACAAGATTCCCGGGTTCCAGAAACGATATCGTGACAACGATATCCTGCTCGTCGATGACATCCAATTTTTAGAGAACAAAGAGGGCACGCAGGAAGAATTTTTCCACACGTTTAACACGCTACATGAAGCAAATAAGCAGATCGTTCTCTCAAGCGACCGGCCGCCAAAAGATATCGCAACCCTCGAGGATCGGCTCCGTTCGCGCTTTGAGTGGGGCCTGATCACCGATATCCAGCCACCGGATCTCGAGACACGGATTGCCATTCTCTCAAAAAAGGCCATGATTGAGAAGCTTCCGGTATCAAAAGACGTTCTGGAATTAATTGCTTCAAAAATCCAATCAAATATTCGTGAGCTTGAAGGCTCACTCATCCGCATTGTTGCATATTCATCTCTTAATAAGCTACCAATTAGCCTAGCGATGGCCGAAGAGGTATTAAAAGATATCTTTCCGGACAGGGCAAGCCGTCCAATATCTATTCAGACAATTCAGTCGGAGGTTTGCCGGTATTTTAATATTTCCAAGTCGCAACTCGTCGGCAATAAAAGATCTCAATCGGTTGTATATCCTAGACAGATTGCAATGTATTTAGCAAGGGAACTTACCGACCTTAGCCTACCAAAAATAGGGGAAGAGTTCGGGGGAAGAGACCATACTACGGTTATGTATGCAAATACAAAAATTGGTAAAATCATTAGCACACAAAGAGAGGTATACAACCAGGTTCAAGAATTAACAAACCGCATAAAGCAAAAGACGTAAAACCTGTTTATAGTGCGGTGAGTTGTTGTTAATTAAATTATCGTTTAACACTTTGCACAATTTTTCTCTTTATTAATTAACAACCAACCTTATCGTTTTATACGCATTAATAGCCGTTATTAACATATTTAACAGCACCTATTACTACTACTAAACATTTATTTAATATAATATTAGGAGGTATAAGTGAATATAAATTTTACCCAAAGTGAGCTAAATGCTGCTCTGCAGACCGTTCAGAGAACCATCTCATCAAAAAGTATCTTGCCTATTTTATCCGGCATACTTTTAAATATAGAAAAGGGTTATATTGATTTTTATACAACTGATCTTGAGCTTTCTACGAAATATCGTATGGCGGCTGATTCTAAAGAAGAGAGTTCGGTTGTACTCCCAGCACGGCTTATCGTCGATATTGTTAAAAACCTACCCGAGGCAAAAATTAGTTTAGATATCGATGGAAAAGGAGGGAATGTAAAGCTTTCCTGCGGCTCGTCGTCTTTTGATTTAAAGACCTACCCGGCAGAAGATTTTCCCAAGTTTCCCGAGTTGCAGTTGGAGAAGACAATTTCAATCGATGGAAAAAAATTATCTTCTGCCATAAAACAGGTTATAAAAGCGGTTTCAAAAGACGAGACAAGACCGGTACTTTGCGGAATACTGATGACGGTAAATAAAGGGAAACTTACGTTTGTGACCACAGACAGCTACCGTCTAGCCGTACACGAGGCCGCTATTGAAAATAACGCGGCCAACGACATAAACGTGATTATCCCTGCAAGATGTATGGATGAGCTTTCTAAAATTTGCGGCGACGGTGACATAGAAGTTGGATTGACTAAAAACCAGATATACTTCAACCTGGGAAATATCGTGATCGTGTCAAGGCTTATTGAAGGTAACTTTCCAAATTATCAACAACTACTTCCAAACAGCTGTGAATTAAGGGTAAAACTAAATAAGGATAGGATGGTCTCTGCGCTGAAGAGGGTTTCTTTATTGGCTAATAACAACGCGCTGGTTAAAATAAAAATTAATAAGACAAACATTCAAATATCTGCAGTTACCGCAGATGTAGGTTCGGCAGATGAAGATATCGATGCTGATATCAGCGGCAACGGAATGGAAATAGCCTTTAATGCGCAGTATTTAATTGATGGGCTGAATTCAATCGCCGAGGACGAAGTTTTTATGGAATTAAATAATCCACTTAAGCCAGGAATTATAAGGCCAGCGGAGGCGCAGGATTTTCTTTATTTGGCGATGCCGGTGAGAATAGGGTAACTTGGATGATAGAACTGTCCGTAAAACCGGGAACAAGGCTGGATCAGCTTTTAAAATTCGCCGACCTGGTATCTACTGGAGGAAAGGCAAAGGTTAGGATCCAGTCCGGTGAAGTTAAGGTAAACGGTCAGGTTGAAAAAAGAAGAGGTTATAAACTAAAAGAGGGAGATGTCGTAGCGGTAGAGGATATCTCCCTAAAAGTTTCTATAATAAGTAAGGAGCCAAGAGTCAGAAGTCAGGAGCCAGAATAGTTATTTTAAATTGCTTCTGATTTTCGGCCGACAGTTATGCATATAAAAACGTTGCAACTGAAAAATTTTCGAAACTACGGTGACTTTAGTATTGATCTCAAAGAGGGATTAAATTTTATAATCGGCAAGAATGCAACCGGAAAGACAAATATCCTTGAGGCAATCTACTTTCTTGAGATTGGAAAATCACACCGAACAAATATTAACCAAGAGCTAATAAAATGGAATGAAGAATTCTCGCTGATTAAGGCATTAGCTCGTCGCCGGGAAAGAGATATAACCATCGAAGTATCTTTATTCAAGGCGGGCCGGAGACAAATTAAGGTAAATGGAATTGAAATTAAGCGGCTGGGGTTGAGAGAAAAGCCGATACTTGCCGTTATTTTTACTCCAGACCACCTAAAAATAGTGAAAGAGATGCCGGAGTACCGCCGCTCGTACCTAGATGAGATATTAGAGAAAACTAAGCCGGATTATGGCTACTGGCGCCAGCAATACTTAAAAATTCTAAAACAGCGAAATATGCTTTTAAAAAAAGTCTATATCGGCCGGATGAAGCAAGATGTTATTGATTACTGGGACAAGCAGCTGGCGGGAGCCGGTGTAAGGATTATTGCCGCAAGGGCGGTTATTACTAAAAAACTTGAAGAGCAAGCAAGCCGATCCTACAAGAAGATATCTGGAAGCGATATGCCACTTACGCTAAGCTATGAAAATCAGCTTTTAGGCGAAAATAATTCCCTTGAATTAATTGAAGAGCGGTTTTTATTTGAATTAAAAGGCCGAAGGAGGGCAGAGATCGAGAGAGGCCAGACACTAGTTGGACCGCATCGCGACGATGTTGGTATCTATATGGGTGGAATTGACCTTCGTACTTTTGGCTCGCAAGGCGAACAAAGATCCGCCTCACTTGCATTAAAGATGGCTGAACTCTCGATTATAGAAGAGGTATCTAAAGACCAGCCGGTACTGCTTTTTGATGATGTTATGTCGGAGCTTGATCATACAAGAAGAGAAGCGCTTCTAAAACAGGTCGAAAACGGAGTTCAAGTAATTATTACAAGCACGCACGCGGATTATCTAAAAGAAATGGACGAAATGTCGGCAAATGTGATCCGGATATTTTAGTTATGAAAAGACTTGGAGACACGCTTCGCGCGATGAATAAGAGCAATATCTTAAGTCATGCCCTTATTGAGGCACAGGTTTTTTCGGCCTGGGAAAATACTGTAGGTCATATAGTAAAAGAAAACACCGATCCCCAAAAATTAAAAAACGGTATTCTTTTTGTAAAGACAAAAAACCCGTCCTGGGCCCATGAACTAAAAGCGCTATCCGCCAGTATTAAAGAGAAGATAAACCAGGCGGTAGGGACAAATATCGTATATGACATCAGGTTTTTACATGATAGCAGCCGCGCAGAAACCGATGTCGTGGACCAAGAAGAACTTTCGCCCGAGTTGGATTTAATAAAACTCTCCATCGAAGAACTGAGACAAATCGATGAGCTGGTTTATGGAATAGAACAAGATGACCTTAAATATCGACTTAAAGAAATTTTAATTAAAGATAAAAAGCTTAATAAGTGGAGACGAAAAACACGACAATCCTGATATTTGTAACAAAAAATAGCAAAATATGCTATAATAATATAGTTATAAAAACGGCTTTTATAGCCGTTTCTTTACGTACTAAGACGTAAAAAAGAAGAGAGGGATATTATTGAGTGCCACATATACCGCTAAAGACATAACAGTGTTAGAAGGATTAGAAGCGGTAAGAAAGCGCCCCGGCATGTACATTGGGAGCACCGGACCAAGGGGCCTGCATCACCTTGTCTACGAAGTAGTCGATAATAGCATCGACGAGGCGCTAGCCGGCTACTGTAAAAACATAACTGTAAAGATCAAAAAAGGAAACGCTATAGAAGTAACTGATGACGGCCGCGGTATACCAGTCGATATCGTCCCTAAATATAATAAGCCGGCAGTTGAAATAGTTCTTACGATGCTTCATGCGGGCGGCAAGTTTGGTGGCGATGGCTACAAGGTATCCGGAGGATTACATGGCGTCGGCATATCTGTGGTAAATGCCCTCTCAGAAAATCTCACCGTTGAAGTTCAAAGAGATGGCCAGGCATACAAACAGTCGTTTTCATACGGCAGACCGACGGGCAGCCTTGAAACGATAGGGAAGACAAAAAAGAGAGGCACAACGGTTACATTTTTACCGGATAAAGATATTTTTGACGATTTAAATTTTAGTTTTGAAACCATCCGTCAGAGAATGCGCGAGATGGCTTTTCTAAATAAGGACCTTAAAATAGAGCTTATTGACGAAAGAGTCGAGCCAAATGAAAAGGTAGAGTATAAATACTCGGGAGGCGTAATTGACTTTGTAAAGCATCTCAATAGCTCGAAAGAGGCGCTTCATAAAAAGATTATCTACTTTGATAATAAAAATGGTGGTGGCGAAGTTGAGGTTGCCATGCAGTACAACGCAGGATATGCCGAGAGCGTCTTTACTTTTGCCAATAATATTAATACCCATGAGGGAGGAACCCACCTCTCCGGCTTTAAGACGGCCCTTACAAGGACAATAAACGACTATGCAAGAAAAAAGGGTATGCTTAAAGAGAAAGAGGAAAACCTCTCCGGCGAGGATATCCGCGAGGGACTTACCGCTATTGTAAGCGTTAAACTTCGCGAACCTCAGTTTGAGGGCCAGACCAAGACCAAACTTGGCAACACTGAGGTAAGGGGACTTGTTGAAAGCACAACCGGGACTAGACTAGATGAGTTTTTGGAGGAAAATCCACAGACCGCAAAACTTATTGTAAACAAGGTTATTCAGGCAGCAAGGGCAAGGGCAGCAGCAAGAAAAGCAAGAGAACTAACCCGAAGAAAAAGTCTCCTTGAGAGCACATCTCTTCCCGGAAAGCTTGCAGACTGCTCGGTGCAAGACCCATCGCTATCTGAATTATATCTTGTTGAAGGCGACTCAGCTGGCGGCTCTGCAAAGCAGGCAAGAGACAGGGGGTTTCAGGCCATCCTTCCGTTAAAAGGAAAGATATTAAACGTTGAAAAGGCCAGGATAAACAAAATACTCAGTAGCGAAGAAATACAGGCGATAATTACCGCGCTTGGGACAGGAATTGGCGAGGACTTTGATATTTCGAGCGCTCGCTATCATCGGGTGATAATTATGACTGATGCCGATGTTGACGGTGCGCATATCAGAACCCTAATCCTTACCTTCTTTTACAGATACATGCTTCCGATGATCGAGTCGGGATATATTTACATCGCGCAGCCGCCACTTTATAAGGTAGCCCACGATGGACTGATCAAATATTTCTATAGAGATCGAGAATTTGAGGAATATCTAAAAAAACTAAATAAAAATGTTAACGTGCAAAGGTACAAAGGGCTTGGTGAGATGAATCCGGAGCAGCTCTGGGACACCACGATGAATCCGGAGAAAAGAACACTTCTTCAAGTAAAC
Source organism: Actinomycetes bacterium (assembly GCA_021794835.1). GTDB lineage: Bacteria > Actinomycetota > Aquicultoria > Aquicultorales > Aquicultoraceae > CADDYS01. The sequence continues at coordinate 16,320 of JAJYQA010000005.1, read as the reverse complement.
CTTGAGGATGCCATCGTTGCCGACGAGATTTTTTCAATCCTCATGGGGGACCGGGTTGAACCAAGGCGGGATTTCATACAAAAGCACGCCAAAGACGTAAGGTTTTTGGATATATAAATTTTTAGAAGGAGACCGGTATGGTGAATGCCGCAATTGCGGGCAGAATCGAAACAATTGAAATAGAAAATGAGATGCGAAGCTCATATATCGACTATGCGATGAGCGTAATCGTTGGGCGAGCGCTGCCCGACGTTCGCGACGGGCTAAAGCCGGTGCATCGGCGTATCCTCTATGCGATGCACGATATGGGTATGCGCCCGGGCAGCCAGTATAAGAAGTGCGCCCGTATAGTTGGCGAAGTTTTAGGCAAGTATCACCCGCACGGGGATACGGCGGTCTATGACTCATTGGTAAGGATGGCGCAGGATTTCTCCATGCGCTACGAGTTAATCGACGGCTACGGAAATTTCGGCTCGGTTGACGGCGACTCGCCGGCAGCAATGCGCTACACCGAGGCAAGGCTTTCCAGACTTGCCGGCGAGATGCTTCGTGACATCGAAAAAAACACCGTAGATTTTGTCCTAAACTTCGATGAAACACTGGAAGAGCCGATGGTTCTTCCGGCAAGATTTCCCAACCTCTTAGTTAACGGCTCGGCTGGTATCGCGGTCGGTATGGCCACAAACATCCCACCGCATAATTTGGGCGAGGTAATCGATGCCGTAGTTGCAATGATCAACGACCCTGAGATATCCGCCAAAGATCTTATGAAATACATAAAGGGTCCGGACTTTCCAACCGGCGGCATCATCATGGGAAGAACTGGCATCAGGGAGGCCTACTCAACCGGGCGCGGCAGCATTAAGGTGCGTGGCAAGGCCCATGCCGAGCAGACCAAACAGGGTAAGCAAAGAATCATTATCTCTGAAATACCATTTCAGGTAAACAAGGCGCGTATGGCTGAGAAGATCGCCGAACTCGTGCGCGATAAGAAGATAACCGAAATAAGCGATCTTAGGGACGAGTCGGATAGAAACGGTATGCGCCTTGTCGTTGAATTAAAAAGAGACGCAATCGCACAGGTTGTCTTAAATAAACTCTACAAACACACGCAGCTTGAGGTAAGTTTCGGCGTAATAATGCTGGCTCTTGTAGACGGTGTGCCTCGGGTTCTTACGCTTCCGCAGGTAATCAAACATTTCATCGATCATCAAAAAGATGTGGTAATCAGGCGTACTAAATTTGACCTTAAAAAAGCTGAAGACAGACTCCACATCGTTGAGGGTCTCTTAATTGCTATAAAGAACCTGGACGAGGTCATAAGAACCATCCGCCAGTCTAAGACGGTAGACGAGGCCCGTGCGAAGTTAATGAAGAAGTTTGAGCTAACCGAGATCCAGGCGCAGGCCATTTTAGATATGCGCCTGCAGAGGCTAACCGCGCTTGAGAGACAGAAGCTAGAGGATGAGCACAAGGATCTCGTAAAGAAAATCAAATATCTAAAGAGCATTTTGGCAAGCGAGAAGCTCTTGCTCGGAATCATTAAAGAAGAGCTAACCGAGATAAAAAACAAATATGCTGACGAACGGCGTACGCAGATCACCTCAGCGGCGGCCGAACTCGAGATAGAGGACCTTATTGCTGAAGAGGATATGGTAATTACCGTGACTCACTCCGGCTATATAAAGCGTCTTCCCACAAATACTTATAAACGGCAGGGGCGTGGCGGTAAGGGTGTTTCAGGTATGAATTTAAAAGAAGGTGACTTCGTCGAGCACCTATTTATAGCATCGACACACAACTACATCCTCTTCTTTTCAAACAAAGGTAAGGTTTACCGGCTTAAGGTCCACGAGCTTCCAACTGGAAGCAGGACGGCAAGAGGCCAGGCAATAGTAAATATCCTTCCCTTTGCTTCAAACGAGAAAATTGCCGCGGTTATCTCAACCCGCAGCTTTGGGGAGGATCAGTACCTGGTTATGGCAACAAAAGACGGCATGATTAAAAAGACGCCGTTTGTGGAATATAACACTTCAAGAAGAGACGGCATACTTGCAATAACTATGAGAGAGGATGACGAGCTCATAGGTGTTAAGATCACCAAGGGCTCCGATGACGTCATCCTTATCGCAAGATTTGGCATGTCGATACGTTTCCGTGAGACCGATGTGCGGCCTATGGGGAGAACGGCAACCGGCGTTAAAGGAATGGATATTGTTAAAGGAGATGAAGTACTAGCGATCGAGATCGCAAGGGACGAGGCGGACCTGCTAATAGTAACCGAAAACGGTTTTGGCAAAAGAACCCCGATGAGCAATTACCCGGTTCAAGGGCGCGGCGGAAAAGGCGTAAAGACCTTAAAAGAGACATCCAGCCGTGGGCAAATAGCAGCAGCGAAAATGGTGCAGGAAAATCATGAGATAATGGTGATCTCAACCGAAGGCATCGTAATACGAACGCCAGTTAACCAGATTTCTCGGATGGGTAGAAACACTCAGGGTGTTAGGATTATGAATCTTAACACAAGCGACGTGGTAAGTGCGGTAGCCTTAGTCGTAAAAAAAGAGAAAAACCAGATAAAATCTGGGTAATATAAACCGTGTTTTGGAGGGAGCCAGATGCAGGCGTTCGAGGTCTTAGGACACACCCCCGATGTGGGCTTGAAAGCTTATGGCAATACCCTAAAAGAAGTTTTTGAAAATGCCGCCGTCGGGATGTTCAGCCTTATAACCGATATCGAGAATGTAAAACTCTCCCTGTCTGAGGAAGTCTACGTCGAAGCCGAGGATCGGGAGAGCCTGCTTGTCGAGTGGCTAAATGAGCTAATCTACAGGTTTGAGGTAAAATATCGCATATATAAGCGGTTTGAAATATTTGAGTGGGATGGCGAGTATCACCTGCATGCGGTAGCCTATGGCGAGCCGCTTGACCTTGGTCGCCATCAACTAATGACCCAGATTAAAGCCTGTAGCTACCACATGTTGAAAGTGGAACGAAACGACCTCTGGTTGGCCCAGGTAATATTTGATACTTAATTTAATCCTGGTACCAAACCTTAGTTTTTATATGATTTAGGCCACTGTTTTTTCGGGTAATAATTGCTCACAAAGCTTTATAAGCCAAGAGGTCAGGAGAAGGCTTTAATTGCTTATTACAACTATTATTTTCTTTGATGGAGAAGAAAGGCAGTTTCCCGCAGAAGCTGTTACAATCGGTGAGCCGTCGGAAGACCTTATCCGCGTGGACTTGGCTGATGAGGGAGTATTTATTATTCCCCTATATGCCGTAAGAGAAGTTCACACCCGTGACCTGCCGGCTGATGCAATATCGCCGGAGATTTTTAATGAAGATGTTCCCTCCTAAACTCGTTTGAGAGATCATGTGCCTTTCTTATTGGTTCAGGCAAACGATAGCGTGGCGCGCAGGATAGAGTTACATCAACCGATCCTTTAAGGTCAATTTTATTACCGATTGAAACAAAGACCGGCGAGACCCTGTCTCTAGTTCGTAAAACAACCCCAAGCTCCTTGTTATTTTTATCAAGAAGCGGACTGGTTGAGCCACGCCCCCCGCCCGGCTCTTCATAGCGGCCTACAAGAAGCGATTTTGCGCATCCCACCGATGGTTTATCCAGAAGTAGGCCCATATGCGAGGCGATGCCAAAGCCGCGAGGATGAGCAACCCCCTGTCCGTCAAAAATAATAACATCGGGGTCAATCTCAATCTTCTCAAAGGTGGCTAATAAAGCCGGGCCTTCCCGAAAAGTTAAAAAGCCTGGCACGTACGGAAAAGTCGTCTTGGCCATCGCAGTCTTTTGTTCTACAACATCAAGCTTGGGGTAATCAAGGATAACTACGGCGGCATAAATATCGTCGGAGTACCTCGAGAAGGATACATCGGCTCCGGCAACATAGCTTACTTTACTAAGGTCGATTGGGGCGATGGTTATTTTTGATCTTAATTCGCGCTGGATATCTGCAGCTTGGTGGACGGACACCTTCCAAGGGTGTAGTTTTAAAACTTTCATCTAATCACTCTCTGCCTTAGCCTTTTTTACATCTTCTAGGGCGCCGTTTACAGTAGAGTGGAAGGGGAAAATTCGCGTAAGTCCGGTTAAAGTCAAGACGCGGTCAACAAGCGGATTACCAACAATTACAAGAGCCCCGTTTCTCTTTTTAACCTTTTCCAAGCCGCCCAACAAAACCCCAAGACATGAGCTGTCGATGTAACTGATCTTATTTAAGTTAACAATCACGTAGAAATGCCCACCCTCGATCTCGTCGCTAATTGCATCATGTAACCGATAGCAATTGCTTAGGTCAATCTGCCCGTGAACCTCGATTACCGGTATCTTGTCTATTGAATTTTTAATTATCTCCATAGTCAGGCCGCCTTCCCGGGAATCACTACTCTAATAAATACTGGGATAAAGCATAGCTGCCGACATCTTTATTCCCCCCTCTCACGTGCGTAAAACATATGAGGCTAATTTAAACAGTAGTTAAACCTTGTTGTAGTTAGTAACCGGTCATATTGCAACAAGGCATTTGCAACACAACTATGCCCATGAGCTGCGCTTATTGCTTATAATTTGTTTGACAGTATTGTTGCCACAGTTTAGAATTTTGGCAGAGAACAAATACCGCCCGAATTTGCAATATTAATGGGTTTGACTTTAAACAGAGGAGTATTACACGTTGAAAGATCTACTACCCGAATACAGTGGAAAAGCAGTTTCCGAGGCTATTCGTTCGTCGGACGCCGATTTGTTTGAAGATAACGAAGACTTAGAGTTGCAGGTAAAAAACGTAGCGTGTGTATGGTGGGAAGACATTACTGCATACTCTCGAGTCGAGATACCGGACGATTTTGACATTTTTCGGCTATCCAAAATCACTGTTGGTCTGGTTTGGAAAGAGACAGAAGACTATGTTGTTCTTGTGCAGGACTACGATTTAACCAACCGGGGGCGAGGTTACCGCCACAACGATTTCCATATCATCCCTAAAGGAACTATTAAAAAGATGGAGATTTTAGGAGAGGTAAAATTTTAGGAGTTATCCTTAAAATCTTCTGGCTTCACGTTCTCAAGAAATTCCCGAAAACGCTCAACCTCTTCCTCTTCGCCAACTTCGTTAACAACGGCAGCTTGGTTTAGAACATTTTCGTCAGCAAATATCGGCACATTTACTCTAACCGCAAGAGCTATCGCGTCGCTTGGCCTGGCATCAATTTGAAACTGGCCTGAATTGGCCGATATGTGAATCTGAGCGTAAAACGTACCCTCGCGCAAGTCGTTAATTACAATGTGGTTTACCTGGGCTTTGAGCGAGTCGATTATGGTTTTAAGAAGATCATGGGTAAGCGGTCTTGAGGGGCGTATCCCCTGAACTTCCATAAGTATAGCCGTAGCTTCAAACTGCCCAATCCAGATGGGCAAGTAGCGATTCGAGCTGAGGTCTTTTAATATAATTACCGGCTGGTTGGTCAACATATCGAGGTTGACACCATGGACCTCCATTTCAAACAAGGTATCACCACCAAATTAATGAGCAACATCTATATTCTCACAATAGCAAAGTTTTAACCTATTAATCAACCTGCAATACCGGCCTGAGTTCTGTGTAGGTCGTCTGCCTGCAGGCACGACATTGGCCACGTTTGCGTTTTTAAAAGATGGGCTGTGCTGCTCCTTATAAGCTCCGAAGAGTAATAAGACAGACCGGTGCTATGGCTATAAAAACACTTCACCGCCTTGATATTTTTCAAAAGGCCATGTACAATATGAAGCTGATTCAGAGACCAGAAATCAGAGACAAAAGACTAGATGTGAAGGTCTAGAACGTGACACAAATCAGTTGATCTGGCTTCTGAAAGGTGCGTTAGCACCGGTCTTGTCTCTGATATCTGAATGGGCCTATAGCTCAGTAGGTTAGAGCGCACCCCTGATAAGGGTGAGGTGGCTGGTTCGACTCCAGCTAGGCCCACACCTTTTTGGCTTATGGAAAATGCTTTTCACGAGCCATTTTTTGTTGGGGTAAAACTTGAGCCCTGGATGGAGTCGAACTCTCTGTTCCTTTTAGAATCCAAGGACTCACAAAATCATTGAAAAAGCACTTCATTGCTATAGAATAAAGACTATGAAATCCCTTAAACCCACGATTCTCGATACCCAAGAATCTTAAAGCCAAACTCAAGAAGAGGTTAATTGTTTATAGCTTAATTGCCGAATAAAAACTATTGAAATAATCATGTTTTGTGTACATAATTTGTGATAATGTACCAAATATTGCACACATAAGGTAAGAAGATGAGGAAGAAAAAGTATTTAAAATCGCTCGGCGAAACTGAATCAAGGCTTCTAAGCGTCCTATCCGCACAGGATAAGACCATCTTTACCGTTGAGGATGCCCAGGAGGTACTTAAAAGCTCGATTGTTGCTATTAGGTCAATCATTAATTACCTTGTTAAAAAAAAGTGGCTGATTCGCCTCACTCCTGGTAAATATTTGATTGTGCCTCTGTCTGCCGGTGAAAAAGCTGAATACTCTGAAAATTGGTATGTAATTGCCAAGAGTTTGATTGAGCCTCTACCATACTATATTTCGCATTATAGTGCTCTTGAAATCCATGACATGACCATTCAGCCAGTCTATGCTGTCTATATCAGCACTCCTAATAGAAAAAGACCGAAAGAGATTTTGGGTACTACCTATCAGTTCGTGTATGGGCCGCCCAAGGATATAGATTGGGGTATTGAAGATGTTTGGGTAACTCCATCACAAAAAGTAAGAGTAAGTGATCTTGAGCGTACAATCATTGATTGTTTGAACCGGCCGGATCTTTGTGGCGGGGTTAGCGAAGTTGCAAAGGGAATATGGGCAAAGCGAAATGATATTGATTATCAAAAGTTGGTCGGGCACGCAGGACGATTGAACAGAAAAAGCGTTGCTAAGCGTCTCGGATTCCTTTTAGAGGTTTATGGTATAGTGCGTCAGGAGGTACTATCAAAACTAAAAGACATGGTTTCTCCTAGCTACGCACTGCTTGATCCTACTCTTGAAGATTCTGGACGGTATGTTAGTTCTTGGAAACTGAGAATAAATTTAGACCCAGAAGAGTTAATAGAAATAACGAGAACGTAAAAAGGCAATTAAATGATTCCACGGTCCGAATTACAAAGGCTTGCCCATCGGTTGAAGATGAATGAGTTAGTTCTGGAGAAGGACTACATTTTGACCTGGATCCTATTAGGTATCGCCAATTCAGATATGTATCCTCTGCTTGCCTTTAAGGGTGGAACGGCTTTAAAGAAAATCTACTTTCCTGATTACCGCTACTCTGAAGATATAGATTTTACAGTTACAAAAGAGATGAGCGAGGAGAGCTTGCTTTCTGGCCTACAACAAGTACTCGATACTTTATCTAAAGATACGGGTTTTCAATTTGCGGTATCGCCGGAGAAGATTGAGCGGCATCATGACTCCTTGACTGCTTACGTTAGTTTTGTGGGACCGCTTCAGGCAAAACTTGGCAGTCGTAGTATCAAAGTGGATTTTACCTTGTCCGAGAAGCTAATTTTTCCGGTTGAGCCTCATGCTATACAATGCGATTATAGCGATGCCGCCCCGCGAAAGATATTTACTTATTCGCTTGAAGAGATTATGGTCGAAAAACTCTGCGCAATTATTGGCCGCACTGAACCCCGGGATGTTTACGATATAGATTTTCTTTTTGATCAAAACCTTGACTTTCTCGCAATCCCTAATGCACTTATAGAGAAAGCAGGGTTTAAGGGAATTGATCCAAATCAGCTAATGCAATCATTGGAAAAGAAGAGGTCGATATTAGAGCGAATGTGGAAATCTCGTCTTGGGCATCAGGTTAAAGACCTGCCGCACTTAGATGAAGTTTTAAGAAACTTGCATAGAAACCTAAAGAAGCATATTGACTTGGGAAACTAAGAGCTTCCAGAATTCATTAAAATAGCACATATGTATCAATAAAATGAATTCAGCGAACCTAACTTAGCTATTCTACTTTCTTGTGCACGAAACGCTACCAGATATTTGTTCCTAAAGCCCCGTAAAATAATCCTCTAGTCGATCTATAAGCTGTTGGTAGTTCGAATAGTGCCTTGTTAAGTCCACACCTTTTTGGCTTACAGAAAATGCTTTTTATAAGCCATTTTTTGTTTGGGTGAGGCTACTTAACCTAAATGCCCTAACCAGCCCGCTTTGCCTCTTTTTGCTCTTCAGCCTCGACGGCTTCAAAGAGCAGCATCCTCATTAGCGTCTGATATCCTATGCCCTCTTTAACCGCAAGCTTATTAAGCCGCTCGACAAGGTCCTCATCAAGTCGGAAGGAGACCATTTTCTTGGGACGGGGATGAGTCGGGTGCATCCCGCCAGGGATTTCCACACCTTCGTATTCGGCAGGATCATGCGTATCCCAGAACTCATGTATCTCTTCCTTGCTTTTAAATTCAGGAAGCTTTTTCTTAGCCATGGTTTTTCTCCTTTATTTGCGTTTTTTATATATTTTGCGCTGGCGATCACTCATCTCATAGGCAGTTATGGGTCGAACCAACTTTAGCCAAGCCCGCTAAAAGCGGGCTTTAATATATGCGGGGATTAGGAATCGGAAAGTAGAAGTTAGGTTGGATTATTGGGGATAAGTTTGGGGGATTAGGGTTTTTAAAGTCAGAGCTATTTCGAATCGGCTTAGTATCTAATCTCTGGTTTTGTTGGGTATTTATAATATTGCCACCGTCACTTCAATTCTCTGTTATGCTATATAAAGATCGGTTGGACAGAAAAGGTACTCAATGAACGGCTACATCGACACACATAACCACATACTGCCGGGTCTTGACGACGGACCGGATACTATTAAAGAAGCGGTTGAGATGGCCCGTGTTGCGCAGCAACACGGTATCACTAAAATTATCGCGACACCGCACCATAATGACTACCATTGCCCTTCAAGACAAGAGATACTGGCAACGCTTGAGCTTCTTACGTCCGCACTAAAAAAAGAGGCCGTTCCGGTCGAGATATATCCTGGAAACGAACTGCGTATTGCGCTGGATTTGCCTGAGCAACTTAAGAGCGGTGAAGTTCTCTCGCTTGCCCACAGCAAATACATCCTACTTGAGTTTCCCTTTGATGGGGTGCCTCTTTTTGCCGAAGACATTATCTTTCGTCTGCGGCTTGATGGGTGGATACCAGTACTTGCCCACGTAGAGCGAATCTATGATATTCAGCGAAAGCCGGACCGGTTGAATAAATATATAGAGATGGGTTGCCTGACCCAGATTAACTCAAATAGCCTGACGGGAGAGCTGGGAAGGGCGAGTCTTGATGCCGGCAAGAAATTACTTAAAGCGGGCCAAGTCGACATTATGGCAACGGACGCCCACGCGCCGTACCGGCGTGCACCTGATTTTACCGGTGCGCTAAAAATCGCCTCGAAAATTATCGGCCAGGAAGCGGCTCAGAAACTTGTGCGCGATAACCCGGCCAAAATTTTCACCTAGTGGAGTAGGCTCCCAGAGGCTATAGTGCGAGTTACTTCAATCCTGCTCGACGATTTTTTCTCCTGGCGTTTCATGCTTATCGCCAAAAATTCTTCTGCAAGCTAAGGCCTCTTTTTATTCTAACCGGTAATTTATCCTCCATTTGGCCAAGCTTATATCCAACAAACTTAGCCAGGGTGAGGGCTATCGAGTAAGGTATCCAGCGGTAATAATTGTTGCGGAAAAGATATAAAAGCTGCTCTTTTGCAAACCTTAAACCCTCGCTTTCCGTCTTAGAATATCCTTTAAACCACTCGTTGCTACTCATAAATGCCCCGATATCAAAATACCGCCTGAAGTAGTGAGGCACGCTATAATTATGTGAATGCCAAACTGCTGCTTCGGGTACGTACGCGAGCTTGTATCCCTTAAAGACTAATTTTGCTGCGATTGCCATGTCTTCATTCGTGAGAGCTCTCTCCGGAAACCGATCGACTGCCTCAAATGAACTCTTTTTTATCGCCGAGCAAACGTTGCTAAAAAAGAAGGTTTTAATCCCCAAGCGCGGCAAATCTTCTTTGTCTTTGATCATTGGCAAATCTGGATAATTAAATAAGCGGGCGAACTTTTCCGGCGGAACAGCATCTGATCTTGCGATATGTCGCCCAAAAGATGCGGCTACCTCGGGATTTGTTGTTAGAGGAGCCACGAGGTTTTGTAGCAAGTTGTTATTTATGGGCAGTGCATCCTGGGTTAAGAAAACCATTACCTCGCCCTGTGACGCCGTAGCTCCAAGATTTCTTGCGCCCCCGTGGTTAAACTTTGCTCTGTCAACAGTAATTACTGTGCAACCGCGCTCGCGTGCTATTTCAGCCGTACGGTCTCCCGAGGCAGAATCAACAACAATTATTTCAAAAGGTGGGAGCGACTGGCCCTTAAGGCTCATGATAAGTTCGGTTATGTATTTTTCGGCGTTAAGTGTCGGTATTATAACGGAGACGTTCACTTTTACTCTCCCGGTGGACCTTGGTTATTACCTCGTAGATATCTTCTGCTGCTCTATCCCAACTAAAAAGCTTAGCCCTTGATAAACCATCCTCATGGAGCCGCTCCCTTAAGGCTTTATCAGTAGCCACCTTAAACATAGCCTCGGACATTGCCGCTGTATCTTGGGGGTCTACGCCGTATGCCGCATTCCCACACACCTCGGGTAATGAAGAAGTATTTGAAACTATTGCTGGACATCCGCACGCCATAGCCTCTAGAGGGGGTAGCCCAAATCCTTCATAAAGGGAGGGGTAGACCAATGCAGTAGCACCGTGATAAAGCTCCACGAGTTCTTTGCTATCCACGTAACCTTTGAAATGCACTCTTTTTTCTAGGCCGTAGAGGGCAACTTTCGACTTAAGCTCCCTCACGTACGCCGAATCCGGTTCCGGCGTCACAATGATTAACTCGTGCTCAAGTGAGTCAGCCAGATTCTTATACGCATCTAGTACCGCTTGGACATTTTTGTAAGGGTGATGTGCATTTATGGTTAGAAAGTATTTGCCATCGCTTGCCGGGGTACCGCTGGGATTAAACACATCCTGGTCGTAGCCATTATATACGACATGGATCTTCTCGGCTGGGTAATTGTAGAACTGAATCAGGTCTCCCTTGGTGCTCTCTGAGACGGTAATAATAGCGGCCGATTTTTTTAATACCAGGGGAAGTAAGACCCTATAATATAGCTGCTGGTGTCGCCGCAAGCTCGGATACTGTAGTGGCAACAGGTCGTGTACGGTTATGATTTGGGAGCTGCCCTTAGGGAGCCAGATTTGGCCATGCTGCGTTGGGCTGTAATAAATATCAATACGGTTACCCAGGGTGGTTAAGGGCAGCACTGTCTGAGTCCAGAGAAACCTGAGAGCGGCGGCAAGCTTACGATTAAATTTACCGCTTGCCGGACGAACCCAGCTACTTACTTTCCTAATATGGGGCACAGAGCTTTTAAGACTCTCCGGGTGTGCGGTAAAAACAACCGCGTTCTCTATCTGGGGTAGCAGTCTTGTTATGATATTAATTGCATAAACACCTAGTCCCCGAGGCTTATCTTCTATAATGGTAGCGTTGAGCGCAATTTTCACCTATATGGCCCCCGCCTTCGCCTTAAGAAATCAGTGTATCCTTCCACTACTGCCTTAGCGTTAGCGAACTGCCCCCTTATGATTCTTTTAGGTAGCTTAAGGAGCTGCACCAGGAAGGCGGAGGGCAAGTATATAGCGTAGAATTGTCTAACATAGAACAGGCTGTTTCTTAAAGCGTAATATTCAACCACGGGTGATTTATAGCCGGTGGTATTGTTCTCTTTATGCCATACCAGTGAACTTGGGCAATATAGCAGCCGCCATCCTTTCCTTTTAGCTCGCCCACACCAATCGGTATCTTCCCAGTAAAGAAAATAGTTTTCTTCTATTAGACCGGTATCCACAATAGCGGCTCTTTTTGATAGGAGACTGGCGCCTGCCACATAATCAGGCTCTATAACTTTATTCCACTGTCCCATATCATCTTCTTGTTCGCCGTAATGCCTTGCGACCCCCAGCCATGGCCAAACTTTGCCGCCGCCAGCGGCCTGAATCACACCTTGCTTATTGTAACAAAGTAGCTTTGAGCCCACCACCCCGACATCTGCCCTCGTTTCAGCCAAATCAACCATCTTGGATAGAGTTTCTCTATCCACTACCGTATCATTATTAAGAAGCCAAACATAATCTGCCCCACGCTTCAAGGCATAGCGGATACCTACATTGTTTCCGCCGGCAAACCCCAAATTTTCCCCATTTTGAATTAGGATAACTTTACGATTTGCCGGAAGGGCTGCTATTTTAGCCTCTTGTTCCTGGATGCCGCCAACCTCAGCAGTGGCGCGATCGTACTCAATCCAGGTTACTGGTTTAATTGTCGGGTCGTAAGCAAAAAAAGTCGACTTGACGGAAAGCTTGCCCGTTGCCCAGTCCTTTATTCTAGCCATAGAAAAATCTGTGGAGCCGTTATCGATCACCATAACGCTGTAATTTGTATAGTTTAAACGCTGTATTGACTCGAGGCATTCAGTTGTGTCTTTCCATCCGTTCCAATTTAGGACAAGGATGAACACGGATAAATTACTCACTAGCTTTCCCTTGTAAGATGGGTTGGGTCTTTAATTTTAATAAGCCCCTCTTTTTGTTAAAACCGCACCAACGGTGCGGATAAGAAGGGTTATGTCTAGCCATAAAGACCAGTTACGCACATACCAAGACTCAAGGCGAACCCGCTCCGGATAATTAATATCATTTCGACCACTTACTTGCCATAGACCGGCGATTCCCGGCCTAACCATAAAATAGTAACTGGCCGAATTTTCGAAGTGCGCTACCTCCTTTTGGATTATAGGTCGCGGGCCAACTAAACTCATATCACCCTTTAACACGTTAAATAGCTGGGGCAACTCATCTAGGCTGGTTTTGCGCAAAAATCTACCCACCCTGGTGATGCGGGGATCCTCTTTAAGCTTAAAATTTTGTTCCCATTCTTCCCTAAACTCAGGATTACATCTTAAAATTTCCTCCAGCGATTCTTGGGCGTTTGCTACCATTGTTCTGAACTTATGGCAAGAGAACTCTTTTCCGGCGCGCCCGACCCGCCGGTGGGAGAAAAACACGGGGCCGGGAGAGTCAAGTCTAATGGCAAGCGCAATAATTACCATAAGCGGCAACACAACCACCGATGTGGCTGAGCTAATGAGCAAATCAAAGAGACGCTTTGCCGCCATATTCCATGGGTTGGCAAGCCTGTTACGTATACGAAAAGATAATATTTGCTCGTCAAAAGAATAATCGACCTCAGCACCCATTACCGGAATACCGAAGAGGTCGGGGATTATGGTGATGGAGGCGGATTGTCTTTGTAAGCGATTAACCAGCCTTACCATATCTTTGGCTGGCATGCCGGGTGCAGCTACAATCAGATGGCGCACCCCGGTTTTCTTCATTACCTTGTTAACTTCCCGGAAGCCGCCAAGCACCGGAAATCTTGCACCGTTTATCCGCACTTCATGCTCCCGCTTAGCGGGATCATCATCCAAAAAACCAACTATACGATAACTGGAAAGCTGATCCCGAATCAAGGAACGGGCTACTAATTCACCAGTCTTGCCTACGCCTAATATTAGTACAGGCTGCAGGCCTAAATTAGTCCAGACGAGGAATTTCCTACTGATTAGCCGGCCCAGCGGCACAAGTACGACTGAGGCAAGATACCCTAACATCAATACTGTTCGTGAAACCTCGTCGCTTATTTTACCTAAGAATAGGACTGCAAACATTAAAAGAAATGCCAAAGTAATAGCTTTGATCACCTGCCTTGTTTCTCGCCAAAAAGGCAAACGTCTTTTATATAACCCCTCGTAAGCTAAACATAGAAATCCTATAACAAGAACCCATGATAAACGGTACTTTAGGCTTGGAGGCATGTATGGAATAAATAATGCTTGCGATATTGGAGACAAAATACGAACTCTAATAATATAGGCGAGAACCATGGCAGTAGATATACTAGCAATATCCGTCAGGGCCAAGATTATGATCGCTGCCAGGCGGGATGCTGCATATTTACTTTTTACTCGAGGTAAAAACAATGCTGCCACATCGGTTGGATTATTAGAGTGCGGCATATTTCTCCCCCGAGCGGTATCTTGATGCCTATTAGACATTTTAACCCACTTAAATTATTGCAGTATAGCAAAGGGTGGTAAATATCTCAATAATTTAAGCCCCTTACCATAAGACTATTGTCTAACTAAAAGTATGCCCCAGGCGCTATGTTCTACTATGTTTCGGTTGGGTTATCCTACAGTAATTCAAGAATCCAAGGGCAAATGCAAACAAGAGCCACTGCGGCCCAAAATCCATAATCGAGCTTGGGTCCATACTTGCCAAGGAAAATACGACCAGGCTTACCAGAAGGGCTTCAGAAATCATCTTATCAGAACTATCCGTAAGTTTACGGTGGGCCTTATAGAGATAGAATAGGGCCCCGCCGTAAAACAGCAAATAACCGACGAATATAAATATTCCGTAGCAAGCAAGGATTTCAAACCACCAGTTATGCGCATTAACTATTCCTGAAGTATCGTATACCCTTGAATGGCGCATGTTGTACTCAAAATTGCCCGCGCCCACTCCGATCCCGTGAGACCTTACCAGAAAAACAAAAGCGTTCTTAATTAAATTTATGCGCGAGCTATCCGATTGAGCCTCGTTAGACTTGCTACTATAGAAAGTGTTGGTCCATTTGGTTTGGATTTTCTCAAATGCTGAGTGTGTAAAACCAGGTACTACAATCACAAGCAACAAAGCTGCTAACACTATTACTGCTGCTACCTTAAGCTTGTCCCGGGATTTTAAGAAGAATAAAAACCAAAAAGCCATTCCCAGCGTTACGGCTAAATAATTGGCTCTGGAGCTGGTGAGCAGTAGCTGATAAAGGAGAGGCAAAAGTAGGGCCGGGCCAAAGAGCCATTTAAGTTTACTGCCGTTATATTTCATGTAGGCAATGATAAACGGCACGCTTAAGGCGATATAGGTTGCATAGTCATTTTTGTTATAGAAGGTAGCTCTTGGTATATGCATCCATTGTTTGAGTTCAGCAATAGGTAAATTAGCGGGATTGCCATAATGGAAAAGTTGTTGTCCGGTAAATTGATTCCAAAAACCAATTCCAATTATGGGGGTTAGTGTCAGCAACCATAGATAATAGAAACGCTTAAAATCTTTTTGCTCGGTAAAATGAACGACAACAAAAAAAATTACCGACGAGCCGATAAACAAAAGGATGATGCCCTTAACGGCATCGACTTTAGAACCCGCCCACGCTAAAGATAAAATAGCGTAGAGGAGCCATACCAGTAAAAACCCAATATAGGGTTTGACCTTAATATAAAAACCAGACACGCTGCCCTTAATAGCGATTCCCCCCAAAAACGGAATCCATAGGAAAAATACGAGGAATCGGAAAGGTGATAGCGTAAAGGGACCTATACCAAAGGAAAGAAGGGCTGATCCTGTCACGCCAGCTACAATGACTACATAAAGAATGATTTTACTGATTTTGATATCGGTTGTAGTTCTATTAGATGTTATATCCATATTTGTATCTATAATTCTAGTGCAATTCAGCATGCACGGGCTAATTTACTTATTATAGCATGTTTGATTACCAATATCTTAACGGAACCAACTTCGCAAGTTTTGCCCAGCGACATGGATTAGTTGCTGAGCAATAACACACCACAACGGTAAAAGTTGATGTCCGGCGGCAGATGCTATAAAATATTCAGGGACACGGCAGCACATTGATTTGCACCGGAAATCCCGTTAAAATAATATGACTTGCCGTAAGTCTTACGGGGAATTAGCTCAGCGGGAGAGCACCTGCCTTGCACGCAGGGGGTCGAGGGTTCAAATCCCTCATTCTCCACCACTAGCCTTGGTAGTAATACTGGGGCTTTTTGTTTTAGAAATGATATTATTCCTCTATGAAGTTCTGCCATCGCAAGAACTTATAAAAGTCTAAGATTCAGATCAAGCCCCAATTTTTCTGTAAATTACGTTCCTCAAGATCAACCCCTAGACTGAAACCAGAGTCGACTCTCCTGTCTTCCGCATTGGGACACCCTAATTTTAGTTTTTATTAACAACCCTGTGGAGAACTTGCTGCCCTTCATCCATTTGAAGAATAATTGTTTCCGGTCTGAGCCCAGAGAGTTTATCTAAAAAC
>JAJYQA010000032.1 GCA_021794835.1 Actinomycetes bacterium | reverse complement strand
TACCCCGAAGCGAATTCTTGTCTTAGTTAATATCGAGTGATCAGGCAGAGCCTCATCTATCTCGTAGCCGATAAACCAAAGATATGCCATGTTTAACGAGGCCTCTTCGAGCAATCTTCGCTCGGAGCTGACGTTGTAGAGGTATCCGCTTAAAGAGAGTTTAAATACAACTACCGGATCAATTGAGGGTGCCCCGGTATGGGAGTAGTAATCTTTTACCATCGGGTAGATAAAGGAGAAATCAACTGCCTCGTTTATTCTTCGCAATAGGTGATCGTTGGGGACTTTCTCATCGAGATCAAAATTGTAATATATCTTGGGCTCAGTTGGGCTTTCTTGTCATCATAAAAAGACCACCTTTGTTTATGATCGAGGGGGATTTATGAGAGCCCAATATTATTTTACCATGTTATCGTGGGTAAGGCGATTGGGTTTGGCAACAGTCCGATCTTTCAAGAACGGCACCAAATACCAAATACAAATATCAGGGCAAAAAAATGTGCCTTTGCGAGGGGAAGAGTTGCTCAAGCTGCACCCTCAAAGAAAAATGCACCACAGCGCTGCAAAGAACCGCCTGCCGGTGGGAACACGGAAAAGTGATTGAAGAGATGCGAGAGCGAGTACTTCTAAATCAAGATAAAATACGAGTTAGACAGTGGCTATCAGAGCACCCCTTTGGGACGCTCAAGCGTGGCTTTGATCAAGTGTATATGCTCTTAAGAGAACTAAGGAAAGTAAATGCTGAGGCCAGTCTCTCATTCTTAGCCTACAACACAAAAAGAGCGGTAAACATAGTTGGAATAAAGGACCTAATAGCTGCCCTGGCATAGAGGGTGGTAATTATTTACCGCAGAAGAACGGCCGGATAAGCATAAAAATCTATCGTATCCGTTCTTGAAACGGTTTCGTGGAAAGATTTTCACACGGTCTGACGTTGCTCAAGAGCTACAATTAACCAAACTGTTGTAGTAAATGAGCAACGTCCCCGCTCTCCCAGCATTATCTCTTGAAGCATTTTCTTTGGCTTCCTGTATCGCTATTTCAGAAATATCAATCCCTGTTACTGAAAAACCTTACCGATCAAGCCATATCGAGTTATGGCCATAACCGCATCCGATTTCAAGCGCTTTACATTTCTCAATCGGCGTTTTACTTACAATATCTATTTAGATTGGAATCAGATCTTCCAATATCCCAGGGCGTAGTCTTTGTCTTGTATCGTTCTTCAAACCTATTTTCTCTTGAAGTATGCATGACACTCCTTACTGCCAGCGACAAGCTTTTTATTATACAATACCAACCGAATCGTGATAATTACAACCTTCAATACGCTGTAACCCAGCCGTAGTGTAGATAATACCTTAATAGTAGCCAAAGACATTGTGCAATAAAGCGACATGTGGCTTGATCTATGGGGAAATGCACAAGCAACGTCCCCTGGCTTCCGCACGGATGTTCTTTACATTCGCAAAGTTCTCATCGGATGAAACCTCCATATATTGCATCCCATAACAAATGGCGTCACAAGGAGCAAAAACAAAAAGATTATGGCTCTGCAGAGCCATAATCTTCCAGTGCCCCCTGATCGGACTATCTTCGAAGGCTTTTGGAGTAGTTGTGCTCTTTTATTTCAGCCTAGGTAAGTAACCTGAGTAACTGTAGCTATGTCCCAA
This sequence comes from Actinomycetes bacterium, assembly GCA_021794835.1. Classification (GTDB taxonomy): domain Bacteria; phylum Actinomycetota; class Aquicultoria; order Aquicultorales; family Aquicultoraceae; genus CADDYS01. Next base: position 20,588 of record JAJYQA010000032.1, on the reverse strand, counting down.
CTACCACACACCTACAGGATCAACAGATGATTAAGCGATCAAGAATTAGATCGGGTTAACGAATCTTTAACAATAGTTTCATGGAAGTTTAACCCAATCCGTCTGTCATAAAGTTAAGCTAGCTATGGATTGGTTAAGCAAGAATTTACGTATGTCACAGATAAAGATATGTTACCAATCAATTGGCAGATTTCCCATCTTCAAAGTTAAGGGAAAGCTGAAGTTCTCCACATTGAGTTGTCTAAGCATATTGACACAGCATTATTCAGAGCAGGTTACTGAAGCGGTTGTAGTTGATTTATCCAATGATCGCACCATCACTAGCGAAATAGAGAAGTTGCAAGAAGTTAAGCGTCACCTAACAATGGTTAAAGCTGGCCGACCACTTTAGATAACATGACTGCCTATAATCGAACATCTCATCCGGTAACGTAAGGAAGGGGGTGTCGTATCGAGTAAGCTTGAAAAGCAAAACACCGCTGGGATGCGGTGGATAGGATTTAAGCAGACCCATCAGACCAAAAAGAAGGAGGAAGCAAAATGAAACTGAAAGAGCTTGCGAAAAGCGTTCTTCGTAGGAAGACCGGCAAAGCGGCCATAATCCTGACGGTAAGCCTGTTGTTGTTTACTTCAGTGGTGCCAGTAATGGCCATTTCAGGTTGGTTTGACAAGCATAGGCCCGCCACTCTAGGCAAGGTGTTGCCTAACGACTGGCTCATCAGTCCGGCAGGTCAACAGGTTGGGGTGGGTAACCTGCCCACCAACGGTGTTATTTCACCAGACGGGCATTACCTAGCAGTTACCAACAATGGCTGCAGCCCTAAAACCCAGGAAATATCCATCGTTGACCTGACAACCGGCAAAAAGTCGGGATCGGTTCAGGTAACGGCCAGTTTTTTAGGGCTGGCTTTCAATAAAGACGGCAAAACCCTTTATGCAAGCGGCGGCAATGACGGCAAAGTTTATATTTATGGTTTCTCGGCGGGAAATATAACCCTCAGGGGCTCTATACCCGTGCCCGGCTACCCTGCCGGCATGGCCCTGCTTTCTAACGGCAATCTGGCCGTAGCGGAAAATCTCCTTGACAAGGTGGCCATAGTGGACACTCAGGACGAGACGGTTACTTCAGAAATTCCCGTAGGACGCTATCCCTATTGGATCACCGCCTCCCAGGATGGCAAGAGTCTGTTCGTAAGCAACTGGGGATCCGATAGTGTGTCGACGGTGGATCTGTCAAAAGGATCCGAGGTACGGCAAGCTGCAGTGGGCAAACTGCCAGAAAGTATGGTCTTGTCCAGTGACGGCAGCAAGCTTTACATAGCCAACACAAACAGCGACAGCGTTTCAGTAATGGACACGGCCGGCGGCCAAAACACGCAGACCATCGACGTGCACTTTAATGGACTGCCCACCGGCGCAGCACCCACCGGCCTGGCCCTTTCACCGGACAACAGCAAGCTTTTTGTATCCCTGGCCGGCGCCAACGCGGTGGCTGTGGTGGATACAAAGAGCGGTAAGAATGAGGGCTATATCCCTGCCGCCTGGTATACCACCGGTGTTCTTTACAACACAGCCCTGAAACAGGTCATCATATTAAACGGCAAGGGAGAAGGCACAGGGCCTGATCTTGACGGACCAACCAAAGGTAAACAGTACGATTACGCTATGATTACTGGAACGGTATCCCTGGTGCCGGACCCGGACGACAAACAGTTGAAAAAAATGACCTGGCAAGTCATGAACAACGCCCTGAATGGGCTCGCGGGGGCGGCAGACATCGAAAACGGCAACCCGGTACCCCGTTATGTAGGAGGCACCAGTCCGATAAAGCACATCTTCTTTATTGTGCGCGAAAACCGCACCTACGACCAGGTTCTGGGTGATATCAAAAAGGCCAATGGTGATCCCAACCTGGTTGAATTTGGAAAGGATATTACGCCAAACGGTCACAAACTGGCTGAACAATTCGTGACCATGGACAATTATTACGCCGACGCCGAAGTATCGGTGCAGGGCCATGCCTGGACCACCGGCGCTTACTCCAACGACTACGTGGAAAAAATCACCCCGTTGCTTTACTCCGGCCGCTATCCTCATTACGACGGCGGTGTAGTCCCCATCACCTACCCACCGAACGGGTATATCTGGAAAATGCTGGCGGAAAAACAGGTTCCCTTTAAAGTATTCGGTGAAAACTATTACCTGCACAGCGGGCTGTATTATGTGCTGACCGATACCTTGGGCAGCGATGATCCCCTGGTGGCCAATTACTATGAGTTCCTGCGACATGCCGACGGGCGTAACGGCACAGGAATAATGGGCAAGTTCTTTGACCGCTTCAAGTCATACAGCGACACCGAAACTCCGGAACAGTTGGCAATGCTGCTCCAGGATGATGGCAGTTTCCGTAACGACCTTTCCACTATCCTGACCGGCAATACCGACCTGGCCGACCGTATGCTCACGAACTCCAAACTACTAAACGTGGTAGCCAACTACCTGAGCCACTATCAATTCAACTATCGCGGCTGGGATTTACAATACTCGGATTTGGACCGGGCCGCAGCCTTCACCCATGAATTTGACCGGGAAGTGGTCTCCGGCGATGTTCCCACTTTCAGCTACATCTGGCTGCCCAACGATCATACCGCCGGTGTGAAGGCTGGGTACCTGTCCCCCAAAGAACTGGTGGCTCAAAATGACTCCGCCTTGGGCGAGATTGTGGATAAGATTAGCCACAGCCCGATTTGGAAAGACAGCGCCATTTTCGTTACCGAAGACGACGCCCAGAATGGCAGCGACCATGTGGACGCCCACCGTACAGTGGGATTGGTGGCCAGCCCCTATGTCAAACACGGCAAGGTCAATCATACCCATTATGACCAGGTGAGCATGTGGCGCACCATGGAGCTGATCCTGGGCCTGCCGCCAATGAGCATGTTTGACGCCTCGGCGCTGCCCATGTACGACGTATTCACCAACCATCCGGATGAAGAAGCCTTTACCACTGAGACAAGCAGCCCGGCGCAACCCCTAAAAATGGGATATAACACTAAAGCACTGGCTGCCCTGTCAGACAGGCTGGACCTGAGCCATGCGGATGTTGACGGGCAAGACAATCTGCTGAATAAAATTATATGGGAAAACATCAAGGGTACACCGTACCATCCAGTGACCAAAGTGGATGACGAAGAGGATGGTAAATAGGTACCGGTTGAGTTAAAAAGTTATTGAATCAGGAACGGGTCAGTGAGCCAGGGAAGTTTCCCTGGCTCACTTTTTTTGTAGTGAATATGAGAGGTCCTACAAAATTAAGAACATGTGCCTGCTCCAGTAGTTTCTTGGCATCCACATGTCTTATTAGAGCACGGATTTGCTATAATCAAGACATAGAAAACCCAACCATTGAAAAGACTGTTGGGATAATAGCACCAATAAACAAAGTTTGGAGCGTTTTTACCAACACTGACGTAACCAAACAAATGGGCGGCTTCTATGAAACCGATTGGAGAAATTGAGAACGATCGTTCTTGACTGTGGGCTGACCGAAGAATTTAAGTGGATGCACCCTTGTTACACGTTTCAGGGAAATAACATAGTTTTAATACATGGATTTAAAGAATACTGTGCGCTTCTGTTTTTTAAAGGTACTGAGCTGGCCGGGTTTCTTTGGACAGATAAAAGCGATTCTTAAGTGATAAACCGCTTTAGTCTAAACCGCTGCCGGTAATTGCTTCAATGTAGCAAAGTAAACCTCATCCGGCGTTAGATCGTCAAGACCTTGATGCCTGCGTCTTTGATTGTAAAGTTCAAAATATTCTCTAAGCTCTCTTCTTGCCTCAGGAATCGATCCGTATGCTTTTAGGTACACCTCTTCGTATTTCACATTTCTCCATAGACGCTCGATAAAGACGTTATCCATAAAGAGAGCGGGGGCGTTGCTCATTTACTACAACAGTTTGGTTAATTGTAACTCTCGAGCAACGCCCCCCTAGCCCGCTAGCTCGCTCAGGCGTCTGATATCGGTTTTGGTTAGAACACCTATAATGTCCCCCTTCTCATCTAGTACTGGAGCACGGTGCAGGTCGTGGGCAGATAGGCTCTCACTTGCCTCTGCGACCGTTTGCAACCCGCTAAGACGTACCAGGACAGACTCCATCGCCTGTCGAACAGAGAGTGTCGAAAGCAAAGGAAAGGTAAATTGGAGTCGGTGGGCCGGTGAATCTGCGCGTGTATTAAGCTGGCTCGTGTAGATCGTATTCCTGCCGACAAACTTTCAAGACAGGCACCTTTTGCACTTTCCTAATCCGGGTTGCCTACCAGGTGCTGATAAATCTTGGTTCGCTGCTCAGGGGAGAAGTCCTCCGCGTAGAGTCTCAAAAAGAAGAGGCCCCGGAAGTCTGCTTCTGAGGCATGGGGGTATTTTTCCCGCAATGAGGCCAGCACTAGTACTTTTGCTGTTGCATACATAGAACTGACCATCTGCAAGCGTTCAGCTTCTGATCGGGACAACAGCATCTTCTCGTAGAGCGCATCAATTTTAGGGTCGGTATCCTTCAAGGTCGCACCATCTTCCAAATGGATTGCAAGGCCATATTATCAACCCATTTTTCGATATAAAGCATATCCAACTCCTCACTGCGCAGCAAAGCCCGTACATCGTTAAGCTGAAGTTCAGAACGGCTTTCCCGTGCCCAGTTTAACTTTGCAAGGATGAGGTCCTCCGGCGTAATAACCCAAACCGTTTGCCCGAACAAATCGCAAGAACGGCGGCGCTCAAAAGCTATACGCGCATATTCGGTGTTCGGTCTTAGAATCAAATCCACTTTTACTATAAATTGCTCATGGATAACGTTGAACATGTGCGGTGGTCTGCGCATCGCCCGGCGAACACTATCAGGGTCGATGTAATAGACTTTGTCTAGAGTGGTTGCAAGAAGGTCAATATCATCGGCAGATAACAGTATGACAATATCGATATCTCTGGTCATACGCGGGCGAGCGTATAAGCTCATGGCCATAGAGCCAGTTATCATGTAAGGAATTCCGGCCAGAGCCAAGCGTTGCGATATGTCTTGCAAGACGTCAAGTTCTTCTGACATGCGGCAACTTCTCCTCGATATTCCCGTACTTTTGAGCATAATACACTGGCCGATTCTTACTTTATTTTACTACAAATCCAAGCAAGCCCCAATTATGCATTTCCGAAGAAGGATACGGTATCTCTACCATGTATGTAAAAACTCTTCCAATTCTTCCAAAAGTGCCCGGCGGCTTCTATAAGAGACCAGCAAAGCCACCGTCCAATTCAACGTTTAATGAAAACCCTTTCGACCCCCATCTAAACATCAAACCGTTTTGTTCGGCAAATTCAAAATATCTTCTGAAAAACTTCAAGCCCATTTTTACCCAGCGATTTTAAGAATTTGTCCTCATCAACCTCCGGAAGTGATGCGGATTAAACTTTTTAACGAATCTCTTTTACTATAAATTGCTCATGGATAAAGATTTGCCATTTGGGATTTGGTGCTTATCTTGCGGATTAGATTTGGATTTGGGATTTGGATTTGGGATTTGGTGCCTGAAATTTGGATTTGGTGCCTGTCTTGAAAGATTGAAAGATCGAACTGTTGCCGAACCCTGTTTAGATATTACCGCACTCATGATACTTGCTCGCGTGATGTTTTTACCAGCCATTATAAAATAACTGAAGGTAAACAAACCAATTTCCAAGCGTCTGGTTGGCCTTTGGCAACAGTTCGAACTTTCAAGACAGGCACCTTTTAACAGGCACCTTTTAAGGCACCTTTTATTTATTTTTTACAAATAGCAAGTTTGGAGTATTATACGGATCAATATAAACATAGTTATGACCTCGAATTATTTATCTAGAAGGAGATGGCAGATGAATCGAGCGATTCGGATAGGTCTTCTGGTTCCTGCGGGAAACATTACTTTTGAACCGGACTTTGCTTCTGTTGTTCCTCTTGGAGTGACTCTTCATGCTCACCGGCTGCGTCACAAAAATGCCTCTGAGGGAGAGAATTCTGAATTCATGGACGATATCAATTCCGGTCTTCCACAAGCTGCGGCAATCCTATCTGAAGCGAAGGTCCGGATCATGGCATTTGGCTTCACCACGGCCACCTTCTATAAGGGCATTCATTATGCGAGACAATTGGAAAACTTAATCACGAAAGCTTCAAGAGTCAAAGCAGTAGTGCCTTCATTGGCGTTATTGGATGCCTTATCTCATTTAGGGGTCAGAAAAATTTCCATCGTCACTCCTATCCTTCATGGAACAACGAAGTTCTCAAGAAATTTATGAAAGAGACGGACTATGAAATTTTGAGTTTTGTTGGAGATAAGCGTCCTCTTGAAGAAGCGTCAAAGAATTACATGTGGCATCAGCCACCAGAGGAAATCATTGATTATGTTGCGAATAACTATCATCCCGATGCAGAATGTATGCTCTGTCCTTGTACAGCGTGGAGAACATTTGAGGTCGTTGACAAAATCGAAGAACGTTTAGGAATTCCTGTGGTTACAGCCAATCAAGCCACTATATGGAAAGTCTTTAGAGAGTTACACATAGAGCCTGTTGCTAAAGTTGGAACTTTAATGAGGTCATAACAAAGCGCTACAGCCGACCGCTTACAGCGGCGGCTGAGCTTTATCGTTGGACGGACGGAAGGGAGGTGTGATGAACGGCCATTCTAGATGCCCTCGCTGCGGACGTGTGGAAGGGACGCCGCTGGAAGACGGCTCCCACTGGTGCTCTTGGTGCGGCCAAGCCTTCGGACTCGAGTCTGAGCAGGACATCGTCACGGCAAACCACGCGGAAGCAGAGGCAGCCGCTGATTGGGCTGTGGGGCGAGTCGCCTACTATCGGGCGCACCCAGAGGAGCTCACCGCAGATGACCTGGTCGCCGTTCTTGACAGCTGTCCAGCTGAACGCAGAGTGCTAGCGATAGGAGAGCTGTCTTCCGTGGCCAAGCCCGGCGTTCTCTCTCAGGGCCTCGGCGGCTACCTCGAGGACCCGGATGCAGCTAGTTTCAGGGACGGTTCTACAAAATTACAAATTTTCATTAGTAACTGGCTGTGATGCTATCGAATATGAGATCAAAAACAAAGAATATTATGGCTTTGCGAGGCCATAATCTTCCAGTGCTCCCCGGATTGGAATCGAACTTTGCAGGCATTAGGCTGTTATTTAAGCAACTTTATGTAATCTAGATTCGTACATCTCGATGATCTCTTGCTCTGTTGTGGCGTCTTCGGGGGATTTGTCGGTGCGGTATCTTCCGGTGAAACGGGGGAACCTGATGGCGAGACCGCTTCCTTTTCTGAACCTGTCGAGCCCGGCGGTGTGGAGGGGGCTTAGCGTGATTTCTGCGCCGATTACCTCAAGCACAAGGCCCTGTACAAACCAGACATCCGGTTTTTCTTTTGCATCGACCCTGGGGTGGCGGTTTTCGATTTTGTAGGGTTCAAGCATCTTGGGGAGTTCGGCCAAATCTTTATCGGTAAAACCCGCGCCCAGCCTGGTTATTGTTTTAAAGGTATCGGTCTCCGGCGAATAGATAGCCGTTAAAAGCGAGCCGTAAACACCGGCCCTTTTCCCCCGCCCGTAATATGCACCGACCACCACCAAATCAACGGTGTCGGTCATCTCACTTCGATACTCGCGTTTGTACTTTATCCAGAGCCAGCCGCGCGAGCCCGCTTCGTAGTACGTGCCCGGCCCGATTGCCTTGCAGATTATACCCTCCGTCCCGTCCTGAATCGCCTTCTCGAAAAACTCTTCCAACTGGTTAATGTCAACTGTAAGCGTATACTCAACCAGTTTCGCCCGGCCCAAAGGCTTAATTATTTGAGTAAGCTCATCCCTCCGCTTAAGAAAAGGGATTTCGGTCAGATCACGTCCGCCTGCGTAGAGACAATCAAAGTAAAATAAAGATGCTGGGAACGCTTTTGTCATCTCTTCGATGCCGTATTTTCTGCGCCGCCTCATAAGCTCCTGGAACGGGCGCATCTCGCCGGTTTCAGGATCGATAGCCACAATCTCGGCCTCGACTATCGCCGTATCTGCCACAATAGTATTTTTTGCTAGCTCAACTACATCTGGATACTGGATCGTTATGTTCTCAAGCCTTCTTGAGAACAGGATTACCTCACTGCCCTTTTTATGTATTTGAACGCGCTCACCATCGTATTTATACTCGGCCACACACTCGCCGCCCGTCTTGGCTAAAATTTCCTGCGGGGTTTTAAGTCTCTCGGCAAGCATCGGCCGTATCGGCTTTCCAACTGTTATCTTAAAACCACTTAGGGCATTGACGCCACCTTTTGCAACCGCTTCAGAAACCGCCCCAAGGTCGGATGTCATATTATAGGCCCGCTCGATCGTTGGCCTTGCTAGCCTGCCACCGCCATAGACATCGGCAAGGGCGTCTAACACAGTCATGTCGGCCACGCCAAGCCTGAGTTTTCCGGTGACCGTCCTTGCTATATATTTTGCCTCAAGCGGAGTCGCCCGCCTAAGTAAGTCCGCGAGCATGTTGATTTTGGCCTCTGTGCTCCCAGAGCCGGACGTCCTTGCAATCTTATCAAGTGCCCCGTAAACCTCCGAGACCGTAAGGGGCTCTTTGATCTCGTGGGGAGCCGCCAAGAGCTCTTCATACGCGGTATTTCCAATATCTCCCGTGCGCCTCAAAGACCTTGTAATATCCTCAGGCGAAATCCCGGTCGCAATAGAGACCGACCTTATCGCAAGTTTCTCCGCCATGCCTATCTCAATTCCCACAAACGGGGGATAGAGCTTGCCTTGAATTAGATAGACTACCTTGCCGATAATATCTGGGCCGGCCTGCCGAAGAATATCGGATAGGTAATCCGTCATAGCAATTCTTTTGGTGGTTGATTCTATCTTGGAAAAATCCTCCGCCAACTTCTTAAATTCCATAGAATGATCACCCTGATGGGGTCGATTATGTCTCCTAAGGGATTTTTACCCGAAAATGACATAAAAATAGAGTCCACCCGCTGGCCGGCTAGGTCACAACCGTCACGATTGTCTTTCTCAGCGAGAATGGACTCTATTTTATAGATTTTCAAGGTTTTCCTGCAGGTTTTCCAGAACAGCAAGCGACCAGCCCAAAAACCCCATGAAGAAGAAGTTGTCTTCATCGTGATTACCGATATGCCAGAGCGCGTGTGCGGTCTCGCCCGGGCTGAAACCCACCCAAGGGATCGATATCTCAATCATTGCTTCCTCAACGTCAAATACCATACTTTCAAAGTCGCCTTCTGTAGTGACCAGGCGGTTCACTAGAGCAACCAAGTTGCCGGCCTCATGCTTTAGTTCGAAAAGGTTTTCGGTGAAATAATTGGAAACATCTTCTGAGCAACCCTTTGAAATAAGCTTTTTAACCATAGTACTGAACTGCTGGCGGTTGTGATTCTGTATCTCACCATCCATGCCGCTCTCAAGATCTTTGCTCTTTAAGCCATTTAATATCTCCTCGGAATCACCGATACCTTCCTTTACTCCTTCCACACCCTCATCTAGCCAGTTCTCCGTAAGCGCATTTAGCTTGTCCATAAGTATGTAGTAGCTACGCCCAAACTGGTTGGCGAAGTGCCTTAGGGTTTTTACCGACTCGCGCATTTCCAAAATTTTCTCAGCAACATTCGTGGTCTCGTTAAGCCTAGTAAGATCGTTGGCTTTTACCGTAAGATCATGCGCCTGTATATACATCTGAGCAAGGTTATAGGCCGGTTTTGCGGCAAGCATTTCAGGAATCCGGCATTCTACCAATTTATGGTAAATCGCCCTGTTTAACCTGGTCAGGTTGTTTTCACTGTTTATTGAGTTAATAAGATCTTTATTCTGATCCATTTACGCATCCCTTCTATGGTACGTGTTTGCGGGAATTAAGTCTAATTATACTACTTTATTCAAGCAATTAATTTATTTAAGCGGATGACTAAAATACCCCCTATGCGGAATAAAATAAGTAAGATAATCGATTGCGGAGCAATTTCTATGAATTTGTATAACTTTTTTATTCTATTTTTTGTCGGATTTTTATTCGGGCTTATAGCCAGGCTGCTTTATGCACAGATGAGCGGTAGGCTTGGTACAAAAAATCTTCGAAAGGATAAAAAGGTTAGATACATTAGCCCGAAGTTGGAGAAGCCGCTTGAGCCGGATAGTAATCAACAGGAGCCCTACCGAAAACGCAAGGCCAGTTAATCTGTAATGTATTTATCCCGCATTAATTTAGAGACCTCGTTGGTAAGGCCAAGGGTGCGCTCGGCAAATTCGGGCTTCATTGAGCCGGTCCCGCAGTTAGGTGTAATCAGAGACTGATTTACAAGTATTTCTTTATCGATACCCTTATCCACCAGAAGCTGCATCCCGGCCTCAAGTTTTTTGAGTAGACCTTCGGCGGTCTCCTCTGCAACTTGCTGCGGGGATGGAAGACCCGATGGGACTATCCCCCAAGCAAGGACCCCTCCCCTATCTAAAAATTTCTTCATCTCGCTGGGGTAAAGGGCGATGGTCTCGGAATATTCGTAGGCATCGAAGCTTATGACATCAACATTGGTCTCAGTAAGTAGACTCCAATCGGTATTGCCGCAGCAGTGTATTCCGGTAAAGCCATCGATTGCATCTATTAGCTCGTTGAGATAACCTACGACTTCGTCTCTATTTAGACTCACGAAAGCCGAGCCAAACGACATAAGATACGGCTCGTCGATAAAAATCATAACCGGAAGTTCAGGGCGCGTTTCTTTAAATTTTTTAACCTGGTACTTTGCTTTCATGGTAAGAGTTTTTATAATTCCCTCGCGAAGCGTATCGTCGTATAGCCCTGGTCTTTTATTCTGGTCTGCAACCGCAAGACCCATGCTCACCGGGCCGGTCACGTGTCCCTTCAAAAGCTTAATATCCGGGTTGGTATCGCCCTTTATAATCTCAAGGAATTTATAGAGGCCATGCGCATATTCCGGGCCAATTGCAACTGGCCCGACATCGTCTGCAAGATAAAGGCCAAAGAGAGTCTCAAGCTCGCCAATTACATCGCGGTTTGTGTCAAAATAGACACGTCGCTTGGCTTCGTCGACGGTGATGCCCGGCATACCTTCTGTATACTGGACATACATATTCTCTTTAAAGCTTACGTTGGGCAGCTGTGGCCACATCGGTATATTGGGCAGGTTCTCAAACACAACCTTGCATGCAACATCGACATCCGTATGCGGGGCGCTTCCTATCGCAGCCGCCATACCTTTTGCTTCAAGGGACATTTTTACCTCGCAGTCACCTAGGGGACGTTCCTCGGATATTACATTTACAGAATATTTTTCCTCAAGTGTAGCAAATGAAGAACGTCCCCTTCACCTTTAAAACTGTACTTTTATCGCCCTCGTCGGACATGTGTTTATGCAGAGCTCGCAGAAGATACACTTGTCAAGATCAAACTTGAGTTCCCAGTCATCCGGCCCGATGGCAAGCGCGCCGGGTTTGCATACGCCGGTACAGGAACCGCAATCTACGCACCGATCCCTGTTTATAACCAAATCTTGTATTGCCTCTTGAATTCCGACGCCCTGGTCTTTTAAGAAAATGACCCCTCTATCTATCTGCTCGGCAGAGCCCTGCAAATCAACAACTAGGGTACCTTCGTTCTCGTCTATTTGGGCGCGCAAGATATTTGGGATAAGATTGTAATCCTTAACCAGGTGATATGTTACCGGCTTCTCTACACTCTCTTCCGGAAAATGAAGGACAAATTTTTTCTTGGCCACTTAAATCTCCTCCTCAGTTACAATCTCAAGTGGCTTAAACGTCTGGTCCAGTGAGAAATTCTCGACCGGCTGCTGCAGGAAGAAATTACCTTGCTTGATCCACTCTTTTAGGGTAGCGGCGATTTTTCTTGCCTTGTTCAGGCTAGATATCGGGGCCGTGCGCACAGTCTTGCCGTTTATCTCGATCTTTCCGCTTCTTAGCTCGGCGTAGTTTACTTTCCCAAAATTGGGCTTAGACCTCTGCGGCACGCTATAGTCAACAATTGTTGTGTAGATATCTTTATCGCTCACACTTGCCTTCTCGACTACATCTTCATCTAGAACCGGTATTGGGATGCCAACCCCGACAAACATGGTCGTACCGTAGTTATGGAAAGTTGCCGCTCTTATGAACTCGGTATTCATATCCTTTAGATTGCCGATGAGCGCAAGCGTTCCCCCAGTACCAATCGGGACTCCGTTCTCGCTCCGTGTCTGCTGCGGGTTAAATTGCGTACCCTGCCAGGCAACATATCCTTGCATACCGGCTAAGAATACCCTTGTCCCTATCCCAATCGTTCTGTAAAACGGATCATTGAGAAGTGGACTAAGCTGACCTGCGCTACAGTATGTTGCATTACCCAGCTTAGGCAAAAGCGTCCCCATGTACGTATACAGCATCCGCGCCGAAGAGTTTACCGCCACAGCGTAATTTTGATAGGCGTTTCTAGGATTGAACAGGTATACCTCGTTTAAGGTATCCTTGCTGATATAGGTTACGATGTCCTTTCTTGGATAACAATCAGTCCCATATGCTTCTGCCTCAAGTTTTACGTTTTTACCGGCGATTAAGTCCTCGATGACGTAGGCCCCTCCGTAATTCATACCCTGGGTCTCGGAAAGCTCGGTCGCACCAATGTAGGCGTCAACTGCAGCTAGACCCGCATAAGCCGGTACGTCGTTTAACCATACTTTTGTCATCTTAATGGGCGGATCGGAGTGGCCAAAGTTGATGAAGGCACCCGTCGAGCACATGGGGCCGAATGTCCCTGTGGTAATAACGTCTACTTTTTGAGCGGCTTTTTCTACGCCCTCGTCATTGACAATGCCAATGATCTCTTCAGCGGTCACAACAACCGCTTCGCCCCGTCGAATTTTTTCGTTGATCTCTTCGTATGTCTTCTTGACGGCCATATCTACCTCCTTTTCGCCTTTTCCTTACTGTTTTTTGGAACAAAAAAGCCTCGCCCCTAAATGGGACGAGACTGGTTTCCCGCGGTACCACCCAAGTTCAACCGGCATGCTGTAGCCTTTTATACCGATAGATACCAATAGGATTTATACCTACCCGCAGCCGGCTGCTCTTAAAACCAGATAACGGCTGGTCAACCGTCCGGCTCTACTCAAACACGCTTACCAGGGTGCCCTTTCCTCCGAAAGCTCAGGGACCATATTCGGTCTCTCACACCGCTCCGGCTCTCACCTGGCCCGGATCTCTTTTAGCGGCTGTTTAAGACCTACTCATTCCCGTCATAGCCTAGACGCTATTTCCTGCTTTGTAATAAGCTAGCATGAGATCAAAGAGGTTGTCAACAAAGATATTAAAAGATATTTCTATATCTTTTATTGTTAATTAATCCTCAATCTCATACGTATGCGTAATTCTTGGATTTCCCTCCAGCGTCGCCCTCACTGAACAATATTTCTCTTCCGACAGCTGTATCGCTCTCTCAACCGCAGCTTTATCGATGTTTTCGCCTTTTACTTTATATGTAAGCTTTATTTCCTCGAAAGCCTGCGGGTAACTCTCGCGTTGGGTTCCCTCAACTTCTACAGAAAAGTCGGTCACGTTCTGTCGCTTTTTTTGCAAAATACTTATCACATCAGCTGCCGTGCACCCTGCTAAAGCAGTGAGCAATAGCTCAGTCGGCCTAAACCCGATTCCCTCACCTCCAACCTCCACCAGGGAATCTATAACAATCCCCGAGTTTCGTTCATTGATTCCAACGAATTGCTTCCCGTCGACCCACTTAACGCGCGTTTTCATTTTTTTCTTTCCCTCGCTTTCTTCGTTTCCGTAAAGCAATTTTACATTTTTATTTCTAAATTTTTAATTTCTTATCGTATACCCCTCCCCCCTATATTGCTATATGCTTTATAATTAGATTATAACCAAACATCAAGAAAGGAGACCTGATGTTAGAGATAAAAGACTTAAAGGTAGAGATTTCCGGCAAAGAAATCCTACACGGGGTTGACCTTAAAATAAACGATGCGGAAACGCATGTGCTCTTCGGACCGAACGGCGCCGGTAAAACCACCCTTCTCATGGCGATTATGGGTTTTCCAGAATACAAAATAACGGGCGGTAAAATTCTGTTTAACGGCGAGGACATCACAGATTTACCCCTGCATGAGAGGGCCAGAAGAGGTATCGGAATGAGCTTTCAGCGCCCACCCACAATCAAGGGGGTTAAAACTCGCCAGATCATCGAGATATCTGCCCGGAACGGCATCTCGATTGATGAGGTTGCAAAGGGGCTAAACCTGGGGCATCTCTTAAACAGGGATGTAAACGATGGGTTTTCAGGTGGAGAGATAAAACGGTCTGAACTATCGCAGCTCATGGCGCAACAACCAAGTTTTGTGCTACTCGATGAGCCGGAATCCGGCGTCGACCTTGAGAACATCTCGCTTTTGGGCAGTGCAATTAACAAACTATTGCAAAAAGACATGAAGAGGCAGCGTGTAAATTCCGGCCTAATTATTACGCATACCGGCTACATCCTCGATTATGTCGATGCCGATGCCGGGCACCTTTTAATCGGGGGGATAGTTCCCTGCGCTGGTAACCCAAGAGAGATGCTTCATGACATAAAAGAAAACGGATACGAGGTGTGTGCGATATGTCCAACAAGCTGCTAGACAATCTAACGGAGCGGGCCAAGCTCGCTGTTGATAAAAAGGCTCCGTTTGGCGAGGATATCGACCTTACCAAATACGTGAAGGCTTCAAATGAGCATGACTACGTAGAAGATCTTGAAAAGCTCTCCAAAGAAGAAAAAGAACGACTCTTTGCAGTTGGAGTCGACACCAAAGCGGAGAATCGCTCAGGGAGTTTCGTCCAGCATGACACCAAGGTCTCGCACCGTCGCTCGACACAGGAAGGCGTTGAGGTCATGGGTACGATGGAGGCTCTGGAAAAATACGACTGGCTTCAGGATTACTGGTGGAAGGCTGTGGCAGTAGATCAGGACAAATATACTGCCCACGTCGAGCTTCACCAAAACGACGGCTACTTTATAAGAACGCTACCTGGAGTGAAAACGGTGTATCCCCTGCAGGCGTGCCTTTACCTGCGCGAGGAAAGCATCGCACAAAACGTGCATAATATTATCATCGCCGAGGAAGGCTCCGAGCTTCACATAATAACCGGCTGCACAACCGGACCGCATGTCAAAGAAGGCATCCACCTAGGTGTCTCGGAGTTCTTTATAAAGAAGGGTGCGAAGGTATCCTTTACGATGATCCACGGCTGGAACGAAAATGTCGCGGTTAGACCAAGAACCGGCGTGTTTGTCGAGGAAGACGGTGTATTTCTATCTAATTACATCCTGCTAAGAAAAGCGCATTCGCTTCAGATGTATCCAAACGCGTATATGGTTGGCAAGAACTCAACCGCAAGGTTTAACACAATTATTGCCGTGCCGGAGGGGTCGCATGTGGACAGCGGCGCCAGAACGTATCTCAGGGCTCCGGGAGCAAAGGCTGAGATCATCTCAAGGACAATTAGCACCGGCGGCACGGTAATCTCGCGCGGTCACATGATCGGCGAGGTGCCGGGCGTTAAGGCCCACATGGAGTGCAACGGCCTGATTCTGACCGAGACCGGCATAGTCTCTGCCGTCCCCGAGCTGGAAGGGCGTGTTGCCGATGTCGAGATGTCACATGAGGCTGCGGTTGGGAAGATCGCAAAAGAGGAGATCGAGTACCTCATGGCAAGGGGCCTAAGTGAAGACGAGGCTAAGTCCACCATCATCAGGGGATTTTTAGACGTAAGCATAATGGGTCTGCCACCGCATCTTGAAGCGGCAATTAAGAAAACGGTTGAAACTAGCCAGAAGGGATTTATGTAATTGTAAACCCATTCTGAGGCAAGGGTTTACATTAAACGTTGCCGATTCATGGAGCGGAGGAGTTGCCCGATTCATCGGACGCAAGATGGTTATATGAGAGGCGCGGCCTAACCGCGCCTCTTTGTTTTATAGTCTTTTCAGCTGCCTAAAGGAAAAGAGGAAAAGGGGACGCTGCTACAGTTGTTACGGATACTTTAGATACCTTTAATCTTGGAATAGTTTGCCCTCACCTTTCTCCAGCCTTACTATGTCATAGATAGTTGAGGGAGCAACACCTAGGGCTTGAGACAGCACCCTTGGCGATGTGCCAAGCTTTTTAGTCGCATTAAAAACAGCTGCAGCTCTTGCTTTTGAGACGACTTTTCTTCTGGAGCCTGAGCAAAGCTCAGGTAAGCTTAGGTTGTAGCTAATAGCCACTTTATCAAAAAGCTCTTTTAAGAGGCTATCTTCCTGCATCCTGCTCTCGCCCTTGTTAATATCTTTTAAAATAGCCTCTACAAATAGTCCTGAGCCTAATACTCTCTCATCATATACTTGGAGATTTATTTTTGACTCTGGGTCAATTTTTGCAAGACCTCTTTTTAAACCTCCACCAAGAAGATGGGTCTGCCAACCCAAAGCGATGCCATCCTTCATAAACTCTTTCAAGCTCTGCCGCGCTCCTTTAAGGTTACTCCCGAAGTTGAGAAGAACCTCGTCTACCTTCATGAATGAGCACTTTGTCCGCCCCATTAAAGCTGAGTATCCGCTATAGGGGTAGAGGACAAGTCTATCTAAGTCAGAGATGATGCCAGCTCTAACCGGGTTTAGGTGTATGTAGCGTATAAGTTCTAAAAAATAAGTGTCTTCCTCAACAACAAAGGATTTGTACCGGTTTTGAAATAGATGTCCTGCTCGCTTGTGTTTGCGATTAAAATAGATGGCATATCCAGTTAGAAGACGTCTCATAAAAGTAGGTAGCGACATCTTAAGAGGTCTAACGAGTAGATGCACGTGGTTTGGCATGAGAGCAAAACCATAGACTTTCATATCCTCTATTTTGGCAAGGCTAGAGAGCCGACTCAAGAGTTCTTTGTAATCAGCCGCGCCTCTAAATATCTCTTTTCTCTCTATCCCCCGAAAGATAACATGATAGATCAGCCCCGGGATATCTATCCTTGGTAGCCTTGGCATAAGACAAGACTACCCTTAGGGTAAAAAATTGTCAATCATCTGTGCTTATGTGCAAACGGTTATTATCTAACGTAACAGCCGTAGCAACGTCCCCCTTTGTCCCTTTGCCGTCCCCCTTTGCAATTGTGTTATCCACATAAAGGACGGTATGGTTATATAAAAAAATCCCCCGTGGCAATTCTTCACGGGGATTTTTGGCTTAAAGCTACCGCACAAGCCTAAATATGGCTATGCCTATACCGAATACAACCGTTAAAATACCAAGAGCTAGCGCAACCAACCCCAGAATAATCCCAATAACCGCCCACATGGCGCCTACGTGCGTGCCTGCTACTGTCTGGCCTATACCAACCGAGCCAAAAACTAGCGCTATGACTGATAGAATTATTGCAACAACCGGACCGATAACGCCGCCAACGTTAACCACGGCAGCTATTATAGCCAAGATTCCCAGTATCGTGCTAAGCACGGCTGCGGTACTGGTCGGCCTTGCAGCCGGCACCACTGGGCGTGTCTCAGCTGGCTTTTCCCTGTATTTTTCCGGTCTGGCCATATGCTACACCTCCAATCAGAAACTAGAGATTAGAAATCAGAGACCAGAAAATACTCTGATTCCTAAGTATCTGTATACCCTCAGATTGTCGAGGCACTCAATCTAATCTTTAGGAGATTGCCACATCGCTTCGTTCCTCGCAACGACACTGATTGTGCGGTCGTTTCACTCCCTCGCAATGACAATTCCTACTCACCTGCTCACCCGTACCGTGGATCACCCGATAAATCGGGCAACTGCTATCTACGTAGATGACATTTTCATTGGCTATTGGCTACTTGGCTATTGGCTGATCTTTAACCCTGGACCCCGGTCCTGGTCTCTGGACCCTACAACTTAAGTGGGCCTTTGTTTGGCAAAACCAGTGTTGGAGCGAGTGGTAAGGCGAATGGGCAGGTATTTTTATGTACCGTTTACCGTTTGTAAACGCCCTTTTACTATATGTAGTGCGCGTTAGAAAGATTTTTATTACGAGTTTCTCTCTCATGCACGATAATGTAATTACAGTAAAAAGGCTCTAATTTGCCAGGAGCGCAAAATCGGGGACGGATTTATTCAGGGGGTGATCTAGATGGCAAAGGCAGCAGCATTAAGAGGAATTCTAGATAGGGTCTTTCCAACGGTAAAGCCTACGGATACTTGGAGTGTCATTAAGGTAGAGAGATTGCTTAAAGAAGTCGGTGCATATGACTACGAATTTGATTATGAGCCAAAATGTGTTTACCTGGCCAGCGAAGACGACCTCTTGCGCATTGTTGTCCACCTGATGCCATCGGAGATTACAGATGATACCAGCATGATCATTACCGAGTTCAACGGTATGCCAAGGCTGCGAATTGGAAATTGGCAGTTTAAGGTAAGTGCCTAGAGCGATAAAGCAGCCATCGCAATATAATCATAACTAATAGTGCGGTTGCAGGTATGCCCCGCACTATTAGTTTTTTACATCAACATCCCAATGGACTTTTTAGCCTCCAACTTGCCAAGATCATTTCCCCAAAATTCCCACCTTTTCCAAAGCTTCCCTTAATATATCAATCATTATGTAGTTGGATTTATGGGTTATGCTGTCTTTAAACTCTAGGTCGACTTTAGTGCTGGCGGTACAGGGATAGGTTGAGATTCCTTTACAGCAAACCTCGATAATCCCCTCATCTGCTTTCAGTCCCTCGAAGATATGGGCGAGATAGTAAGTTGCGCCGCACGGTGCGCTGGTGATCACCTCGGTGTGATTGATTATACCATCCTTGATATCTAATTTAATCTCCGGGCGGCCTACCTTAAATTCTTCGATGAACCTTTTAATGTGGACGTAGCCGTCGCCTGTTAAATCGCAAAAAGGTTTCGGCGCAGCAAACTCAAGACCGATTCGTGCACATTTTTCGGTCAGCTTCCCCTTAGTCCAGCTTCCCAGCCAATCCGGGTCCTCTACCGGCGCAATCAGGGCTTTACTTCCCGCCTTTGCTGCAAGTTCCGGCACTTCAAGCAGTAAATCACTGTGAATGTTTATTGCAATAGTTATATCGTGGGCCGGCAGCTTATCCGGTAGAAAATCCGCCGGCTCGTCTATAAACTGGTCGGTAAGAAGCGGCAGCTTCAGGTGCCCGGCAATCCTATCTGATAAATATTCAACTATGCCGTCGCGGCAGGATGTGCAGTCTTTACCGCAGGCGGTACACAGCGAATCATCGTTTTTTAGGTGTTTAATAAATCGCTGTGCATACCCCTCATCGAATTTTAAGAGGTAGTTATTCTTTATGTTTGTAACCGCCGGGGCCGCCCCCGCCGAGATGATGTAAATCTTTAGTGGCATGATCACCCACTATACCACCTGGCGGTATCAAAGTCACCCTTGTACGAGAATCACTCTTGTACAAGTAAAAGCATTACTCTCGCGTTGCAAGACTCACCCTCGTCCAACCCTTAAAACCGCCTCCACCTGGTTAGATAGGTTGCTCTCGTTTCCCGCTATATCCTCTGCGGTCACAAAGTAGGTATATGTTTTATTTTGGTTGGCGGATCTGTCCTGAAACTGCACATCCTGCACGGGATCGATATTTAACTTTACCGGTTCGGCACTGCCTTCTTTTCTATAGATATTGTATCCGGCAAGGTCATCCTCTTTGTTAGGATTCCAGACCAGGTGAATCATCTTATCGCCGATATTATATTTCAGGCCCTTTGGTGCCGATGGCTCCTCGGTATCATCGGGTTCAGTAAAATCGTTTCCGCGCTGGTGCAGTACCTTTATCTTGGCAGTACCGGTAGCGGTATTGCCGGCCTCACCGGTAACGGTTAGGGTTACTGTGTACTTGCCTTTCTTATTATAGGTGTGGGTAATTAAAACATTACCTCATCTTTATATCCAAATCCCTTTGTGTAGTCGATGAAATAACCCTGCACAAGGTCTAACTTAATAAAGATGCGATCAGGGTTTGGAGGAAAATTGGCAACAAACGGAAATTTCTCTACGTACATATGTGTGGCCTTGTTTATATCCTCTTCGTCCGTGAGAATTGAGGCAATCGCCTCCATCTGTACGCCTTGAATCTCCAGCCAGTTAAGGTAATCATGGTCCACTGTTACTGCTACCTTTGAGTTATTGGTTATATCCTGGATCTTTCTCGTCGTCCTTCTCGTAGATATATAGAGCGTAGTGCCATCTGAGGCATATTCAACAGTGCTTGCCAGCGGCTTACCATCGGCTGTCACACGCGCCAATGTCAACACGTTATGCGCTTTTAAGTATTCGGCAATCTTTTGTTTTACGTCTTCCATGATGAATCCTCCTTGTCCGCTTCTTGAAGATCGCGCCCATATAATTCTGTAAAAAGGTTCATTTAAAGATGGGTTGAAAATGAGCCACCGTTCCTCAAGAATAGAAGTTACGACACTACTATTATAGGAGGAATAACGATGGCTCAAGAAAA
>JAJYQA010000038.1 GCA_021794835.1 Actinomycetes bacterium | reverse complement strand
GCTTTTCTTGAGCCATCGTTATTCCTCCTATAATAGTAGTGTCGTAACTTCTATTCTTGAGGAACGGTGGCTCATTTTCAACCCATCTTTAAATGAACCTTTTTACAGAATTATATGGGCGCGATCACTTCTTATAGTAGAGCCTTAGACAAAGCCATAAAGAAGGCATATGAATCTGGCCTAATAATGGTGGCAGCAGCCGGAAACAATGGACCAGGCTTGGGTACAGTAGACTATCCAGCAAAGTTTAATGAAGTAATTGCCGTAGCTGCTACTGATGAAAACAATGCCATTACACCCTTTAGCAGCCGTGGTAAAGAGGTTGATGTCGCCGCCCCGGGGACAAATATTTACTCAACTTTTAATAATGGTAATTACGCAACCCTAAGTGGCACCAGTATGGCAGCACCCCACGTTACCGGTGCTGTAGCTTTAAAGTTACAGCTTGATCCTGGGCTTACGCCTATGCAGATCATGGATGAGCTAAAGAAAACAGCAAACTATCTGCCTAATGCAACAGAAGAAGAGCAGGGGGCTGGTCTGGTTGATGCTTACAAATACTGCAAATAGGATAGCTAGGGTTTAGGGAGGTATTAGTTATGTCCTCAAATGTAAGTAAGTATAACAGAGTATTGTTAGCGTTAGCGGCAATGCTATTACTTTTTATGGTTGGCTTTGTAGCTGTCAAGGCTACATCCGGCGCAAATCAGCATGTAAAGATAGCTCCAAAGACCATCAAAGGCTTACAAGCACAAGTGAAAGATTATCTCAAAAAGGATACCGAGCTCAGTCACTTGAAGCTGATTAATCAAAAAATAACACCAACCATCCAGCAAGTCTCAGGGACAGATGTTGCGGTAGTGTTCGATGTCGAGATAACAACTCGCCTTAACTACGCTAAGGCAGATGATGTACCTGCAATGAAAGGGCGGCTTGCTTTTTTGAAAGACAATGCCAGCCAGTTTTCGCAAGACGGATTGGCTAGAGCTAATCAGGATATTGAGGATTTTAGGAGTGACCTAGAGAAATATATCACAACTGACCAGCCTGGTTTTCAGAGGATTAAGGCAGTGGGTAAACTTGATGCCAATGGAAAACTTCTGCCTAACTCAGTAAGGCTTTATTGTGAAGGAGATGGCCCCGATGGAAAAGGTGTCAGATATGTTCCATGTAGTCGCATTCTCAAAGATATTCCAACTCCTAAGCAAGAAAGAGATGCTTATAATGCGTTCAGACAAATGTTTGGGGATTAATGTCCCTTTCGGGGATTGGGAGAAAATCCCTCGCCTTTAGGCAAAGACTTTGAGTTAGCTTGCGGCATGGAGCACTATAGAAGATCAAGCCATACTGTAAACTAGGGGATAGTTTACTTAGCCAGGCCAAAATTGAAATTAGCGACCCTGAAGCAATCAAATAAAGCTTAAGTCTCTTTCTTAAATCCTCCGGGCTAATGACTGGAGGATTTACCTTTTATGGATATTCCATCAATGACCATCCTCGGAAAAAGTGATAAAATACGTAAGGATTCAGAAATCAGAAACAAGGAATCAGAGACCAAAAACCAGAAACAAGAGATTAGATGTGAGGATCTAGAATGCGAAGTTTTAATCTGTTTTCTGAAGGGCCGAAGGCCCGTCATGTTTCTGGTTTCTGAAAGGTGCGTTAGCACCGGTCATGTTTCTGGTATCTTATTTCTGACTTCTGTACTCTGATTAGGGGATGAATAACTTGTTCAAGATGGTTGAACGTGTCCTCCGCATGGGGGAGGGCAAAAAACTTAGATTACTTGAAGATAAAGTAGCGGCAGTAAATGAATGGGAGCCTGAGGTCGAAAAACTCGCCGATGTTGAACTTAAGGCAAAGACCGCCGAGTTTAAGCAGAGGCTTGCTGATGGTGAGACGCTGGATGATATCTTGCCTGAGGCGTTTGCCGTAGTGCGTGAGGCTTCAAAGCGTGTCCTTGGCATGCGCCACTTTGACGTGCAGGTAATGGGCGGCATTGTACTTCACGAGGGAAAGGTCGCGGAGATGAAGACCGGTGAAGGAAAGACGCTTGTTGCAACGCTGTCTGTCTATCTAAACGCGCTTGAGGGGGAGGGCGTTCACGTTGTTACCGTAAACGACTACCTGGCAAAGCGCGACAGCGAGTGGATGGGCAAGATATATGAGTTTTTAGGGCTTAAAGTCGGTCTTATCCAGGCGGAGATGCATCCCATGCTGCGGCGTGAGGCCTACGGCGCTGATGTTACCTACGGCACAAACAACGAGTTTGGATTTGATTATCTGCGCGACAACATGGTAACCGATATCAACGAAAGGGTACAGCGCACTCACCACTACGCCATCGTGGACGAGGTGGATAGTATCCTAATCGATGAGGCAAGGACGCCGCTTATCATCTCGGGCGCGCCGGAGCAATCGGCGGATACCTACTACACGTTTGCAAAGATTGTCCCAAAACTTAAAAAGGGCGAGCACTACGAGGTTGATGAGAAGTACAGAACTGTTGCTGTGACCGAAGAGGGAGTTGCTAAAGTCGAGGAAGCCCTTGGAATCGACAACTTATACGACCACGTAAACAGCATGCTGGTAAATCACCTACAGCAGGCTTTACGGGCGCATGCGCTTTTTAAGAAGGATGTCGACTATATCGTAAAAGACGGCGAAGTCATCATCGTTGATGAATTTACCGGCCGGTTGATGGTAGGGAGAAGATACAGCGAAGGACTGCACCAGGCAATTGAAGCAAAAGAGGGTGTGAGGATCCGCGAGGAGAACCAGACCCTGGCCACAATTACGCTTCAGAATTACTTCCGCATGTACGAAAAACTTGCCGGCATGACGGGTACTGCAGCAACCGAGGCCGATGAGTTTATGCATATCTATAAACTCGAGACAGTTGTCATACCGACAAATATGCCGATGGTACGAAAAGATATGGCAGATTTGATCTATAAGACCGAGGATATCAAATTCAAGGCAGTAATAGAGGATATAGCTGAACGGCACCACCGTGGGCAGCCGGTTCTTGTAGGTACGGTCTCTATCGAGAACAGCGAAAAATTGTCCAGAATGTTAAAGCGGCGCGGCATTCCGCACGAGGTGTTAAATGCCAAGTACCATGAGAGAGAAGCTGAGATCATTGCCCAGGCGGGCAGGAAGGGCGCGGTTACAATCGCAACCAATATGGCCGGTCGAGGCGTCGACATTATCCTTGGCGGGAGCCCACCGGATACTCAGGAGGCCGAAGAGGTTAAAGTGGCAGGAGGCCTTCATGTTCTGGGCACCGAGCGTCATGAGTCAAGGCGAATTGATAACCAGCTAAGAGGACGCTCAGGCCGTCAGGGCGACCCGGGCTCAAGCCAATTTTATCTCTCCCTTGAAGATAATCTCATGAGACTTTTTGGCTCGGAAAAAATTGGGAACATTATGGGGCGGCTTGGTGTGCCAGATGACCAACCCATCGAGCACGGCCTGATCTCCAAGTCGATTGAAACGGCCCAGAGGCAAGTCGAGGGTCAAAACTTTGGCACAAGAAAGCATGTCCTAGAATATGATGACGTCATGAACAAGCAGCGCGAGGTTATCTACGAAGAGCGTTACCGAGTCCTTGTCGGTGAGAACCTGCGCGAGCGAATCTTTAGCATGATCGAAGATGTTATGAGAACGGCGGTTGGGACATTTACCAACGATGCTTCCTATCCGGAGGAGTGGGATTGGGAAGGCCTGTTCTCGTACACCAACCAGATATTCCCGGTTGGTTGGGGAAAGGAATCAATCGATGTAACTTCAATCACACAGGAAGAACTAATCGATAGATTAACTGAGTCGGCCCAAGCCCGGTACGAAGAACGTGAAAAAGAGTTCGGAGAAGAACTTATAAGGGACCTTGAGCGGCTTGTTATGCTTGAGGTAATCGATAACAAGTGGCGCGAGCACCTTTATGAGATGGATTATCTCAAAGAAGGCATTGGGCTTAGGGCGATAGGGCAAAGAGACCCGTTGATTGAGTACAAAACGGAAGCTTTTGATATGTTCCAGGCCATGATAGAGGGGATTAAAGAGGACCTTCTCAAATATATGTTCCACGTTCAGGTGGTTCGCGAGGAGCCGGTTATGGCAACGCCAAAGAAACAAAAAGCTATGGTGACAAGCGGGGGTAAGAGCGAAGAGCCACATAAGCCGCATAGAAACGAGAACAAAATTGGAAGAAACGATCCCTGCCCATGCGGAAGCGGAAAGAAATATAAGAAGTGTTGCGGAAAGCAAGTAAGCCAATAGCCAAGTAGCCAAGAGCCAATTAATTCTTATTGGCTCTTGGCTGGCCTACATTCTAGACCCATATATCATTGGCTATTGGCTACATATAAGGGTGAGATAATTGGTAATCGATTATAGTGAAGATATACGTCAGCTAAAAGAAAAAGTTAGTCAGATAAAGGGCTATCTTTGACTTAGATGGCAAGAGGGCGGAAGCTGCCAGGCTTGAGAAAGAGGCAAGTAAGCCCGGCTTTTGGGATGATCCTGAGGCTGCCCAAAAAGTAATGTCTAACATCAGCGACATAAAAGAAGATATCGAGGCGTGGGAGCGGGCGCACGACCAGACTGAAGAACTCGAGATTATGAATGAGCTTGCGGTATCCGAGGCTGACGAACTACTCGGCTCCGAAGTCGAGAGATTCTTTAATAAAGTTAGACGATATATTGAGGATCTTGAGCTTAGAAGCTGGTTTGCCGACCCACTCGATAGCCATAACGCGATAGTAACCGTGCATCCCGGTGCCGGCGGAACTGAATCCCAGGACTGGGCCGAGATGCTTATGCGCATGATAATCCAGTGGTCAAGAAGCAAAGATTACGAGGTAAGCATCAACGAATACATGCCGGGGGAAGAAGCCGGTATTAAAACAGCAACGTTTACGATTAAAGGTAAGTACGCTTACGGTTTCTTACAAGCGTTGAGGGGAGTTCACCGCTTGGTCAGAATCTCACCGTTTGACTACGGAGGCAGAAGACACACCTCATTTGCTTCGGTAGATGTTATCCCAGAGGTTGAGCGAGACGTCGAGATAACTATCGATTCGACCGATCTACGCATCGAAACATTTAGGTCGACAGGGGCAGGGGGACAGCACGTTAACGTAACCGACTCGGCGGTGAGAATTACCCATATCCCAACCGGGATTGTAGCCCAATGCCAGAATGAGCGGTCTCAGGCGAAAAATAAAGAGACGGCAATGATAATTCTTAAGGCCAGAATCTACGAGAAAATCCAGGAAGACAAGGCAAGAGAAGAGGCCGAGCGGCACAAACAGAAAAAAGAGATAGCCTGGGGGAGCCAGATCATGTCCTATGTGATGCATCCATACCAGCTTGTGAAAGACCACCGTACAGGTCTTGAAGAGGGTGATGTACAGGCGGTTCTCGATGGTGAGCTGGATGATTTTATCATCGAGTACCATAAAAAGAGAGTTCTGGAAGCCGCAGACGGATAAAGGATGAATCATTATGAAAATAGAAGCCGATTTACATATCCATACAGTCGCAAGTGGCCACGCCTATAGCACTGTTGAAGAAATCACAAAAGAGGCTGCAAAATTAGGCCTTAAAATGGTTGCCTTAACCGACCACGGACCGGCCCTACCCGGCGGCGCGCATCCTTATCACTTCTGGAATTTAAGAATAATGCCTACTAAGCTCAACGGTGTGCGGATTCTAAAAGGCGTTGAAGCCAATATCACCAACTTAGATGCGGACCTGGATCTTCCGGTCGATTACCTGGAAACCCTTGATATTATACTTGCCGGTTTTCATCCCAAATGCGGATATGAAAGTGGTTCGGTTGAACAGAATACCGCAGTTTTAGTTAAGGCTATAAATAATCCGCTCGTTGATTTTATAGTCCACCCTGGAAACGCAAAATTTCCTATCGATCCCGAAACTTTAGTTAACGCTGCTCTTGAAAAGAGTGTTCCGCTTGAGATAAACAACAGCTCGTTCTTGCCGACAAGCAGCCGCGAGGCGGCAGTTAGTTACGATCTTCAAATTATTAAACTTGCCAAAGAAAAGGGGCTACCTCTTGTTCTAAGCAGCGATGCTCATATATACACCCAGGTCGGCAAAGTCGATAAGGCAGTCGAGTTAATAGAGGAAGAAGGGGTTAGTTATAAGCAGGTTTTAAATACGTCCGTGTCGGCGGTACTGGATTATTTGGCAAAAAGAAGAGCCCTGCGTTAAAACCGGTGAACCGGTGGTGGTGAGCCGGTGAATTAATCATGCAATAAAGTAAAAGTTATGATAAATTTAAATATAGGGAGTAACTTATTGTAATAGTTTTAGACCCTGGCCTATCTCAGAGAGATTTTGGCGGGGTCGAATTGTTTTAAGACAAAAGTAATAATTTGATTAATCCGGCGGAGGTGATTCGGATGGGATTAAGACCAGTTCCCAAATTAGTTGAGAAGCTTAGGCCGGCCGTTGGAAACATCATCCGTGAATATATGGGTATCACTGTCGGTATTTTAATTACCGCGCTGGCCTTAGACATATTTCTTATACCAAATAAGCTTGCGGCGGGTGGTGTAAGCGGCCTTTCAACTGTTTTGCATTATAGGTTCGGTCTGCCGGTAGGGCTTACCATGGCGGCCTTAAACGTGCTGCTCTTTGCTATAGGGACAAGGATACAGGGCTGGAAATATGGAATGAAGACGATCTACGGTGCATTTGGTCTTGCCTTTGCAGTGGATGCCATTGCGCCCTTCGTGCACTCGTTTGCCATAACGCACGATGCTATTTTGGGCACGCTCTACGGTGGTATTTTTACTGGAATCGGCATGGGGCTAGTCTTTCGAAACGGCGGCAATACCGGCGGGACCGACATCGTAGCCCAGATTTTGCAAAAATATAGTAATTTAGGCCTGGGTCAGCTCTTCTTACTTGCCGACGGTTTTGTTATGCTGGTAGCAGCCAGTGTTTTTGGCTTGAAGCTGGCTCTTTATGGTATGATAGCGGTTATCATTATGGGTCGCGTTATCGATTACGTACAGGAGGGCTTAAGCGTTGAAAAGGCGGCCTTTATAATATCCGAACATACCCCGAAGATTGCCGAGGCAATAATGTTTGAACTGCGCCGCGGAGCCACAGCTTTGGCAAGCAAGGGTTACTATTCCGGGAAGCATCGTGATACAATATTTTGCGTGGTGGAAAGAAAGCAGATTGAGCATCTGAAAAGGATTGTACATACCATCGACCCCAAGGCGTTCGTAATAATTGCCGATGTTCACGAAGTGGTCGGTGAGGGATTTAAGCAGTTCGCCGCTTGAAAGGAGCCAATTTGGCAGCCAGGGCTATAACGGATAAACAAACTCTAATCGAGTATCTTGAGGCCAAGGCAAGAAGACTGCGTTGGGATATCATCAAGATGGTCGGGCTGGCCCGCTCAGGTCATCCGGGCGGGTCGCTTTCTGCGGCCGATATCGTTACAACGCTTTTCTTCCACGAGATGAGACATAACCCCGACGATAAGGATTGGCCTGACCGCGACCGCTTTGTTTTAAGCAAAGGGCATGCGGCACCGGTCCTTTACGCCGCCCTTGCCGAGAGCGGCTACTTCCCCAAAGAAGACTTATGGACACTTCGCAAGATGGATAGTCACCTACAGGGTCATCCGGATATGCGGAAAACCCCCGGGGTTGAGATATCTACCGGCTCGCTCGGGATGGGGTTTTCTACAGCGGTCGGTATGGCTCTTGGTCTCAGATTAGATGGGCGCGATTCGCGGGTCTATACTCTTATAGGGGATGGGGAATCCCAGGAGGGCATAATCTGGGAAGCCGCGATGTTTGCCGCCCAGCACAAACTTGATAACCTCGTAGGAATACTGGACTATAATGATATGCAAATAGACGGCCTGGTTAGTGAAATTGTCGACATACAGCCGGTTGCAGATAAATGGTCTGCATTTGGCTGGCGTGTAATTGAGATAGATGGCCATAAGGTAGAGCAAATCCTAGATGCTCTGGATGAGGCAAGGTCGGTCAAAGGCAAGCCAATAATGATTGTTGCCAATACCATAAAAGGGAAAGGCGTCTCTTTTATGGAAAGGGTGGTTGATTTCCATGGCAAAGCCCCAACAGGGGAGGAAATAGATAAGGCGTTGGCTGAGATAGAGGAACTTGGACCGTTGGGATAAAGGAAATGTAATGTCAGAAAAACGTGCGACGCGTGAGGCCTACGGGGAAGCTTTGGTAGAATTAGGTCACGAGTACCCAAACATAGTGGTACTTGAAGCAGACCTTGCGAAGTCGACCACAACGGTAAAATTCAAAAAAGAGTTTCCCGAGAGATTTTTTGATTGCGGTGTTGCCGAGCAAAACATGATGGCGATAGCAGCGGGATTGGCGACAACAAGCAAGATCTGCTATACAGGTTCGTTTGCGATGTTTGCTACCGGCCGTGCATTTGAGCAAGTTAGAAACACTATCTCGTACCCTAAGCTTAACGTAAATATCTGTCCGACCCACGCTGGCATTACCGTCGGCGCAGACGGTGCCTCGCACCAGACAGTCGAGGACATTGCACTTATGCGGGTTATCCCTGGCATGACGGTTATCGTCCCGGCTGACTTTTATGAGGCAAAAAAGGCAATCAAGGCGGCGGCGGAAATTGACGGTCCGGTTTTCATCCGACTGGGTAGAGCCGCCGTCTCCACGATATTTGATGACTCCTACAATTTCGTACCCGGCAGAGCAATACGACTTAGAGAAGGACAAAACGTATCTATTTTAGCAACCGGTATTATGGTTGAGGCGGGCCTTAAAAGTTCTGAAGAGCTTGCCCGGCAGGGGATAAAAGCCGAGGTTATTAACGTCTCAACTATAAAACCACTCGATGAGAAAACCATAATTGCGTCAGCAGAAAAAACCGGAAAAGTTGTTGTTGCAGAAGAACATAGCGTAATCGGTGGGCTAGGGAGCGCGGTTGCAGAGCTACTTTGTGAGAAGCATCCGGTACCTATAATAAAGGTGGGTATAAAGGATCAGTTTGGGCGTTCAGGCGAGCCAGCCGAGCTTCTCAAGTACTATGGATTAACCAGCGAAGATATCTCCCAAGCAGCACGTAAGCTCACAGCATTATAGCTCACAGCACTACCGTTTACCTTTGATTTATTCCCGGTTTTCTGGTAGCATACCGGTTCTGGGGGTGATTAATCCATGATTAAGATAAATAACGTAACTATGAAGTACAAAGGAGCCCACAGCCCTGCAATTAAGGATATTAACGTTGACATAGATCGGGGAGAGTTCGTTTTTTTAGTAGGTCCCTCCGGTTGTGGCAAATCCACATTTATCCGTCTTCTAATAAGAGAACTTATTCCTACAAAGGGCAAGATATTTATCGCAGGCCATGACATAGCAAACATGCGCCGGGGAAAGGTACCCCAGCTTCGAAGAAACATCGGGTGTGTTTTTCAGGATTACAAACTCCTACCAAATAAAACAGCTTACGAGAATGTTGCCTTTGCTCTTGATGTTATAGGCAAACCCAACCGAATTATCAGAGCCCAAGTTCCTGAGGTACTAAGACTGGTGGGTCTTGAAGGCAAATCTGAAAGCTATCCCGATGAACTATCCGGTGGCGAGCAGCAGAGGGTTTCAATTGCAAGGGCTTTTGTAAACCGCCCGGCAATTATTTTAGCTGACGAGCCGACTGGAAATTTAGACCCGGCGACGTCCGGCGATATTATGTCGCTGTTTAATAAAATCAACCGAACCGGCACAACCGTTTTAGTTGCAACGCACGATCGCGAGATGGTAGATAATATGAGAAAGCGGGTCCTGGCCTTAGAGGGGGGAACCCTAATCCGAGATCAGCAGCGTGGCGTCTACGGTTATGAAGAATAAACGTAAGGGGTAACAGTTATGTCTATTCGTCCTTTCTACTTTATAAAGGAGTCGTTTAAAAGCTTTAGCAAGAACTGGATTATAAGCATGGCCGCTATCACCACGGTTACACTTTCTTTGCTTGTTCTGGGGTTTTTCATGCTTGTTGCTTTTACCGTAAATAACTGGATGAACATGACCGAGCGGAAAGTAGAAATTGTGGTCTTTCTAAACGATGGCGTTCCGGCGGAGTCTGTCCAGTCGCTGCAGTCTGAAATAATGTCCTGGAACGACGACGTTAGAAAAGTGACCTATGTCTCAAAAGACCAGGCACTTGAGCGGCTTAAGAAAGAGTTTAAAGGCTCAGATATGCTTAGCATGATCGAAGGGAACCCTCTTCCAGCTTCGTTTGAGATATCTCTGAAAGACCCGGCAAAGGCAGATGAAATTGTCAAAAGGCTTAAAGGTCGATCAGAAATTGAAAGTATTCGTCATGATAAACAGACAGTCGAGAGGCTGATTAACTTTACAAAAATGGCCCGCTGGGTTGGCGTAATATTTGCGGGACTTCTGGCTTTTGCCGCTCTGGTGCTTATTGCAAACGCTATCCGCCTTGCTATCTATGCAAGGCGAAGGGAGATTGCGATAATGCGACTTGTTGGGGCCTCTAATTGGTTTATAAGATGGCCATTCTTACTTGAAGGCATAATTCAGGGGCTTGTCGGTGCTGTTATCGCGATCGCTATTTTATCCGTTATTCGGGCGGCCATTGAAGACAACGTGAAAAGACTACTTGCGTTTTTGCCGACCGGCCTACCAAGCCAAAGCTATTGGCAGCTTACATTTGCCCTGGTAATCGCTGGCATCATGATCGGCGCGGCCGGAAGCGCCTTAGCTCTTAGGCGTTTCTTAAGGGTTTAAAGTCCAACATCCCCCTTGCCGATAAATATACTTAGCTGAAGCTCGAAAGCTCTCAGATGCCAGCTTTTTTATTTAAAACTGGGTTATTGTTTACCCGTTTAGCGAATTATTAGTTATGGGTATATATTCGTTGCAATTGAGCCTTAAATATATTAATGTAATTACTAGCGATTAGCCATAATTTAGGGACAGCTATGGGCGCAACCAATTTGTTTAAGTACAAGTTAACAGCACTATTTATAATACTCGCCCTAAGTTTCCTAGTTAACCCTGCGTTCGCTTCACAGCTAAGCGAAAGCCAAGACCAACTAAATAACGTTAACTCACAGCTTGATCAAACCCGCCAAAAAATCACGCAAGATAAAGCGCAGGAATCCCAGCTTATCTCGCAAATCCAGCAAATGGATAGCAATATTGCATCTGTTCAAAAAGAGTATGACCGTCTTAATGATGAGTTAAAAATGGTAAGCTCGCAACGCGCAGACACTGAGAAACAGCTTTCCGACCTGCAGGCACAGCTATACCGCACCCAACAAGACCTTGATAGCACAAATGCAAAGCTTACTGAGCAAAGGGGTATTCTTAACAAACGTATTCAAAATATATATGAGAACGGTGGTACGAGCTATCTCAATATAATCTTAAACTCAAGCAATTTTACCGATCTTCTAACCCGCATACGTTTTCTTGAATTTATAGTTTCCCAGGATATTGATATAGTCGAGCAAATAAGCAAAACCAAAGCCGCTATCGAGGGGAAAAAACTTAAGGTTGAACAGGAAAGGGCTGCCGTAAACTCCAAGCGGATTAAGCTGGTAGATGAGGAGCAGCAGGCAAAACAACTTACCGATGCTAAGCTCGTGCAAAAAACGGCGTTGCAGGCACAGCTTGGGGAGAAGCAGTCGCTTTTAAGCCAAATCCAGTCAAACCGCGCCGCAAACGAATTGTTGGAGAACCAGCTTCTTGCCGAATCGAATAGTATTGCCGCAAAGATCAGACAACTCGATAATCCGGTTGGCGGAAATGTCTCACCACTTCCGGCAAGTTATAGTTCAGCGTCCGGGTTTATTTGGCCGACAAATGGTCCGATAACTTCGCCATTTGGCTTGAGGATGCATCCAGTATTTCACAGAATGATAGAGCACACCGGTGTTGATATTGGCGCTCCTTATGGTCAGGCCATAGTAGCGGCCCAAGATGGAGTGGTTCTTATCGCTAGCGTCGGCTGGAATGGCGGTTACGGTAATATGACCGTTATACGCCATGGTGGCGGAATAAGCACATTATATGCCCACCAATCCAGAATTATTGTATCCGATGGACAGCATGTTTCTAAAGGCCAAACAATTGGTTACGTTGGCGCTACCGGCGACGCAACTGGCCCACATCTCCATTTCGAGGTAAGAGTAGACGGAAATCCAGTAGATCCTATGAAGTACCTACCGTAGGGGTTTTCGATTGTCGAATTAAATACCAAGATATTGTTGCCAGACTTATCGGGCGCGCACTGGCAGAACAGTGAAATGGTTAAAGGGTAAAAGATTCTGGCTTCTGTTTCCTGCCTTCTAGACCAACATTACATACTTTCACTTAACTTTGGCCTGAATTCTATTCTTAGGTATAGCAGACAACCCCGTTTTTGCTTATACTGGAACAGTAACAAAAGCTTAAGACGAGGTGTAAGTTTTGGGTAAAAAGAATGTCTTGCTAGTCGCGTTGCTTGCAGTTCTGGTAGTATTTTCATCTTTTACTGCCGGAATATTTATGGGCAGGTATCTTGAAGAAAAAAAGGTCGAGAAATATGCGCAAGACCTGCCATCGGTACAGAAAGTAGCAGAAGTACTCAGCATTATCAACCACGGATATGTTGAACCAGTCTCCGACAAGAAACTGATTGACGGTGCGGTTAACGGAATGATCAAGGCACTGGATGACCCATACACCCATTATCAAGAAGCCCAGTGCTTCAGCGCATTTAACGAGGAGATGTCCGGGCATTTCTACGGTGTCGGAGTTAACCTTAGTAATAATAAATCGCCGGACGGTGAGCTTGTGGTTGAATATCCAATACCGGGAACCCCTGCTGAGAAAGCTGGAATAGAGGCAAAAGACATTATTGCTAAAATTGGTGACAAATCAACCAAAGGCATGGATATAAATACGGCTGTAAAACTAATTCGAGGAGATAAAGGAACCAAGGTGAGCCTCACCATAAAACGTGAAGGCGTAAAGAACCCGATGGTGTTCGATCTAGTGAGAGAGCAGATCAATCTCCCGAACGTGTTCTCTAAAAAGCTTGACAACGACATCGGTTATATTCAAATTTACGAGTTTAATGGCGAGACCAGTAACGAGGTTAAAAAGCAGTACGACAAGCTGAAATCCGAGGGGATAAAAGGGTTAATCCTTGATCTGCGAAATAACCCGGGCGGTATGTTAGATGAGGCTGTAAACCTCGCAAGCCTCTGGATACCTGACGGCCCTATAGTTAAGACGAAATCAAGGACGGGACATGAGCAAGAAAGAGACGCAATTGGCGGAGCCGATACCAAGATGCCCCTAGTAGTCCTGGTAAACAAGGGAAGTGCAAGTGCTTCCGAGATTGTGTCGGGCGCACTTCAAGACTACGGGCGGGCTGTTATCGTGGGCGAGACCACTTTTGGTAAAGCCTGTGTACAAAGCGTTATTACGCTTTCCGATGGTTCGGGGCTACTTCTAACGACGGAGAGGTATTACACACCGAAAGGCCGTATGATCCAGAAGAAGGGTATCAAGCCGGATATAGTAGTTAAGTTTGATCATAAAGCAAAAACCGACGCCCAGCTTAATAAAGCTGAAGAGGTAATACGGGAATTTATATCGGGCAAGAGACAGATTAAGATTGCTAAGATAGCATCATAGCGATTGACGAATTTTGAATGTCGAGTTAAGAATTTTCACTGCGAGCAAGTGAGATGCTAGGCGAAACGACAGAGCAATTTCGTGTGGACGAAAAAAAGGCGAAGCATATCTTCGCCCTTAAGCTAATCCTTTCACCAACCTACCCAATCACCAACTCGCCGATTTAGTATCTATCGTCGTCGTCGTTTTCGTCAAATAGCTCGGCCGGGGTTTCCTCGTCGTAGCGTGAACCCGCAAAAATCTCGCGGTTTACCCTAGTGATTCTTCTGACATCGTCCTCGATAGATATCAGTCGTAAGATTTTTGAATCTTCAATTAATTCTATTGTGGTTAACCCGTTATCTTGCGCATAAAAACGCAAATAATTAAAACTAAGGATGTTTAAAAATAGGCAGCCGTTAATTACTAGGGTAGAGGTATCCTGGCTGGAGAATACCTTGACCACTACGCCTTCTCCCTGGCCGATAACGTTGCCGTCGACAAAATATGTATATTTTACGCTCTCGAGAGTCTCGAGAGCCCGTAGCATGTCTTTTTTGTTAATTAGGATGCCCTCATTGACGATACAAGGAGCAGATGTTTGGTGGTGATGATCATGCATAAATACGAACCTCCAAGGTTTATCAAAACGTCCTAGCCAATATTATAACAGATGGACGTATCCGTAAACACTAATCTTTTTGAAATTTTGTTACTTAGGGATGGTGGAGATGCAGCTTACAAAACAAATCTTCAGGTTAATGGGCAAGAGAGGCTATACGCCTTTGGATGTTGATGGAATAGCAGAAGCCCTTGGCCTGCCGGGGATTGATAAGATTGAAATAAAAAGAGCCCTTGATGTGCTGGAGTCTGAAGGCCGGGTACTGCGAACAAAGAAAGAAAAATACGCGCTTCCCGCACAGCTGAGTATGGTCGTGGGCGAGTTTTTGGCAAATAAGGCTGGTTACGGCTTTGTGCGCACTGCAATTGGGGATGTTTTCGTTCCGGGGAGTAGGGTTAACGGTGCAATGCACCAGGATAAAGTGGCTATAAAATTAGTTCGTAAACGGACGCGGCAGGGTCCCAGAAGCGAGGGTGAGATTACCCAGATAATCGAGCGGGCCCATGATACCATTGTTGGCCGCTACGAGAGGCACGGTAAGTTAAGCCTGATCGTACCCACTGACAAGCGTATTTTTTACCAGGTGTTGATCCATAGAAACGATTCCATGGGAGCAAAAGATGGCGACATGGTTGTCGCAAAGATATTTGAGTACCCCGACGGTACACATCCTGCTAGGGGCTTGATAACCGAAATCATCGGCAACGAAACTTCGCCCACAATAGAAATCGATGTAATTGTGCGGGAGCACAATTTAAGTACAGATTTCCTGAGAACGACCTTGGCCGAATCTGAGGCTGTGCCTTACGAGGTCGCAAAGGCCGATCTTGAGGGACGCAAGGATTACCGTGATGTTTTTACTGTGACCATCGATGGGCTGGATGCAAAGGATTTTGATGATGCGGTAAGCGTCTACCGGGATGAGCAAGACGGGCATTTTCATCTGGGAGTTCACATTGCGGATGTGTCTCACTATGTCGCAATTGGGAGCGCTCTTGACGAGGAGGCCTACAGTAGGGGTACCAGCGTTTACCTTGCCGATAGGGTGCTGCCGATGCTTCCGCATAAGCTATCAAACAATATTTGTAGCCTAAACCCAAATGTGGATCGGCTTAGCCTATCCGTTGAAATGACCATTGATGACAGGGGGGAGGTTATCGACTTTGAGATTCACCCCGGCGTGATAAACAGCAACTTTAGACTAACCTATGAAGAGGTCGATGAAGCCTTCAAAACCGGGGAATATAGAAGCCCTGATGTACGCGACCTTTTGGTAAGCCTTCGTGAGCTAAGCGATATTCTGGAGAAGAAACGCCTTAAAAGGGGGAGCCTTGATTTTGAGACGGTCGAGCCAAAGGTTATCCTGGATAAAAACCTAAAACCTGTGGAGGTTATCGTCCGCGAGCGCACGCCCGCCACAAAAATTATTGAGGAGGCGATGATTGTCACGAACGAGGCGGTCGCCAACTTTATGTACTGGCAAGACGCACCCATGATCTACCGCGTCCACGACAAGCCGAATGAGGAGACCCTGGTACAGATTGAGGAGCTGGTTGAAAATCTCCGCTATCCGGTAAGAAAGCTAAAGGGTGCCCATCCCCGGGTTATCCAGCAGATTATATCCTATGCTCATAATCGCCCGGAGAAGCTTCTCATAAACAACCTGCTCCTGCGGGCCATGAAGCGCGCAGTCTATACGCCCTCGAGCACGCTTCATTTTGGACTTGCTTCGCAGCACTATACACATTTTACGTCACCGATTAGGAGATACCCTGATCTTGTGGTCCACAGGTTGGTGAAAGCTGTACTCGACCAGAATTTATCCGAGCCGGATATTGTAAACATGGTAGATAACCTCACCGATATCTGTGAGCATAGCTCTTACATGGAGCGCGAGGCTGACGACGCCGAGCGTGAATCGGTGGATGTTAAGCTTTGCGAGCTTATGAAGGAACATGTCGGCGAGGTTTTTAAGGGCACGATTACTGGCGTCTCAGGCTATGGGTTTTTCGTTCAGCTTTCAAATACAGCTGAGGGTCTGGTGCATGTGCGCAACCTAACCGGTGATTACTACACCTACGATGAGGCCACATTTACCCTCATTGGGCAGAGGACGGGACAAATGTTCCAGATCGGTCAAGCTGTAACGGTCTTAGTAACCAATGTCGTCATTGGCGAGCGAAGGATAGATTTTATTCTGGCAGAAAAGTAGACAACCGATAAACACCCGCAAAAATACCGTGCAGATGCTATAATCTAAACATGAAAACAACAAAAGTGGTGGCAACAAACAGAAAAGCATATCACGATTTTTATATCGAAGAGACCTACGAGACAGGAATTGAGCTTAAGGGTGCTGAGGTAAAATCAATCCGCGCGAGTAGGCTAAACCTCAAGGATAGCTACGCACGTGTTGAGGACGGCGAGCTTTGGGTGTTTAACATGCATATAAGCCCTTACAGTCACGCCGATATTTATTCTCAACCCAGCCCGGATAGACCTCGTAAGCTGCTACTTCACAAAAGGGAGATATTGCGCCTTCTTGGCAAGACTAAAGAGAAGGGTTATACTTTGGTGCCACTAAGGGTCTATATCAACGATAAAGGTAAGGTAAAGATTGAGATTGGCCTTGCCAAGGGCAAGATGTTATACGATAAGCGCAAAGCCATTGCCGAGCGCGCAGCCAAGCGAGAAATAGAGCGTGCTCTGCGCGAGCGGCAAAAAAGCAAGTAGTTTAAGTTTGCACATTGAAAATATTGGCTATTGGCTATTTGGCTTAAGATATGGGGGCGATAGGTTTCGACTGAGGTTTGTTTCGGCAGGAGAAGCGGGTCGAGCTCAGGTAACTCGATAAACTATCTGGAAAACAATAAACGCAAACAGCGAACTAGCTCTAGCTGCTTAATTGCGGCTTCGCCAATCTAGAGATCGTCCACGTTTCTAGTGCGGCGTCATTTAAGTGGACTGACCTGGCTCAGACGCCTATAAGGGTTTAGGGAAATTTTATAGACTAGCGATTGGATTACCCTGCCTGTGAGGATGACAATCGCGAAATTTTAAACACAGGATACGCTCGTAGATGCTCCTGTGGAAAGCCTTCAGGACGTGGGTTCGATTCATAAATAGAGTCGCCGATAGCGGTAACGCTATCAGGAAAACAAGGCTTACATCGGTGAAACCTAAACTTGCAATAGTATGGCAACGCCGAGGGGTGTATCAGAAACAAGAAACCAGAAACAAGAGATCAGATATGAAGGCCTAGATTGTGGGTTAAAAATCTGGTTTCCGAAAGGTGCGAAGCACCGGTCTTGTTTCTAGTCTCTGAGTTGCCCTGTAGAGACTTACGTAGAGATCCTGCCGATAGGCAATTTATGGTCTCTACTATACGCCTTGCAACCGCGTTACGGATATCGCGGTTGAAGACATAGTCCAGTCCTTACGGAAACGTATGGGTAGCTGTCCCACCGCCTCCACAAATAAAGGCCACCTTCAAAGGTGGCCTTTATTATGTTAAGCGGCTAACAACGCTAGCACCACATCTGGGCGATTTGTTGCGATTGCATCTGCTCCCACTGCAATTAACCTGTTTGCTAAGTCCCGGCTATCAACCGTCCATGTCCCGACTGAGAGAAAATGCTTATGGCAATAGTGCACTCGTTCTGGTGTAAGGGTAGTGTAATGAACCATTACCGAGTTTGCACCGCAACTTAGCGTGCCGGATACAAAATCGGCAAAGCTCTCGTCGCTTGAGCCAATATCTTCTCCACCAATAAGCGCACATGAAATCTGAGGTTCTGTTCTTTTTGCCGAAAGCAGGGCATCAGAATGGAAGCTCACGAGATTTACCCATTTTAACGCTTTATGATGATTGATTATATCAATGACTTCTCGCTCGGTACCGGGCTCTTTTATCTCCACAAGAAGCATCGTTTGCTGCTTGATAAACTCTAGGGTCCCGTTTAAAGTTGGGATCCGCGTGCCCAAAAATTCTTTTCCTTTCCAGCTACCTGCATCAAGCTTTTCTATCTCACTTAATGTAAATTCACTTACGTGCCCGCTGCCGTTTGTTGTGCGATCAACAGCCTCGTCGTGCATAACGACAAGTGTGCCATCTTTCGTTCTTCGCACATCAACTTCGATCGCATCGATGGGAAGCTTTAACGCCTCTTCAAAAGCCCGTAATGTATTTTCTGGGTAATGCCCCGAGAAGCCACGGTGAGCGACGATCATCGGGCGAGTACGTACCATGTTAATCACCTAATCCACCGTTTATCTTATGTTTCTCCAGCAACAATTTGAGATAAACCTCGCAATTACAATCGGCAGTTGAAGGATAGGAAGGGTATAAGATTGCTTCTGCCAACTCATCGCATATCGGAGTGATGTTATATAGTAGAGACTAGGCAGGCAATTAAACTATGTTATTAGCAATTAGAGGGGGCAAGGGGGATTCGAACCCTCCTCCAACCTTATTAGGGTCAGCCAACGGGTTTGCAGCCCGCGGAGCGCCCAGCGCCATTACCCCCATAAATATATTCTTTGGTAATAATAACTATAATTAATAAAAATATTAATTTCAAGCAATTTTAGCTAATATAGATATTTACCGTGTGGTTTTGGATACATAACGCACGTCGCCGGCAAACCGCGTAATGGTGCTTTTTGCGTTTATTTATATCAGGTTAGCGTTATAATTAGAGCAATTGCGGCTAATTGCTCTAACTTGATCTTCGTGGAAGCAAAGAATTGGAGGGTAAATGGACAACAGAGCGATTGGAGTATTTGACTCAGGACTTGGCGGCTTAACCGTGGTAAGGGAAATTATAAAATACCTGCCCAACGAGAAGATCGTCTATTTTGGTGATACCGCCAGGTTTCCTTACGGGACAAGGAGCACTATTGAGCTACGGGGTTTTGTCTTCGAAATCATCGATTTTCTTTTATCCAAGGACGTAAAATTCATTGTTATTGCCTGCAATAGCGCATCTGCCGCAGCATTGGAAGCTGCCCAGCAGTACTATGATATCCCGATCATCGGTGTTATCGAGCCTGGGGCAAGGGCGGCAGTCCAGGCGACCCGCTGTAGGCGTATTGGGGTCATAGGTACGCAAGCTACAATATCTAGCGGTTCCTATATCAATGCGATAAAAACTCTTGACGCCGGAGTCCAGATCCACCCACAGGCCTGCCCGGATTTGGCTGACTTTGTTGAAAGAAATCAGATTACCGGACCAGAGGTTGAAGATGCCGTAAAGGGTTATCTTGAACCTCTTGCCAGGATGGGTATTGATAGTCTGATTCTCGGCTGCACGCATTATCCGCTGCTCTCGGAGACAATCTCAAAGGTAGCGGGAGACGGCGTAAAATTGATAAGCTCAGCTGAAGAGACCGCGCGGGAACTCAAAGAGTCCTTAACTAGAAAAGATAGCCTACGTAAAGAGAAAACACCACCGGCGCTTGAATTTATTTCAAGCGGGGATGAAAATGTCTTCCGCAAACTTGGGGCAAGGTTTCTGGGGCGGAAGATTGGAAAGGTCGAGAGGGTAGTATTTCCGCTTCGCGAGAGGGTAGTTCGAGTTGAAAAAGGATAGAAAAGAGACACTTACCCAAAAGATAGGATAGGGAGTTAGCATGGAGCTGATTTTGCTTGGGACTTCGGCAGCATACCCAACTATAGAGCGCGCCAGTAGCGGCTACCTCGTGCGGGATAGCGAAACCAGCATCCTAATCGATATGGGAAGCGGTGTTACTAGAAATCTCATGCGCTGGATAGATCCATTGTTTCTTGATGCAATCATAATAAGTCATCTACATCAAGACCACTTTATAGATATCTATCCGCTTTATTACTACCTGGCCTATCATGAGTCGCAAAAATTTCCTATCGACGTATATGCACCTGCAGGGGCGCGCGAGTTTGTGTTACAGATTTTTCCGCCGGCATCGGAGAGTAAATTTGATAGCCTCTTCAACTTTCATCCTCTGGCTGACCGAGCCGTCTTTAAAGTAGGCAACTTTAAGTGCCAGAGCATTGCGGTAAAGCATAACCTGCCAACTTTTGGACAGCGTATCTCATATAACGGCCAGGTGGTTGCTTACTCATCGGATTCCACTTTTAGTGAGGCTTTATTTGACGTAGCAGACCAAAGTGACGTCTTTATTTGCGAAGCTACCAAGCAGGAAGACTATAAGGATGTTATGCATTTGACTGCGGGGCAGGCCGGTATAATTGCCGGCCGGGCCGAAGCCAAGAAGCTTATTTTGACACACATTTGGCCCGACTTTGACCCCGACTACCAAAAGCTTGCTGCAGCAAAAGAGTATAGCGGCCCGATTGTCATTGCGGAAGACAACATGCGGATAGATATCGGTTAGCAATTATCGTGGCCTTGTCCATAAGTAGAGCGCGACGTAGGCAGAAATGGTAAACTAATATAGGTTATTGGTGCTAATTTATAGCTGATAAGAATCATTTATAACCATGTGTGGTTATGAGCTTGAGCGTATGCAAAGGAGAAAGACTTATGCGGCGCGTAGACGGAAGAAAACCCGACGAGATCAGAAAAGTAACCATTCAAAGGAACTTCCTCCCGCATGCGGAGGGATCGGTTCTTATCGAAATGGGCGGCACCAGGGTCGTTTGCACGGCCACGGTGGAGGAGAGGGTTCCGAAATGGCTTATGGGCGCAGGACAAGGTTGGATAACCGCTGAGTATGGAATGCTTCCCCGATCAACCGGTATCAGGATGCCACGAGAAGCAAGCCTGGGTCGTGTGGGTGGCAGAACACAAGAAATCCAAAGGCTCATCGGCCGGTCACTTCGTTCGGTTGTAGAGCTCAAAGCTCTACCCGAGATAACTATCTGGTTAGATTGCGATGTTATACAGGCGGATGGTGGCACGCGTACTGCCTCAATTACCGGCTCGTTTATTGCACTATACGAGGCATTGAGATGGTTAGTTGAGCAGGGGAAAATGTCTGAGCTGCCGCTATCTGAATTTGTGTCCGCAATAAGCGTTGGTATTGTTGACGGCGTGCCCATGCTTGATCTCTGTTACGAGGAAGACTGCCACGCGCAGGTTGATATGAACGTGGTCATGACTGGTTCTGGTAAATTTATCGAAATCCAGGGGACCGCCGAGGATCATCCATTTGAAAAATCTGAGCTAAACGAAATGCTCGGCCTGGCTGAAAAGGGGATATCGGAGCTTGTCTCAATCCAGCAACAGGTTTTAGGAAAGGAACTATCAGCTAATGCCGGAACTCATAATAGCAAGTAAAAATGAGGGCAAGATTAGGGAAATTATAGATATCCTTGATTTGCATGACATAAAAATCTATACGTATAAAGATTTTACCGACTGGCCGGAAGTCGATGAGGCGGGAACGACCTTTTACGAGAACGCGTTGCTAAAAGCTCGTGTCCTAGTTGAAACTTTCGGCAAGCCGGCGGTGGCCGATGACTCGGGACTTGAAGTTGATGCCTTGGGTGGTGAACCTGGGATATACTCAGCCCGGTATGCTGGCGAGCAGGGAAATGTGATAAAAAACAACGAGAAGCTTCTACATGAACTTGCGGATATACCTTGGGATAAGCGTACCGCAAGGTTTCGCTGTGTCGCTGTTCTTATGACTCCAGATGGTTGGGTGGCCTCAGCCGAGGGCACGCTTGAGGGCCATATCGGGTTTGAGCCCCATGGAGCGGCAGGTTTTGGCTACGACCCCATTTTTATCCCCCTGGGGGATACGCGGACTGTAGCCGAGATGCCACTTGATGAGAAAAATAAAATAAGTCATCGGGCGCAGGCCTTTCGCAAACTTAAAGAGCGGATGCCCGAGCTTAAAGAGCACGCCAAGGATTATTAAACCGGCCTCTTACTGTAGTAAATACTGCAATGTTCATGAAATTTGTGATAAAATACCTTCTGTCGAGTTCTTCGCGGTAAGCGACGGCGTTTCGGGGTGTGGCTCAGCTTGGTTTAGAGCACCGGTTTTGGGAACCGGGGGTCGGAGGTTCAAATCCTCTCACCCCGACCAGAGAGTTCTTATTTGAACTTGGAGAAAAAATTACGTTGAAAGGCTCAGCAAATTCATAATTGCTGGCCTTTTTGCCATTTAGATAGATCTTTTTAAAGAGTGCTTGGTTAAACATTCTCTTGGTCTTTGGAGATGCTTTTTTGTAAGCTTCATAGCAATTA
>JAJYQA010000033.1 GCA_021794835.1 Actinomycetes bacterium | reverse complement strand
GCCTGCGGAAGCCCGAAAATAAAGGTTCTCTCCGGTAAGGGAAGGCCCTGGATACTCTGCATTGATCCCAAGTGCCCGACTAAGGATAAGAAAGAGGAACCAGCAGCAAAAGAAGCAGAGAATACCGAGGAACAAAGGGTTGTTGTAGGGGAGTAGGCCAGGGTCCTGGATCAAGGGTTAAAAGCAAAGGCAGCGTAAGCTGCCTTTTTTTGTTATAATATGCAGGTAGTTTGTAATTAGTTCCCCTCCCTAAGAGAGGGGTTAGGGGAGGGTGGACCCTGGGCTCTATGAGCGATGAGCCATAAATAATGAACGAACCCGGAGGTTTCAATGTCAAAAATATCAATCATTGGTGCGGGAAACGTCGGCGCGACCTGTGCTTATACTCTCCTTAAAAACAACGTTGCCGATATCGCCCTTATAGACGTTGTTGAAGGCCTGGCTAAGGGAAAGTCCCTTGATATGATGCAAGCTGGTGCGATCGAGGGCTATAATAATAGAATTAACGGCGGCACGGATTATGATTTAGCCGAGGGCTCAGATATTGTGATCATCACTGCTGGATTGGCAAGGCAGCCGGGGATGAGCCGGAGCGATCTTTTAGGCAAGAACGCCGAGATACTAAAATCCGTGCTTGCAAATATTACTAATACCGCCCCCGATGCGATCGTCCTCGTTGTAACCAATCCGGCCGATGCCATGGCCCAGCTTGCCTACACGATCACCGAATACAATCCAAACAGAATTTTAGGAATGAGTGGCGTGCTTGATTCGGCTAGGTATAAATATTTCATCTCCCAGGAGCTTGGTGTCCCCATGGCTAGCGTGGACGGTATGGTGATCGGCGCGCACGGTGATTCCATGCTCCCCGTGGTGAGTCAAACCAAGGTTGATGGGAAACCACTGGCTGAACTATTGAATCGGGATAAAATTGGTGAGATTATCAACAAGACCAAGTTTGGCGGCGCGGAAATCGTGTCTTATCTAAAAACCGGGAGTGCGTTTTACGCGCCGGGAGCTGCCGCCGCCAGCATGGCTGGTGCTATATTAAATGATAAGAAAGAAATATTGCCATGCTCGGTTTATGCGCAGGGCCAGTACGGGGTTACGGGAATCTATATTGGCCTTCCGGCAAGGCTTGGCAAGGGCGGTGTAGAGGAAATTTTAGAAGTGCCGTTATCGACCGATGAGACGAAGGCTTTTGAGCAGTCGGTCGCATCTGCAAAAGCTCTTCTAGCTGAGCTAACCGAGCTTTTTGTAAATTTTACGGACTATAAGGATCTATCACAGTAGGTGGCAGGTTTGCGAGAGATATCCTCGTTGGAGATCACAAGAGTTATAAAAGACCTGTGCTTGCAGGCAAACCGGGTACTTCGTCCTGATGCGCTTGAGGCAATTAAGAAAAGTCTTGGCTTTGAGGTATCGCCTACCGGTATAGAGGTAATAGAGCAGATAATCAAAAACGCAGGTCTTGCTGCAAGTAAGCAACTTCCCATCTGCCAGGATACTGGTTACGTAAGTGTATTTGTTGAGCTAGGGCAGGGTATTTCACTTCAGGGCGACCTTACCTTGGCGATAAACAAGGGTGTTAAAGAGGCCTATGATGAAGGATATTTGAGAAAATCCCTGGTTGCCTGCCCGATCTTTGAGCGTAAAAACACCGGGGACAACATACCTGCTTTTATTACGGTAGATATAGTGCCGGGCGATAGGATAAAAATAGTTGTAATGCCTAAGGGTGGCGGTACCGAGAACGCATCTCAGATGAGGATGCTTCCGGTATCCGGCGGAGTTGGGGCAGTAAAAGAGTTTGTGCTTAAGGTGGCCGAAGGGGCTGCTAAGTCATGTCCGCCGGTAATTGTGGGGGTTGGCATCGGCGCAAGCTTTGATAAAGTTGGGCTTCTTGCTA
This sequence comes from Actinomycetes bacterium, assembly GCA_021794835.1. Lineage (GTDB taxonomy): Bacteria > Actinomycetota > Aquicultoria > Aquicultorales > Aquicultoraceae > CADDYS01. The sequence goes on along the minus strand of JAJYQA010000033.1, from coordinate 21,148 downwards.
AAAAAGCACTTCTTAGGCCGCTTGGCGATAGCAATCCCAACCCGGAGTTTGCCGCACTTGAGGATGAACTACTTGAAAGGATAAATAAATTAGGGATAGGCCCGGCTGGGCTTGGGGGAAGGGTAACGGCACTGGCGGTAAAGATCGAGGCCGCGCCGACCCATATCGCGTGTCTTCCGGCAGCGGTTACTTTTAACTGCCACGCTGCAAGACAAGCAGAAGCAATTATTTGAGTTACGAACCATGAACTATAAAATACACACGCCGCTAACCGATAATATAGTAGCTAAGCTTAAAGCCGGTGATACAACTAAGATCACCGGCACGCTATATACTGCCCGTGACCAGGCCCACCAACGGCTAGTTGAGCTGATACAAAAGGGGCAGCCGCTACCATTTGGTTTAAGAGGGCAGATCATATTTTACGCCGGTCCGGCACCCACCCCTCCCAATAAGGTGATGGGCTCGGTTGGCCCGACAACCAGCTCACGGATGGATCTTTTTACCCCGATCCTTCTTGCCTACGGCCTAAAAGGGATGATAGGGAAAGGTCCGCGTTCACCTGAGGTCAAAGCTGCTTTGGCTAAATACAACGCGGTCTATTTTGCGGCAACCGGCGGAGTCGCCGCACTGCTCTCGTCCTACATAAAAAAGTCGGAGCTTCTTGCCTACCCTGATCTTGGTCCTGAGGCAATTTATAAACTTGAGGTCGAGGATTTCCCGGCCGTTGTTGCCATCGACGCATGGGGCGGCGATTTATATGAGCAAAATAGAGAACTGTATAAAGAAATATAGGTGGCGATCAAGTAATTATTAAACTGGCCATTAAAGCAATTAATTTGCACGTGGACAAACCCGGGCTGTAGAGACCGGCCTTGATCCAAGGAGAAGACCAAGTGAAAAAAGGCCTTTTTATAACATTTGAGGGAATTGAAGGAAGTGGCAAGAGCACGCAGATAATCCAGCTTGCTGACTATCTTAAAATGAAGGGACGTGGCGTGGTTGTAACACGCGAACCGGGGGGTACCCTAATAGGAAGCGCCATCCGTAAGATCCTCCTTGACCCCAAATTTTCCAAGATGGATTATCACGCTGAAGTGTTGCTTTATGCGGCCGATCGGGCGCAACATGTCGCCGAGGTGGTTGAGCCTGCCCTTAAAAACGGGGATATTGTAATAAGCGATCGCTATATCGACTCGTCGGTGGCCTACCAGCATTACGGGCGTAGCCTGCCGCTTGACTTTATCTTGGATGTAAACAAGTACGCTATACAGGGACTTAAGCCCGATTTGACTTTCTTACTGGCCGTCCCTGTTGCACTGGGGCTCAAGAGGGCAACCCAGGTTGCAGCAGACCGCATTGAGCAAGAATCGGTCGAGTTCCACGAGCGAGTTGAGGCAGGCTTTCAAGAATTGGCCGCCAGCGAGCCGGCCCGCTGGCGAACCATCGACGGCACTCGCTCGATTGACGAAGTACACAAGGAGATAATAAAAGCAGTTGGTATGTTGATTAAAATGTAGCCCGATTTATCGGGCCTTCCACGGTGAACAGGTGAACAGGATAAATTCCTCCCCCTTGAGGGGAGGCTAGCCTGCGGTGTAAATCTTCTGGCTCCTGGATTCTGTCTTCTGGGCTAACGCTACTTGCTTTTATCCTGCGAGCTATGAGCTAAGTTAGGAACAAGGGATTTAATGACCGACAGTACCCTCTGGTCTGACATCATCGGCCAGAAAGATGCGATAGATAAAATAATAAGCGCAATTCACTCTGGTGAGCCTGGACATGCTTGGCTCTTTACCGGCCCGCGCGGTGTTGGCAAGTGGACAACCGCTAAAACCATGGCTGCTGCTCTAAACTGCGAAGAGGGGGGCTGCGGACGTTGTCTATCCTGCGGTAAGGTATTGCATGAAATCCATCCCGATGTCTTTTTAATCGAGCCCGAGGGGAATTTTATCCTTGTCGACCAAATAAGGCAACTTTTGCAATCCATTCCGCTTAAAAATTTTGAGGGCAGAACCAAGGTTATTATGATCGGTGAGGCCGACCGCATGACTGCTGAGGCCGCCAATATCCTTCTTAAAACTCTTGAAGAGCCTCCGCAGGATGTGGCTTTTATCCTTGTCTCATCCAACCCGGAGGCGATTTTGCCCACAATAATGTCGCGCTGTCGGATGGTGCAGTTTAAGCCGCTTCCCGCAAACGAGATGATATCTTTTTTAGCCAACAAGTATAGTTTGAGCTATGATGAGGCGATACTTGCGACCAAGCTTAGCGGGGGCATCCTGGGAATCGCAATTTCATTTGCGACCTCGCCCATTAAAAAAGAACGGCGGAAGATGGTCCTAAAAGTTATCCAGGATATAGACCGCTTCGATCTCGCAAAACTTACCTTTATTGCCGAAGATTTTGTAAGTGAGATAAAAAAGTCTCTAAATGAGCTTAAGGAGAAGCATAAAAAGGAGTTTGCAGAGCTTAAGGTACAATTAAATTTGGGCGATATACCGGTACAGGCCAAGAGACGAATTGAGCAGCGCCAAAAGCGGGAACTAAGCCGGGAAGAGCACCAGGGATTCGAGGAAATACTAAACACCCTGGTTTCGTGGTATCGAGATGTTATTTTACTAAAAGAGGCCGGTAGGCAAGATCTGCTTACCAACCAGGACTGTATCCTGGCGATCAGGGAGCATATAGACCTCCTAACAAGCGAAAACGTGTACGAATGCCTACAAATAATCGAGGAAACGAAGCAGCAATTGCGATTTAATGTTAATATGCAATTAGCATTCGAGACGATGTTGTTTAAAATACATGATGTGCTGAGTGTTCAAAACTCCTATCATAGTTACTAAATGTAGTCGCCTCATTGATCTGGGTAAGGGGATTGGAATCGGAGGTTCTCTCATAAAATGCCAATAGTTGTTGGAGTTGTATTCAAAAAGGCTGGCAAGGTTTATTACTTTGATCCCGACGGGATAGAACTAAAAAGTGGAGATAAGGTTATTGTTAAGACCTCTCGAGGGATGGAATTTGGTGAGATAATTGCTTCTCCAATGGACATCTCCGAGGAGGAAGTTACGGCTCCCCTAAAAAAGGTCATACGAAAAGCCTCAGATGAGGACAAAGAGCAGCTTGTGGACAACAAGCGGAAGGAAAGGGAAGCCTGTAAAACATGCGAGGAAAAGATAGCCAAGCATGGGCTTCCGATGAAGCTAATCGACGTCGAGTATGTTTTTGATAGAAGTAAGATTATTTTCTACTTTACAGCCGATGGGCGGGTCGATTTTCGCGAGCTGGTCAAAGACCTTGCAGCGGTATTTAGAACTAGAATTGAGCTTCGCCAGATCGGTGTGCGTGACGAGGCGAAGATGGTCGGAGGCATCGGCCCCTGCGGCCGGAGGCTCTGCTGTACCGTGTTTTTAGGAGATTTCGAGCCGGTATCGATTCGCATGGCCAAAGAACAGGATCTTCCGCTTAACCCACTTAAAATATCGGGTATTTGCGGCAGGCTCATGTGCTGTCTTAAGTACGAACATGAAGTTTATCAGGATTTCAAGAAGCGCGCTCCAAAGAGAGGAACAAAAGTTACTACCGAGTGGGGAATTGCAAGAATCGTCGAGTTCAACGTGCCGAAAGAGACCGTAATCGTCGAGCTTGAGTCGGGCCAGCGCGTCGAGATGACCCTTGTCGAGGCCCTAAGTTGTAACTGCCAGGTGCCATGTCAGCCGGAGGAATACTCTGGAAACGGCGATCACCCTAAAAACGGCAGCGAACCCGACTTAGGAGACATCGACGAAGATGCCGACTTCCTACCCGATATAGATGAATGAGCATAAGAATCAGGAGCCAGAGGCCGGTGCGAGAAGGCAGATGGTCTTCACAAAAAGCCAAATTTTTGGTATTTATTAGAGGTCGTAAATACTGTTTTAAATACTGTTAAAACCCAAATCTGTTTCGCGTTTTAGCAAAATGCGCCACTGTAGCTCAGCAGGCAGAGCAGCTCACTCGTAATGAGCAGGTCAGCGGTTCGAATCCGCTCAGTGGCTCAGGTCAGAGGCCTAGAATTAAAGATATTGGTATCTGCCCTCTTATTGTGGAGTGCAAATGGAGTGCAGCAGGTCGATTCTTACTAGGAAAAACTAGGGTTTTATCCCTTCTAGTTTGAATTTTTTGAGTCCCTAAAAGGCGGGCAAACCCCGAGTTTTCGCAAGGCCATAAAAAACAGATACCTATAAGGCTGTTAATGGGATGTCGCTGATTTTTTTTATACAACTGAGCGCATGGTACATGTAAGAATAGAGTCGTTGCTGTTAGAGGGCAAACTTTAAGGAGGGGTTTATGGATGCACTGCTTGGATTTTTGTTTTTCATTTCTTTCATTGCTCTAATAGTTGGCCTAATCAAGCCTAAATGGGTTATCCGCTGGGGCGAGCCAACACGGAAGAAAGCGTTGCTTACATATGGCATGGCCGCTATAGCTTTCATGGTAATCTCAGCTATTTTTTTTCCTCCAGAGACTAAAATCGCTAGCAATGATGTAAATAAAGCAACTTTAACCACTACGACTAGCGTTCAAGGGGCTGCAAAGTCTAATACAGCGACTACGACTAAAATCAATAAATCTATAATAGAACCTTCATCCATAAAAACAATTGAAACAAAAGTTGTGCGCACGATCGATGGTGATACGATTGAGGTTGAGTTAAACGGAAAGATAGAGAAAGTGCGCCTAATCGGGGTTGATACCCCAGAAACGCATCACCCAACAAAGCCAGTTGAGCCCTATGGGATGGAGGCCGAAAACTATACCCGCTCGCAGCTTGACGGAAAAACAATTTATTTAGAAATGGATGTTCAGGAGAGAGACAAATACGGCAGAATCTTGGCCTACGTATGGCTCTCCCAGCCGGATAAGATTAATGACGCCGAGATTAGCACGAAGATGTTTAATGCACATCTTTTGCTTGATGGCTATGCCCAGCTTCTCACCATCCCTCCCGATGTGAAGTATGCTGATTATTTTACTAGATACCAAAGCCAAGCAAGAGAACAGAACAAGGGCTTATGGAGCCCTCTCGTGACAACAACTACAACGGAGAAGCGCATATTAAATAATGGCGGTGGAGATAGCACAATAGTTTATATTATAAACACCGGTGAGAAATACCATCAAAGCTGGTGCAGATATCTATCTAAAAGCAAGATTCCAATTACTCTATCTGAAGCTAAGGCAAGAGGATATACTCCTTGCAGTATGCAACCCGCCAAATTAATTTAAAGGAGAAAGCTATGGATCAGGTCATAATGAGCGCGAAAGGTTCAAACGGTGTGCTGGAGCTGCTTCAAAACAAAATAAGAATTAAACGCAGCAAAGGATTGAACACGCTAATTCTCCAAGGGCTGAAGGGCGACAAGGAAATATTTATCAACCAGATATCTTCAATCCAGTTCAAAAACGCAGGTTTTACTGTCGGCTACATACAGTTTGCATTCATCGGTGGCCAAGAAACCAAGGCCGGCGTTTTTGACGCAGTTAAGGATGAAAACACAGTTACGTTCACCAAGCGTCAGCAAGGGGAATTCGAAGCAATTAAACATGCGATCGAGGAGAAGCTTTTTGCAAAGAACGATGCGCCGAAAGAGAGTACATCGCCGGGATATGATGATCTCGAAAAACTTGCCGAGCTCAGGGACAAAGGTATCATCACGCAAGAGGACTTTAACGCAAAGAAGAAACAATTATTAGGTATATAGTGCTGGGGATTTTTGGCTATGCAAAAAGTCGCCTTTTATTTCCGTGTCTCAACCGATGAACAGGCCGGGCGCGGGACGATACAAAACCAGATAGAGTTCGCGGATTCATTGTCTCAGCTATAAGGCTGTTTAAAAATGTTAAAATAAAATCTGCTCTTATGCTAAGGAATCCCAGTTGGCTATATACGACTGTAGGGAGGGGTCAAATCTCTGTAGCCTCAAGTTCTATAGACCGATATGAGGGGTTCGCGTAAACAAAATTCCTTTTATTTCAACTCTGTGTTATTGGGGAATTGCACCAAATGAGACAGGCATTAAAGCCTTGCCAAGCAGGGAAGAGAAAAACGGGATAGATACTTAGCACTTCGGAGTATTGGGGATGTGCTTAACGTGCCTAATTGTGGGTATAATATTTCACGTAATATTTTACGTAAAATATTGGTGGTAATATTCCGATAATGCTGATATACTCGTAAATAGCAAGGGAGGTAAAAAGTATGGCTATGGCAGAACATACGTGTAGCATTAAGCCTAGACAAATGATAGCTACGAGTGAGGCAGCTAAGAACCTGTCTAAGCAAATAGAGCGGGTTAATAAAGGTGAGGAGGTCTTTATACTCAAAAACAATGCTGTAAAAGCGGTATTGTTAAGCCTGGACGAGTACGAGCGCCTTTGTTATCTAGCTGATATAGCCGAGAGGCTAGAGATAGCAAAGATAGCAGAAGAGAGAAAAAGCGTAGACCGCAGCAAAGATGTTGACCTGGAGGATTTTCTAGCAGAACATGGTCTATAAAGTTGTACTTACCGAATTAGCCCAACAGGATTTTAATGAGCTCGACGGCTCCCTAAAGAAAAGAGCAGCCGAGGCATTACGGAAACTGCAAGAGAGCCCCGATTACGGGGAGCCCCTCGGAAATAAGTATGGCCTCAATCTTACCGGCCTATACCGCTTACGCTTTAACGATAGAAGGCATAGGGTAGTTTATCAGCTTGAAGATAAAGAGGAAGGCCTACAGATAGTAGTTATAGCCATAGGCCCGCGCAAAGACGAGCTAGTTTACAAGCTTGCGGCGGGGAGAGTCCGTTAGAGTTATCAGGCAAGAGGGACGCTGGTTTCCTGCGAGTCCTGGTTTGTTGATCTAGTCGTCAGAGCGTTCGAATCCGCTCAGTGGCTCAAAGTTTAGGTGGCGGTGTCGAAGGAATTCGGCACCCTATTTTTATGCTTTCTGCCATTTTAGCCAATCCACATAATCCTTACCTCACAATCGATATAGCCACTACGCTTAGCATTTAAGGGGAACTGAGGAACACCCCTTTTGTCTTTTTTCTTTTTGCAAAAACGTGTAATATGCAACGAGTATATTGTTGAGTATGTAATAGGTATGTTGTTGAGGTGAGATATGAAGAGATTTATTCTTATTCTGGTCGTTATAGCGCTAACAATAGGTATTCCGTTGCAGCAGGTTGCCTTTGCGGAGGCACTTAATGCAAATATACCGGCAGGACCGAATGCACCTGCAGCTCCTAGCATATCAGCTACATCGGCCATAGTCATCGACGCAAAAACCGGAAACGTACTTTTTGAGAAAAATTCTAACGAGAGGCGTCCGATGGCGAGCACGACAAAAATTATGACCGCACTGGTTGCGATTAAGCATGGGAATCTTGCCGACATGGTTACGGTCAACGGTGATGTGGTTGGGCCGGGCTCGCTTGGCGGTATAGACCTTCAGCCAGGTGAGCAACTTACGTTGAAAGATCTACTTTACGCGCTGTTGTTGCCGTCTGCAAACGACGCGGCAGTTGCGATAGCCGATCATATTGGCGGCTCCGTTGGCGGATTTGCGGCCATGATGAATCAAGAAGCTGTTTCAATTGGGGTAACGAATACCCATTTTACAAACCCCCACGGCCTTGACGACCCAATGCATTACACAACCGCCCATGACCTTGCGATCATCGCAAAAACTGCCTTACAGAATCCAGTATTCTCGCAGATCGTCTCTACCAAAACCTATAGTATAAATCGCCCAAGCCTTGGGTTCTCTGAACCTATTGAAAATGAAAATAAGCTTTTATCAAGTTATCCTGGTGCAACTGGCGTAAAAACGGGATATACGTCGCGTGCCGGCAACTGTTTGGTATCCTCGGCGACAAGGGGAGGGGTGTCTTTAATAAGTGTGGTACTTGGCGTGGATTGGCGAAAAGATTTATTTGATCAATCTGCCGCGTTGCTTGATTACGGTTTTAGCCTTTATAAAAGTGAGCAGCTCATCTCAAAAGGGGTTATCTACAAAAAAATAGCTTTGAAGGATGGTCGGCAAGTTGATCTGGTTGCCGCAGACGACCGGGCCGCTGTCGTGCCGGATACTCTTCCGATAAGCGCGGAAATGTCCTCAGTGGCAAGTGTTCACCTACCCGTGAAGAAAGGTACCGTCCTTGGAAAAATTATTGCTTATCAGGCTGGGCGAACCGTTGCGGTTTCAGATCTCATTGCAAATGAAGACATCAAACCACTGCCTCAGAAACCGTCATATAAACCATCACGTAAACCATCACCCCCAAAGTCGCTATCCATAAGTCAACTTGCCGGCGACTGGTTCCTACAGCTTATCCGAAAGGTTACGTAGCGTAACTCTTAAAAAGCCCATGGTTAAGGGCATACTAGCTAATAATATTTCAAGTCTTTGGCCATCCGGTAAAAACCGTTGGTTCCAATGTGCCGGATTAAATACTTTACTTTGATGGTCTCTACTGCCTATATCCAAGATGTTTGTAAAGAAAGATACCTATGCAAATTAAGACCTAATGTTATACTATTAGACATTCATATACTAAATGGCGCTGATATTAAAATTGCAAAATATATTACGGCTGGCTTCCCAGGGGCAGGGCAGGCATGCAAGTAGAAAAGCATCAGCTATAAAGAATAGAGGGGGTAAGCAGCATAAGTGGTGATTTCAAATAACGGAAAGACGGCGGGGGTAGAATTAAGCAGAGATATAATTATCCGCACATCTAATCTCCAGAAAACCTATGACACAGGGGAAGTAAAAGTTAACGCCCTAAAGGGCATTGACTTTGAGGTTAAAAGGGGCGAGATGGTTGCCGTGATGGGCCCTAGCGGTTGCGGCAAGACAACGCTTCTTAACTGTCTATCGGGTATTGATGAGCCGACAGGGGGCGAAGTTATAATCGAGGGAAAGTCCCTTTATAAAATGCGCGATGGTGCCCGCACCGATTTTAGGGCTAACAAAATGGGCTTTATATTTCAGTTCTTCAACCTACTTCCGGTTCTAAACGTGGTGGAAAACATAGAGCTTCCGCTTTTGGTTGCCGGGATGAAACCGCGCGAGGCTCGTAAGAGGGCCTTAGCGATGGTTGATATGGCCGGCCTTGCCGGTCAAGCCGCAAAGCGCCCGGCAGAGCTCTCGGGCGGTCAGCAGCAAAGGGTTGCTATTGCAAGGGCTTTAGCAAATGAGCCGGCTATCGTTTGGTGTGATGAGCCGACCGGCAATTTAGATAGCGAGACCCAAGACGAAATTATGGATATCCTCTGCAAGCTCAATAAAGAAAAGGGCCAGACGTTTGTTTTAGTAACCCACAGCAGCGAAGTTGGGGCAAGGGCCGACCGGATTGTAAAAATGCGTGATGGTAGAATCGAGGAGCATGTGATGAACGGAGTGAGGGGCTGTGGAGAAGCTGTTCGGACTACCAATTAATAATATCTTATATGGCTCGCTTGGGGCCCTCGCGCTTGGGCTAATGCTTCTTATGATAGTGGCCCTTCGCAACCGGGTTCAATTCAAAATGGGCGTAAGAAACATCACGAGACATCCGGCACAGACAAGTTTAATCGTACTTGGGCTTATGCTCGCGACGCTACTTATCTCGGCGGCTCTGGTAACCGGGGATACCATGAGCTACTCAATCAAAAAGACTGCCCTCAAGAAACTTGGGAATACCGATATCATTGTCAAGGTAAAAGGTGATGGAAAGGGCGGCAACGTATTTGTAGGCGGCGGCAAAGCTCAAGCAACGGATACTTATTTCAGCGAAGATAAATATAGCAAAATTAAAAATGCCCTCTCGGGTAGTAAGCTGATCGATGGGATTACACCGATTATCACCGAACAGGTTCCTGCAGTATCACCGAGTAGCCGACAGAATGTGCCAAACGTGACCGCATTAGGTGTTGAGAGCGGCTACTCTACCGCAATGGGCCCAATAACTGATAAAGACGAGAAGAAACTTGATATCGGCGGGCTTGGCAAAAACAAGGTTTATATAAACGTTGAGGCAGCCGAGAAATTATCGGTAAATAAGGGTGATGAAATACAGCTTTTCTACGGCACCCGTCCGCACACGGTTAAAGTTGCCGGAGTTTTTAAAGACGGCGGCAGACCATCAAGTGGGCCTGCCCTTGTTATGCAGATATCCGACCTTCAGACAATTATCGGAAAGGCAGGTAAGTATAACGAGGTTCTAATATCCAACAAAGGTGACGAGATTGAGGGGGCCAAACTCTCCAAGGATGTTGTAAACAAGATAAAACCTGCCATCCAAGGAACTAAGCTTGAGGCGCAGACCGTCAAGGAAAAAGCATTAAAGGATGCGGAGAAGGCAGCCAGTACCTTTACAAGTGTATTCTTGGTGTTCGGTGAGTTCTCCATGGCCGCTGGCGTTATGCTTATCCTCTTGATCTTCGTTATGCTTGCGGCTGAAAGAAGATCAGAGCTCGGCACGCTGCGGGCTCTTGGTTCAAAAAGGCATGATATTTTAAAGATCTTCGTCTTCGAGGGCACGGTCTACGCGGTGCTTGCCGCAGCTGTTGGGGCGGTGCTTGGCCTGGGAGTCGGCTGGGGTATGGTAAAGGTGATGGCTAAAGCCTTTTCAAGTGTGGATACTTTCACTCTTGCATACCACTTTAATCCAAAGAGCCTGGTCATCTCATACGCGATGGGCGTCGTTACCACATTCTTGGTGGTATTTGCCTCGGCCTGGAAGGCCGGGCGCGTAAACATTGTTCGGGCTATCCAAGGCATCCCTGAGCCAAAAAAATCCGGCAAGGCGTCGAAATCGCTTATTCTTGTAATTGCTTTGGTGATTCTCGGAATCGTGATGGTTCCTGCCGGTCTTAAGGCAAGGCAGGCTGCACTGTTTGATACGGGTGTCTCCTTTATAATCATCGGGCTGCCGCTGCTAGCGCACTATTTACACCTGTCGGAGAGAGCAGCGTTTACTATAGCCGGCATTGGTCTCTTGGTATGGTGGCTTAAACCGGAGGGCGTTCTACAGAAAATCATTCCTTCTATGCCCGAGCTTAAGTCGGGAATGGAGATGTTTTTTCTTTCCGGCATAGCGGTTGTTGCCGGTGCCATCTGGGCGGTCATGTATAATTCAGATATCCTTCTTTCCGTAGTGACCACTCTCTTTGGGCGCATGAAGGGGATGCCGCCCATGCTTAAAATTGCGGTAAATTATCCAATGAAGAACCGTTTTAGGACAGGCATGGCGCTTGCTATGTTTTCGCTAATTGTATTTACGATGGTGTTTATGGACACAATTCTGCCCGCGTTTTTCTCGATTTACAACAACGTTGATAGGCTCTCGGGTGGATTTGATATCCAGGCCTCAACCGGCTACGCTAACCCAATAACCGATATTTCCCAGGCACTTGATAAAAAAGCAAAGTATATATCCAAGGATAATTTTAAGGCGATAGGCAGCACGGTAATGGCCGGAGCTGAGCTGCGCCAGAAGGGTGCCAAAAGCAAAAAGTGGATTCCATATGCGATTCAAGGTGTCGATGACGGCTATACCAAGAATGTTAGTTATCGGTTTGTAATGAGGAGTAGTGAGTATAATACCGACAGCCAAGTCTGGAGGGCGCTTCGTAAGAACAAAGGGTACGCTGTGGTATACGAAAGTCTTGTCCCGGCTAAGACCAACTATAACATGGGGGACGAAAAACCCAATTTTATGTTAAGCGGCTTTTACCAGGGGGACAAAAAGCTGCCCGATGTGTATATCGAAGTTAAGGACCCGGCAATGGGTAAGATAAGTAGGCTTAAAGTCATCGGCGTTCTTGAGACATGGGCGTTTTATACCTATAACAGTGTTATCACATCTCAAGATACGCTTAAGCGTATGGTGTCAACGCCGGTAGTGCCGACAACGTTCTGGTTTAAGGTAAAGAACGGCGTAAATGTTAATAAGGCAGCCAAGTCACTTGGTAAGGCGTTTTATGAAAATGGCATGAACACGTCTATCACTGCGGACACTATTCACCAGAGCATGCAGGCGCAGATGATGATCGATAACCTGTTGCAATGGTTCATGGGGCTTGGACTTGTAGTCGGTATCGCCGCGCTTGGCGTCATTGCATCCCGCTCAGTAGTCGAGAGACGCCAGCAGATCGGGATGTTAAGAGCGATCGGATTTCGGCGCGGCATGGTGCAAAATACGTTCATTCTCGAGTCGTCGTTTGTCGCTATTCTAGGTATTATTATCGGCTCGGCGCTGGGTTTGGGCCTCTCTTACAATGCGATCAAGTTTATTGCTAAAGGGATGCAGGGGATTGAGTTTGCGGTACAATGGCGGAGTGTGCTTGGGATTGCAGTTCTGTCATATGTTGCCTCACTTCTGACAACGTATCTGCCGGCCAGGCAGGCATCGAAAGTCTACCCGGCAGAAGCGTTGAGGTACGAATAATATTAGGTATAATCGCCAATCGGCAACTTGCCGATTAGTATCCCTAGGGGGTAATTGATAATATCTTAGCAATATTTAGTGGAGGCAGATATGTCGATAAAGGGTATAGTAACTGGCTTAGCATCTAAATCAGATACCAAGAAAAAAGTGAAAGAGGAAAAGGGTTCTTACGATGAGCGATCGCTGCTGGAAGGAATGCCAGACCCTCTCTTTGTAGCCGACAAGGATTTAAACATAATCTATTTTAACGATGCTGCGGCAGATCTCACCGGGTATACCCCGAAAGAAGCAATTGGCCAAAAATGCCGAGACATATTTAAATCCAACATCTGTGATAGCGGTTGCGCTATTAAGCATTGCATTAGCACAAAGGAGAATATCAGGGGTGCGGAGGTTGTAATTACAAGAAGAGATGGCCAGACGGTTACTATATTGGCCAACGCCGCGCCGGTTAGAGACAATCTGGGTAACATTGTTGGCGGCATGGAGACGATGCGCGATATCACTGAGGAGAAAAAGCGTGAAAAACTAATCCATGACGAGGCCGAACGCTCCCGCGCCAGGATATACGATGCAATATTTGTAACCGATACCAAACAAAACATAACTTACTTTAATAAAGCCGTGGAGAGGTTAACCGGTTATTCAGAGAGTGAAGCAATCGGTAGGAAATGCTACGATATTTTCAAATCCAACATCTGTGATAACGGATGTGCTATTAAAGAATGTATAAAAACCGGCGAGCCGATTATGGGTGCCGAAGTTCTTATAAAGGATCGCAACCTGCGTGAGATACCAGTTGTGGCAAGGGCTGATGTCATCCGGGACGAGCGTGGTGCAGTAGTGGGCGGCATGGAGATTATCCGCGGAATAACCCAGGAAAAGGAAATGCTTAGGGAGATCAAATCGGTCTCTGAGAGACTAAATGCCGCATTTCAAGACCTTACTGTTAATGTGGACCAGATTACTTCGGCAACGTCGCAGATAGCTTCGGCTATTAGCCAGGTCGCGCAGGGAGCTTCAGACCAGTCAAATACCGCGGCCAAGGCGGCAATATCGGTTGAGTATGTCTCAAATGCAATAAACTCGGTGGTTGAGAGTGCCGAGAACCAGACCAAGAGTATCGCCGAGCTAACCAATGGCATCAACGACATCGTCGAAGTCATCGACGACATTGCAAGCCAGACCAACTTGCTTGCCCTAAACGCCGCGATAGAGGCGGCAAGGGCCGGTGAGCATGGCAAGGGATTTGCTGTGGTTGCAGATGAGGTAAGAAAGCTCGCCGAGAGGTCTGCTGCCGCAACCGGCGAAATCGGCGACCTTATTAAAGAGATTCAGGAGAAAATCGGAAGTATTACCGAGAGCAACGAGAGCAAGACCAAGGAGGTTGCCAGCGCAACGGCCGAAGCTGTGACCTCTGTTGATACCATTGCAGCTACCTCGCAGGAATCTGCAGCCTCGGCAGAGGAGGTATCGGCATCAGCCGAGGAGCAGAGCGCGACAATACAGGAGATGTCAGCCTCGGTACAAAACCTGGCCAGTGTTGCCAACGAACTTGACTTATTGCTTGAAAATTACAAGATTGCGTAAGACCCTACAACTTGCAAGAAAAACTCCAAATCATAGTTGAAAAAAGCCAGCAAAAGCTGGCTTTCTCATGTACATGCAAGAATTTGTATTTGTTGGCATCCGGTAGCTTCAGGGCATCGCCCTGTCACCTTTCCTAGTCCTTGGCATCTGAAGCCTACAAAAAATATCCCTCTAAAAACGATCTTTCACTAAGTGGTTACTTACATTATTGCACTAGAGTAATATGAAGCATAAATAAAATATACGACTAATACACTATTCATGCACTGGTGGTTTTAGGTGGCTTGAATTGGGAGGTAATTGTGTGGCGCATAACAGTAGTTGGTTGCAGTGAGGTCAAGTAAATTACTTTCGATATTGCCACCAGGTCGCTGACACGTCAATAAGACTATAGAGAAAGGGCGGTCTTCCTAAAGGGTGCCGCCCTTTTTACTTACCTACCAGAAACCCCTTACGAGATTGCTCAAATAAGAAACGTGGGGAGTGAGTTTAGCTCGATAGAAATTTTTATCTTCAAAAGCAATGTACTAGTGCATCGCTTCGGCTTAGGAGCGTATTTAGCCAATCTTCCTAGCATAGCGAGTCCGATCGACAACGATAGGGAAATGGCTCTGTAGAGCCATTTCTGTTTGAAACATACCTCTGAAAGTTATAATATCTATGAGGTGCTATGTTAACTGAGAAGTCTTCTCCGCGAAAAAATGGTTTTTTGGTGTTTTTGTCAGCCTTTTTACTAGGGCTGGTAATATTTCTTGTATTTGGCTGGCTAGCTGGACTTTTCCCACCCCATGGAAGAGTGATCGACATACTTGTCGGGTCACCTGCTGGCTGGCTAGCTGTTTTTGGGGCCACTTTGTTTATCTTCTCGCCTATCATCGGCCTTACGATATGGGCAGTTGATCGTACTTTTAGGTCTATGATTGAGAAAAACAAAAAGCAGTAAACTGTCACTTTTCTTTTTTCTATGGTGTTATATAGGTAAGAACAGTTCTGGGGGCAATTGTGGTTTTCAATAAAGGGCTAAAAAAGACGGTTTCGCCGGATGATTTTGATTTCAAAGAGCTCTTTGACGCACACTATCCGATGGTGTTTCGCCACCTTATGCTTATCTTTGGCGAGCGAACTATCGTTGAGGATATGGCTCAGGATACCTTTATAAAGCTATACGAGAGCCCTCCTAAGGATTTTACAAACCTGGCTGGTTGGCTGATCAAGGTTTCAACAAACCTTGCCTATAACTACCTGCGTAGCGAAAAGAATCGCAAGAGGCGAGAGTCTGAGGGGATTGTCCGTGAGTCATTTGAACAGGATTTTCAAATTTCAAGTGAAATTGCGCAGGTAAAAGAAGCCCTCAGGCTTTTGGGAGATAGGGACAAAGTTTGTCTTATTCTAAAGTTTTCTGGTTTTGGCTACAAGGAAATTTCAGAGATTACCGGTATAGGGAAAAGTTCTGTAGGCAAAGTATTGGCCAGGGCTTTAGACAAATTCAAGCGGGCTTACGAAAGGGAGAGCGAAAATGTGCTATGACGAGGGCACGCTTCAGGCCTACCTCGATCGTGAACTATCGGGGCGGAAGCGGTGGGAGATAGAGGCACATATTGCAAAGTGCGGGAAATGCGAAAGCCTGCTCTTAGGGTTAAAAGAGATAAGCCAAGCGGCGCAATCTGAGTTATCAACATTAGCACAAAGTTTAAGTATAGATAAAGCGGCAACTAAAGATGCCTGGGGACGTTTGACCAGGGATGAACGCTTTGGGATACCGCTAGGCAAGAAGGGAGTTTTAGTAATGACTAATGGCAGGTTAAGAAAAGCATTGGTGCCACTAGCGGCGGTGGCTGCAATCGCCATAGCGCTTAGCTTCACGCCAGTGAGAAAAGCTGCGGCTGACCTTCTAAATATCTTCCGCGTCCAGAAAGTGCAAACGATCAACATAACGCAGCAGGACTTGACTGAGATGAGAAAAGCCAGCCGCCTAGGCGGTAAGGTGGATATTAAAAACTTCGGCAAGTTTGAAACGACAGGATATAAGGAGCCAAGATCGGTTTCGTATCCAGAGGCTAAAGCGGCGGTTGGTTTTAATCTCACGATACCGGAACAAGTGGCAGGTTATACCAATCCTGAGTTTAAAGTCCAGGACGGGTTTACAAACAGCTTCACGCTTGACGTAAAAAAGGCAAATGACTTGATCAAGTCGTTTGGCGGCACCCAGCTTCTGCCCACTGCACTTGACGGCAAGAAGTTTACCGCAAAGATGCCGACGACCGTAATCGCAACGTATCCGAAAGAAGGGGACAAGCCATTAACGATCGCGCAACTAAGAAGCCCCGAGCTTATTCTTCCCAATGGTGTTAACGCCAATGAGGTTCGAGATGTATTGCTTAGCCTTCCAATACTGCCGAATAGCGTTAGAACGCAGCTTAAAGCCATCAAGGATTGGAGATATACGCTGCCTATCCCGAGCGTAGATGGCAGCTCTAAGGAAGTTACGGTTAATGGGGCAGGCGGTGCTTTCATAACGCCCCCCAAAGACGCGCAAACCGACGAGAATGTCTTACTATGGCAAAAAAACGGGGTCGTTAATGCAGTTGCCGGTCGAATAAGTCTTGGTGATGCCCAGGGCATAGCCAGCTTGATGAAATAAGCTGTAATATAGTCTCATGGGAAAAGCAGTTATCGAGACCAAAGACCTCACTAAAGTCTACGACAGAAAAACCGCATGTGATAAGATTTGCCTCTCGGTTGGTGAGGGGCAAATCTTTGGTTTTCTTGGACCTAACGGCGCGGGGAAAAGTACTTTTGTTAAGATGCTCATCGGTTTAGTAAAGCCCACCTCTGGCATGGCGAGCCTACTTGGGTCACCCATCGGAGATGTCTTTACGCGAAGAAGGATTGGCTTTTTGCCGGAGAACTTCCGTTATCAAGATTGGCTTACCGGCCAGGAGCTTTTGCACTATCATGCCGCACTATCCCATATGCCGAGAGAGGTGCGCCCAAAAAGAATTGGTGAGGTTCTAAAGCTGGTAAAGCTAGAGGACGCCGCCAATTTTAAAATTAAAACCTACAGCAAGGGCATGCAGCAAAGAATCGGCATTGCCGCCGCACTTGTTGCTGATCCCGATCTTCTCTTTTTAGATGAGCCAACATCCGCCCTCGACCCCATCGGGCGTATGGAGGTGCGAGAAATTATCACCAGCCTGAGGGACCGCGGCAAAACTGTCTTTCTAAACAGCCATCTCTTAAGTGAGCTTGAGATGATCTGTGACGAGGTTGCTATCATTAAAGATGGACGGGTTATTGAAAGCGGCACCCTTAATAATCTTCTTACCGGGAAAATTGAGGTTGAAGTAACTGCAGGCAACTTAAACGGCCTGCTCGATAATAGGATAGCGGACTTTGGCCGGGTACTTAAAGTTGATGGGTCTAGCTTTGTAATTGAGCTTGCAAATGAGGAAAAAATCCCAACTCTTGCCTCGCTTATTATCCGGAGTGGGGGAAGACTTTATAACTTAAACCGGAGAAAGCGAACACTTGAGGAATTATTTATAGATGTAGTCCAAGGCGGTGATCAGTAATGTTAATAATAACCGCCTTGACTTTTAAGGAAGCGTTAAGAAAGAAAATACTTATCGCAGCAATTGTGTTAACACTTTTGTTTTTAGTTGTCTATGGGCTGGGGCTTCACTATATAGCCCAAGATATGGCGGTACACAAAGCCGGGTTCATGTCAGGGGGCGGCAGCCTTTCCGCCGGACAGGAACAAGCCATGCAAGAGATATCAAAGAGGGCGTTCTTTTTGCTGGGCATCTACTTCGCCAGCTCGATAGTGTCTTTGCTTGCCATCTTTTCATCAATAGGCTCGGTATCTTCGGAGATGGAAAACGGAATGCTTCATGCCATCGTAGCAAAGCCGATCAGGCGGCGGGATATTATCCTTGGCAAATTTCTTGGCTATACCTTGATGCTTACGTTTTACTCGGCGGTCCTTTTTGTGTCTATCCTGCTTTTGAATCACTATATCTTTGGATCAAGACTCGACGGTGTCACCGGTGCGATAGGTCTATTTACCCTGCAGCCGCTGATTCTACTTGCGGTATCTCTGGCCGGCAGTACCAGGTTATCTACGCTTGCAAACGGTATAATCGTTTTTATGCTTTACACGGTTGGGGTTATCGGCGGGATGCTTGAGCAAGTAGGTGCAATGCCGTTTGTAAATAGCACGACACTTGTTCGCACGGGGATAATCACAAGTCTTATGATGCCAGTCGATTCCATCTACCGCATGATTGTTACTATAATAACCGGCACTACACAGAATCCGCTTGATGCAGTGATCATCGGGCCATTTGGTGCAATATCCCAGCCAAGCAACGCGATGATGATTTATGCGGTTATCTATCTAATAGCCTTCCTGGTGATTTCTGTACGTGTGTTCTCTAGACGAGATATTGGTTAGTTGTTATGCTATCTTATAGAAGGTTCTTTCTTAATTCCCCTCTCCTCTTGGGGAGAGGAAACCTTCTACCCCTGGCCTAGTTCACTCTCCAATAATCTTAACCAAGATCCTTTTTCTTCTCTGGCCGTCAAATTCGCCGTAAAAGATCCGTTCCCAGGTACCGAGGTCAAGTTTGCCGCCCGTGACGGCAACCGTGGTCTCACGACCCATAATCGTTCTTTTTAAATGAGCGTCGGCGTTATTCTCACCGGTTAGGTTGTGCTTGTATTGGGAAATCGGGGCATGCGGGGCAAGCTTTTCTAGCCAGACCAGCCAATCCTGCAAAAGACCGCTCTCATGGTCGTTTATAAAAACGCTTGCGGTGATATGCATGGGGTTTACCAGGCAAAGGCCCTCTTTAACGCCGCTTTTCTTAACCAATTCCTGCACTTCATTAGTGATGTCTACCATCTGATACCGCTCAGGTGTGTTTATCCAAAGATACTCAGTTAGATGCTTCATAGACCCTCCTATTTCGCTAGCTTGATAATTAAACAGAGGATAAAGCTTATCTCCCGACATGGCAAATTTATTGCTCAGGGGCCGTAACGAGGCCGGGAGCCGTTTAAATACTTCCAACAGAGGTAAATATTTGCTAGAATATATTCGGTTCTCGTAGAAAGTTAAGGGTTAGGTTAGCAATTTTCTGCATTGTATTTCCTCTCTCTGTCCTCTCGAGTGGCCGGAAAAATGTTGGATTTTAAATCCTAAGAAAGGAGCGGCTTTATGGCCACGAAACTTTATGTAGGTAATCTTTCCTACAATGTATCTGAAGATGAGTTAAAGGAGGTTTTTGCTTCGAAAGGCTCGGTTATTTCTGCCAATATAGTCACCGATAGGGATTCTGGAAGAAGCAGGGGCTTTGGCTTCGTTGAAATGGAAGACTCTGACGCAGCGGAGAATGCTATTACCGAGCTTAACGGAAGTGAGTTTCACGGTAGAAAAATGGTTGTAAATGTGGCAAAGCCCCGTGAGGAAAGAGCACCGAGAGGTGGAGGTCACCACAGTGGCTTTAACCCTAATAGAAGGTTCTAATATGTTGCATGGATATGCCCTGAAACTTGCTTGGTTTGCCTACTAGGTATTTTAGCTTTACAATACTCAATAATTATATATTCAGCTGTAACGCGCCTTAGGCGGTACTTGTTTTTAACGACTGGATAGATGACTATATGAACTCGAATCAAAACATTAGGCAAGGGGGCAGTGAGACCCCTATTTTTGCGGGCTACCGTATCATAAAGTTTGCTAGGGCAAGCAAGGATGATCTAAGGGAACTTGCCGAGATTTTAATTCCCCACGAGGCAGAGATTGTTAATAGATGGGTTAGAACCCAATTTATGGCTTGGAGCCCGCCGACTTTTACCAACAATGAATTAAAGGGCGTTTTCAGTGGGATTTTCCACGACATGCTCTCCTGCATGCATGCGCGGCAGCCCGAGAGGTGTATTAGGAATTTTGAAAAAACAGGTGCCGAGCTTGCCTCTAAAAATTTCCCCTACGAGGCATTGATAATCAGTCTACATTTTCTTGAAGAAAGCTATATGCCTTTACTACTCCAGTTGCCATCAAAGAAGGCGATGGAGTGGCTGGTTGAAATGGATGAGTTTCTGCATGCGGCGCTTGCCGCCATCGCCACATCATATTTCCAGCATTATCGCGGAGAGCTCTTAGAAAAAGCTGAGGTAGGCCGATTGGTTCAGGAAGGGCTGCTTGCCAAGGTCCCGAAAGAGGTAATCGACCTCGAAGTGGCCCATATCTACATATCTGCTACTGTGCAGGCGCAGGTGGGCGGCGACCTTGTAGATTTATTTACGATAAATTCCCAGGAGGCGGCATTTATAATTGGTGATCTCTCGGGGCACGGCCTTGAAGGGGCAACCGATGCCGCCATGATTCGCTACCAGTTCAGGGGCTTTATAAGGGAAAATCCAGATTTAGCTGTTGCCATGGTCAGGTTAAATCGGGTGCTTAAGGACGAGCTTGAGGCCGGGCACTTTGCAACTGTTTTGGCAGGCATATATGGGGAAGCAGGCCAACTTAGGTTGGTAAGCGCCGGGCACCCCACGCCTATTCTTTGCGGCAAGAGTTGTCATTTTCTGGAACCTGATGGGATCGCGCTTGCTGTAAATGAGGATGCTACTTATTCGGTTAATGAGGTTGAGCTCAAACCGGGAGAAATCTTTATTGCCTATACAGATGGGTTGACCGAGGCGCGTGGTACGGAAGGCTTATTCGGCGAGGACCGGCTTCTTAATGCGGTACGACAGGTACGCAATGCGCCGGCAAGTGCCATTGTCGATCATCTTAGGGATGAGGCAATTCGCTTCGCTAGTGGTAATCTTACAGACGATGTGGCCATCCTGGTTCTAAAGCGCCAGTAATCCCTAAATAATTCATAAATTGTAAAGTTCTTCTTCATAACTTATTCACATCTTTTCCGTAGACTATGTTTAGAAAGGAGAGGATTAGCCATGATGTATGGTTGGGGTTTTGGTCACCCGTTTTTTGGATTTGGGGGAATTTTTATGATTATCCCAGTGCTCTTATTCTGGGCTCTTATTATCGGTGGCATAGCTTATGTGGTTCGTGCGCTTGGTG
>JAJYQA010000014.1:12560-24626 GCA_021794835.1 Actinomycetes bacterium | reverse complement strand
CCGTAATCCTGCGGGTCGCATTTTACTGCCATCCAGGCGATCATGTTATTTTTCTTGTTTGGCGTAAACGGCGTTATCATTATATATGCTTCACTGCTCTCTCCGGGGAGTTTCATTATTGTGTAGTAGGGATCGATTTCGGACTTCTGATCTCCGACCTTTTCGCTGGAGATTGTCCAGAGGTCTTCCTTGTTGTAGAAAACCTGTGGGTCGGTCATATGAAACGTAGCAAACATTTTACTCTGGATTTTAAATAAATCCTCGGGATATCTTATATGCTTACGCAAGCCAGGTGGCAGCTCGGAGCTGTCTTTAAACATCCCGGGGAATGCTTTTTCATACGTTTGAATAATTGGGTCGCCCTTATCAAAGACATAAAAATTAGTGTTGCCGTTATAAGCGTCGATAACCACTTTAACCGAGTTTCTAATATAGTTCTGCCCGGTCTCATTATTAAAAGGTTGCGAGTAGGGATAGCGGCTGTCGGTTGTGTAGGCATCGATAATCCAGTAGAGCCTGCCGTTATCGACAACGATGTACGGGTCGCTGTCGTACTCTAAAAATGGCGCAATTGTACTTGCCCTATCAACTATGTTGCGGTAGAAAAGAACCCTGCTGTTTTTGGTAAGCGAGCCGGACAATAGAAGCTGTAGGCTATCAAACCGCCAGGCAAATGCGACCTTAGTAAATAAGCTGCCAAGCGGTACCCCATCCTTTCCCTTATACTTGGTGTAGCTGTTCTCATTTCCCATCGGGTAATCGAACTCGTGTGTCTTGGTGTCCACAACTACATAATTATTTGTCTTTTCACCGAAGTATATCTCAGGCCGCGTAACTTTTAGGCTGGCGACCTCCGATTTCGGTGGAATATCTTTTACAATTAATTTGGGTAGGCCCTCGGTGGTAAACTCGTTTACCTTGTTGGCGACGATTCCATAGCCGTGGGTGTAGACAAGATGCTGGTTTAACCAGGTCTTTGCGTTATCCGGCAGGTTATTCGTGTTAAGTTCGCGGGCCGAGATAGCAACCTGGCGGTAGCTACCATCTATCGGGTAGCGGTCTATATCAACATCAGAGAAATCGTAGTAAAGGCGTATGCTTTGGATTTGGTTATATGTTTTATCAAGGGGCTGCCAATCCCAGAGCCTAATGTTATCAATCGTTCGCTTGTTTCTATTCAAAGCTGCGCTATCCAGTTTCTGCTTAGCCGGGAACGGCTTCTCCTTTATCTTATCCAGGTTATAAGCATGGTTTGTAAACTTTATTGCTTTTTTGATATACGGGGTTTCCTTTTCTATTTCATTTGGTGCGACCACGTATGATTGGACGATCGATGGGTAGATACCGTAGGCGAGAATGGCAACCGCGACAATGAATGTAATACCGGCGGCGGGAAGTCTCCACCCTTTAAAGTAGATGTTAACCAAAAAGAGTGCCGCCACAACCAAGGATGCGAAGAAAAGGACAGTAAGTGCAGGAAGTTTCGCGTGAATATCAGTATAACTTGCGCCAAAGACCACGCCGACATTAGACAGCAAGAGGTTGTAAGAGTATAGCTTAAACGTGAGCCCAAGCAGTATAAAAAACATGCCGAAAAGCACCGAGAGATGTGCCTTTGCGTGCGGCGCAAATGTTCTTGCACCGGGCCGAAACGATATATTGCCGTTAATCCAGTGGACCAGCGAAGCAAGCACTATCGTTAGAACAACCGCTAAAAAGCCGATATTAAGAACCGCTCCGTAAAAGGGGATGGAAAACATATGAAACGCAACATCTAGGCCGAACACCGGGTCTTTTATCCCGAACGGGACCTGGTTTAAATATTTTAAGACAACATCCCAGTTGGTTGATGCAGATAGCCCTACAAAGAATGCAAACACGAGAGCAACCGCAAAAGTAATCAGATTAAAAAATTGCATAAAGATGGGAGATTTGAAAAACTTCATGATGTTGTACAGCGGGTCGTCGGGGGATCCACGCCAGTAGGTAAAAGGGGGTGCCAATTTTTTTGCGATGAGCAGGTTTATGTAGAGAAAAATGAAAAATGCGGCGCCGGCAATGATGCCTAGCGTTACCTGCATCCCAAGTATCTTTGTAAAGACGGATGCATAGCCAACTTCCTTAAACCACAGCCAATCCGTAAACAGAAACACCAGAGATTTGGAAAAGGCGAAAAGTATGACGATTGCTGCGATTATGCCGGCAATGATGATTCTAACTCTATTTATGCTCAAGATAACTCCCCGATTGATTTAAGATGAGACGGCGCATTGCCGTCTCTCTTAATACAACAGCTTAGAAAGTATTTTTGCAAGTAGATTTTTAAATAGCTATTTTTAGACGGCTGCTTAGGGCTCTTTTTCAGAAAACGCGCACCCCCGTATTTTCCACCTACCTTTGATCTCGTAAAGCCTTAAAGTAGTTTCTTGATTGTTAATTTGTTTGGGGATGTCTGCCCTTACTACGGCAAAGTAATCGTTTACCGCAATAGACTTTATTTTTACCGAGGGAATTTGCTCAATTACAAGTTCGCTTATCTTTAAGATATCGTGGATTGTTTTGTCCAGATTGCGCGACTTTGGATTAACCGTTATCTGGACAGATTGGTACTGGCCCGAGCGGTTAGATTCTCTTGTTTTTACGTTTCTTGACATAATATTAGCCTCCTTATTTGCGTAAGCTTTGCAAAAAGCTTACCCAAGGGTGGGATGGTCCGTCTGTCGGCAGAAATACTAAGAGCAGCAAAATACCAGGTAAAAAAGGTGGATATACGCAGAAATAACTAGGGGATAGGAGCCAGTCTATTACCTTTTCGCCCTCGCTTATCCTGCATGCCTATTGGCCACCTCGCTTTATCCATATTCCCGACCAGGTGACCCGAGCTGTTCAAATTGCCCTCGAAGCTGGTCTTGAGGAGGTGGTCTGCAGCTTCATCATCGGTCACCCATTCGACAATTCAGCTACGGTTAATAAAACCTTGGATTTTGTTAACTCACTTAAGGCTATGGGGGTTTGCAGCGGAAGGAGCCGAGTTGTAACAAAAATGGCAGTCCTAGTGCCCTTCCCGGGTACTGAAGTACATTGCCATGCCGACGAGATGGGCCTTAAAATTATTGCAAACGAATGGGATAGCTATGCCCCAGATGATATAATGATTGAGACGAAAAAGCTTAGTTGCCAGATGCTCAGGTACCTACAATTCAAGAGTCAAACTATGCTAGAACTAGGATATCAACGATGAGCAACTCCCGTAAGTCATCTCGTACAACATTTTCAAATGTCTAGATTTGGAGACAGCTGTGTAGTTCTAGCGGGGACACATGTAAGGATTGAATAGCTGAATCTGGCGATCGCGGTGGAGGCACTACAGATTAATAGATAACCCCTTAGAAGGGTCGAGAGATGATTTATATACTAATGCACCATAACCCATACATTAGAGCTGGCTCTGCTGTTGGAGTAACTTTGCTGGTACTTATGGCGACATCGGTGATTTCATGGGCACTTCTTCCCCAGGGCATGTTTCGGGTGGGGTGGGGCACGTCTTTGGGAAAAATATCCCTGATTCAGGCTGCACTAAGAATATTTGCGCTCAATCTATTGTTCGGCGTTGGAGGTATCGTGCTCCTCAACCAATGGAAGGGTGTGAAGGGGCTTGCTGTGGGTTACTATGTGCATCTATTACGCTCGGGTATTTTTTATGGCCTGATCCGGGGGACGAACAGCTTCACCTTTCCGTATTCCTCGCTGTCCGACTCACTCAGGGGCTTCTTCATGGTTGGTCTTTGGGAAATCATAGGCTTGAGCCTCGTTTGTGCCTCGACCGCGCTGCTCGCGCGCTATCCTACAAACTCCGCCGGAGGCTTCCTGGGGCTTGTCGCTTTTTTGCGCAGGCCGGCCGTGTCAATGAGCCGTCAAGAGATCGCGTTTCTGCTAGCTGGTGTTGGTCTACTTGGCTTGGCTGCAGTCGCCGAGGCGGTCAATATAACCCAATCAACTTAACGCTCTAAAAATAAAACAAGGAAAGATTCCTATTCGCATTCGTCTAACGGTTTTCAGTTTTGTTCTGGTTCGCAAAATCCAGCGAATCAAACCAATCCATTAAATCTTCTTTGCTTAAGAGTCCGGTTACAACGCAGTAGATAGCGCAGTCGGCTTTATCACGCGAACCTATCCTATCCTTGATGTCTTCGGTATGTTTTCTAACTGTCGGCAGCTTGATGTTAAGTACATCGGCGATCTGTTTATCCGAGAGACCTTTCGCCCTTAGCGTTATAATTTCGCGCTGTCTTGGGGTAAGAAGATCAAGTAGTTGCTCAACGGTTTTGTTGCCGTCGTTAAAAAGCTCAACCGCGGGCTCTTGCCGTCTCTTTATCCGTGAAGCCTCGTGGTAGAGCTGCCGCATTTTATCGACATCGCGGGTTGAGAAAAGCCCTAGCCTGGTTCCAATCAGCTGGCTAAACCGGATTTTAAGCTCGTCGGCGAGCATGTGCGTGGTAAGTGCAAGTGTGGTTACAAGGACAAGGCTTATAACTGGCACACCCATAATGCCACCCTGCCCTATAAAGAGGGCGGTAGCGTAGATCGCAGATACGCCAAGTGCACCGATTGAGGCGTAGATAGCATCTCTCTGTAGCGCTTCTTTTTTATGTAAGGCGTTGCGCTTTAGAATTGCAAAAGCGACTATAACCATCCCAACGCCTAATACTATGTTGCCAGGAGAATGTCTCACATGTATGTCGGTTACAATTTTTACTAAAAGCCCAATTGAGGCGGCCCATAGAAGTATAGTCCCTAGGGTTAACCACAAGAATTGTGAATCCAGGGCTGATTTACTACCTTTTTTTACATCTTTCCACCAGGCCGCGAGAAAATTTATGCAAGCAACAGAAACCACAACAAACATAAAGACCGCGAAAAGTTTGTAGGCCGGCCCGGTGGGCAGACCATGGTTTCCAAGAGGCAGTTTTGCCTTATGCAGGCCGCTAAACTTAAAGAGGCTGTCGGTAAAGATGCCGGACAGGAAAAATAAGGCAGCGATGCCGTAGAAGGCACCCATAGCCGCGCTTGTACGCATGGCGTTAACTATCGCACTGATTTGGCTCCCGAGCGGGTGTTTAAATTCAAGCGGGGGAGTTGCCTTCTGTGAGAGATGTAGCCACAAAACTGGAGCAAACGGCAGCCACCAGAGGATGCGCTGGTAAAGGATAACTTCAGGTTTTTTCGTAGCGGTGATTACCATGAAGCTACCAAAAAGGTAGACGAATATGCTGATCATTGATCCAGAGGCAAGTTTGGATGCGCTATCTTCGGGATTTACGCGGTAAATATAAAGGGCAAGCCACAAAAAAGCAAATGCCATTGTGGCGATTACAATACTTGATGGGTAATGATTTAAAACATCGCCTAGCGTCATAAGACCCCTAAAATGCAGTGCTTTTAATATCTCAATTTAACGACATAACCATTATGTACGCAAGTAATCAGTTTCTGCTTTTGTGTTGCGAAAGCTTGCCTGTAAGATTTAGTTTAATATGGTAAAATCTGATTTGATGCAGTTAGGCGACATAGTTATGCTTATAAATACAGAGGAGTTTTAGGTAACGAAGATGAAAGCCCAAATATTAAAAAGGATTTCTCCAATTGAAGAAAAACCACTAGAACTAACAGATCTACCGGTTCCTAGGCCGGGGACAGGACAGGTCTTGCTTAAGGTATCCACTTGCGGGTTATGTCATACCGAACTGGATGAGATCGAGGGAAGGGTACAGCCAAAACTGCCCGTAGTTTTGGGGCATGAGGTTGTTGGTGAAGTGGTTGAGCTGGGCCAAGAAGTCTTAAACTTAAGACTTGGAGATAGGGTTGGGGTTGCCTGGATTCATTCTGCCTGTGGCAAATGCCGGTTCTGTCATGAGGGCAAAGAGAATTTATGCCCTGACTTCAAAGCGACGGGTTGCCATGAAGATGGTGGATATGCGGAGTATATGGTTGTAGCGGAGGACTTTGCCTACCCAATCCCAGGGCAATTTACCGACTCGCAAGCCGCACCACTTTTATGCGCCGGGGCTGTGGGTTATCGGGCCCTAAATTTAACCGGAATAGAAAACGGCAAGTCGCTGGGGCTTTATGGCTTTGGCGCGTCTGCCCATATAGTTATACAAATCGCCAAATACAGGTACCCCGAGTCGCCGGTGTTTGTTTTTACGAGAGGCGAAGAGCACCAGGAACTGGCCCGGCAATTGGGGGCCGATTGGGTTGGTGCGCCTAAAGATATCCCACCTCAAAAAATAGATTTTTGTATAGACTTTACTCCAGTCGGAGAAACAATAGCCATCGCACTTAGCGCCCTGGAAAAAGGCGGCAGGTTAGTCATAAACGCAATCCGAAAGCGCGATAATGCCGTCTTGGATTACGCTACACATCTATGGCATGAAAAAGAGATCAAAAGCGTGGCCAACATCACCGCACAAGACGTCCGTGAATTTCTTGCTTTGGCTGCTGAGATTCCGATCGTTCCGGAGGTCCAAGAGTTTGGGCTGGAAGAGGCAAACGAAGCCTTGCTGCTGCTAAAGCAGGGAATGATTCAAGGCGCCGGTGTTTTAAGGGTATCCCACAGAGCAGTTGATTAGGTGCCTCATAGCATGTAGCCAGGAGGATTTAAATGGAGCAAATCGAGAAGGAACGTTTCTTTACTATGGCAAAAGCTTATGATGCGATGGCTCAAAATCTCGTCCCCATGTATGATATGCTGCAAAGATCATGCCAAAGAAGGTATTCCCAGCGAGCTAATGGATTACTATAACAAATGGAAAAACCATTTTGATAATTGGAGAGTTAGAAATATTGAAAATTTCAATACCCCGAAGGTCAAAGGAGACGACCTCCACGACCCGGTTTTGATAATCTCAAAGCTTCCAAAATGAGTGGTTAGGTCGTTTTCGGTAAAATAGTAACAGGACGGCTAGGTTTGCTTTTATGTTTTCGCATGGTCTGGCGTCTTACTTTTACAAGTTCGCTAAATTTCCTGTCTCTCCAGTACAAGGGCCGCCACTACTACCATTACAATTGAGAGCGCAACCGATATCCCGATTGCCGGGTATGCTTTTGCGAACGCCTGGCTTCCCGAGATGATCTTGCTGGCGATGCCGGATAGCGCGCCGGGAGAATATCTATCCAACCCGTGGCCAATGCCTGCTATTATAGAGAAAGCAAAGTAAGAGAGAAGCCCCAGGCCGGCAGCGCCCAACTGGTTTCTCATCAGGGTGCTGAAGAAAAGCGTTACTGCCAGAATGAGCAGTCCGTATACCACAAATGCTATTGATGAGAAGATAAGCGGGCGAAGGCTTGCCTTATCGAAAAGCAAAAACGTATATAGATAGCATGTGCCGACCCCAATTGCTGCCGACATGGTAAATAGCCCGGTTTGTGCTAGAAATTTCGAGATAACTATCGACGTTCTTGAAACCGGCTTGGTAACTATAAGCGCAAGGGTGCCGCGTGCCTTTTCCTCGGCGACCAGTCCCATTGATATTAGAATAAGCGTGAGCATTCCAAATTGAGAGAGATTTTTAAGCCACTGCAGGTAGGCGTCGGTCTGTGTTGGCTCAGGGATCTTTATCTGCAGGAACATCTTCTGGGTGGTATCCGCCTGCATAGCCGCCTTAAGGATGGCGGGTAAGAACTTTGCACTGACCGGGCTTAGTATCCCAAAGAACACGAATATCAAGGGAATAAGCCAGATGCGGTAGGTTTTAAAAATTGCCTTTACCTCTTTTTTGAAAAAGACATATCCGCTCATCGCCTTACCTCCTTAAGCTTTGCCGTGCTTGATCTTCTTAAGCGACTTTGTACTTTTTTCTTGGATGAGATCAACAAAGATATCTTCAAGCGTGGTCTCTTTTAGCTCGAGTTGTCTTAGCGGCAGGCCGGTACTTGAAATAATCCCCGCTAGCTCAATCTGAGCCGTCTTAACATCCGAGACATCAACTGTAAGGATATTTTTGTCGCTGCTTACCGATGTAACCCAGGGCACTGTATTGAGTCTTTTGGCCAGGGGCACGGCATTTGCATCCAGCTCGATAGTAAAAATTGGCCTAGTGTATCTATCCTTTAACTCATCGAGACTTCCCTGTGCTATAAGACGGCCTTTATCAATGATCGCCACTGAGTCACAGACCCTCTCAACATCGGCAAGGATATGGGTTGAAAAGAAAACAGTTTTTCTTTTGGATAGCGACTCGATCATATCCAAAACCTCTTTGCGCCCGATGGGGTCAAGCGCCGAAGTGGGTTCATCCAAAAAGAGGATATCCGGGTCGTTTATAAAGGCTTGCGCGATGCCAAGCCGCTGCTTCATACCGCGCGAAAAACCCCCGATGGGCCGGTTTACCCCGTTAAGCCCCGCCGTATCGATTAGCGACTCCACCCGCTTTTTAAGCTCGGGGCCGCGCAATCCAAAAAGCTCGCCGGCAAAATTAAGGTAATCTTTCGCGCTCATCCACTCGTAAAAAGCGGGGACATCGGGAAGATATCCCATCGAGAGTTTAACTTGGGTCCCGTCTTTTGTAGCATCATATCCAAGAACCTTAACCGAGCCCCCAGTCGGATGGGCAAGGCCGGCAAGTATTCTGGTGGTCGTAGTTTTTCCGGCGCCGTTTGGCCCAAGGA
The DNA here is from genome assembly GCA_021794835.1 of Actinomycetes bacterium. Lineage (GTDB taxonomy): Bacteria > Actinomycetota > Aquicultoria > Aquicultorales > Aquicultoraceae > CADDYS01. Next base: position 15,959 of record JAJYQA010000014.1, on the reverse strand, counting down.
ATCCAAAGACCGTACCCTTGGCTACATCGAGACTAAGCCCATCAAGGGCTTTAACACTGCCGTAAACTTTGGTCAGGTCTCTTATTTCAACTGCATCTACATTAGTCTCGCTCATATTACTCGTGCTCATAGGGCTTCCTCGCAATCGTGAAATAAAGGATTGGGCCAAGCAACCCCAGCGGGTACTCAAAGAGACAGATGATTAGAATTATCGTCCAGAGTAGCTTACCTCCCCTTATAGCGGCGGGGTTTTGCCTTTTGAGACTGACCAAAGCCGCAATAACCAGCCCAATTTGGATCGCCATAATCGGGATAATTACTGCAAGAAACTGTTTTATTGTCAACCCAAATATTTTCCCCGGCATAGTAGTGCTTGCTAAATAATCCACTAGGATACCTCCTTCGAGTTGGGGTTTCTTATTCCGATGACCTTATTTTTTCGCCACTCTTCCTTAAGCCCGAGTTTTGAGAAGGTGGTGAGCGTGATAAAGAAGATGGCAAATAGAGCAAATACAAGGAGGCTTGGATGAATGGCAAGCCTCCCGTTTAGGGCGTAATAGATGCTGTCGATATAGGCACCATCGCTTAACACGGAAAAACTTAAGATGAAGGCGGCTGAAAGAGCCCGGGCAAGCCGCGATTTCTTTCTTAGAAAAACAAAAAGGTAAAGAATTACAGTTGCCGATGAGGGGATACCGATCCACCACAAAGTGGCCTTAAGCGGGCTTGCAAACTGATCCGGTTCGGCAAAGCCAAAATGAATCGGCACTTTTGCAGGCAATCTCTTAAAGTAGATAATCGCAATTATAATGACGCCTATATTTAAAAGGATAGACAAAAGCATTCCGATACTAAGCGCCCGGTCGGGGACGTTTGAGAACGGCACGCCTTCTTCGTCGTCCGGTCTTAATAACCTAAGCTTAACCGCAAGTGCGCCAAAATTTATTGCCCATCCCACACCAAAGGCTTTGGGCCTGAGCACTCGGGGGTCGGATGGCTCCCACATGCGCTCGGCAATTTTCTTTAATGTCGGCCTCCCGAAATTATACGGCATCCCAAGTATGCGCCCGGAGCTTTTTAACTTAAACTGATGGTTGCTCTTAGTAGTAAAATAGCCTTCTTCCTTTAGATTCTGCGCATACTCTTCGGGCTCTCCAATGTCCTTGAGAACTGCACGTACGGCTTCTACACTGTCGCTATCGAACCTGGTCGAGTCCTCGATGTGTACGATAATTTCGTCGATAATATCTTGTGCCTCTTCCTTTGGGATGTCTTGTAGGGATTCTTTTAGTCTTTTTAGGTAATTATCTATGATTTTAGCGACCTCTGGATTTTTGCCGTTCATTCAAGAAAGCCTCCTTTCAACAGGCTTTGGAGGTTGTTTGATATACTAAGCCACGTATTGGTCATCTCAGCTAGCTCGCTGACGCCTTTTGCGGTGAGCGTGTAATATTTACGGGGTGGCCCGACAGGCGATTCACGCCAGGCCGAGTCAATAAGCATGGCTTTCTTTAAGCGGCTGAGCAGGGGATAAACGGTGCCCGCGCTTATGCTAAGGCCCGGCCGGTTGTGCAGGCTGCTCACTATCTCAAAGCCGTACATCTCACGCTCCTTAAGAAGTGCAAGTATTGCTAGCTCGAGAACGCCTTTTTTAATTTGCGAAGTCCAGCTCTCTTTCTCAACGTTCATATAGCAATCCTCATATAGAATACTGTGTCATACAATACCATTTACTATGTAACATTGCAAGATACCTTTTAAAATACTATACCGGTGTCAGACACCGCATAGTTTTGCTACCTGCTGTTTTAATAAAGAATTACCATGAAAGTGTGCGATTGTGAAACGAATGGGATTCACAATCGCACACTTTTTCTGTTTATGTCTCCTATTTGCACTGGTAGGGCGATTGGTTGGTGTCTGACACCGAAAGATGTTTTTTTTCGTGCGACAAACGGGAAACAATGGGAAAGCAGTACAAAATTATTTTCTCTAATGTATTACCAATTGCTAAGGAGTTGTTTTATGCTTAAGCTATATACATATAAGTGCCGGTTCAATCAACGGACTACGGTTTGTTTAAGCAAGCATAATTGTGGGAAAAGACCTGATAAGGCTACTTTATTTAGTTATTAGGAGGTAGGCTATGAAGGTCGCACTAGTACAGCCTTCGCAAGGCTATTACATAGGATTTCGCCACATCGCGCTCACTGAGCCTTTAGGCCTCGAGGCGGTTGCCGGTGCACTTGACTCGCATGATCTATACATGTTAGATATGCGGCTCGACCGAAAGCTCGAAAAATTTCTTACTACCAACAAGCCGGATGCGGTGGGTGTAGCGATTCCATTTACAACGGCTGTTTACGCGGGGCAGGAGATGCTCAGAATAGTCCGCCGGATTCTCCCCAAAGCCTTTACGTTTGTCGGCGGTCATCATGCCGCACTTAACCCGCCTGATTTTCTTGGTAGGTGCGATGTAATAGTTACCGGTGAAGGGGAAGAGGCTGTGCCTGAGCTTTTAGCTCGCGTAGAGAAGGGCGAAGATTTCTCCGACCTTGAGGGGCTTACGTTCTTAAAAGACGGGGAGCCTGTTTTTACTGGTAATCGGCCACTAATCAGTAATCTTGATGGATTGCCGCCGGTAAACCGCGAGATAACTAAGCCCTATGCAGAAAGGTACTTCTTCCGTGAAATGGCTCCGGTGACTATGATCGAGACGGCGCGGGGTTGCCCGCACAGGTGTACTTTTTGCTCGGTTTGGAAATTTAACCGTGGCCGTTACCGTCAGAAAAGTCCGGAGCGGGTTCTTGGAGAATTCAAGGCGGCTCCCACAAAGCACGTTCTTTTCACCGATGATAACTTCATGAGTAATGTTTCGCGGGTTGAGCGCATAGCTCAGCTTATTAAAGAATCGGGTATCAAGAAAAGATTTGGTTGCCAGGCACGCACCGATACCATAGCTAAACATCCTGACATGATACGCCGCCTGCGCGACGCCGGCCTAAGGTGGGTACTTATTGGGTTTGAAAGTTTTGATGCTGAACATCTTACTAAGTTAAATAAGAGAAACAATGTTGCGGCAAACATGGAAGCGGTGAAGGTGCTCCACGACAACAACATTGAGATTTGGGCGTCGTTTATCGTTGACCCAGATTTTAGCCGGAGTTCATTCCGGCTGCTTCAAAAGCATATTAGACAATTAAAGGTCTCGTCATGCCAGATAACCGTGCTTACGCCGCTTCCTGGGACGGATTTGTTTGCCGAAAAGCTACAACAGCTTACAAGCAAAAATTACGAACTTTTTGATCTCTTCCATGCTGTGCTTCCTACTAAACTGCCGCTTAAGCAGTTTTATAGGGAGTTTTGCAAACTTTATAGACGCATTACGGTGGCTCCGAA
>JAJYQA010000014.1:5814-12460 GCA_021794835.1 Actinomycetes bacterium | reverse complement strand
AACAGCTTACAAGCAAAAATTACGAACTTTTTGATCTCTTCCATGCTGTGCTTCCTACTAAACTGCCGCTTAAGCAGTTTTATAGGGAGTTTTGCAAACTTTATAGACGCATTACGGTGGCTCCGAACATAAAGGCCCTGCTTAAGTCGCCATCCAACTTTTCTGTTGGTGACATAGCGCAGGGAATACGACTATATAACAACATGCTTAGGGCAAAAAGTTATTTAAAAGGACACTTAAAGGCAGAACCTAAGTATTAAGTTGGGGGGAATTAGGATGAGAGTACAGGGAGCAACTAGAAAGCGTGTTAGTGCCGGAAGGTATGTTAGGCGGTATACGCTTGAGCAGTCTCTCAACCTTGCCATCAAACTATTTAGTAAGGCATCTGACGATAATTTGATAAGGCTTACTTATCTACTTGAGAGGCTTGCTCCTTCGCGCACCGATGCAGGCTCGGTCAGGGTGGTGCACGAAGCCTTCCGTACCGGCCACCCGTCGGTTGTTCTCGCAAAGAAGCTTGGGAGGGAGTTAAGCGATACTTATCGCCAAGGCATCGCAAATTTTGTCGTGAGATCAGTATTTTTAGATGCGCGTATCCGTGGTGATTATGAGAAAAAGTATGGTGTTACCCCACCATTTACCGTTTTAATAAGTCCGACCATGCGGTGTAACCTGAAATGTGCCGGATGCTTTGCGGGTGAGTACAGCGAGCGCGATGATCTTCCAGCGGATGTCATGAGGCGGATAATTGATGAGGGCAAGGACATCGGCATCGGCTTTTATACTATTCTTGGCGGAGAGCCCCTTCTTTATAAGCCCTTATTTAATATCATTGAGCAAAACCAAGATGCTTCATTTCAGATTTTTACAAACGCAACCGCAGTTAACGAGCAGGTTGTCGAGAAGCTAGGTAAACTCGGAAATGCTATTCTTGTCCTGAGCATTGAAGGCATGGAGAAAGAAACCGATGAGCGTCGTGGAAAGGGTGTTTTTGGAAAGATCATGCGCGCGGCCGATATGCTTCGAGAATCAGGTGCCCCGTTTATGTTTTCAGTAACGCCAACCAGGAAGAATACCGAAATCGTTACCTCCGATGAATTCATCGATCTTATGGTGGAGAAGGGAGCTATATTCGGCTGGTACTTTAACTACATGCCGGTAGGCCGTGAACCCGATCTGTCACTTATGCCGACTCCAGAGCAGAGAGATCTTATCCGCAGGCGGGTTAGCCACCTGCGTTCAACCAGGCCGGTACTACTAATCGACTTCTGGGGGGACGGGGCACTTACCAGTGGATGCCTTGCGGGTGGTCGCCAATTTATGCACGTAACCAACAAGGGCGATGTTGAGCCGTGCATCTTTTGCCACTTCTCGACGCATAACGTGAAGGATTGCTCTCTTGTAGAGGCACTTAACTCCGATTTCTTTAAAGGGATCAGGAGGGCACAGCCCTTTGGGCACGACCATATCCGACCATGTCCGATGATAGATCATCCCGGTGCGATGGCTGGACTGGTTAAGAAATTTAGCGCACACCCAACCCATGACGGCGCTGGCAGGATTCTAAACGAGTTTATCCCTGAGTTGAGGGAATACTCGAATAAGGTCAAAGAGATATATAAGGATACCTGGGAGAATGAGTACGGTTGGTACTATGAGTGGGTATCGAAGTAGGGTCCAGGAGATAGAGTTCAGAGTGTAAGAACAGGGTTGGACTACGTCCAACCCTGTTAGCCCCAGTTAACGCTCTTTTTCTTTCCCTATATTCTTTTTACTTTTTTCTTCTTTGCATGTTTCTCATTTTTTAGGATTTCAAAAATGCAACTTGTAAGTCTTACTTGGTGTTAGCTATAACCAGACGCCTATTTTGGGAACAATCTTTATTAAAGCAAAAATCAGGAACCAGGAGACATAAATGGCAAGTATTCTTCCGCAGATAGGCATTCGTCTAGCTGTATCCCGCCACTACCGAAAACGTTACCGCCAAATCGTAAGCACACTCTTAAGGCACGGCTTTGGGTTTCTGGTAACTCAGCTTGGTCTAACCAGATTTGTGCCGTTTCACCTTGGGATTTTGGGGCACCCAAGGCGAGCCGAACCGTATACTCAAGCCGAGCATGTGCGCATGGTATTTGAGGAGCTTGGTACAACCTTTATAAAGGTAGGGCAGATTTTAAGCACTCGGGTAGATTTGCTCCCGCCGGAGTATATACGCGAGCTTGAGAAACTTCTTGATCAAGTTCCGCCAGTTAGCATCTCGCTCATCCGCCAGCAGGTAGAGGCAGAGCTACATAAGAGCATTGATGAGGTATTCGCATATTTTAATCCACAATCTCTGGCAAGCGCATCGATTGGTCAAGTGCATGCCGCAGAGCTTAAGACCGGTGAGGGCGTGGTGGTTAAGGTAAAGCGGCCTGGTGTTCAAGAGCAAGTAATGGTTGATGTAGATATCATAAATGAGCTTGCGCGGCTGGCAAGTCGTAGGTTGCCAGCCGCGCGCAACATTGATTTTCAGGGTATAGCCAGTGAGTTTACGCAAACGCTTTTAGCAGAACTGGACTATGTGCAGGAGGGGCGAAACGCCGACCACTTCCGTGAGAACTTTGAAGGCGATGAGCGGGTCTATATCCCCCGTGTTTATTGGGATTACACGACAGATGGCGTAATCACATTAGAGCGCGTAACCGGCCTAAGAATTAACGATATTCTTGCCCTTGAAAAGACGGGAACCGACCCCAAGATGGTTGCGAAACGGAGTGCGGATATTCTGCTTGAGCAAGTTTTTGAGCACGGATTTTTCCATGCCGACCCGCACCCGGCAAACTTTTTTGTCATGGAAGGAGGTGTCATTGGCGTAGTTGATTTTGGGATGGTGGGATACATCGACCAGGAAACTAAAGCCAACCTAGTCGAGCTTTTCATCTCTATCTTTGCCCAAGACCCCGATGGAATAATTGATGCCTATATCGATCTTGGCGTGGCCGGGCACGTTGAGCATTTTGGCGCTTTAAGAAATGAGATAAACAATATGATCATGAGGTATTATGGGCTCTCATTGCGACAGGTAAATGTTAGGAGTGTCCTGAACGACGTGTCGTCTCTGGTCAGGCGGCACAATCTTCGTATGCCGTCAAACCTCGCGCTTTTGATCAAGACGGTCTCAATGGAGGAGAGCCTGGTTCTTCAGCTCAACCCAGATTTCAAGTTTGCCGAAGCCATGGCTCCTTTTGCAAGAAGAGTCTGGGAGGAAACCCGTTCACCTTTCGCCGTCGCAAGGCGAGGCCTAATGGCGCTTACTGAGTATGCCGATGTCGCCTCAAGGGCCCCGCGGCAAATCCGCCGAATTCTCGGGCAATTGACGAGGGGTGAGCTAACCGTCGTAACGCAACAGCCCAGGCTAGACGAGGAGTTCATCCGTATTAGCTCTATGGTAAATCGCCTTATAGCCGGTATTTTAACTGCCGCTATCCTAACAGCAGTTAGCCTTTTGCTGCCGTTTTTGGCAAGTCGGATTAGCAGGCTAAGAAGAGGCCAAAGCGGTGAGTAGGAAAATTTAGAATATACAGTGGCATTATGAGTGATCATATGAGTGATCAATCTAGCGCACAATCTTATCAACAAGTTTTTTGGAGCATTTCTGCTGAGATGCTCCTTGAAGAACTCGGGACGGCACGGAATGGGTTGACCGATAGCGAGGCGGTGCTTCGCCTTAGGGAATACGGCGCCAATGTATTGAGGCCCAGGAAAAGAGTAGGCTCGCTCTCACTCTTTTTATCCCAGTTTAAAAGCCCGATCATTCTTATTCTCGTGTTTGCAGCAATACTATCTTTTTTCCTGGGAGACCGCACAACCGCCATGATTATACTGGCGATTATTTTTATAAGCGGTACTCTAAGTTTTTGGCAGGAGCGGGGGGCTACCGATGCCGTTGAGAAGCTTCTTGCCATTGTCGAGGTAAAAGCGACGGTGCTTCGGGATGGCAGACAGGAGGATATACCTATTGCAGATATTGTGCCGGGCGATATTGTAATTCTAACGGCGGGGGATGCTATCCCCGGGGATTGCATGGTTCTGGAGTCAACTGATTTGTTTGTTGATGAGGCAACACTTACCGGCGAAACCTATCCGGTGGAGAAGATGCCTGGGCTTATGCCTGCCGATACCCCGCTTGCTAAGAGACGCAACACGCTATTTATGGGGACCCATGTAGTAAGCGGAAGCGGCAAGGCGCTTGTAGTGCATACCGGCAAATCAACTGAATTTGGCAAGGTATCGGGACAGCTAGGTCTAAGAGTCCCGGAGACCGAGTTTGAACGCGGCATCAGGCGTTTTGGCTACTTTCTACTTGAAATTACCCTGATGCTGGTCATCGCAATTTTTGCCATAAACGTTTACCTGCACCGCCCAGTTCTTGAGTCCTTTCTTTTCTCACTTGCGCTTGCCGTTGGACTTACACCACAGCTTCTACCCGCAATTATCAGCATCAATCTCGCCCAAGGGGCAAGACGCATGGCCAAAAATAAAGTAATTGTGAAGCGCCTTGCCTCCATTGAGAACTTCGGCAGTATGAACGTCTTTTGCTCAGATAAGACCGGCACTATAACTGAAGGTGTGGTGCGCGTGCATAGCGCCGTAGATATTGACGGTGGTGAGAGCGATAAAGTTTTTCTTTATGCTTATCTCAATGCGTTTTTCGAGGCGAGTTTTTTGGACCCGATTGATAAGGCAATTCGAATGTCCAAGGAGCTTGATGTTTCTGGTTACAAGAAGTTGGACGAGGTGCCTTATGATTTTATCCGCAAGAGACTCAGCGTTTTAGTCTCAACATATGGCCTACATACCATTGTAACCAAAGGTGCGGTCTCAAATGTGCTTAAAGTTTGCTCAAGAGCCGAGACCGCCGAGGGAAAAGTTATGGATATCGGTGATGTTAAGGGAGATATTGAGCAGAGGTTCGGTGATTTTAGCTCACAGGGCCTTCGTACCTTGGGGGTTGCTTATAAGGATGTAGGCACCATTTTGAATATTACTAAAGACAGCGAGACAGATATGACCTTTGTCGGCTTTCTTCTTCTGTTTGACCCACCTAAGCCGGGGATTGCTGAGATATTGGACAAGTTGAACCATCTGGGAATCTCGCTAAAGATTATAACTGGTGACAACAAGCTGGTTGCCGCTAGTGTTAGCAAGCAGGTAGGGATAGATAGTCCAAAAATTATTACCGGCACGGACTTGGAGCAGATAAGCAATGTTGCACTTGTCAGGCGGGTAAACCACATAGATGTTTTTGCTGAGGTCGAGCCCAATCAAAAAGAGCGTATCCTTTTTGCACTAAGAAGGGCAGGGAACGCGGTTGGGTATCTTGGGGATGGGATAAACGATGGACCGGCTCTGCACGCCGCCGATGTCGGGATTTCGGTAAACACAGCGGTCGATGTGGCTAAAGAGGCGGCAGACATCGTGCTACTTGAAAAAGATCTTGGTGTTTTAGCAAAAGGAGTGCATGAGGGAAGGGTAACGTTTGCCAACACGTTAAAGTATGTATTTATGGCAACAAGCGCGAACTTTGGAAACATGTTCTCCATGGCCGGAGCATCCCTTTTCCTGCCATTTTTGCCGCTTCTGCCAACACAGATTCTTCTGACCAATTTACTAACCGATTTTCCGGAGACGACGATCTACACCGATAGCGTAGATAAGGAGCTGGTCGATTATCCGAGGCGCTGGAATATCGATTTTATCCGTAAGTTTATGCTTGTCTTTGGCCCTCTAAGTTCTATATTTGATTATCTTACGTTTGGAGTATTATTGTTTATTCTGCATGCAGGACCGAGCGAGTTTCGAACTGGCTGGTTTATCGAATCGGTAACTTCAGCATCAATGATTGTTTTAATCATCCGGACTAAAAGGCCCTTCTTCAAAAGTAAGCCTAGCCGGTATCTCTTGGCGGCAACTCTAATCGTAGGGGCTGTAACTGTAATCCTTCCTTACACGCGATTTTCTAAACTCTTTTCATTTATTTTGATACCACCGGTATTCTTAATCGCACTTGCGGTAATTCTTGCACTCTATGTTGCCGGGGCAGAGATCGTAAAACGCGTGTTTTATAAGCGGGTGGCGTTTTAAACGAGGCGGGAAAGATTTCATCTTCTACTGCTAACCTAGATTTTGCCCTGCGTGTCTTATTTTAATGCGTGCTGGTAGTTGCAGTAGGGGTATAGCCTAGTTCGGCTGCAAATGTCGCCATGGTTTCACCACGAGAAACCCGGACCCGCTTAAGAGTAAAGGGATCATCGCCTGGCCGCCAGGGTCCCGGGCGGGTGGTAAAAGCTGCTAAATAGCCTGCCTGCTTAGTTGCCTCAGCAACCGCTTGGTTAGCGCGACCAGCCGGATAGGCTATAAAATCAACTGGCCGGTGAAGTTCTGCCTCAATCTTTAGTTTGGATTGTTTTAGCTCATAAGCCGTTTCTTCGGGTGATGTGGTAGTCAGGTCGACGTGGTCCATTGTATGTGACTCTATTTGCATGCCGGCCTTTGCCATCTCTATTATCTGTGGCCAGGTAAGCCAGGGACCATTACTCACACGTGCGGTGATAACAAAAAATGTCCCGCTTAGCCCCCGCTGCTTAAGGATTGGATAGACGTT
>JAJYQA010000014.1:0-5714 GCA_021794835.1 Actinomycetes bacterium | reverse complement strand
CCCGCCGGTATTGATATCCAAGTTCTTGCAGGTCCGTAGAGCTGAGCCAGCGCAATAAAAAGGGCTCCGTATCTATCTAGGGGAGCAGTAAGTGAGCGCATGGTCGCCGACTTTGGCCTGTGGATTGTCCTGCGCGCAAACTGACCGCCGTAATATCCAATATAATAACTTGCGGTAGAGCCCAACACGAGTCCGGCCGTCGATACAAAGAGGGCCTCCAAAAAAGTGACGCGACCACTCTCAATTAGGCTTCCGGCTGCCAATTGCAATCCGATTGAGGCGAACGGTATCCCCAGGCTCTCAAGGAATGTCCCGATGCCTAAGCCGATAACCCCGTATTTTAAAGCAAGCCTAATCATTAAGTTTGGAATTTGGCGCAAAGTCGGCAAGTTAGTTAAACCCCAACTCTTCCATGTTTATTGTCTTCAATGAGAAGGGTATACCCAGGAATCAGGATCAACCGGTTGTTTCTTAGCTTGTTTAAGCGTGATTTTACCGGGGTATATAGCCGTGTGCAGTAGTTATGCTTACCGAAAAAAGAAGAAGAAAGAGAACGTTTTAATTAAGTAGGGGGGATGGAATATGCAACCACTACCGCCACAGCTGTTGCCGGCTGTACATACAATCAAGTTTAGTATTTTTGACCTTGCGGTTCCCAACATTATTGCCTGGGTTGCGCTGATTGTTATTTTGCTTGCTGCCGCTTGGCTGCGCCTTCCCAGGACATTTGAAGGTACACCTTAGCATGAAATGGGGTAAAAAATGAATCTAACAGAAAGAACTCAAAAATTTTTTACCGGCAATCTTACGCTTGAAGATGCCTTGCCAACTCAAATGCCAGCTTACGTTAACTCGTTTGTTTACCTCTTTGGCGTCTCGGCTCTCTCGGCTCTGGGTTTGTTGGTTTTAACCGGATTTATAATGGCACTCTTTGGCCCTAACTGGTATCACCTTACACGTGTAGGCCGGTTTTTTAATTCGCTTCATTTTTGGAGCGTGCAGTTCTTCTTCTTTGCGCTGGTATCTCACTTGGTTACCAAGTATCTGACGGCTTCTTGGCGTGACGGGCGATGGAAAACCTGGATGCTGGGTCTTTTAGCTTTCGGCGCTGCAGTGCTTACCGGGCTTACCGGGTTTCTGTCGCAGAGTAACTGGGATAGCCAGTGGATAGCGGTTCAGGCAAAAGATGCTATGAATTCCTTAGGCGTCGGCGCGTTATTTAACGCTATGAACTACACACAAGTTCTTACATTACACATTTTCTTCTTGCCGGTGATACTTAGTGCGGTTGTTCTTATCCACTTGTATTTTATCCGAAGCGAAGGCTCCGTAAAGCCGATACGAAGAGGTGAGTAAAATGAGCAGGAGATCCGAGGCTTATTTTCATGGCATACCGATGAGGCCTTATGATTTAATTAGAGAGGGTTTAATAGTCTTTGGGGTCATAACTATACTGGTTATAATATTTGCTGCGATATTTAGTTCACCGGATTATCCTACCGTGCGCGGCGAAGATGTAGCCAAGCGCCAGCCCATTGCTTTTACTAAGACCAGCGTTAGTTTCTTATCAGGCGATAGCGGTATCAGTACCTATGGTCCACCTTACACGCGTGATTTCGACGATGCGCAGAAGGTTCTGGGTATTGCCCCTGCTAAGTGGTTTGGGGTTACCATTCCGCTTAATCCGCCGGTGGACTTTGTAATCAAGCCGCTGGAAAGAGTCTCTGTTTTTGATAAGGGTGTAGCTGCAGCACTTAAAACCTACAAGGCGGCAAGCCCTAAACAACAGTTGAATTGGGCAAGTGCGTATTTTAAAGTACTGGATAAAGCCACTTTCGTCAATGGCCAGGTAAAAGTGCCAAATGGCAACTACGGGCCGGTTCCCACTATGGCGGCCGGGATGCTTAACTTAGGTCGGGCCGGACTTTTAGAGGGCGCGTTGCAAAGCGATGCCAGGCTACCCTACCAACTTAACTTTACAAAATCACTTCTTTTCTTTCAGGATGATGTCGACCATAGTGTAGCCAATTCGCTTAACTTGCTGGGTGAGCAGTGGGGTTTGAGTAACGAGACCGGGAATTACCCGGGCGCATGGTGGCTGTGGCCTTATGCATTCTGGTATCAGATACCGGCAATTGCCAGTTCACCCAATGGTGATTTGATAGTGGGCTTGATCATGTTAGCGATTTTCCTGGTAATTTTCTTTGTGCCGTTTATACCGGTATTAAATGGACTGTTGCCACGAGGGCTGCAGGTATATAAGTGGGTGTGGCGTGATTGGTACCATAGGGGTAGGCCTGCGGTAGCCGAACGAGAAAGGAAAGCAGGCTAGTGCATGATCATACCTATGACCATGCCCACGAATATAGAGAGCAAAAAACGGTTCAGCTAAAGATCGAAAAGATGCCGGATCAAAAAGAATATGCGAGCTTGCTTGAGAGCAGGCTCGCATATTATCCGAGCGTTGTGTCTGCACACGTCGATTTGCTAGATGAGACGGTGACGATCATCTACAACCCGGCCGGTATTACTGAGCACGAGCTTATGCAAATAGTCGATAAGACCCGGATGGATGCCGAGCGCGAAATCCATGGGCATATCCATCCCGGGAGCACGGTAATTGAGCCGCAGGTTCACCATGAGGCGGCAAAGCACGAGGCGCGCAACCACGTCGCGCCAGCATGGCAGTCGGAATACGGCTTTGAAACGGAGCATGCTGGGCACGGCCCTGAGATGGTAAGAACCTTAAGAAATGCCTTTATCGTAACGGCAATTTTAACGGCTATTGTGGTCTTTACCTCTCCAATAGGTGAGACAATTATTGGTAGGAAAATATCCTTGCCGATTGACCAAAACCTCTTTCATTTCATCTTTGCTACACCGGCTGTGCTTTATGGCGGCTGGTTTTTCTTTACTGGAGCCTGGCGGGCGTTAAAGCTTCGCACGACCAACATGGCTGTTCTTGTCTCAGTTGCTGTGCTTGCGGCTTATCTTTACAGTATGGCGGCGACTTTTATCTTCGGCGGCGAGACGTTTTACGAGGCCGCTACCATGCTTCTCACCTTTGTGCTTTTAGGGCACTGGCTTGAGATGGCCGCCCGGGGGCGCACGAATGCGGCAATCGAGTCGCTGCTAAGCCTGGTTCCCCCAACAGCAAATCTGATTGTAGATAATCAGATTAGACAAATTCCAGTCGACCAGGTTAAAAAGAACGACGTGCTTCTGGTACGCCCCGGTGAAAAAATCCCCGTTGATGGCACAATAATTGAGGGCGATACAACAGTTGATCAATCTGCAATTACCGGTGAGCCGCTTCCTGCAGCCAAGAGACCAGGTGATGAGGTCATCGGGGCTACCATCAACCAAGAAGGCGCGTTTCACATGCGGGCAATCAAGGTCGGGGAGGATACCACGCTTAGTCAAATCATAACCCTTGTAAAGTCGGCGCAGATGACGCGCGCGCCGGTCCAGCGCATTATCGACCGAGTCGCCTCTTATCTTGTGCCGGTTGCTCTTGGCAGCGGCCTGTTGGCGTTTTTAATTTGGCTTGGGCTTACCGGCAAAGGGCTTTTATTCGCGCTAACCGCAGGTATCTCAACGATTGTAATAGCCTGCCCCGATGCACTTGCTCTTGCAACGCCTATTGCAATTGTTGTTGGCACCGGTATTGGGGCGCGAAATGGAATCCTTGCCAAAAATGCCCTGGCTCTGGAGAGGGCAGCCAGAATAGACACAATCCTTTTTGACAAAACCGGCACTTTAACTGTCGGAAAACCTGAAGTTACGGATGTCTTCTCAGCAAGCAATCTGTCAGGAGACGGATTGCTTCGCCTGGTGGCGGGGCTTGAGGTTGGCTCCGAGCACACCATTGCGAAGTCGATAGTTGCATCGGCCAGGGATCGAGGAATAATAAGCCTGCCACAAGTACAGGAGTACCGGGCGGTGCCGGGTCGCGGTGCAATTGGCAGAATCGAGGAGCGCGAGGTTATGGCCGGAAACATCGGTTTCATGAAGGAAGAGGAGATTGATACAAGCAAGGTTGATGCTGAGGCGGGCAAACTAGCGAAAGAAAATAAAACATTGATATACGTCGTTGTGGACGGGACTATACGTGGCCTGATCGGACTTGCCGACAAGATTAGGCCAGAGTCAAAAGAGCGGTAAAAGAGCTAAAAGACATGGGGATTACCGTAGCTATGGTTACCGGGGACAACCAGACAACGGCCGAGGCGGTTGCAAAAGAACTCGGTATAGACACGGTTTTTGCGGAAGTATTGCCAGTCCAAAAGGCCGAAAAAGTAAAAGAGCTAGAGAGCCAGGGTAGACTCGTTGCGATGGTCGGAGACGGCATAAACGACGCACCCGCGCTTGTGCAGGCAGACCTTGGAATTGCTATCGGGGCGGGAACCGATGTTGCTATCGAATCGGGTGAAGTCGTGCTTGTAAAAAACGACCCGAGGGATGTGGTTAAGGCTATCCATCTTGGCCATTTAGTTTTGGGCAAGATAAAGCAAAACATCGCCTGGGCGATAGGATATAACGCAATTGCGCTGCCTATAGCGGCAGGTGTTCTTTATCCGGGCTTTGGCCTGCTACTGAGTCCACAGGTCGCCGCAATAGCCATGTCCGCAAGTACAATTACAGTTACACTTAACTCACTTGCGTTGAGCAGACAGACTAGGTCGCTAGGTTGATTATCGATTTAATAGCTGGTAAATTGGTAAATCGGTGAAATGGTTTAGGGTGAATAGGAAAACTTCTCCCCCTTGACGGAGTGAATACTCTTGTCACTTGCTTTTATACTATATGTATATGAGGGCGTTCCTGAAAAGTTGAATTAGCGGTAAATTGTTCACTTATTCAGGAACGCCCCTTCTTTTTTCCATCATGCTTGGGCAAGGAATTTACAAATTTGGCGGACTGTCGCATACCGAGCGTCTAAATAACTAGCCTACATATTCGAGGATTCATAAACAACTCCGGTTCCTGTGCCTATTACCAACGAAGACAATATTTATTAACTTCATGATATAAATTCTCCATGTTACCGTTGACATCTAACTTTTTTTTTGCTACCTTTGGAAGCAATAGCTAGCAGGCCGGTAAAACCATACGTTTGCTCAATATACATCAAGATGGTGGTCTAGGATTATCGTTAAACTATAAAAGTATTTCTAAACTGGTGGTTTAAGAGCATGGTAAAAGGTAGTGGCTGTATGCATAATCTTGCAAAGAATTATTAGATTATGCAAGGTACAAAAATAACGTCCATAGGAGGTGAGAAGTTATTTAACCGGCAGGAACAGTAATCGTTTAACCGATAGAATGAACATGGAGGGAAGTGCAAAATAGTGAACAAAAAAACTAAACTGGTCTTAGCCATATTACTCATTGCCGCCGTATTGCTTATGCAATCGGGTATTGCCTTAGCCTATAATACTTTTAATGGCCATAAATTAACATACGGGGTAGGCAATTATGGGTATAATACGCAATACTACTGGATTGACAGTAGTGCATCAGCATATGAGTCTAATATTAATAGTGCCATGAGCGAATGGAAGTATACGACTAGTTACTGGGGTATTACGATCGCGCCCATATAATTCTGTAAAAAGGTTCATTTAAAGATGGGTTGAAAATGAGCCACCGTTCCTCAAGAATAGAAGTTACGACACTACTATTATAGGAGGAATAACGATGGCTCAAGAAAA
>JAJYQA010000010.1 GCA_021794835.1 Actinomycetes bacterium | reverse complement strand
CTTTTCTTGAGCCATCGTTATTCCTCCTATAATAGTAGTGTCGTAACTTCTATTCTTGAGGAACGGTGGCTCATTTTCAACCCATCTTTAAATGAACCTTTTTACAGAATTATATGGGCGCGATCTAAAACTAGAGATATGAGGCCAATAGCAATTGTGAACAATGAGGAAATTTCAAGAGAGAGTTTCTATAAAAAGCTCGAACAGAGACATGGCAATGAAGTCATTAAAGATTTAATAGCCGAGAGATTAATAGTACAAGAAGGAAAGCGACGACATACACTAGTCCCAAGGAGAGAAATTGACAGCGAAATGAAATCGATTATGCAATCCTACTCATCTGATTCGGATTTTCGCAAATCACTTAAAGCAAGATTTATGACTGTCGATGATGCCGGGCCCAAGTATATCTACAGCTTCTTGCTGAGCGGCTCGTAAATGTCCCTAAGCCGACAAATAAGGAGCTAAGAATCTTTTATAATACATCCAAAAACGATCTACTGAAAGGTACTGATTACGAAAAAGATAGGAGTAAAATACTTGAATTATACTATCTGGAGAAACGCAAATACCTCGTTCCAGAGCTTGTCCAAAAGCTGCTGTCTAAGGCAAAGGTAAAACAGAATTTACCCGAATAATGGTTACTCGCCAAAAGAGCTATTTTAGGTATGAGCAAGCTCTCAGCTTACGTGAATTCTATAAGCTTAAAGTCAACCAGCAGATGGTTTGCGGCAAAGTGCGGTGAAATGCTGGTTCACGACGAGGTGCCTGCGGAAGCGGTCTTTACTAATCTAATTAGCCTTTGCCAACCAATTTCCTAGTAAGTGCTTCTCCAATTGCCGCAAGGCTTTCCGTAGTTAGAAATTTGTAAGCGTTGGAGCAGAAAAGGAGTTTTGCGCCGGGGCCTATCTCTTCGTCCCCCTCGAAAAGTAATAGCAGGCACTCAACCCGTGGGAAAACTCGAAAGATTGCCGCAAAATCAGCCCGACTAAACTCGGTAACATTATTGCCGTCAAGCTTTGACAGCAACCCTTCCTTGTGTTGGATAATTTTTGCAGCGTTTTTCTCAAGCAGCGATTCTACGTTTGCCCTAAAGGCACTGTCATAGGGCATGGAGTTGGGTATATCACGAAAATCGATCCAATCATCGCCGGAATCAAGGCCGCCAAAGGATAGCAAATAATCTATGATTAGGATTTGATCCTTTTTAGGGTCTCCCTCGCATTCTACTGGATAGCATTCCTTCTTGGTAACCACGTATTTTTTTCCCAAGAAGCGCACTTCTAGAGACTCGCTGTCGATATCGAACTTGGCCCCGGTCCTACTGCTTACAATCGCATAGTTAAACCTTGCAAGCTGCCCTATTAGTTGGCTTAAAACGACGTCATAGTTATCCATAAAACTCGCCTGAAAGTACCGATGTTACTTACTTACCTATTGTCTATTATATACCGGGCACACAAAAGAGGCAGCTTCAAAAGCTGCCTCTTGACTAACAACAACCGTTATCGAATTCTAACTTAAGCCGAGACTGAAGCCTCGCCATGCGGGAGGTCTGTCTCTTCCCCTCCCTCGGTGAGAAGGGTCGGCTCAACATTATTCTCAATCACCTCTTTGGTAACGACGCACTTTTTAATATTAGTGCGGGACGGTAGATCGTACATGACATCAAGTAGGACATTTTCAAGGATGGCTCGCAAACCGCGTGCACCTGTACCATGCCCGATTGCCTTTTCCGCAACTGCTTCAAGAGCATCCTCTTTAAAGACCAGCTCTACGTCGTCATACTCAAAGAACTTTTTGTATTGCTTAACCAGCGCATTCTTTGGCTCCACCAATATCTTGACTAGATCTTCCTTTGTCAGATTGTTTACGGTCGCTATGACCGGCAACCTACCAACAAATTCGGGTATCATGCCGAACTTAAGAAGATCTTCTGGAAGGACCTGGCTCATAATCATGCCGACATCCTTCTCTTCTTTACCTCTTATCTCAGCTCCAAAGCCGAGGCCTTTTTTGCCGATGCGACTCTGAATTATCTTATCAAGACCGGCAAATGCGCCGCCGACTATGAACAAGATATTCGCCGTGTCGATTTGGATAAATTCCTGATGCGGATGTTTTCGTCCGCCCTGTGGAGGAACACTCGCCTCAGTACCTTCCAAAATCTTTAAAAGTGCCTGCTGTACGCCTTCGCCGGAGACATCTCGAGTAATCGACGGATTCTCGCTCTTGCGGGCGATCTTGTCGATTTCGTCGATGTAAATAATGCCTGTCTCCGCTCTTTTAACGTCATAATCCGCGGCTTGGATCAGTTTAAGCAGGATGTTTTCGACATCCTCACCAACGTATCCGGCCTCGGTCAACGCTGTTGCATCAGCAATAGCAAACGGCACATTTAGGATCTTGGCTAACGTCTGCGCCAGCAAGGTCTTGCCGCATCCGGTTGGACCGAGCAGCAAGATGTTGCTCTTTTGCAGTTCAACACCTTCGTCTCCCTGCGGGCCAACCTGAATCCTCTTGTAATGGTTATAAACAGCCACGGAAAGAATTCTTTTTGCCCTTTCCTGGCCAATTACATAATCATTAAGGATCTCATAGATTTCCTTCGGCTTTGGGAGGTCTTCTAGTTTAAACTCAACCTCTTCTGTTAGCTCTTCTTCAATTATTTCATTGCACAGATCAATACACTCGTCGCAGATATAAACACCGGGACCAGCAATTAATTTCTTAACCTGCCGCTGGCTTTTCCCGCAGAATGAGCATTTGAGCTGCTCGTTTTCGCCGAATTTGGCCATTGCTACCTCCCTTACTTCTTGCGTTGTGTGACTACTTCATCGACTATCCCGTACTCTTTGGCCTCTTCTGCCGTCATGATGTAATCTCTGTCCGTATCGTTATGTATCTTATCTACCGATTGACCGGTGTGCTTAGCCAAAATCTCATCCAGCGTCTTCCGCATACGCAAAATCTCTCTGGCCTGGATATCGATATCGATAGCCTGGCCAGATGCTCCACCGTGCGGCTGGTGAATCAATATCCTTGAATTTGGAAGAGCATATCTTTTGCCTGTAGCGCCTGCCGTCAAAAGTACCGCGGCGGCGCTCGCAGCCTGTCCGATACAGATAGTCGATACGTCAGGCTTTATATATTGCATTGTATCATATATTGCAAGTCCGGCGGTAACGACACCGCCAGGACTATTTACATAAATGCTAATGTCCTTATCGGGATCTTCCGACTCCAGATGAAGTAATTGTGCGATTACAAGATTTGCTATGTTGTCATCAATCGGTGTCCCAAGAAAAATAATTCTTTCGGTTAGAAGCCTTGAGTAGATATCGTATGCCCTCTCACCTCTTGCCGTTTGCTCAACGACCATTGGTATTAACTGGTTTTTGATAATCTCACCCATCATTCTGTCCCCTTATCGTTTTGGATTTTTTGTTCCTCTTTAACTTCGTCTTTATTTGCTTTTTCTTCCTTTTCTGGCTCTGTCCTTTCTTCTACCTTCTCTTTCGGCCCCTCGGTAACTGCGTTATCTACTAACCAATCAATGGTTTTGCCAATTTGTATTCTTTTACTAAGGTCGTTTATCGTGCCCTTTATCAGGAAGATTTGCTTGACTTCTTCAAAGTCCCGGCCGGTAGCCTCTGCTGCCTTCTTTATTTCATTATCGACCTCCTCCGGCGTGACTTCGATATCTTCATTCTTTGCAATGGCCTCTAAAACTAGACGGCTTTTTACCCTGTATCTAGCCCTATCACGCCAATCCTCGCGGAGTTGCTCCATGGTCATTCCGGTTATTTCAAGGTATTTATCAAGCTCCAGACCCTGTCTTCTGACGTCACCTGTAAATTCCTCCACCATCTCATCAAGCTCGTTCTCAACCATAGCGTCGTGGACGTCAACCTCAGCCGCGTCTGTTACCTTATCAACTACTTGGCCTCTGAGGTCGGAGCTTGCATGTTTTTTCTTAACCTCATACACCTTGCTTCGGATATCCGCCCGTAGCTCATCAAGCGTATCAAAGCCGACCTGCTTTGCAAGGTCGTCGTTCAGCTCTTGTAGCTTCTTCTCTTTGATTTCTTTCACAAGGACCCTAAACTTGGCTTCCTTTCCAGCAAGCTGGTCGTTACCATAATCTTTCGGGAATGTTACCATGATGTCTTTGATCTCGCCCTTCTTCATACCAACAACTTGATCTTCAAATCCCGGTATAAAAGTCCCCGAGCCTATCTCTAGTAGATAATCATTGGCGGCACCGCCCTCAAAGGGCTTGTCGCCAATGAAGCCCTCGAAATCTATAAGAGCAAAATCACCCTCTTTGACGGGCCTACCTTCTATCGGCTCCAGATTCGCAAAGTTGTTCCTAATGGCCTCAACTTGTTCGTTGATCTCCTCTTCAGAAGGCTCTGTTGACTGCTTCTCGACTTCTATCCCTTTATACTCACCTAGCTTAACCTCAGGTTTAACCTTAACCTTTGCGGTAAATACAAGTGGCTTGCCGTCTCCCACCTGGATAACATTGACCTCAGGTTGATCGATAGGCTCGATCTCCGCCTCTTTGACCGCATCTGCATAGTAGTGCGGCAGTGCTTTTTGAATAGCTTCTTGCTGTACGGACTCCTTACCAATCCTGCTGTTAATAACAGCTTTTGGGACTTTTCCTTTTCTAAAGCCCGGGATAACGAACTGCTTGGCTATCCTGCTATATGCGTCGTCAACCGCTTCATCAAATTTGTCAGTTGGAACCTCTATCCTAAGAAGAACGGTATCTTTTTCTTCTAACTTTTCAACTTCTGTCTTCAACACTAAATCCTCCTATACGGTTAAAATTATTTATCCCCAAAGTGTAAGCTTAAGTCAAGTAAGCTGCAATAAATGTAAGAGTATGAGCCATAGCATGAGACATAAGTTATTTAGACTGCTTTCCCGGCTTATGCTATGGCCCATACTCTCTTAGAAATTAGAAAGTAGAGAGAATTCAATCTAATTTCTACTTTCTAATTTCAACTCTCTACAAATTGCCCTTAGGCAATTTGCTGTGCGAGAGGGGGGACTCGAACCCCCACAGGTTACCCCACTAGATCCTAAGTCTAGCGCGTCTGCCAATTCCGCCACCCTCGCCTATCAGAAACCAGAAACAAGAAATCAGAGACAAGATAAAAATACTCGGCACTTAACAGGATAAAACTCTAGATCATTCTTACACGCTAGATATTCAATTTGTTTTTCTGATTTCTGTTCTCTGCTCTCTGATTTTGTGGGCACTACAGGAATCGAACCTGTAACCTCCGGATTAAGAGTCCGCTGCTCTGCCAATTGAGCTAAGTGCCCGAATTTAGAAACCAGAAACAAGACCGGCCCTAACGGGCCTTACCAGAGACTAGATAATCATAACCTAGCTCGGCATACTTTTTAGCTTTACCTGCTTTCTAGACCATCACATCTGATCTCTGGTTTCTTGTCTCTAGTTTCTGATTTGGGTGACCGATGGGACTTGAACCCACAGCCTTCGGAGCCACAGTCCGACGCTCTAACCAATTGAGCTACGATCACCATGCAAAGTTAGTGTAGACCTTCTGCAACCTCTATATTTTAAAACTATTTGCTGCAATATTCAAGCTACGACCATCAGCGACCGCTACTCTTAAACAACGCGAAAAATATAAATTATATTTAAATCTCGGTATATTCCTAGAGATAGCCGCCTATTCTACAAAGAGTTATAAAATTTTGTAATTTAGGCTTGACTAGCATCAACAAATATTGTTTAATAGTTATTAAATGATTAAACAATGGGATGGATGATATGTCAAAGGCAATTTATAAATTGCATGCAGAAATATTTAAAGTACTTTCAAACACATTGCGCCACGAAATATTTCACAGGCTCACCGAGCACGAAATGACTGTCTCCGAGCTTGAAGAAGCCTGTGGCGCAAAGAAGTCAAACATATCGCAGCAGCTTTCTCTGCTCTCAGCCTATAAACTTGTAACCGCACGCAAGGAAGGAAGAAACGTTTACTTTAGTGTCACCTATCCTGAGCTGGCCCAGGCTTGTCAGCTTATCGATAAAGTCCTAAAAGACCAGCTTAAGAAGGACTTCAACCTACTTGAAGGAGGTATTTAAATGCAAGTTAACGAGTCTCCTGCTGATCGCCTGATAAGGCTTATACTTGGGGGTGGTCTTTTAATCTACGGGCTCGCAGGCCTTGAGGGTCTGAAGGGCCATGTTGCTGGAATCGTCGTAGCCGTAGTTGGCGGAGTTCTACTGTTCACAGCAGCAACTGGCTTCTGCGCGCTCTACAAGCTCTTAGGTATTAGCACTAACAAGAGCAAGCAGGCAAAAACACAGATCGGCTAAGCAGTATTATTTAAAGGCTTTTTATGCGATGCTGGTTCTTTATTCATTAGTATTGCTGGGTTTTAGAATATGGCTATCTTCTTAAAGGTCATGGTGATCTATGAGAGCACAAGATCTCAATCGGTAAAGTTACGCTAAGCTATGTAATTCTCCGGTCCATTAGTAGCTAAGAGGCATTTATATTTGGGATACGCTTGCCATAGGTTTTACTATACGCTTTAACAAATAGATCGGCTAATTCGGGATTAAATTGGGTGCCCGCGTATTTTTTAATCTCTTGTAAGGCATCCTTTGGTTTGAACGCTATCCGATACGGGCGCGACGATGTCATAGCGTCAAAGGCATCCGCAATTGCTAAAATTCTTGCGCCAAGCGGTATACTATCCCCTTTTAGTCTATCGGGGTAGCCGGAACCGTCATGACGTTCGTGATGATGTTTTACCACGCTTACGATGTGCGAGAGACCCGGTATCTTTGAGACAATCTGGCTAGAGAGATCGGCATGGTTCTTCACTAGTTCGTATTCTTCGCTGGTCAGTTTCTCAGGTTTGTTTAGGATATGCTCGCTTATCCCTATCTTGCCGATATCATGCAGGAACGCTGCAATATGGATGCTCTCTATCTCTTCGCTGGTTAGTTTTAGCTCTTCAGATAGCAGTAAGGAGTAAACGGATACACGCTCGGAATGTCCCCCCGTGTAAGAATCTTTTGCGTTCAACGCATCGATGAGTGCCATTATGGCAACGGCGTTATTTCTCTGAAGTTCCGCACTAAGTATGCGGATAGTTTCTTGTGCCAAATGGTAGCATTCAGTAAGTTTATTAACCGCCCGGGCAAGATATTGAAACTCGCTGGACGAAGAGATAATAAATCTGGATGGTTGTTTTCCGGCGATAACAGCTTCTACTGTGCCTATGATACGATTAATTATTCTTTCCTGATCCATCTTCAGTTTTAGTCCTATTTACTATGTACTTATTTGTACTAAGTGCTTTATTTATCATTTATCGACGTAGGAGCAAAGAAACTTTAGCGTAAAGGAGTCCTTTAGGCTTTTCGCTAAAGGACTCCTTTAAAATTACCGATTCCTTGCCGGAAAATTACTTACCCGTCTTCAAATAATTCTCGATGGCTTGTAGCTGGGTTTTATTCATCAACTGGCCCCAGGCTGGCATAAACAAGGTTCCCGGATAGCCGGTGGCTACACCGTGGTGGGGAATAGAACCGTTCATCAATTTTTTCGCATACTTCACGCCATTATCCTTCGCATAACCCCCTTGGTCCAGTGTAGGTACGAAATGATCACCTGATGAGGCCGGATAAACCTGATCAACAATACCACCCTTGCCGTAGTCTCCGTGACATTTAACGCAAGCGTAGGCAGTATAAATTTCCGGACCGGTAGTGTCGGGCAAAGGCTTGGCCCCAATATTAGGTAGACCAGCTTTAAAATATGCTGTTAGCTGGTTAATCTGCTGATCCGATAAAATACCGCGCCAGTTGGGCATGTTAATCCAACCATTCTCTTTCCCTTTACTGACAATGATGCCGTTGGTTAAAATGCTCTTCAAGGATTTGGCTTCCTTGGCCTTTAAGGCCGGAATGGCCTTATTCCGCACGGGGTCGATAATGCCACCTTTGCCCTGATAATTATGGCATTTGACACAGGAATAGTCGACAAAAATCTGTCCCCCAGCCTTAACATCAGGGGAAAAACTGGTGGCTTGGGCCGATGGCTTGTTGCTGCTGCTTGATGAGGTAGACAAAGTTTTTCCGCAAGCAGCCAGCGTAACTACTGCCCCAACTAGCAGTATGCCCAAAAGTGCCTTTTTAATTTTCATTTCTTTCCTCCTTAATTTTTCCTTTTTAGTGATTAGGCAGCTGTAATAGCATCCCTCCCTCTCTCCATCATTTTTAAGAACCGACGATTTTTAATTATTCTTCGCCCCATCTTTAATCCAGTTTTCAATGTTTTGGATCTGGTCCTTACTCAAAGGATTCTGGCCCAAGGGCATCTGAGGCTGAACCGTACCAAGGAGTTTCTGCACTAAAAGACTACTTGTCGGATGGCCGGGTATTACCACCGGTTTGTCATCACCGGTATGCATGATGCCGTCATAACTGGTAACCGTAAGGCCACCACTCGAACCGTGGCAAGACGCACAGGAGCTTTGCAAAACCGGTAGAATGTCTCCGGAAAAGCTGGGGTGAGCTTTGACCCCGGTAGAGGCTACAGCTTTAGGCACAGACTGATAACCAATATAGGTTAAAGCAATAATGGCCACGACCACAATTCCAGCAGTCCCCAAGGCAAAGGGGCGTTTCTTAACCTTTCGGGATAGATTACGGTCGAAAAAGGGCAAGCCGAAGAGGACAACAATAAATACCAAAGGTAGACCGACAGTACCAATGACATCAAGTTTACCGGGAAAGTACTTGAGGAGTTGATATATACTGAAGAAGTACCATACTGGCTCGGGGATATACTGGCTTTTATTTAACGGATCTGCGGCATGGCCAAGACCTGCCGGAAAGCGTAGGGCCAGCACCCAAAGAGCAACGCCTACCAATGAAACAAAAAGCATCATTTTCCAAACGGTATTGGGCCAGAAGGGTTCGGTGCCTCCCCGAACTTGGCCTCCTTCCCTTTTGGCTTTTGCCACTTCCTCAGTAAAGGACATTCCCTGGCGTAGCACCAAGAAGAAATGCACGCCGAAGGCCGCCAGAATCAAAGCCGGCAAGAGCAACATGTGGACGGCGTAAAAACGCGTCAGAGTTAAACCGGTAACATTACTACCATCCCGGGCCAGAGATACCAGGTAATGGCCAATTACAGGCATGTAGCCAGCTATGGCTGTACCAACCGTAGTCGCCCAGTAGGCTTGCTGATCCCAAGGCAGTAAATAGCCAGTGAAGGCCAGACCAAGAGTGCCGATTAAAAGCACACCCCCTACAAGCCAGGTGAGTTCTCGCGGCTTTTTATAAGCGGATACGAAGAAAACCCGCAGAATATGTAGAAAAATGAGGACAACCATAAAGTTGGCTCCCCAGAAATGTAAAGAACGGATGAAGTGCTCCAGGGGATTATTCTGGATGCCCTGGATACTAGCATAAGCTTCCTTGGCGGAAGGTTTATAAACCGTGGCTAGGAGCAGGCCGGTAAAGGCCTGATTAAAAAAGGAAAATGCAGTGGCAAAGCCAAGGAAATCCAGAAAACTAAGCTTTCTTTTCGGCACCGGATGATCAAATAAATCTTTTAGCATAGATTTGATTTGTAGGCGATCATCTAACCATTCTATAAATCTCAAATTATCCTACCCCCGATCAACACCCGTTCCCCCTTGACCTGTAACACCCGCCGGTATAGCGGACGCGGTGCAGGACCAGCCAGATTAACTCCCTCTATATTGAATACACTGCCGTGGCAGGGGCAAAGGAACTGTTTTAGATCTGGCGACCAGTTAATAGCGCATTCCAGGTGGGTACAGTGGAAATCAAGGGCCAGGAGTTTACCAGCTGTATTAACAATGTAGACGCCTTCCGGCGTTCCACTACTGGCATGGTAAGTCACTAAAGTAGCGGTTTCCGGCGCGAAATCGTCTAACGCGCCCACATTTTCAAGTTTAGCCGCCCTTGCCGATGCCGGCCACAAGAAGGCCAGGGCGCTGCCCAGATAACCAACTCCTATTAATGTACCCAGAGTAGCAATGCCAGCTTTAAAGAAAGTGCGGCGGTTCATCTGGGGAAATTTTTCAGTATTTGGCTTTTCTATAGCTCCTCTTTTCACAAACAGATTCCTCCCTTCATGCTACAGTTAATTATTAGCGAAGAATCTTTAAATTCTCTAAAGAAACTATTAAGATTAAATAAAGAGAAATAGAACTTGTTCTATTTTGAAATCCATTGCCAGAAACCATTATTAGAGAATAACTGCCATGGTAACCATCCTTGCGAAATAATACTGGGAAAGGAGTAATGCAATTTATGACCCAAAGTGCAGATAAGTCTCCGCGCGTCTTGTTGGCCGACGACGAAGACGGTTTGCGCGAACTGGTACGCACTTACCTAGCCAAAGCCGGCATGGAGGTCTTGGAGGCCCGCAACGGGCAGGAAGCAGAGGATATTTTCCGCACCCAGAATCTAGACCTGGCTATCCTGGATATTATGATGCCTGAAGTTGATGGTTTAAGCCTTTGCCACCAGGTACGGGAAGAGGATGAATATCTCCCCATCCTGCTCCTAACTGCCCGTGGCGAAGAAATTGACCGCCTGGTAGGTTTTGAAATGGGAGCTGATGATTACGTGGTTAAGCCTTTTAGCCCTAGGGAGCTGGTGGCACGAGCCAAAGCTATATTGCGCCGCTCCCGTCACCACACTGTGACCGGTAGTAACCAGGATTATTTAAAATTCCCGAACTTAGTTATTGATACCAATTTGTATCGGGTGGAATGGCAGGGTCAGGAAGTCAAGCTTACCCCTACGGAGTTTAATCTCTTGTATCTGCTGGCCCAGAACCCACGCCGCGTTTTTAGCCGAAAGCAGGTCATGGCCCAAACCAATTCGGAAAACTATTTTGGCGACTATTTTGGCGACTCTCATACCGTGGACGTCCATGTTAAAAATTTGCGGGAGAAATTCAATGCTATAGCCCCCTTCTCTTATATCCGTACGGTCTGGGGAGTAGGTTATAAATTTGAGGTCTAGCAATGATATTTAAAAGCCTTGTCGGGAAGGTCTGGCTTTTCCTTGCCGCTTGGGTCTTCATTATACTAATTGTCTTCGGGCTGATCCTAGCGTGGGCCACCCATAATTTTTACTATGGTTACGCTGCGGAAGAAAATCAGGAACTCATGGACACCGCCCACAGTTTGGCCAACTACTTTGCCCTGCCTGACGGGCCGGAAAATGCACCCCAGCACCTGGCCTTCCTAGGCAACCTATTAAAATACGATCTGATCATCACCAACCGTGACGGTAAAGTGCTGGTGGCCACCAGTCGTAACAAAAACTGGCTGGTTACCGTTATGTCCAGGCAAGATATGGCCAGCATCCTCCAGGGTCGGAATATCACCCATACCGGTAATAGCCCATATTTACCCTATGAAATTGTGGAAGCAGCCACCCCAATCCGGGCTAATGGACATATCATCGGTGGTGCCTTTGTCGTTGAGCCGCTAAATTCCTTGGAACGCATCGGCTCGGAGGTAATTAAATCTATTGGCTGGGGACTGGGGCTATCTTTCCTGCTGGTTCTGCCCATCGGCTTTTTTATTGCCCGGCGCATCACCTTTCCGGTGTTGGAAATGGACCGAGCAGCGCGCAATTTGGCTAGAGGTAATTACAACACCAGATTACAGATACGTTCTAGAGACGAGCTTGCTTCTTTGAGCCGCTCCATCAATCAGCTTTCCGGCGCCATGCAATCCAATCTTCAGGCCATGGCGCAGGAGCATCAGCAGCTAACCAATATTCTGGCCAGCATTGAAGATGGCGTGATTTCTTTGACCCGCCACGGCGAGGTCGTCCTTTATAACGAAGCTGCCGCCCGGCATCTGGGCTTGGAACCGGACCAGCCCATACAGCAAGCAGACCTGCCCAAACCCCTGCAAGATGCCATTAATCGGGCCCGGGAAAGTCAGCACAGCGAGCAGGGTGAGTTCGCTGTTGACGGACATATCTATGACGTGGAGGCCGCCCCCATATACGTAAATTCGGAATATACTGGCTTGGTTCTTATCTGGCATGATGTGACCAAGGAAAGGGAATTAGAGCATATGCGACAGGATTTGATCTCCAATATCTCCCATGAACTGCGTACTCCCCTTTCCTACCTCCAGGGATACAGCGAGGCCCTATTAGACGGCACCGTGGAGGAGGAAACCGCCCGCCAGCACTACCAGGAAATCATCCTGCGGGAAACCCTACGCCTGCGCGGCCTAGTCAATGACTTACTGGATTTAAGCCGGCTGGAATCGGCCACCCTAGAGCTACCCCGAGAGCCGGTGGAGATGGCCGTTTGCCTAGCTGAGTTGCGCCAGCGCCTAGCTCCCCAGTTGGAGCAATCTCAGGTAGAACTGCCTCTGGCCATAGACCCGAACCTACCTGCAGTGGAAGCCAGTTTTAACCGGGTGCTGCAAATTCTTTTAAATCTTGTGGATAATGCCCTGCGCTTTACGCCACCTGGCGGGCAAATCACCGTGGACTGCCGCCCGGCCGGTAATTATGTTCGTACTACGGTGACCGACAACGGCCCCGGTATTCCGACAGCCGAACTTCCTCTGGTCTGGCACCGCTTTTACCGGGTTAAGGGGTCTAAAAGCCAAGCCTCAGGTAGCGGCTTAGGCCTGGCCATTGTCAAAAACCTGGTAGAAGCCTATGGTGGCCAGGTAGGTGTAGAAAGCTTCCCTGGCCGGGGCACAGCTTTTTATTTTACCTTACCCGTAGCTCGGAAAACCGATTTTGCATAAAATCTCTGCTCCACGGCTGCTGGCCGTCACCTTTTAGCTGGCACTGCAGACAGTCCGTTCCCATGCCCGACAGGATTCGAACTAATGATGGCTAAAAATTTTTCTTCGTGGTATTAGACGTTTCTTAGACAAAAGGAAAAACCGGGTTATTTTTAGACCCGGTTTTCTTGTGTTTCTCCTGCTTACACTATGCACGCCCGACAGGATTCGAACCTGTGACCCTCGGATTAGAAGTCCGATGCTCTGTCCAGCTGAGCTACGGGCGCAAATAAAATAAATGGAGCGGACGACGGGATTCGAACCCGCGACCAACAGCTTGGAAGGCTGTGACTCTACCAACTGAGTTACGTCCGCAGAATCAGATACTAGAAACAGGACCGGTGCTCCGCACCCTTCAGAAACCAGATTTAACCCACATTCCAGTCTGGCCCCTGATCTCTTATTTTGAAGAGTTATCCTAACAGGACATTGTCCAAACTTAGATATCTAGGTAAACTTGCAAAATATCCTAAACTGCGTTGATATGATATCAAAATTAGCAAGGAAAGTCGAGATGGATGGCTCTTTGGTGGCTGGCCTCAATCGGTTTGATTGCATTTGGCTGTAATTAGTCAGCGATATTATCACCTTAAAGCAACAGTCAAAACCTTTTCTAAGCCTCACGGGTGAGCCGTTTTAAAACTAAGATTGCTACGTCGTCGTTGAGTTTCCCGGCGGAAAAGCGAAGAATCTCGCCCTATAGATAATCGGCAATGTCGCGGGCTGTTGCCTTGCGCATCTTAGAAACACTATCGATAAGCCTCTCCTCGCCATAGAACTCGCCATTCCGGCGCGCCTCAATTAATCCATCGGTATATGCAACAAAAACCGCATCTGTTTCTAATTTGACTTCGTTAAGTAAGTATGTCGACTTCCTATCGATTGCAAGGGCAACTCCGCCGGGCTCGAGCATATAACAATCACTATCGCAGATTAGCGGGGTTGGGTGCCCGGCATTCACCAGCTTTAAGTGACCCTTGCCATTATATATACCGGCAAGAGCTGTCGCAAACTGATTTCCTTGAAGTTCCGATTCAAGCATTCGGTTTAGCTTTGCCATAGTATCCACCAAATCTAAATTCTCCCAGATAAGACTCTTGAACTGAAAACGAAGCATAGCGGCATCCACAGCCGCCTCAATACCATGCCCAGATAGGTCGCCGACGATAAAGGCTGTTTCTCCTGAATCAAGCGTAAAGAGATCGACAAAATCGCCGCCAATTTTAGTCTGCTCTCCAGGTGCAATATAAATATAGGCTACTTCCAAACCTATGACATATTTTGGGACATCGGGCAGTAATCCCTCCTGCACGATCCGGCCAACCTCAGCTTCATTCAATAACTCCTTACGATATTCCTGGAAATAAGATGTAGCCATGGTGGCAATCGCCACGTGAAGGAACTCGTCCAGCCCTACCAGCCAGCCAAGCGTCTTTTCTGATTGAGACTCGATTAGAAAAGGCATGTAGCTCTCTTCAAGAAAATGCAGGCTAATAATGAGCGCCTCATACGGGAAGTTCCGGGCCGCAAGGCTTGTCCCGACCAACTCAAAGTATTCGATACACTTCTCAGGCTCACGTGCCTTCATGCGGCTTAACATGTTGCGAACAACCCCACCGAATATCTGTTTAAGTTCGCTCTTACTAAACGCGGGGGGTGGCCATGCGCTGAACTGAGTCCCGACCCAAGCATTGATGATTTCTTCCTCACGAGGCAAGAGAAGCTCGGCAACCTCTTGTAAAGCTTCACGGCTCACTTGGGCAAATTCCATAAGGCGGTACCCGGCAAAACGGGGCACCCTACCTTCGTCTTTTGCAGTACCGTGATTATAGCTCGCACCCATATAAGCAACCATCCTACCTATAACATTGGCATAACAGCGCTTGCTTTAACCTGTTTTAAATAATCCTATGGCCTGTTCTTAAGCAATTAGAACATAGTTCGGTAGGATACGAATTTTCATCTAGAATTTTGTAGAACTTAAGTGTGCGCCAGGCTATATTACAAGCTGTTTAACATAGCTCCGAGCTCTACGAACCAAGTATAACTGAACTTTTAGTAGCGCGCAATTTAAAAATGCTTGAAGAACTTGCGGCGGATGGCACGCAAGGTGGTCTCCACGACGCAAAAAAACCGGACAATAGGTATAATAACCCATGGAATGTATCCATAGCTCTACCAACCAACATATCCATGGAAGGTATAATGACCATAAAGCACGCAAACAACAAACTTAACGGCCTTACGGAAGCTGAGGTTAAGGACCGGATCGAGCGCGGAGAAACCAATAAGATAGTAGAGAGAACAAGCCGCACTTATGCCGAGATCATTAAATCTAATGTTTTTACCTTATTTAACGCCATCCTTGGCACTTTGCTTGTAATTATCCTTCTTTTTGGCTCGATTCGAGATGCCTTATTCGGCCTAGTCCTTATAAGCAATACCCTTATTGGTGTAATTCAAGAGATTCGAGCTAAACGCACCCTTGATCGGTTATCCCTGCTGGTCGCCCCAAAAGCACTGGTCGTTCGTGACGGCAAACAGTATGAAATTCCTTTAGAGGACGTAGTTTTAGGTGATGTATTAGAATTAAAACCTGGGGACCAAGTAGCAGCAGACGGAATGGTTCTCAGCTCGGAAGGTCTTGAAGTAGATGAGTCGCTTCTCACCGGCGAATCGGAGCCCGTTACAAAAATTCCTGGCGATAGGGTGCTCTCAGGAAGTTTTATTGTTGCCGGGTCAGGCAAATTTCAGGCAACTGAGATAGGCGCTAACGCGTATGCGCAAAAGCTCGCGTCCGAGGCCCGCCGTTTTAGTCCCGCGAACTCGGAACTTCAAGGCGGTATTAATATCATTCTTCGCTACATAACATGGATCATTATTCCCACCGCGCTCCTTTTACTTGCAAGCCAGCTTAAGTCCAATATTTCCCTCCGGGATGCGGTCTCCGGATCAGCTGCCGGTATTATTGGGATGATCCCCCAGGGACTAGTTTTACTGACAAGTGTGGCCTTTGCAGTAAGTGTGGTATCGCTTGGCCGGCGCAAAGTGCTCACACAGCAACTTGCAGCTGTTGAAATATTAGCACGGGTGGATACCTTATGTCTTGATAAGACCGGAACAATAACCGAAGGCATTCTTTCTTTTAACCGAATCGAAGCATTGGATTCCGAAACCGAAGCGGAGCAGGCTCTTGGCGCTCTCGCCGCTAAAGCCACCTATCGTAATCCAACACTTGGCGCTATTGCCGCAGCATTACCGGCCCCTAAAGGATGGCAAGTTACCGGCTATGCCCCGTTCTCATCGGCTCGAAAATGGAGCGGGGCGAGCTTTAGTAGATATGGGACTTGGATACTTGGTGCCCCCGAGGTTCTTCTTGCTGGGACAACCCTTGGTAATCCAGTGCTCAAGCGCGTTACTGCGCTTGCAGAATCGGGATTGCGGGTCCTCTTGCTTTCGAAGAGTAATGCCACCCTTAAAGATGAAATCCTTCCAAGCGACCTCAAGCCGGCCGCCCTCGTTATCCTCGAAGAAAAGGTACGCCCAGATGCTGCAACTACCCTGCGCTACTTCGATGAGCAAGGCGTGGCAATTAAGGTAATTTCGGGGGATAATCCAGATACTGTTGCTTCGGTAGCTGCAAGAGCCGGTGTAGCAAATGTCGGTGAGCCCGTTGATGCCCGCCGGCTCCCTAAAGATCTAAAAAGTTTAGCCGACATCGTGGACGAGCGGACAGTTTTTGGGCGGGTAACCCCACAGCAAAAACAGATGATGATAAAGGCACTTCAATCTAAAGGCCATGTGGTCGCCATGACAGGAGATGGAGTAAATGATGTGTTAGCTCTTAAAGATGCAGATTTGGGGATCGCTATGGGTTCGGGAACCGCAGCTACCAGATCTATCGCCGAAATCATCCTCCTTGACGGCAGGTTTGCCACGTTACCAAACGTAGTAGCTGAAGGACGCCGAGTTATCGCAAACATTGAGCGAGTTGCTAACCTTTTTATCACCAAAACCGCTTGGGCTACGCTCATTACCGTAATCATCGTCTTAATCGGCTGGCCATTTCCCTTCCTCCCCCGGCACCTAACCCTTATAGATGCGCTTACCATTGGGACTCCTGCGCTCTTTCTCTCACTTGTGCCAAGCAAAAAGCGGTATCATCCAGGATTTATCGCACGGGTGCTACGCTTTACTATCCCAGCCGGGTCGGTAGCCGCGCTGGCATCGCTTATCTCTTACGCCTTAGCACGGGTTTACCCCGAAGTAAATCTTGTCCAAGCCCGTACCGTTGCAACATTGGTGCTTATACTTATAGGTTTTTGGGTGCTCACAATTGTAGCACGTCCTTTGACATTCTGGCGGATATTTCTTATCACAGCGATGGTTGGATCGCTTGCTATAGTGCTCGGCATGCCTACTGTCCGGGATTTTTTGGCCCTTGACCTTCCAGGATTGGCAGTACTTTACCGGGCAGCAGCCGTAACTGGATTTGCAATCGTGCTTATAGAGGCTATATGGCGGTTGATTAGGCAAAACGAATCCAGCATAATTAGCGAAACATGAAAAACAGTATTAAAACGGAATTAAAAGACTCGCGTGAGTTCAGGAAGGCAATATTTTATCTGTTTTGCCCGGAGCGCGATAAATACTGACGGCCTAAGTTAGCGTCTTTATTATTTGGGTCTAGCGCAAGAGCCCGGTTGAAGTCTAATGAGGCATCACCAAATCTGCCTTGATTTAACCGAACCCACCCAAGTTTAGCATACGCATCAGCATCATTCGGGTTAAGTTCAACAGCTTTTAGCAACATATCGGCTGCTTTGTCGTAATAACCTATATTAAACAAAAAAACACCGCTGCCTTTATACGCCTCAGATTCTACTCCCCTTGCTCCTGATTCTATTGTGCTAATTTCTTCACGCGCTTTAGATTCTACTGCCCCGACAGCAATCGGCATAACCCTAGCTAGAACCTGAAGTACTAGAGCAAAAATAAGTATACCCACAAGAAAACCAAGCATATGCCATATCACCCGTACTAACCGCCGGGCCAAAGCATTGCCGATCTTAGGTATTTTAAATGCGGGGATCAAATTCGGCCTTACCATTGCTGCTGTCTGCCTCTTTTGCGCTACCTCCCTATGAATTTGAGTTGGTGATGGCTCAATCCTAATGGTCGTTGCCAATTCAGCGGCTGTTTGGGTTCTCCAGATATCAGGAAGCATCCGAATATCTGACGGCCGTTTCTCTTGATCTAGCTGTAATGATGCGGCCAGCAAACTACTCCACGGCTCTTCCAAGCCTTTCGGCGTCCAATCATCATTTTGCATACGGGTAGATGCAGGCGGCGGAAGCTCTCCGGTTAACATCTCGTGCAACACCATTCCCAACTCGAAGATATCGCTCTCCGGTCCAATATCGCCACCAGCTATAATCTCGGGAGCAGCGTACTCGCGAGAAAACATCTGCGTTGCGCTACTTCTTAACCGATACCTAGCCGATCCAAAATCTATTAGTATGATTCTTCCATCGCGAGCAATTAGAATATTGGTGGGTTTGATATCGAGGTGAAAAATACCTGCCGCATGGGCTGCCCCAAGCGCATTAACTAATCTTTCGAAGACCGCCCGCACCCTCTTTTCGTCTAAGGAACCCCCATTGCCCTGCATCTCATCTTTTAACGTCACGCCATCGATAAGCTCCATCACAAGGTATGCAGTTCCGTTCTCAGAGAAATAATCAAATACCCTGACAATATTAGGGTGGTTAAGCCTTGCTAATATCCGCCCCTCGTTCAAGAAATGCTGCAGACCTTTTTCATAGACCTGCTTTTCATGGTCGGCTATGAGGACCTTACTGGATGCTTTGTCCCTTTTTAGATAATCCTGTGGATAAAATTCTTTAATTGCCACAGGCATCTTTAGATGCATATGGATTGCTTGATAGGTAACGCCAAAACCACCACAGCCAAGTACGCTCTCTATTCTGTAACGGCCGTTATGAAGCATGGCGCCTACAGAAAGCGCATCTTGCAAAAACAACGCTGGAAGTACACCTCGTTTCAAATGAGCAGTATCAGGTCAGTACACTCGTTTATTTCTTATACCCCGCTAAATAATTACCTAATTAACCTTGGTTATAGTTAAAATTCGCGTAGCAAGATCACCTTGAACAATGCGTTTATTAACGCAATGACGTAAATACATATGTTCCTAGTGAAGAAAGATTGGAAATAGAGACCATCCATTATGTCCGATCACGTAAGATATGAATAGCTAGCTCACCAGCAAACCAGAACTCACGCCTATAAATAAAACCTTCATTGCTAATTTCTTCCTGAAATCCTTCTACCGATAATTTATCCGGCACGCTTACAACCCATTCCTTCTCCAAGCTCCTACATGCGGATAGTGGTAGCCATCCTTGATATTTAATATCTCGATTAAAAAGCTTATCAAAGTAACCTACATCGAAAAAGATGATAATCCCCGAATTTGACAGCTTGGGAAGGTTAATTTCAGCAATAACGCGAGTGCTAGCTTTTGATTTGGGCCTTATGTCAATAAGATATTGCACGCGATCTATTAGCGCTTGTATGCATAATCTGCGGATAGATATCGGAACCTTATCGGAATCTATAAAGGAAGAAGATGCCGGGAGACGCACATGCCAATAGTGCAGATTACTTAAATCTTCGGGCCTTGGAAATGCCTTGGTAAGCACTAAGAACTCTTTAATCATCGAGCGATACTCATGCACCAAAGCTTGAATTTCTCTCTTACTTAAATTGCCGATTTGATGCTTATCCATCCCTGTATTTTAAACTAGCTGGGACGTTCTTCCAAATACTCAAAATTCCGTTAATTTAAATATAGGCATAATATCCGTGCTGATCCAACGGCTGATCAACCTATACACGCCCCATACGCCAAAGATCTTCGCTTCGTTTTGGCACTAAACTTTCTTGGGTATCAAAGAAAAATACGTAAATGCATTTTCCAAAGGAGCGAAAATGGTTTTAGAAAAGGAACACTGCCTTGACCTGCTTGAAATAAGTGGGTCGTTGATCTCGGCACGCAGCCTCCCGACTATTCTGCAGACCATTGTTAAATACGCTGCTGAAGCTACAAACGCGAAAGCCAGCTCTATTCGCCTACTTGACGAGACAGGAGAAATTTTAAAACGCGCAGCCGCCTACGGTTTAAGTGATGCCTACTTAAAAAAAGATCCGGTGGAGATCGAAAGAAGCCCGATAGATCAAAAGGTCCTGCAGGGAGAAGTGGTAACAATAACCGATGTAACCGGCGACCCGAGGTGGAGGTATCCGGAAGAGGCAAAACGAGAAGGAATAGTCTCGGTCATGGCCGCCCCAATGTTTATCAAAAATAAGACAATCGGTGTGCTGCGGGTGTATACCGCAGAGCCACATATTTTTCCTGACGAGGAAAAAGAGCTTCTTAAGGCAATTGCCCGTCACACGGCAGTTGCCATAGAAAACGCCAGGCTATACGAGCTTGCAGTTAAAAATTACGACGAACTCGTGCAAGAAGTTTGGCGGGGCCTGCCCGATGTTTGGTCCACTGTAACGGGAGCTGCTTAAAAAGGATGAACTTGTGGTGAAATCCAAATCAGCGCTAAGACTAGAAAATTTAGACATTCTTATTGAAGCGGTACTGCAAAAACACCTTACATATGGCCCACTTGCCAAAGACGGAGAATATGCCTGGCAAAAAATTGATCCGAAAAGCAACCCATATATGGGTTGCGCCGTTACCATGCTGCCAGCAAAACACATATTGCAGCCGGTTTGGCAGGATATTTACTCTTTTAAATTCGGTAATGGCTTTCAAATAAAAGAACCCGAGCTTGCTGAGAAAATCGCCCTTTTTGGTATCAGCCCTTGCGATGTAAACTCAATACTTGCACTAGACCGGGTATTTGGAGGCAGACTTATCGATCCCTACTATTGGAAAAGGCGTGAAAACACTCTAATTGTAGCCGCAAACTGTACCGAAGTTGCGGGGGAAAGTTTTTGTACATCCTGGGATACGGGGCCCGAGCTTTACTCAAACTATGATCTACTTATAACAGAGCTTTCTGACGGCTATCTTCTAGAAGTTGGAAGCCCAAAGGGAGAGGATGTAGTTGCGGTATTAAACCTTCCCAAAGCAACGCAAGACCATCTAAACGAGAAAGCCGTAAGACTTAATGCCGCACGGGCTGCTACTAAGAAAAAACTGCCGGTTGCTCCCGATGATTTACATCGGTTCTTAAAAGAGCGATTTAATCATCCGGCATGGGTGCCAAACTCGGATGCCTGTTTTTCATGCGGTAACTGCACTATTGCCTGCCCAACCTGCTACTGCTTTGACATAAGAGACGAGGTCATGCCAAGCAGAAGTATAGGTGTTCGACGCTCGGAGTGGGATTCGTGCCAGCTATTAGAATTTGCCGAGGTCGGCTTTCATGCTAATTTCAGGCGCCTTCGAATCGACCGCTTCAAACATAGAACAATACACAAACTATCCTGGATGAAGCAGCAATACGGTTTGACGGGCTGTGTTGGATGCGGTCGCTGTGTTCGCTGGTGCCCATCCTGGCCTGAAAGGCGGGGCCGGATAACTTCGCTTGCCGACCCGGTAGAAATCGTCACTGACTTGATGGAGCCGTCGGAAAGATACGAAGGTATAGAAAGGCCCGGGGGCGTAATAGCATGAAAAATCCCTATATTGTCGAGCCGGCAGTAATAACTGGTATCCGGCAGGAGACGGCCGAAACAAAAACATATACCCTGGAGTTTATCGAGCAAAAGCGCGGCCTGGAGTTCATTCCGGGGCAGTTTAATATGATATCGCTGCTTGGCATCGGAGAAGGGCCTTTCTCGATAACTTCTTCACCGCTGCAAAGGAATAAATTTGAGCATACAATCCGTCTTGTCGGCAGCCTTACAAAGGCACTTGATAGGCTAAGCATAGGAAGCACAGTTGGCGTAAGAGGACCTTACGGTAATGGGTGGCCGGTTGATTCTGTAAAAAACAAAGATATTGTAATTGTTGCCGGGGGGGTCGGCCTTGCCCCACTTCGCGGCCTGATCAACCTTGTTGCAGAGCAAAGAGATGATTTTGGAGAGATTGAAATTATGTACGGCTCTCGCAAGCCGGATAACCTTATCTTCACAAGCGAGTACGGTAACTGGCGGGCAGTCCCTAATATGAGACTTTTTTTGACGGTCGATGAAGTGCCTAAGGGGATCGAATGGCCATATGAGCAAGGGGTTGTCACTAATCTGCTTGGTTTTTCAAGGATCGATCCGTCAAATGCATTTGCCTTTATGTGCGGGCCCGAAATTATGATGCGCTTTATTGCCCGCTCAC
Organism: Actinomycetes bacterium; assembly: GCA_021794835.1. Taxonomy (GTDB): domain Bacteria; phylum Actinomycetota; class Aquicultoria; order Aquicultorales; family Aquicultoraceae; genus CADDYS01. The sequence goes on along the minus strand of JAJYQA010000010.1, from coordinate 4,024 downwards.
TAATCATAAGAGGATTTGCCGAGAAAAATATATTTGCGTCACTTGAACGGCGCATGGAATGCGGCATGGCAAAGTGCGGTCGCTGCATGATCGGGCCTAAGTATGTTTGCATAGACGGCCCCGTCTTTTCTTATCCCGAAGTAAAAGCCCTACCGCATAATCTCTTGACAGCAATTTCGTAGGGGCCAGAGGCTAGGGGCTGGGGACCAGGGGGAAATGAACTTAAAAAAACCCCCGGCCCGGACCCTGGACCTAAAACGAACGGAGGTTAAATTGACGGCAAGCGTTAACAGCAACGATAAAGTTAAAACTGCACTCTTCAAGTTCACGTGCTGTGCGGGATGCCAGTTTGCGTTGCTTTATTTCTTTCATCAGCTCCCGGAAACCTTAGAACTTCTCGACTTTGTTTATTTTAAAATGGCTATGCGAAAGGAGCTCGAAGAGCCCTACGAACTCGCTTTTGTTGAAGGTGGCGTTAGCACACCTGAGCACATCGAGCAGCTAAAAGCAATACGCAGCCAAGCAAAGGTTCTGGTTGCTTTTGGGGCTTGCGCAGCTCACGGCGGCATCCCGTCTATTAAAAACTGGCAAACTGAGCGAGCCGTTGAAGAGAATGTCTATCCCGACCCCCTTCTTGTAAGTTCCATAAAGGTAAGCCCGATCGATGAGTTTGTAAAGGTTGATTATCATTTGCGGGGATGTCCGATTGATGAAGTCGAGTTTATGGAACTGATAAGATCGGTTGCCGCTGATAAAAGCCCATATATTAGAGGACATCCGGTTTGTGTTGAATGCAAGCTTAGAAACAATATTTGCATTCTGCTTATGCGTGAAGGTGTGCAGGAGGGCATGTGTTTGGGGCCGGTAACAAGAGCCGGCTGTCGGGCCGTTTGCACATCAAATATGCGGGCCTGTTTTGGATGCCGGGGGCCGATGAGCAATTCCAACATCCCAGAGATGGTTCGCACCTTTATGGGAAAAGGATTTAGCGCAAAAGATATCGAGATGCGCTTTACCGAGTATGCAGGGTTGAGCGCTGAATTTAGCGAAGGAGCTAGAGCTTACTATGGCAGAAAAACGCCGTATTACCACCGGAAAGCCGCTTGAAAAACAAGTTAAAGTTGATTATCTAGCAAGGACTGAGGGAGAAGCCGGGATATACGCGCTCGTCTTAGATAGCGAGGTAAAGGAACTTAAATTTAATATATGGGAGCCGGCGAGGTTTTTCGAAGGCTTTCTTATCGGCAGGATGTATTACGAAGTGCACGACCTCGTTTCAAGAATATGTGGTATATGCCCTGTATCACATATGACAACAGCGCTAAGGGCTCTGGAGAAGGCTACCGGTGTTACGGTAAGCGAGCAAACAAAAATCTTGCGCCGTATTTTAGCCCGCAGCCAAATCGTAGCAAGCCACATAGTCCATCTTTACATGCTCGCCGCTCCCGACTATATGGGATACGACAGCATAATCCCGGTTACGCAGGAGCACCCTAAGATTTTCAAGCGATTTCTCAGGATGAAGACTGCGGTCAATAACTTAACCACGGTAATCGGCGGTCGAGCACTGCACACAATGACCGCAATTTTTGGCGGCTTTACCTACATCCCCTCGCGGAAAAACCTCTTAAAGGCGGCCGATAGCCTGAAAGAAATAAAAAACGACGCCCTGGAAACTGTAAGATTTATAAGTAGCCTGCCGATCCCGGAATTTCACAGTAAAAACGTCTATACGTCCTTAAAAGGAAAAGATATCTATCCCGTCAACGAGGGGCGATTGTGTACAACCTCCGGTCTCGATATATCTGAAGACGAATATCGCAGCCATTTTACCGAGCGGCAGCTTTCCTACACCAACTCCAAATATTCAAGCCTGGACGGGAAAGGCTCTTTTATGGTCGGCGCGCTGGCAAGAATAAACCAGAATTTTGACCTTCTCTCTAACGATGCCAAGACGATTTCAAACGAGGTTGGTTTCAAGGTCCCAAATTATAACCCATACTTAAACAACTTGGCCCAAGCAATCGAAATAGTAGACGGCATAGAAGATTGTATCGGCTTGGTCGGCGGTCTTCACCCAAAGGAAGAAAAGTCAGTCTATACCATAAAAGGAGGAGAGGCCGGTGCAATAACCGAGGCGCCGCGTGGCCTTCTTTACCATTATTACCGCGTCTCAAAAAATGGAGTAATCGAGAAGGCGGATATCGTTACGCCAACAGCGCATAACGCCTTTAACATCGAGAAAGATTTAAACCTTCTCCTTCCAAAGATTAGCCATCTGGATAACGAAACAATAACCATGCGCTGCGAGGAGCTGATCCGTGCATACGACCCCTGTTTTTCTTGTTCGGTTCATTAGTTCATTAGCCGGGAATAGGCCTCCGCAATTTCTTTTGCATTGTTTTTGGCCAGGCTCCCTGCAACAGCAAAGTGGTAGATAGGTGAAGCAACCCCGGACTGTCATTGTGAGCAAAGCAATCCCGGAGATTGCTTATAAAGGGTACTGTTATGGGGTACAGCAACGGACAGCTATAGTAATGACAAGGGGCATTACAAGAAGTTTGCATCATTTAAGGCCCTATACTGACGGCGCCCCTTTTCATAGATACCATTTGGTAAATGCCGCAGACTTTTAATCTGATCAGATTAAAAGTCTACTAATAAAACTATTGACCAAAAGTACCGATATGGGAAAATGAGAGTATACATTAATTGATTAATTAAAGGGGGGATTAACATCAGAAAGGAAAAACGTATGAGTAAAACAATTGATGCAGCAGACGCTAGAGTCCATTTTGGGCAGCTTCTCGACGAAATCCGCGAGAAGGACTCCACCTTCTTTGTTAAAAGAAGAGGTAAAGTTGCTGCCGTTATTATAAGCCCTGAGGACTACGTTGACTTGGTAGACATTAATGCCGAGATAGCTGACGCTGAGCTTCAAAGTGCGCTTGAGACAAGCAAGAAAGAACACGAGCTCGGCGAGGTCGGAACTGAAGAAGATATCTTTAAGCTGCTAAGAGCCGAGTAAAATGAGTAAACAATACCGACTTGTCCCGTCAAGAACGTTCTTAAAAGACCTTGAAAAACTTCCGGCTGATATGAAGCCTAAGGTTGAAAAGGCTCTTTTGGAGCTTAAAAAAGACCCTCACCCTACCCCAAATATTAAAAATCTTCGTAACGTGGAAGTTGGCCAGTGGCGACTTAGAATTGGCGATTGGCGCCTGCGTTATGACGTTGTCGGCAGCGAAATCCATCTTCATGTTATCCGCCGAAGAGACGTTTATAAGAAGAAATAAGGAACAGCTATGAACTGCCTCGTTTATTTACGTGTATCAACTAAAGAACAAGCCCAAACCGATGAAAAAGAGGCTACTCAATAGCAGCGCAAAAAGAGACTTGTGTTCGGTATATCAGAGAAAGAGGCTGGAATCTTATTGATGAATATATCGACAAAGGTGAATCGGCTCGTTCAGCAGATAGACCTCAGCTTCAAGAGATGCTCGCTCGCATAAAGAAAGACTTGAACATTGATGCCGTTATCGTCCACAAGATAGACCGCTTAGCCCGCAACTGGGAAGACCATGTTGCCATTAAAGCCATTTTAAGAAGAAAAGACGCTCTTTGGTCTTAGTCGTTGAATATATCGAAGATTCTGCATCAGGACGCTTGATTGAGGGTATGCATGCTTTAATAGCTGAGTTTTATTCTGCTAACCTAGCGAGCGAGGTTAAGAAAGGCATAATACAAAAGGCTAATCGAGAAAGTGCAAGGGGTCTTAAGAATCCGGGACCAGGCCGGTGAGCGAAAAAGAAAACACCCCCACTATCTAAAGGAACACTTTATTGCGGTGAATGTGGCTCTCGGATGTCCTCTACCCTTGCCAAAGGAGAATATACTTACTTCTACTGCCTTGGCCAAAAGAGACCAGATAGTACCTGCAAACAAAAATACATCTCTGAAGAAGACGCCGAACGGGCCATTGAAAACCTCTACAAAGAGATTCAACTACCTAAAGCTTGGTCAG
>JAJYQA010000036.1 GCA_021794835.1 Actinomycetes bacterium | reverse complement strand
AAATAGAATTGATACTATGGTGCATATCAAGACCTCCTTATCATGTTTACTGGTTCTAAACGAGATAATGTGAGGTCTTGATCTATTTTGCAAGCCCACACTTGCCTACTAAGAATTTACAGTACCATTCTCTTCTATCTCTGGTATTGCCTCCATCACACATTCTTCCATACAGGTTGCACAGCCATCGCAGTCGTCCTCATTGAGGACTTTGGCGACGTCATCAATAAGTTCAAGCACACCGTTTGGGCAGCTATCTATACATATTCCACATCCCGTACATTCATCCTCGTTGATTAGGGGTCTTGGCATACAAATCCTCCTTATAGCCGATCTGTAAATTTTGCTATACCACTTATACAAAACTACCTCCGGCTTGTAAAGGGTCTAAAAAGAAGCATTTACAAATTATGGGTTAAAAGTGGCATATTATAGTATATGCCACTTCCTAACCGCTAGGGTATAAAAATAGCGCATAAAATGTCGATAAGTATAATAATAACTCTATAATAAAACTTGACAATGACACGCTTAGATTTTATACTGAGATTAAACTAAAGCGTAAGGAGTGTTGAACAATGGCTAAAGCTTTGGGGATTGACCTCGGAACAACCAACTCATGTATGGCTATTCTCGAGGTTGGCGATCCAAAAGTTATCGCCAATGCCGAGGGCGGCAGGGTCACCCCATCGGTCGTGGCGTTTTCTAAGACCAGCGAGGTACTTGTTGGGGAGGTTGCAAAACGTCAGGCGATCACCAACCCAGACCGCACGATAAAATCGGTAAAGCGCGAGATGGGTACCAAGTGGAAAATTAAAATCGACGAAAAGGACTATACCCCGCAGCAGATTTCGGCATTTATCCTGCAGAAACTAAAAAGGGATGCCGAGGCGTATCTTGGCGAGAAAATAACGCAGGCAGTTATCACAGTGCCGGCGTATTTTGAGGATGCCCAGCGCCAGGCGACAAAGGATGCAGGCACAATTGCCGGCCTTGAGGTTTTGCGAATTATTAATGAGCCGACGGCGGCTGCACTGGCCTACGGTCTTGATAAAGAGCATGACCAGACGATTTTGATCTTTGACCTGGGCGGCGGTACGTTTGATGTTTCCATTTTGGATATTGGTGACGGTGTCTTTGAAGTTCGCGCAACTGCCGGTGATAACCACCTTGGCGGCGATGACTGGGATCAGAAGATAATCGATTGGATGGCCGACGACTTTAAAGCCAAAAATGGTATCGACCTGCGGGCCGATAAAATGGCAATGCAGAGGCTTAAAGAGACAGCAGAGAAAGCCAAGATGGAGCTTTCAACAACACTTTCTACCAGTATCAACCTGCCGTTTATTACAGCGGATGCTGAAGGTCCGAAGCACCTGGATATGACGCTCTCCCGGTCGGAGTTCGAAAGAATGACGGCTAACTTGCTTGATAGGTGCCGTAAGCCGGTTGAACAGACGATGAAAGATGCGGGCGTCTCATCTGCCGACATCGACCATGTTATCCTGGTTGGTGGATCGACCAGGATGCCGGCGGTTCAAGAGATGGTTAAAAAGCTAACCGGCAAAGAGCCGCATAAGGGTGTCAACCCGGATGAGGTCGTTGCGGTAGGTGCCGCAATCCAAGCTGGTGTTCTGATGGGCGAGGTAAAAGATATTCTTCTTCTCGACGTTACTCCGCTTTCTCTTGGTATCGAGACCCTGGGTGGCGTCTTTACCAAGATGATCGAGAGAAACACGACTATCCCAACAAAGAAGAGTGAGCTATTTACGACGGCGGTTGATGGGCAGACATCCGTTGAGATCCATGTATTGCAGGGCGAGCGTGAGATGGCGGCTTACAACAAGACGTTGGGGCGTTTCCACCTGGTGGATATCCCACCGGCACCGCGCGGTGTGCCGCAGATCGAGGTAACCTTTGATATTGATGCCAACGGTATTGTAAATGTGTCCGCAAAGGATATGGGCACTGGAAAAGAGCAGCGGATCACAGTTACCGGCGCGACTGCACTCGGCAAAGACGAGATCGACCGGATGGTCAAAGAATCTGAAGCCCATGCGGAGGAGGATCACAGAAGACGTGAGGAGGCCGAGGTCAGAAACAACGCCGACAACCTCGCATACACGACTGAGCGCACACTAAAAGATGTGGGGGACAAACTTACGCCGGCCGACAAAGAGGCGATTGAAAAAGCTATCGCCGAGGTCAAAGATGCGCTTAAAGGCTCCGATATCGAGAGGATAAAGAAGGCGCATGGGGATCTTCTGCAGCAGTCGTACAAGATCGGCCAGGCGGTTTACTCGCAGCAGGCAACAAGCACAGCAGATGGCGGCGATACTTCTGCCAATGGGCAGGGTGACAATGTTGTCGATGCTGACTACGAAGTAGTAAACGAAGAAGGAGAAACTAGAAACTAGAAAACAGAAACAAGAGACCGGAAATCAGAAACAAGAAAACAGAGAAAAGAAACCAGAGATGAAGGTCTAGGATGTGGGTTGAAATCTTGTTTCTGAAGAGCCGAAGGCCCGGTCTTGTTTCTGGTATCTGAAACCGGGAAGTTGGCGTGTTTGTAAGGAGTGGTTTGTTGTGGCAATTCTGAAATGGGACCCGTGGAATGACTTAGTGTCTATGCATCAGGAGCTTAATAGAGTGTTTGAGAAGGTCTTCAGTCCAGAGGGCCGGGGAATCCGTTCGGCAGCTTGGATTCCGGCAATCGATATGTTTGAACGGGATGGCGCACTCGTAGTGCGAGCTGAGCTACCCGGCATTAAGGCCGAAGACGTTGATATATCCGTGGTTGACGACACCCTGTCGATTCGGGGTGAGCGAAAGATTAAAGAGGAAGTAAAAGAGGATAATTACTACCGCATGGAGCAGCGTTACGGCTCGTTTAAAAGAGTTATCCAGCTCCCGGCAAAGGCTAAGGTCGAGGATGTTAAAGCTGTCTTTGCTGAGGGAGTGCTCGAAATTACTTTGCCTAGGGCTGAAGAAGAAAAGCCAAGGCAGATAAAGATCCGTATAGAGGGAGAGTCATAAATTGTTTAAAACCCGCCACTTCCCGGCGACTTTGAGGTGATCTCGTTGGCAAAAGATAAAATTATAGATGGTGACTTAGACGTAAAGAAACAAGATGACAATCAGCTGCAAGCTGCTGAGACAGCGCATGAGGATTATAAAAAGCTTCATGAAGAACTTAAAGAAAGGCTAGATGAAACAGAGGCTAAGGCGGCGGAATACCTGGATACCTTAAAGAGAATGCAGGCGGAGATGGAAAACTACCGCAAGCGAATGGTGAAGGAACAGGAACAGATAGTCCAATATGCATCCCAGACCGTAATCCTAGAGCTTCTGCCGGTAATCGATAACTTAGAGCGGGCGATTGGTATAGATAGGATCGAAAACGAGGGGACAAAGCTTCTTGAGGGGGTTGAGCTGATCTACTCGCAGCTTCAGGGAATTCTTGAGAGGGAAGGCGTTGAGGTAATCGATCCTACAGGCAAGTTGTTTGATCCACAGCGTCATGAAGCCGTTATGCAAGTTGAGAGCGATGATCATGAGGAGAATACCATCGTTGAGGTAATGCAAAAGGGGTATGCCCTTAAAGGTAGACTCCTCCGTCCGGCGACGGTAACTGTTGCTAAATAAGTGGGTCTAGACTGAAGGTCAGCCAAATAGCCAATGTTTTGTGGGTCTAGAGTGTGGGTTAGCCAAGAGCCAATATAAGTATCATTGCGAGGAACGAGCGAAGCGAGTGACGTGGCAATCTCATTGGCTATTGGCTTGTTCAGGGTGAGAGATATGAGCTCAAGCAGGACATATAAAGATTATTATGCGGTTCTTGGGGTTGGAAGAAGCGCAACTCAAAAAGAGATAAAAGATGCTTACCGAAAGCTTGCGCGCAAATACCATCCGGATGCGAATAAGAGCGAGCAATGGACAGAGGAGAAATTTAAGGAGATAAGCGAGGCCTACGAGGTCTTAAAAGACCCAAAGAAGCGTAAAGAGTACGATGAGATGGGCCGCTTCTTTAGTGGGCAAGGCGTGGGTGGTTTTGGCAGCCGGGGCTTCTCAGGTTACGCCGGGGATTTTTCTGGCTATGCCGGAGACTTCTCCTTTGGGGGCGTCGGGAATCTTTTTGACCTACTTGGCTCCGGTGCGGGGAGAAGAGCGGGTGCACGTGTAGTAAAGGGAGACGACATAATCTATAACGTGCAACTAACTTTTGATGAGGCCCTTAAAGGAAAAACTGTCCAGTTGTTAGTAAATAACGCGACCGAGAAAGTAAGAATCCCGCCCGGCGTATCCGATGGCAGCAAAATTAAATTTAAGGGAAGAGGCAGCGCTGGCAAAAATGGCGGGCCTCCGGGAGATCTTTATGTGGTAACTAAGTTAGCCCCTCATCCATTCTTTAAGCGAAGTGAGAGCGACATCCTACTGGATGTTCCGGTGACATTTACCGAGGCGGCGCTTGGTGCAAGTATCGAGATCCCTACAACCGATGGGAGCGTTTCTTTAAAAATTCCGGCCGGGACACAGGATGGCCAGACGTTTAGACTACGTGGTAAGGGTGCCCCGAAACTTAAAGGGACGGGACAGGGTGATATGCTTGCCGTTGTTCACATCAAGGTGCCGAAAGATCTTTCTCCCGGCGAGAAGGAGCTCTTGATAAGGTTTGCCGAGAGTCGAAACGATAACCCAAGGCGCATTTTTAAGAAATAGGTAATATAGCGGGCTTTTGACCCGTAGGATTTGGAGTGAGAAGAAGTGTATGACGAGCCGGTCTATATGATAAGCATTGCGGCAAAACTTGCCGGAATGCATCCGCAGACGCTTAGGATATATGAACGAAAAAAGCTCATATCGCCAAAGCGCACTAAGGGGAGTACGCGTCTTTACTCCCAGCGTGATGTAGACCGCTTGAAGTTAATACAAATACTCACACAGGAGTTAGGGATAAATCTTGCGGGCGTTTGCAAGATATTTGAGCTACAGGATGAGATTGAGCAACTGCAAGGGATTATGTCGGAACTTGACAAGAGAGTTGCGAGCTTACAGGAGAGTCTGGACAAGGAATTGGAAAAAGTGCAGAGAAGCGCGCTTGTTCCGATATCCCGCGGCCGGATTGTTTTGCGTAAATCTAAAAAGAACTAGGGATTGACGAAAATGAGACTGGATAAGTTTACTATAAAATCACAAGAGGCTTTAGGGGAGGCCCAGAAGCTGGCTGAGTCCCAAGGTCACCAGCAGGTTGAGTCGGAGCATTTGGTTTTAGCCCTGCTTGAGCAAAAAGACGGGGTTGTAATTCCAATACTGCAAAAGTTAGGTGTCGACCCGGAGGCGATCAAAAGCCAAATTAGCATGGAGCTTGCCAAAAGTCCGAAAGTTTCCGGGGCTACTGCGGCTTCATATATTGCTCCTGAACTAAAAAAAGTTTTAGATAACGCATTTGTTGAAGCCGAGCAGTTGAAGGATGAGTACGTAAGCACGGAGCATCTTTTAATTGCAATGCTGGCCAGTGAATGCGCTGCTTCCAAGATAATGCGCTCCTTTGGAATAACCAAAGACGCGGTCCTGAAGGTACTAGTTGATGTACGGGGGAGCCAGAGGGTAGTTGATCAGAACCCGGAGGAAAAGTACCAGGCACTAGAAAAGTACAGCCGCAACTTAACCCGCTTGGCCCGTATCGGAAAACTTGATCCAGTCATCGGCCGGGATGACGAGATTCGCCGGATCATCCAGGTGCTCTCGAGGCGCACTAAAAACAATCCGGTTCTAATCGGTGACCCCGGTGTTGGCAAGACCGCAATCGCGGAAGGCTTAGCGCAAAGAATTATAAGTGGGGATATCCCGGAGGGACTAAAGGACAAGCGGGTTGCCGCGCTCGACTTAGGTGCCTTGATTGCCGGCGCAAAGTATCGTGGTGAGTTTGAAGATCGCCTAAAGGCAGTTCTAAAAGAAGTTACGTCGGCGGAAGGTGAGATAATTCTCTTTATAGACGAGCTTCACACGCTTGTTGGAGCGGGTGCCGCAGAGGGAGCGGTCGATGCCGCGAACTTGCTTAAGCCGGCTCTAGCCCGAGGCGAGCTTCGGGCAATCGGCGCAACCACGGTTGATGAGTACCGCAAGTATATTGAAAAAGACGCGGCTCTTGAGAGAAGGTTTCAGCCGATTCTTGTCGGCGAGCCATCGGTTGAGGATACAATAGCAATCCTTCGTGGTCTTAAAGAGCGATATGAGATACATCATGGTGTTCGCATAACCGACTCGGCGCTGGTGGCTGCTGCAGTTTTATCCAATCGTTATATTACAGACAGGTTCCTGCCAGACAAGGCAATCGATTTAGTGGATGAGGCGGCCTCGCGACTTCGAATCGAGATAGATTCTGTGCCGACTGAGATAGATGAGGTTGAGCGCAGGATCAAGCAGCTTGAGATAGAGCGGCAAGCTTTCAAAAACGACAAAAGCAAGGCTGCCTTAGAGAGACTTGCCAGCATCGAAAAGGAGCTGGCCGATCTTAAAGAGAAAGTCTTTAACATGCGTGCCCACTGGGATAACGAGAAAAGTATAATCCAGGAGATTCGGACGCTTAAAGAAAAAATCGAGCAGGCTAAAACCGATGCAACCAATGCAGAGCGCTCAGGTGATCTGGCTTTGGCTGCAAAGCTTCGCTACGGGGATATTCTTTCCTTTGAGCAAGAACTCGATAATAAGAACCAGCGTCTCCTTGAACTTCAGAAAAATCAGAAAATGCTCAAAGAAGAGGTTGATGAGGAGGATATTGCAGAGGTTGTCTCCAAGTGGACGAACGTCCCAGTATCAAGTCTCATGGAGGGCGAAATAGAGAAGCTAATTAATATGGAAAACCGTCTGCATATGCGGGTTATTGGCCAGGACGAGGCGGTTTCGGCGGTCTCTAATGCGATAAGACGGGCACGTGCCGGCTTACAGGACCCAAATCGTCCCTTAGGCTCGCTTATCTTCCTTGGCCCAACCGGCGTGGGAAAAACCGAGCTTGCCCGAGCTTTAGCGGAGTTTCTCTTTGACGACGAGCGGGCGATGATCAGGATTGATATGTCTGAATACATGGAAAAGCACACAGTATCAAGACTAATAGGTGCTCCTCCAGGATATGTCGGTTACGACGAGGGCGGCCAGCTTACTGAGGCGGTGCGAAGAAGGCCATATTCGGTCATCCTGCTCGATGAGATTGAGAAGGCACATACAGATGTCTTTAACGTTCTCTTGCAAATCTTAGATGACGGTCGGCTAACCGACGGCAAAGGGCGTACGGTTGATTTTAAAAATACCATCATTATCATGACGTCCAACTTAGGTTCGCAATATATTCAAGAAGTAGTTGATCCGGACGCGTTAAAACAGAAGATTGATGAGGTGATGAAGCTCAACTTTAGACCTGAATTCTTAAACCGGGTCGACGAGGTAGTGGTCTTTAACCGATTAAGCATGGAGGACATCAAAAAAATTGTTGACATTCAAGTCACCCATTTGCAGAAGCGAGTCGCTGAGCATGGCATAACTCTTGAGTTAACCAACGCCGCCAAAGAGCTTCTGACAATTGAAGGATATAATCCGGTCTTTGGCGCACGCCCGTTGAAGCGAGTCATCCAGAAAAGGTTACAAGATGGACTTGCGATAAAGATACTTCAGGGTGATATAAAGGATGGCGATGGCGTGACTATCGACGCAAAGGATGGAAGTATAACCTTTAACACAAAAGTTCATTTTCTGAACAATGTTTAAATTTTTCCGGGTACGGGACTGTCCTCCGCAAAACCGATTACTATGATAAAATGTCATATATAGATGTTTTATCTATAGTATGTTATCTTTTAGTTAGATATTTAGCACCAAATATAGTAGCTTTCAGCCCTCACTGTGGATTAAAAACAATCCTTTTGATTGTTGGTCATGGCAAACATAGTGGGGGCTGCTACATTTAAATTTTTATTCCCACTTACGGCCAGCCCAACCTCTTTACATTCCTGCTGTTAGGCTTGTATGCCATGTTTAAAATTCCTTTACACGGGTATCTTCAAACAAAAATTACCCTATAGGCGATTGCTTAAACTAATGTTATTCTGGTCATGTACTTTCAATTTTCCGCTCCGAAGATGTATTTTCGGAGCGCGTGGGGGTGCAATCTTGCGTTGAGTGCAACTATTGGTATTCCTCAAGCGTTGCTTTATTATAAGTACTTCCCCTTATGGGAAGGGTTTCTTAAGGGCTTGGGGGCAGAGGTAGTGTCCTCAAATATCACCACTAAAGGGGTAGTAAATACAGGTACTTCAGTTGCCGAAAATGAGCTTTGTCTACCTGTAAAGATATTTTTCGGCCACCTGATTGAACTTAAAGACAAAGTGGATGCGCTGTTTGTGCCAAGGGTTATAAGCGTCGAGCAGGATACCTATACCTGTCCCAAATTCTTAGCTCTTCCTGACCTTGCCAGGGCGATTGATGTTAAATTGCCCAAGATATTGGACCCCACCTTTAACACAAGGCTTGGAAAGAGGCGATTTTACAATTCCATATTTGAATTTGGAAAGCTATTTACCGACAGTAAATATAAGACCTGGCGGGCGTGGCAATCTGGACTAGCCGCCCAGAAGGCTTATCAGCAAAAGCTTTTGATGGGGATACCACCTTTTGAGGCTATTCATGGCGGTATCGAAGAGGTCTCATTAACAGGAGATCTAAGGATCGGCATTGCGGGACATCCATATAATGTCCACGACCCTTATATTAATTTGAACCTAACTAAGAAGCTTAAAAAGTGGGGCGCCCAAGTGGTAACTGAGGAGATGATCTCACCTAAGACTCTTGAACACGAAGCGAACAAGTTGCCTAAGCGGCTCTTCTGGTCGTATGAGAGAGAGGTTGTAGGTGCCGCGTTCCACTGGCTGCAGACGAGATCGGTTGATGGCATAATATATATTCTCTCGTTCGCCTGTGGACAGGACTCGTTAATTCAGGTTCTCCTTGAGACCGAGGCTAAAAAACACGAAGGCATACCGTTTATGTCGCTGGTCATCGATGAGCACAGCGGAGAAGCCGGACTTATCACCCGCGTTGAAGCCTTTATCGACATGCTTAGATGGAGGTCACTGTCATGAAGGCAACAGCCCCGCACATGGGAAGGCTGGACTTGGTTTTAAAAGATATCTTTTCACGAACCGGCATTGACTTTGTCATGCCGCCACGGACAAGCGCCAAGACTATGCAATTGGGATTGCGCTACTCCCCGGAGTTCGCCTGCCTTCCCCTTAAAGTTACCATAGGAAATTTTATCGAGGCGATAGAGGCCGGGGCAGATACACTTCTTATGGCCGGCGGAGTTGGGCCGTGCCGCTTTGGCTACTACGCCGAGATACAAAGATATGTTCTACAAGAGGCAAACTATAAGTTTAATATGATTGTTCTTGAGCCGCCCGCAGTTGGCTGGAAGCTCTTTATTGAAACGTTGCGTCTTCTTGCCCCGGGAAAGTCAATCTACCAGATATGGCAGATCATAAGGATTAGCTTTCGTAAAGCACGCATCATGGACAAGCTTGAAAAATACGCGCTAAAGTACCGAGCCTACGAAGTACATCGGGGTGACACTACCGAGGCGCACAAAAAAGCACTTGAGATAATGGAGCCTGCATTTACCGATATGGAGATAACGAAAGCCTCAGAAAAGGCCTTTGCCGTTATGGAGGCGATTGAGAAAGATATGGATAAGCCCGTCTTAAGGGTTGGTATAGTAGGTGAGTTTTATGTCCTTCTTGAGCCGTTTGTTAATTTAGATGTCGAAGAGTACTTGGGACATATGGGTGTCTCACTCGAGCGGTCGGTCTACTTAACTGATTGGATAAGCCCATCCTCTAAAAATCAGATTATGGGGATAAGCGATGAGGAGATTGCTCGGGCTGCAAAGCCTTACCTAAACCACTTTGTGGGAGGCGAGGGTCTGCCAAGTGTGGGACACACCATCATCTACGCAAAAGAAGGATTTGATGGCATCGTACATCTGTTCCCGTTTACCTGCATGCCGGATACTATTGCCAAATCGATTTTGCCTCAGGTTAGCCGAGACCTAGATATACCGGTCATCTCGTTTGTTCTCGATGAGCAGACCGGCAAGGCTGGTGTATTAACCCGCCTTGAGGCCTTTGTCGATCTACTTGCAAGCAGGAAGAAACACCGGGAGTTAGCGAGGGTCTAGAAAAGAGTATTAGAAGGAGATTTAACATATGAAAGGTTTTCTGGGTGTTGATGTTGGCTCAGTAAGCACCAACTTGGTTGTTTTAGACGAGCGTGGAAATGTTGTAAGCCTTATTTATAGAAGGACGCAAGGCCAACCAATTAATGCGGTCAAAGAGGGGATGAAGGAGATCCAGGCTGATTTACCTGGTGACATAGAAATCATCGGTGTTGGGACTACCGGTAGCGCCCGGTATTTAAGCGGGGTTATGGTCGGGGCGGACATCGTGAAAAATGAGATCACCGCACATGCCGTTGCTGCCACGCATGTCGTGCCTCAGGTGCGAACCGTACTTGAGATCGGCGGCCAGGACTCAAAGATTATCCTACTTCGAGACGGTATCGTCATTGACTTTGCGATGAACACCGTTTGCGCCGCCGGTACTGGCTCTTTCTTAGATCACCAGTCGACCCGCTTAGGTATTCCTATCGAAGAGTTTGGCTCCTACGCGCTTCAAGCAGACGTCTCCTGTCAAATTGCAGGCCGCTGCTCGGTATTTGCCGAATCGGACATGGTCCACAAGCAGCAGATGGGATACCGTATGGAGGATATAATCTATGGACTTTGCCAGGCGCTTGTTAGAAACTATCTAAACAACTTGGCCAAAGGCAAGGAACTACTCACTCCAATTGTCTTTCAGGGTGGAGTTGCCGCAAATGCGGGGATGAAAAAAGCCTTCGAGGAGGCGCTGCAAACTGAAATCGTAATTCCTAAGCATCACCATGTTATGGGGGCGATCGGTGCAGCACTCCTTGCCCGTGGGACTGTACGGGATGGTAAAACAAACTTCAAGGGATTCGAGATTGCCTCGATCGATTACCAGACAAGAAGTTTCCACTGTAAGGGTTGTGAGAATAACTGCGAGATCGTCCGTATTCAGGTTAGTGGCAAAACGCTTGCCTGCTGGGGCGGTCGCTGTGGCAAGTGGGAAGTCGCGACCGCAGAGGAAGCGGAATTGCTATTACAGACCTCGATTTAATTCAAATTAAAATATCGTGGTTGCCTGATTTATCACTATAAAATAATTAGCTTCCAATCAGCAACCAAACACTATCTACTCTTAGGATAAATCCGTGTAAACACTGATTGCCATAAGCCTAGATACCCAGAAGCCAAAAGTACAAAACACCACACATGCCCTTTATTATTCGTTGTTTTTCGCGAGCTTAAGACAAGTACACGCTCCGATGTGCTTTTAACCGGGGTGCTGTTAGATGGGATTGACAGCAAAAGCCAAGAAAATGGCCCAAGAAAATAGCCAGTCTGACAAAACCTAAATGAGTTAGTGCCGGTAAAAGGGATTAGCTGTAGGCGAGTTGGATGTGTACAGTGCATGAATAATACATTATACTTTTGTATCAATAATTACGTTCTCAAGAAGAGAGGAGTGCAAGTTGGCTAATAAGATACTAGAAAAACGCATATTGCGTTCCGACTTATTCTATTTTGTAGCCGAGGCATCCGAGCTTGCCAAAAAGGCCGAGGCGGGCCAGTTTGTGATCGTTCGCGCTGATGAAAACGGCGAGCGCATTCCACTATCTCTGGCGAATATCGATCCAGATAGAGGTACGATAAGCCTTCTCGTCCAGACGATTGGTGTAACGTCCACCAAGCTTTCAACACTAAATGTAGGAGATGAAATCAAGGACATTGCAGGTCCAATGGGTCACAAAACCCCGATCGAGAAGTACGGTAGGGTAATTCTAGTTGGCGGCGGTTTCGGTGCCGCACCGCTTTATCCAATCGGCCGCGCCATGAAAGAGGCTGGAAACGCCGTTGTCTCAATTACCGGGGCAAGAAGCGAGAACCTTCTGGTTTACGAAAAAGAGCTTGGTGAATTCAGCGACAAAGTTCTAATAAGCACCGACGATGGCAGCAAAGGACACAAAGGATTGGTAACCGAAGTTCTCAAACAAGAGATTGAGGAAAATGGTGCAGACCTTGTCATTGCGATCGGCCCGGCCATCATGATGAAGTTTGCCTCTTTAACCACAAAACCTTACGGTGTAAAAACGCTGGTCAGTTTAAACCCAATTATGGTTGATGGAACCGGCATGTGCGGTGCTTGCCGCGTCTCGGTTGGCGGAAAGACCATGTTTGGCTGTACCGATGGACCGGATTTCGATGGCCATCTAGTTGATTGGGACCTTTTAATGTCGAGGCAGCGTACTTATCTTGCTGAGGAGAAGAAGGCCATGGAGGCTTATACGCGCGGCAGCGCACCAAGTTCATAAAGGCGATCGGTAAAGATAAGGAGAAGAGATAGATGGTAGAGACAAAGATACGTGAATACACGAAAGAAGAGATAAAAGAAATAAGAAAGACGCGCACGCCGATACCTGAGCAAGATGCGGTTGCGCGCGGAAAAAACTTTGAGGAGGTCGCACTCGGCTATACCGAAGAACAGGCCCTTCGCGAGGCGAACCGCTGCATGGCCTGTAAAAAAAGAGACTGCGTAGCCGGCTGTCCGGTCGAGGTGCCGATTCCCGAGTTTATCCAGCTTGTAAAAGTGGGCGATTTTATTGGAGCTGCCAAGAAAATAAAAGAGAAAAACAGCCTCCCGGCGATTTGCGGGCGGGTTTGCCCGCAGGAGAATCAGTGCGAGTCGCTTTGCACCCTGGGCAAAAAGATGGAGCCGGTTGCTATTGGTCGCCTTGAAAGGTTTATTGCCGACTATGAGAGGATGCATGGCTCAGGTGGCGGCGAAAATGAAAAGCCAAAGCCGACCGGTTTTAAAGTTGCAGTTGTCGGCTCCGGTCCGGCGGGCCTAACCGTCGCATCCGACCTTGCAAAGCTGGGTCATGAGGTGACTATTTTTGAGGCGCTTCATAAAGCGGGCGGCGTTTTGGTCTACGGTATTCCGGAGTTCAGGTTGCCTAAGGCGATTGTTCAGTCCGAGGTTGATGGCATTGAGTCGCTTGGCGTAAAGTTCGATCTTGACTCGGTCGTCGGCAAGCTCTACACGGTTGATGAGCTACTCGAGAGAGGCTTCGATGCAGTCTTCATCGGCTCCGGCGCCGGTCTTCCAATGTTTATGAACATCCCTGGGGAGAACTTAAACGGCGTTTATTCCGCAAACGAGTTCTTGACGAGAACCAATCTTATGAAGGCCTACCTCTTTCCAGAATACGATACGCCAATTAAGAAAGGCAAGCATGTGGCGGTCGTGGGTGGCGGAAACGTCGCGATGGATGCAGCAAGAACCGCACTCAGGCTTGGTGCCGAGAAAGTCTACCTGGTTTACCGCCGCTCGATGGAAGAGCTGCCGGCAAGGAAAGAAGAAGTCCACCACGCGATTGAGGAAGGAATTGACTTTAAGCTTTTAAACAACCCGGTTGAGATAATCGGCGAAGACGGCTGGGTTAAGGGAATTAAGTGCGTCCAGATGGAACTTGGCGAGCCGGATGAGTCTGGCAGAAGGCGCCCGGCCGCAGTTGAGGGGAGCGAGTTCGTGATCGATGTCGATACCGTTGTTATGTCGATCGGTACTGGGTCGAACCCAATCATTCCCAACTCAACGCCGGGCCTTGATCTTAACAAGAAGGGCTACATCGCGGCCGACGGTGGCGGCGCGACGTCTAAGCCTGGTGTGTTTGCTGGCGGCGATATTGTAACCGGTGCAGCAACCGTAATTCTCGCTGCTGGTGCAGGTCGCAAGGCGGCAAACTCAATTCACGAGTATCTAATGAGCAAAGTGAAGAATTAGGGTCCAGGGAATTGCAAAACTCCTGAAATTAAAATGCCGAATTAATGCTGGGGCGGATCTTGTGTCCGCCCTTTTTGTTTGCGTAAAGGTTTCTAATTATTGCTCGCTTGAATATTAACCCCGACATCTTCGTTTATATTGACTTCAGACGGGAAAATAAACATTGCTTAGACGAATGCAGATTATCGAGTTAAAAGAAAGGAGGCAGCGTAATGGCATCACGCTTGAGTGCTTTGCGTGAATCGGCTATGTCGGCTGGTGAGCAACTGGGAGGGCGCGCCTCTAGGCTAATGGAGGAAGCAGAGGCAAGGAGTTTGTTGACTTTTGCGCTTGTTGCGGTGTCGGGGTTTGCCGCTGGCATGTTAGCAGGTATCTTAATTGCGCCGTCTAGCGGCTATGAAACTCGCCATCGCATTGGCGATCGCACTTCAGAAGCGATAGAGAGCGCGAGGAAAATGGCGAGAAGAGCTGCAGAAATGCCAGAAGAAGCCGAGAAAATTGCGTAAAATTACTTTTATATGAGCGAGATAAAGCTGCGGCCCTAGGCTAGGGCCGCAGCTTTTTAGTTTTTCGATATATCCCCAGGTAAATTAGTAATACCAGAAAATTAATCAACTTAGTTTTTAGTATAAAATCTTCCCTATGGTATAATAATTGAGCAAAACGTCCCAGCTGCAAATGCCATATAAGTACAGGCTAAACTATTAAAAAGAGCGAGGTAAGTTTTAACCTAATGGAAAAAGAGACCACAGTACAGAGAAACGACATTGTAGAAATATTTAGAAAAACCCTTGTGCAGGCGGATATGGTTTTTCATATTATTGCTGGGCTTTTATTGCTTCTTGCAGCGGCCGTTATCTTTTACTATGCATTACTTAATATCCTAACTCCCACCAAGGACTCGATGATCCAACTTGTAAACGATGTCCTTCTTGTTTTGATCATCCTTGAGCTTCTCTGGACGATCGTAAGGTTTTTGAAGAAGCAAAAATTTATTCTAGGACCTTTTCTTGCTACCGGTATTATTGCTTCAGTTAGAGGAATTCTTTTAATTGAGGCAGAGACTTCAAGCATGAACCACATACCTATCGACAAACTTTACGAAATGGGCTTAAGCGCGCTCATCGTTATTACGCTTATGGCTGCTTACTATCTATCAGTTAAAGCGCAAAATATGGAACAACAAGACTAGGAATGTCGAATTTCGAATGTCAAATGATTATACAAGTAAAGGGCGGATTTTTTTTATCTCTGCCCTTCATGCTTTTAATTCTTTAATTCGCAATTCGCCCTCTTTCTAGACCCTAGTTATTCAGGCTTGTAAGTGGAGCTGGTATCCTGCCGCCTCTTCGTACAAAGTTTGCGCAAGAGAACCTATTGACCGGCATAACCGGTCCAAATCCGAGCAAATCACCGAAGACCGCCTTGTCTCCCTCTTTCTTGCCAGGAGCAGGAATGAGCCTTACTCCGGCAGCTTTGCGGTTTACAACCGCGATTGCCATCTGATCTGCAATGATTCCGGCAATTGTCTCGGTTGGTGTGTCTCCCGGGATCACTACCATATCCAGTCCTACCGAGCAGACCGCGGTCATTGCCTCGAGCTTTTCTATTGTAAGCGAGCTGGCCTCAACGGCTTCAACCATCCCTAAATCCTCCGATACCGGAATGAATGCTCCCGATAGCCCGCCGGTTGAGGAGGTCGCCATTGCACCGCCTTTTTTAACCGCGTCGTTAAGAAGCGCAAGCGCGGCTGTTGTGCCCGGCGCACCACAGCGTTCAATCCCCATCGCCTCGATGATTTGGGCAACTGAATCGCCCGGTGTCGGCGTTGGCGCAAGCGATAGGTCAACCACGCCGGGCTTTACCCCAAGCATAGCGGCCGACTCGCGACCGATGAGCTCGCCCATGCGCGTGATCTTAAAGGCGGTCTGCTTAATGAGTTCGGCGACTCGCAGAAGATCGATATTCAGGTATTTTTCAAGTGTGGCTCTTACTACTCCCGGTCCGCTAATACCGACATTTATAACCTTGTCTGGCTCGCCAAAGCCGTGGTACGCCCCGGCCATAAATGGGTTATCCTCCGGGATGTTGGCAAAGACGACAAGTTTCGCACAGCCAATGCCATCCTGCTTAGCCGTGCGCTCTGCAGTCTCCTTGACCACTTCGGCCATCTTTAGCACTGCATCCATATTGATTCCAGCTTTACTAGAGGCAACATTAACCGATGAGCAGAGCCGCTCGGTCTCAGAAATCGCTCTTGGAATCGAATCGATAAGTTTGGTATCTCCTGGGGTCATGCCCTTCTGGACAAGTGCGGTAAAGCCACCGATAAAGTCAACATTGATGTCATGTGCAGCCTGGTCAAGCACTTTTGCTATCGGCACATAGTCATCGAGGTCGCTGGACTCGGCGATCGCCGCAATCGGCGAGACAGAAACCCGCTTATTCACAATCGGAATCCCGTATTTTTTCTGAAGCGCACCGGCAACGTCAACCAGCTTTCCGGCTGAATCGGCGATCTTGCGGTAGATATTTTTTGCCAGTTTGTCCCCGTCGGGGTCGATGCAGTCGCGAAGGCTTATCCCCATAGTAATGGTTCTAATATCAAGCCTCTGCTCCTGGATCATCTCAATAGTCTCTTTTATCTCTTCGGTGTTAAGCCACATTATTTAAGCTCCTCTAAATCCGGTGCATGTAGCGGAAGATATCTTCATGCTGTACAGTGATTTTTAAGCCCAGCTCTTCCGCTAGCGCATTAAGTTTTTCTTGGAGGCTGGCTATCGATATAATGTCCTCGTCGACAGTGATCAGCATCATCATAGTAAAGAATTCCTGCATAATGGTTTGGTTGATATCCTCAATATTTACATTGTTTTCGGCAAGCACGCGGCTTACCCCAGCGACTATCCCCACGCGGTCTTTGCCAAGGACCGTTACGATGGCTTTGCCTTTCATCTTTTTCTCCCTTAGTTCAGCCAAATAGCTAACCTTCAATCTAGTATAAGATAGTTTTATCTATCTGGAAATATTGGGCAAAATTGAGGACCGCCAAAGCTTTTGTTTCATATCTGTAGGTGGCGTTGTATTATTATCTTGGTGATTCTATGGACGTTGTAAAGGTTGGAATTGGGGATATCGTAAAATTAAAAAAACCCCATCCTTGCGGTGCAAACGAGTGGGAAATCACGAAGTTGGGGATGGATATTGGTCTTACGTGTCTGGGTTGTGGCCACAAGGTCCGCCTGCTAAGATATGATTTTGATCGTAGGTTCAGAGGGTTTGTAAAGCGATACTAAGACAAAGAGTAAGAGGAAAGACGGCCTTTTCTCTTACTAACCAATACCCTTAACTTTTTTGTAGAAGTCGCACTCCATACAGTTAGCAAGTTTCTGGGCAAATGTGCCCTGGACCTTACCACCGCACATCGTGCCGGCTATCCGCCAGCATTCCATACCATTATTTGGATAAGCTGGGCAATTATTGCCCTTATCCCTTCCACAGTTCTTAAACTCCCAACAATTCACCTCGATCACTCCTTCTGAATACCTATTGTTTTAGTAGATTAATGCTAGTTATCGACCTGGATTTGGTTATCCCATATCCCCCATATGGGTTATTAAATTGCATATAATCGATAATTTTTATGATTAACGTTTAAGAGAATAATTTTAGAAAAATTATTAAATAGCCTTGACCGCACGCCCAACTTGCGGTACCTTTATTACAGATGCGTAAAAGCATAATTGCATAATAACTGGAGGGGCGCTTATGGCTATGCAAAGGTTGCTATTATTTTCCGCCGTTTTTATAATGCTTTGTTTTGTTTTTACATCACAAGCTTTTGCAAATAGTACCTTGCTTTGGCCGGCTAAAGGAGAGGTTATCAAGCAGTTTACCCCAGATGAACATCGGGGCATCGATATTGCCGCGAGTGTAGGCGATACTATTACTGCCACCCGGGAGGGGGTTGTCCACTGGGTGGGAAAGACCCCGAGTGGCGAGCCATGCATATCGATAGATCATCCCGGCGGTCTAACGAGTACATACCTTCCGGTTCAGGTATCGGTCCAAAAGGGGCAGGCGGTAAAGGCTGGTGATGCAATTGGGATGATATCCCGGGAGACCGACAAATCAAGTGATAAGCCGCATCTTCACTTTGGCATATTTGATACAGCATCCCGGAGTGATAAAAACTATCTTAACCCTTGTGATTTTTTGCTAAGCAAAGACGTAAAGACCGGGAATAGTTCCGTGGAGGTAGAAAAACCGGCGCAGGTGATGGTACTGGCGGATATTCCAAAGAATAATCCCGGCGAGGTAGCTGCGGTCAAGCCAAGTGTTGAGCCGATCGGCCCAAGACCGGTAGAGGCAGCCATGGCGATCCGGGTAGAGGCAGCTATGCCAAGCAGTCCGCATATTGAAAATCCAGCCGTTCCCATTGCCAGCCCCAGTCGAAAGGTTACAAATTTGGCTGAGCCGCCTTTAAAATATCGCGGCAAAGAGACAAACTTAAGCCGTCTGGCTTTGGTAAGCGAAAACAAACTTATCGTTAGTCTGGACAAAGTCCGGTATGTAGGCACCGTAAAGCCGCCCCGGTATCTATGGATCATTTCGCCGTACGTTAGACTTCTGGCCGGGGTCGGGTCCGCCTTTTTGATTCTTACTATATTGATGCTAATTGTGGGGCGTGTCTTGTTGACATCTCGCGTACCTGCTATAATTGGTAGATCTTATACTCCTGCTTCAGCCTAACTGAAGCCGATTAGTCCAGGGGAGGTGAAAAGTGAGGAACTACGAGTGCATGATCATTCTTGACCCCACTTTGGAAACTGAAGCGATTGACAACTCAATTGCCAGGTTTTCAGATATAGTTGCCAAAAACGACGGCAAGGTTGAGAATGTAAACAAATGGGGCAAACGCCGTCTTGCCTATCAGGTCGGCCAAAATACCGAAGGCTATTATGTTATCCTAAATATTCAAGGTAAAAACGAGACCGTTTCTGAGCTGGACCGCGTCCTTAAAATTACCGATGAAGTTGTCCGCCATATGATTGTTCGTATTGGAGAATAGGAGAGTAACATGGCCAGTCTAAACAGGGTGTTTATTATCGGGAACCTGACGATGGATCCGGAGCTTAGATTTACCCCGAGCGGGACCGCCGTCGCCAACCTAAGGGTTGCAGTAAATCATCGCTATCAGGGTACATCAGGTGATTGGGTGGAAGAGGCGAGTTTTTTCACCGTGGTTGCCTGGGGAAGGCAAGCTGAGGTCGCAAACGAGTATTTAAGAAAGGGACGGCCGGTTCTTATCGAGGGAAGGCTTCGCAGCCGCTCCTGGGAGACATCCGATGGTCAGAAACGCTCAACTGTTGAAATTGTTGCAAGCAGGGTCCAGTTTCTAGATAGGGCGGGGGCTCGCAGCGAGGATGCAACAGCGGAGCAAGCCGATACCGATCTCCAAGCACTTGGAGTTGGCGATATCGACGATGTACCGTTTTAAAGAGGGCTAAAAGGCCAATTAAAAGTGAGCCTAGAATGCAAGTTGGCCAAAAGGCGAAAAGCTAGCCAATAGGCAATAGCCCTGAGGAAGCCAATTAGCCAAGTAGCCAATAAAGACATTAAGACCTATTTAATTTGATTTACTCTTAATCTAGACCAACATATCATTGGCTATTTTGACTGTTTTTCTTTGGCCTTTTGGCCTAGACCGTGGAGTGAGGCACGAGCTTTAAACCAAGGAAAAGTCTTAAAGAAGATAATTAGGAGGAATATAAAACATGGCAGATTACGTCCGCAAGCCAAGGCGTAAGTATTGCGCCTTTTGTAAGGACAAAGTTGATTATATCGATTATAAAGACTTCAATCTCTTGCGCCGATTTATGAGTGATCGCGGCAAGATCAGACCGCGCCGGGTTACTGGCACTTGCGCTCAGCACCAGCGCGATCTATCAATTGCGATAAAGCGTGCAAGAGAGATGGCACTTTTGCCATATACGTTAAGGTAATAAGTAATTTAAAAATCGATGAACAAAGAACTATAAGTGCAAGGGGTGGGGACAAACTCCACCCCTTGCATGCTTGTTAAGAGCGGTTGGTTTACTATTTAATCGACTCATCAATATAGTTATGCTAATATTATAAACTCAAGATTATTTCTTTTCTGGAGGGAATAATGAAAGTAATCCTTAAGGAGGCCGTAGGAGGCCTTGGAAAAGTTGGAGACGTTGTAAACGTGGCGGACGGCTACGCCCGTAACTATCTTGTCCCAAACGGATTGGCGGTTGCAGCCACCCCGGGTGCTCTAAAAGAGTGGGAGCAAAAGAAAGCGGTTATCGTTAAGAGAGAAGCTCAGGAGAGGTCTGAGGCCGAGAAACTGTCTGCTGAAATAAACGACAAAGAAGTAACGGTCGAGGCAAAAGTCGGCGCGGAAGGCAAGCTCTACGGCTCGGTCGGCTCAAAAGAAGTCGTAACTGCAATTCATAAGCAACTTAAGGTAGAGGTGGATAGGAAGAAGATCGAGGTTGGACAGGTGATAAAAGAAGTCGGCACCTATCCGGCTCACATAAGGATCTACCCAGGTGTTGAAGCTGTGGTTAAGGTTAACGTTGTTGCAAGCAAAGAGGAGTAATGAAGGCGGCAGATAAACCGCAGCAATTTGCAAACTTTGATAAGGTTCCGCCCCATAACATCGAGGCGGAGCAATCGCTCCTTGGCGCCATGCTCATATCCCCGGATGCAATCTCGGAAATCTTGGAATTTTTAGGCGCAGACGCCTTCTACACCGAGGCGCACCGAAAAATCTATGAGACAATAATCGAACTCTATGCAAAAGGCGAGCCGGTAGACCCGATCACCCTTTCTGAGGCTCTTACAAGCAGGGGATATCTTGAGGTCTGTGGTGGTAAACCCTACATACATACTCTTGTAAGCTCTGTGCCAAGTGCGGCCAACGCCAGGTACTATGCAAGAATTATTGAGAGAAATGCAACGCTTCGCGCACTTATTAAAGTGTCAACAGAGATAGCCTCGCTTGGCTATGAGGCACCCGAGGATGTCGAGGGGCTAATCGATAGAGCGGAGAATCTCATCTTTCAAATTGCGCATAAGCGCATGAGCGAAAAGTTTGTCCACATCAAGGACCTTCTTAAGGAAGGCTTTGAGATGGTCGAGAGCCTCTACGAGAAAAAAGAGCAGATTACCGGCATCCCGACCGGTTATGTTGATTTGGATAAGCTGCTCGCAGGGTTTCATCCCGGCGACCTAGTTATTCTTGCCGCGAGGCCTGCGATGGGCAAAACCGCACTTGCCTTAAATATTGCTGCCAACATTGCATCCAACAAAGGACTAAACAATATCCCGGTTGCTATATTCTCGCTTGAGATGAGCCGGCAGCAGTTGGCCCAGAGGATGATGTGTGCCGAAGCCAGAATTGACAGCCACCGCTTAAGGACCGGGCATTTGCGTGACGAGGACTGGAAGGATCTCGTCAATGCAATCGGAAGAGTTGCGGATAGGCCTATCTTTATCGACGATACTCCAAACATCGGAATTCTTGAGATACGCGCCAAGGCAAGACGCCTTTTTGCCAGGCATTCACCGGGAGTCATAATTGTCGATTATCTGCAGCTAATGCAGTCGCATCGCAGGGTGGAAAACAGGCAACAAGAGATCGCCGAGGTATCAAGAGGACTCAAGATTCTAGCCAAGGAGTTGGAGGTGCCAGTAGTCGCCCTCTCACAGCTCTCACGTGCGGTTGAGCAGAGAAGTGACAAGAAACCGCAACTTAGTGACCTACGTGAATCCGGCAGCATCGAGCAGGATAGCGACATCGTCATGTTCATTCACCGCAACATTTACGGCAGCTTAGACGACCCGGATGCGGCAGATGAGCGAAGGATTGCCGAGATACATGTGGCAAAGCACAGAAACGGTCCAACCGGGGTCGAAAGACTTATCTTCCAAGAGCGGTTCACCAGGTTTGAGAACTACGTCGGGGGCTAAGCCGGATCAAAGTATTTCAATTACTAATCTCCAGGTTAAGTCATTTATAAATGGTCATCGATGTACTTTGATGCTTTATGGTTGGATTTTATGTGCAGACGTAGGTGACGAACGGGAACTTGGCATGCTCTTGGTCGATCTTCCAGCCAGCTTCTTCAATTAGACCAGCGATATTGTGCCTGGTAAATTTAAGGAACCCTGGCGGTTCAAGTAGCGCAAGTGCGTATCTGAAGAAGCTCCAGAATAGCGGCCACTTATCCAGGCCAAACTCCACTACTACTAGCTTTTTTGCAATACGCCTGGCCTCTTTAAGCGCGGCTTTGGCCCCAGGGGTTGTCATCTCATGCAGGCCAAGCACTACTAAGGCCATATCAAACGCCTTGTCTTGAAAATCGGTATTGGCGGCATCCATCACACGAAAACCGATGTTATTAGCACGTGGGTCGGCCTTAGCAATCTTGATGCGCTCTTCAGAGGTATCGATTGCCGTAACACTGTGGGATTTCTCGGCAGCGGCAAAGGCCATACCACCAACGGCGGTTGCTACGTCTATTACTCTGGTATCTGGACCAATCCCGGCCTCCGCGAC
The DNA here is from genome assembly GCA_021794835.1 of Actinomycetes bacterium. Taxonomy (GTDB): domain Bacteria; phylum Actinomycetota; class Aquicultoria; order Aquicultorales; family Aquicultoraceae; genus CADDYS01. Next base: position 54,742 of record JAJYQA010000036.1, on the reverse strand, counting down.
GATCCTTCGCCTGAAATCAGATGTTTGTCCCGGTCTGCTTAGCATCTTAAGGGCAAATGTTTCGATTTCTTCTCTTAAACTCAAGACTGCTTCACCTATAGAGAATAATATCACATCGCCGACCAGATAATTATCAAGCAATATTTAACAAAAGAGATAAAACAGGTTTATAGGCAAACCGGTCGGGCAATAAATATGAACGTTTTGATTAAGCTGGGCATTGTTGTTAGGAGAGTGCCTATTTTTCTTGACTTTAGCTGGGCGTTTAGCTATGCTAAATACGCGGCTAATTTGCGGTTTTTCGAGCGAAAATCGCGCAAGTTTCACAAAGCCCCGTATGCTTTATAAGAGAGATTTAACGCCTGCACGCCAGCGTGCAGGCAAATTATTGCGTAATTTGAAAATTATGTGCAAAAAGGTGACGTAAGATGGCAGGTTACGATGTCATCGTAGTCGGAAGTGGCCCGGCGGGCATATTTGCCGCCCTTGAGCTTATCAAAAAGGACAATCTCAAAGTTCTTGTCCTTGAGAAGGGGCCGGATATTGAAAAAAGAAAATGTTACGAGAGGACAACGGGCAAATGCGCCCATTGCAAGCCCTGCCGCATCACATCGGGATGGGGCGGTGCTGGTGCATTTAGCGATGGCAAGCTCACACTATCTACCGAGATTGGCGGATGGCTTAGCGAATATGTTGGCGAGCGTGAGCTAACCAATCTTATCGGCTACGTCGATAGTGTCTACCGTGAGTTTGGCGCAACCGATGTTGTGCACGGCACCGACGAGGACAAGGTAAACCGCCTCCAGAAAAAGGCGACTCTTGCGGACATGAGGCTTGTTCCCATGCAGGTCCGTCATTTAGGCACCGATCGCAGCTACGATATCTTAACCGCGATGAAGGAGCGGCTTGGCTACCACATCGACATCCAAACCGGCGTAAGAGTATCCCATATTCTGGTTGAAAATGACCGGGTGGCCGGTGTCTTAACCGGCGACGGTCAGGTAATTACCGGCAAGCATGTTATCGCTGCACCGGGTAGAGAAGGGGCTGAGTGGCTAAACATCGAAGCAAGAAGGCTTGGTCTTAAGACTGTAAACAACGCGGTTGATATTGGAGTGCGTGTTGAGGTGCCGGCGGTAGTTATGGAGCCACTGACTAAAGACCTTTACGAGCCAAAGCTTATCTACACGTCAAAGTCATTCCAGGATAGGGTAAGGACGTTTTGCGTCTCCCCGTATGGAGTCGTTGCGTCTGAATCAACCGATGGCATAACGACGGTAAATGGACATAGCTATGCCGAAAAGAAGACAGAAAACACTAACTTCGCGCTTCTAGTGAGCACAACATTTACTGAGCCGTTCCATGAGCCAATTGCGTACGGCAAGTATATCGCCCGCTTGGCAAATCTTCTGGGCGAGGGGATTATCGTGCAGCGGCTTGGTGACTTGACGGATGGGCACCGCTCGACACCAGAGCGGATTGCAAGAGGTACAACGGTGCCGACATATACTGAGGCGACCCCGGGCGATTTAAGCTTTGTGTTGCCATATCGCTACATATCTGATATTAAAGAAATGCTGGTGGCGCTGGATAGGCTTGCGCCAGGGGTTAATTCAAGAAATACGCTTCTATATGGAGTGGAGGTTAAGTTTTACTCATCAAGGCTTAAACTAAAGCCGACGCTTGAGACAGAGATTAAAAACCTGTACGCCATAGGCGACGGAGCTGGGGTAACAAGGGGCCTTATGCAGTCTTCAGCAAGCGGCATTGTCGCGGCGCGTGCAATTTTAAATTCGATAGCTGGGAGGAAATAATGCCTGCAACAATTATTATAGGAACGCAATGGGGAGATGAGGGGAAAGGAAAAGTAACCGACTGGCTAGCGAACGATATGGATATGATCGTTCGCTACCAGGGAGGACATAACGCAGGACACACGGTTATTGCCGAGGGCCATGAGCTAAAACTACATCTTTTGCCATCTGGCATCCTGCGCCCGCATATTACTTCGGTTATAGCCTCTGGGCTGGTAATCGATCCAAAGGCACTCATCGCCGAGCTGGATCAGATTAAAGAAATCGGCATTTCTGATCCCAACCTTATTATAAGTTCCAATGCGCACCTTATAATGCCGTATCACAGGCTTCTCGACCAGGCAGCCGAGTTTAAGCTTGGTAAATCCAAGATAGGAACAACGGGCTTAGGCATTGGCCCATGCTACACGGATAAGGCATCTAGGGTTGGGCTGCGTGTCCAAGACTTACTTGACATGAAAATCTTCCGCGAAAAACTTGAGGTTGCGCTTGATTTTAAGAACCAGGTTCTAACCAAAATCTATGGAATGGAGCCAGTTGAGATTGATGCGGTTATGGATGAGTATAGCGTCTATGCCGATAGGCTCAAAGGAATGATTGGAGATACCAGCCGGGTTATCAACGAGGCGCTTGATGCGGGCAAAAACGTTCTTCTAGAGGGTGCGCAGGGTACGATGTTAGATATCGACCACGGCACCTATCCGTTTGTGACGTCTTCTTCGCCGATTGCCGGTGGAGCTTGCATAGGAACTGGCATCAGCCCCATAAGAGTTAAAAGGATCATTGGGATTGTTAAGGCCTATACGACAAGGGTTGGCTCGGGCCCGTTCCCCACTGAGCAGGAAAACGATACCGGCGAAGCAATGCGCTCGGTGGGCGGCGAATTTGGCACAACGACGGGTCGACCCAGACGCTGCGGTTGGCTGGACGGCGTTATCCTAAAATACGCCGTAAGGCTTAACGGGCTAACCGAAATTGCGCTTACTAAACTGGATGTTTTGTCTCCATTTGAGACGATAAAAATTGCGGTAGGGTATAAACACGACGGCGTAGTTTACGAGCACATGCCCAACCACCAGACAGTCTTTCATAAATGCACCCCCATCTACGAAGAGATGGAGGGCTGGCAGGCAGATATAAGCGGCGTTACCTCGTTTGAGAAATTGCCCAAGCAGGCTCGTGCCTATGTTGAGAGAATTCAGGAGATAGCCGGAGTGCCTATTGCAATGATCTCAGTTGGGCCGAATAGGACACAGACGATGCTTAGGTAATCCGGTGAACTGGTAAACAGAAAGTGAAGATAACTGTGGGGGAGCCGTTGGCTCCCCCACAGTTATCCGTACGAACTGCTTTACTTCGATTATTTATGCATTGCTGCTGTATTGGTCTTGCCCGTGTGGCATATCTGACAACTCCAAATCCAGTAGTTATCGCCCTGGAACTTTTGCGGGATGGTTGGGTCGGCAGAATTTGCTGTGGTAAGCTCGGCATGCGTGCTGTTGTGGCAGGCTTCGCAATAGAGTTTGCCGTTCATGCTGCTGCCGGGCGAGTTATTTAGGATAGAGTTGCGATAAAGCGTATTGCTATTCTCCTGATGCTTTGAGTCGTGGCAATTTGCACACTTCGGTTCATTGAGCCATGGGCTGCGGCCATTTTGAATTGATGTATAAACCTGGTTCATATCCCCATGGCAATCGATGCATCCCTTGCCGGCGCGCTCCATAATACCTCGCAGGCACTGTGTTTTTGATCCGGGATGGCAGTTATAGCAGCCGTCTGTCGTGGCGGCGACTTTACCGGCATGGAATTTATGCATTGCAAGCGAGAGGCTCTCTACACCTGGTTGGCCTGGTGCGCCAAGAGCATTGTCTGCATGGCACTCAGAGCAACGGTGCGGCTTTCCGGCCTGTGCATCAGATGCCAAAGTGGTCCCGTTGTAGGAATCATGCTCTTGCAGGATATCAAGCTGCGGGTTGCTTGTCCCGTGGCAGTTTGAACACATCATTTCGGTCGAAACCGGTGCTACAACATCGGCCGTCTGAAGGACGTTGCCGCTGCTATCCTTAACGGTAATAGTTGCAGTGCCGTAGGGGTCCCAGGTTCCATCGTCGTCGTAGGGGGTAATCGGGATACCATCGGCAACCCAGCTCAGGTTATTTGAGTCGGCCTTCATGTCGCCGGATAAGCCGTTTCCGGTTAGGCCAACGTTTGGAGCTAAATTCCAACCGAAATTTGAGGCATAGGTCCAGAAGTTGGTGTGAAGAGTAGAATCGGTTTTTTTCGCAAAAGCGTAACTAACCGTAATCCCGCTCATTACCGGGCTACTTTTTGAGCTGCGCTGGAATACCTGCACATGTAGCGTGTTAAACGGCGGCAGCACGCAGAAGTAAGAATAATCATCCTGGTCGCAGTGCATGCCAAGGTCGTTCCAACCAAGTATAACCCAATCCATGCTTGCCGCCGGTATCGTTTGGCTTCCGTATGCTTTAGTAAGGCTCCAATTAACTGAGGTAGTTTGACCGGCCGTAACTGAGCATACTTGCCAAGTCTGCTGGTAGCCGCTTGCGGAAGCGGATAGCGTGTTGCTCCCGGCAGTTGCACTCATAGTATAGTTGCCGTTTGCGTCTGTGGTTGCGCTTGCCGAGCCATTGCTTATAGTGGCTCCGGATATAGCGGCACCGGTGTTAATGTCTTTTACAGTTCCGCTGATTGTTCCGGTAGATCCACCACCCCCAGAACCCTTATCGCCGGCCAAAGCAACTCCACCAAGCATCAGGCAAAACGCTGCAATCAAGCAGATTGCAATTGATGCTTTTTTCATTTTTAACATCCTTTGTTTTTTTAAGATAGTTTTGAATCCTTACAGATTACCAGACCTTGATTTTCCACTGACCGTTTTCCTTAATTAGATCTTCGGTAACCTTCACCGTAGCCGGTTTGTTTCTATTGAATTTCTTGGAGGGAGCAAATGTTAGAGTTACTTTCGCCTTGGCAGTGTTTCCATTTTCTTGAATGGATAAGATTTTGTAACTCTGTAAAACCGATGCCTCTTTGCGGTGCTTGATGTAATCTTCCTGGCTAATTTTGTCTTTATAAGCTTGGTAGTAGCAGGAGTATGCTCCGGCATAGTCTTGCTTTATTGCAGATGAGAAATATTTGTCTAGCAAAGCCTGGGGACTACCGGCATCGCCGGGACCAGATTTGCAACCGTATAATACTAAACTTAACACCGCCAGCAACAGCATAGCAAACAAAATACTTTTACGTTTCAAAACAATCCCCCGCTATCAAACAAGAATAACCGACTACATTCTAACATATATTTACGATAGGCATCCCTCCGTTTCGTGCTTGGAGTGGTAAGGGCGCTTATGAAAACAGCACCTTTGCTGGATTAAAAATGTATTATAAGTATAGTATCTATACTTACGCCATGCGCTAGTTATATACTCCTATAGGTATTAAACGAATTAACTTGTGAAAAATCGCGCATTTTAAAAAATTTTTCTCTAGAAATTTTTAAAATCGCTCGCTGGGATGGTTTTACGCCGGGAAGTTACCGCCACGTAAGATATGACTAAAAGCAACCCGACCGTGGTAAGCGTTGCGCCGAGGGTATCGAAGAAGGTGTTTCCGAAGTATAGCGTGACTTCTTTTTGCCGTGGGAGCACCATCATGACTGAGGGAGATGCAAGATAGGGGCCGTCGGCTCCTTTGACCTGCCAGTTTGGAAAGTAAGAGACCTTGATCCAGTGGGGTACCCCGATTGCCGTGGTTGTGAACTTAACCTCACGGTTGGTTATCTTAACGTCGGTAACTTTACCGCTTGCCTTAACCGGTACGCGGGGTAGGTTATGGAGGTCTTTGCCAACCAGCGGAAATTTTCCGATAAGCGACTTTGCCTTGTTTGCATCGACCAGCGGTATATCTAAAAGGCTGGGATTTTCATACCAGGCAAGCGAGGTTTCTCTCCAATTCTTAGTATTTGTTAAGACCGGCTCATACTTAGGGATTACAACATAGCCTTGTGTGTTGATCTCATAAAGTGCGTATTTTAAGTCGCTGTTGCGGACGGCAAAGACTTTAAGCAACTTCAAGTCTTTGTCTTTATCTGCCTCGTGCCTGACCTCGTCGGAGACCGCCAGAAAATATTTTACGTTGTATAACTTTAGATGTCTGATGCCATCGGGAATGTTTAGGCCCGGGTAGTTTATACCTTGAATCGCATAGCTTGGCTCTTTGGATAGCTCAGCTTGATTTATGAAGTGGTAAGGCGCAGTAATTGATGATTCCATGAGAAGTCCCTCCATCGAGGGGTGTCCGGTAAAATAAGGGAGAAGCTCAAAAGCGCGTGGCGTGCCAAGCTCATCGGTTTTTGGCGAGTGCTCCCACATAACTCTTCCGGGAGGAAGTTTAGATATATAGTCATTTATTTTTTTAAAACTCGGCCAGGTTTGCTTTCCCTCGTATCCTGAATAGTTCCACTTGATCCAAACCGGTGCGACTTGGCTTGAGTAAAATACACCAAGTAGTATGGCGATTAAGGTAACTGTAAATACTGCGTACTCGGTGTAGTGCTTTGGAATCAGCAGGTGGTTGTAGAGAAGGCGTGCGGCAAACGCAAGTAAAAACCAGATGCCGTAAGCTGCCCAAACAAACGTGAAGTAATAGAAAAACGGCACGATCCTGCCATTCCAGAGCTGCCCATCGGGGAGTATAAAAAATATAAGTGCGGTGGTAACGGTCATCCAGAGGATAAAATTCATCCGATTATCTTGCTTGACTAAAGCCTTGATTACACCGATGGCGCTAAGGGCGAGAAACGGCCATACCGGGGCGGGAAAGATATTGCTAATCCCTTTAAGCTGGTCCCATTTCATATGGGCGGTATATCCCGTTCCTGCCAAGAAGGGGATTGCCCAAAACGCGCTTAGTAAAAATCCGACGCTGAACACACCAATTAAAATGCCAAAACGTTTAAGGCTAGGGCGAACTATTAAAAAGTAGGATGAAAAAACAACTATCATAATTACCGGAATAAGATGTGATAGAGTGATAATAGCAAGCAATATGCCGGTTGTGATCCTAAACTTTTGCTCTTTTACATCACGGTAAAGTAGCGCCAGGAAAAGAATTGCTAGCGCAAAACTTAAACTGTAGCCAAACTCCCCGGCAAGTGTGCTTAAGATGTTTCCACCGTAGATCGAGTAGCTCTCCATAAAAAGAAATGGCAGAGTAAAAACTGCTGCCATTATAGGAAACGGGGAACCAAATTTAAGTACCCGAAAAGCAAGGTAGGTGGTTAACGGGAGCAAAAACACGCCAAGAATGGTTACGATCTTAAACGCCACCTGATATTTTATAACGACGCTTAGAAGTGCGATTAAAAGATACGGTAGAGGAAAGTAAAAGTATAGCATGGGGAAACCAGCAAACCACCCCATAGACCAGCCGGTGATCTGTCCGTGCGGAAGAAGATTCTTGATTAAAAAATAGGCGATGTAGTGGTGTGATCCGGTATCGCCGCCCGCTGCAGTAGTTGGTGAGAATATAAGCGAGGGCTTAAAATAGAAGAACAAGAACGCATAGATCGCGACAAAGCCAATTGTTGTTAAGTAACGCGGAAACTTATTCTTTTCAGCGAGGAGTAGTGGGTTGTTGATTGCTCTTCCTCCAGATAATAATTTATTCTACATCGTCGGCTTTAGCGATCTTTTACCGCTTACACCTCGTTGAGCAATTGTTTTTTACCGATCCTATCTCTTACCACATAATTCGGCCTTCTCTTAAGCTCCTCATAGATCCGGGCCAAGTAGGCCCCGATTATACCCAAGCTTAGCATGGTTACGCTTCCGGTAAATAGCACGGCCAAAATTACCGTCGTGAAGCCCTCTACGGCCCTTCCGGAAAATTTCATATATAGCGTTTGCAGAATGAGGGCAAAGCTAAACATAAAAGTGATAAAACCGACAACTGTTATAAGCTGCAGCGGTATATAAGAAAACGCGGTAATTGCGCTGAAAGATAGCTTGATGAGCCTACCAGTCGACCAACGCGATGATCTATTATCATCTGCTGGGATACTGAAGGGGACCGTTGTCTTATTAAAACCGAGCCACGCTATGAGACCCCGGAAAAACCTGTTGGTCTCAGGCATATTGATATAGGAGTCGATTACAGCGCGGCTCAAGAGCTTATAGTCGGCAGCCCCCGCCAAGTCAAAACCAGATAAAAATCTCATTACCGAATAGAAGCCTTGCGCAAACCATTTTCTTAAGAAAGGCTCTTTGCCCCGGTTTACTTTTTGCGCCTCAACAATGTCGTAGCCTTCTTCCAACCAGAGCCTTGTCATTTCGGGGATGAGATTGGGCGGGTGCTGCAAGTCACTATCTATCACGATTGCGGCATCCGAGCCGGCCTCTTTAAGCCCGCAGAGGATAGCAGCTTCTTTGCCGAAATTTCGGCTAAGCCTAAGTGCACCGATCTTAGGTATCTCACGCGATACTTGAGCTATTACATCCCAGGTACTATCGGTTGATCCGTCATCGACTATTATGATCTCATAGGCGACACCACTTTTTTCAGCCCAATCCCGAATTATGGGAAGGTTGGCTCTTAAGCCCAAGCTTTCATTATAGACTGGGATGATAAGCGACACTGTTGGGTTATCGTATGAACGGTTGTTTGACATAGAAATACCAGCCAGATTACTTATTAATTACTGTATTTTATGCCCAAGGCTTGAAAATTATATACGTAGGCGATTTTATGCCTGCTTTTATTATATGTGCCACGTTGCTTAAAGCAACTTTGAATATTTTAAGGAAGAAGAGGATGTTCTTGCATAGCCCGTCTTTACAGCGACAAACAAAAGGGCGATTACCGCAAGATAGGGCTTTAGATCGAACCCCAGGCTAAACGGTTTGCGTTTTTTCGGGTGCGGTGTGCCACTTGCTAGGGAAACCCGGATGCGGTGTTGAGTGGCTACTAATGTGCCTGCCGCTTTTATTGCGGCAGCCGGATTACCCGCAGTGCCGGTCGTTTTGGCAGAAGCAACCGTACACACAAGAGGTAGGGTTATCGTAAGTATTATTGCTAATGTGCTAATAAATATAAAGATTTTTCTCAATTTTTTAACTTTTATCCGGTAACCGTTTATTTTAGTATAGATAAAGTACCTGTGTTAGCAATAGAAGATTTTACATGGAATCAATCGATGTTTCAACTACGAAGTGTGTTATAAAACGTGCCTAACTAAAACAAGCAATTGGTACATAAGCTTATCACGATGTGCCTTTCTTGCAGCTAAAACCGGTTTCCCTTAAAATTAACATTAGTGAGTTTGTGATTAACCAATATCTTGATTATGCGAAACGGAGGAGACTTGAAAGTACTTGTCATTGGCAGTGGGGGTCGCGAAAACGCTCTGGTTTGGAAGATAAAGCAAAGCCCGATGGTAGACGAAGTATTTTGCGTACCTGGAAACGGAGGAATCGCTCAGCTTGCCGAGTGTGTAAATATCGACCAAACCGATTTTATAGCGCTGGCGGATTTTGCTCAGGATAAGGCAATCGATCTTACCGTAGTCGGCCCGGAGGCTCCGCTGGTCGGCGGCATTGCCGATGTTTTTGCTAATAAAAATCTTAAAGTGTTTGGTCCAAATGCCGAGGCTGCCAGGCTTGAGGGTAGTAAGAGCTTTGCCAAAGAGATAATGAAAAAATACGGCATTCCTACGGCAGAGGCAAGCCTTTTTGATAATTATGCGGAGGCTGTTTCTTACCTTGAGAGTCTTAAGCCTCCATACGTAATAAAGGCCGATGGCCTTGCCGCTGGCAAAGGTGTTTTTATCGCAAAAACCTTGGATGAGGCTAAGGCGGCGGTTAAAAGCTGTTTGGTCGATAAGCAATTTGGTTTGGCCGGAGAACTTATCCTTATCGAGGAGCATCTCGAGGGGCCGGAGTTGTCCATACTTGCTTTTTCCGACGGCAAGGATGTTTTGCCTATGGTTCCGGCACAGGACTATAAAAGGGCTTATGATAACGACGAGGGTTTAAACACTGGGGGAATGGGGTCTTATTCTCCGGTACCTATCGTCACCCCATCGCTTTACGGCGATATAGTAAAGAACATCCTTGAATCCACAGTTGCCGGTCTTGCATCCGAAGAGATTGAGTACAGGGGTGTGATTTATGCCGGCCTTATAATCACTGAAGGCGGGCCAAAAGTCTTGGAATTTAATGTGCGCTTCGGCGACCCCGAGACGCAGGCGATTCTACCACGGCTAAAAAGCGACATCTTAGAGCCGATGCTTGCCTGCGCCGAAGGGGGTCTTTCCGGTATAAGACTTAATTGGACCGAGGAGCCCTGCGTCACCGTGGTTCTGGCATCCGGTGGCTATCCCGGCGATTACAAGATTGGCTATGAGATAAAAGGATTGGATGAGGCGTCTTCTAGGGAAGGCGTCACTATCTTTCACGCCGGTACCAAGTTAAAGAACGGAAAGGTTGTGACTTCTGGCGGGCGGGTCTTAAATGTAAGCGCGCTGGGCAAAGACTTTACTCAGGCCCGCGAGAGGGCCTATGCCGCGATAGATAAAATCCACTTTAACGGCATGCACTACCGGAAGGACATCGCACTAAGAGCAATAACCGGTTAACCGGTGAACCGGAATAAATTAAGGTCCAAGGACCAGGGCCCTAATAAAGAAAGAGGACTTGCGAATGATTGAAAGGTATACACTACCCCGGATGGGGGCAATTTGGGAGCTTGAGAACAAATTCAGTAAATGGCTGGAGATAGAAATCCTCGCCACTGAAGCTCACGTTAAGCTTGGCGTGGTGCCCCAAGATGCCCTTGAGGAAATAAAGGCTAAGGCGTCGTTTAGCGTAGATCGCATTGAGGCAATTGAGGCCGAGACACACCACGATGTCATCGCTTTTCTAACCAACGTTGCCGAGAACGTCGGGCCCGCCTCGCGCTATATTCACTACGGGCTGACGTCATCCGACGTTGTCGATACCGGCCTGGCGATTCAGATGAAGGAGGCCGTCGATATTCTCATTGAGGATATAAGAGATATCATCGGTATCCTAAAGGCCAAGGCTTTTGAATATAAAGATACTGTCAGCGTAGGCCGCACGCACGGCGTCCATGCCGAGCCAATGAGTTTTGGCCTAAAGTTTGCCAACTGGGCGTTTGAGATGCATAGGAACTTAAATCGTCTTGAGCGCGCCAAAGCGGTTATTTCAGTTGGTAAACTCTCCGGTGCGGTCGGCACCTATTCAAATATCGACCCGTGGGTTGAGGAGTATGTCTGCAAAAAACTTGGCCTAAAGCCGGCTCCAATATCAACGCAAGTATTGCAGCGCGACCGCCATGCCGAGTACATGTCGACACTTGCGGTGTGTGCCGCAACGATAGAGAAAATTGCTACCGAGCTGAGAGGTCTTCAGAAGACCGACACTAGGGAAGTCGAAGAGCCTTTTGCTGAAGGGCAAAAAGGATCATCGGCGATGCCGCATAAGCGAAATCCAATCGTCGGGGAAAGACTAACCGGAATGGCAAGAATCTTAAGATCGAACGCCCAAGTTGCCTTCGAGAACGTTGCACTTTGGCACGAGCGTGACATCTCGCATTCCTCGGTTGAGCGCGTGATCATCCCGGACAGCACAATCCTTCTCGATTATATGCTAAACAAACTTAAGTGGCTTCTTAAGGGACTTCTGGTCTACCCGGAGAATATGCAAAAGAATCTTGAAAGAACCGGTGGTCTGGTCTTCTCATCGCGCGTTCTACTTGCTCTTGTTGAGAAAGGGATAACCAGGGAGTACGCCTACGAGCTGGTCCAGCGAAATACTATGGCAACCTGGCAAGGTGGGGGCGAGCTTAAAACACTTCTGAAAACCGATTCCGATGTCATGCATTACCTGAGCGAAGAAGAGTTGGACGAGCTTTTTGATGTTAAATACTTCTTACGAAATGTCGGCGTGATTTTCGATCGACTGGCAAAACTAAATGATTAGGATTCGGGGATCTGAGCTGACATGCAATGAGAAATTAATTTGTAAAACCTATTACTTTCGGTTAATATGAGATTGCAGATAACCCATTTTAAGGAAATGTAGTTGCCTGATTTATCAGGCAATTCAGAGACAAGAAACAAGATATGAATGCTTTTACATTCTAGACCCTAATTATCTGTTCTCTGATTTCTTGTCTCTAGTTTCTGAATAGAGGAGGCCAAGTGGTTCAAAAGCTAGATCAAATCTACGAAGGAAAAGCAAAAAGAGTTTTTACGACTGATGATCCGGAGGCAATCATCCACGAGTTTAAGGATGATGCAACCGCTTTTGACGGCAAAAAGAAGGGCCAGATTTTAGGTAAGGGTTCGGTAAACGCTCAAGTTTCTGCGGCCCTTTTTACACTTCTTGAAAACCAGGGTGTAAGAACCCATTTTAGAAAATTGCTGGACGGTAGAAATATGCTTACCGACCGCCTCGATATGCTGGCTGTCGAAGTCGTTGTGCGAAACGTTGTCGCAGGGAGCCTTGCCAAGCGGATTGGCTATGAAGAGGGCACACCCCTAAAAAAGGCAATTGTTGAGTTTTACTACAAAAAAGACGACCTGGGCGACCCCTTCATAAACGACGACCACATCGAAGAGCTTGCAGCGGCAACGAAAGAGCAGGTCCAGGAGATGAGAGAGACCGGTCTTAAGGTAAATGATATCTTACGCCGTTTCTTCGACAAACTTGGCCTAATGCTGGTCGACTTTAAGCTTGAGTTTGGATTGAGGGATGGCCGCCTTTTCCTCGGCGACGAGATCTCGCCGGATACCTGTCGCTTTTGGGATAAAGCAACCGGCGAAAGGATGGATAAGGACCGTTTTAGAAGAGACCTTGGAAAAGTTGAGGAAGCCTACCAGGAAGTTTTAAGCCGAGTAAAAGGAAGCGACAAGGAGGTCGGCAGCTTCTAGATGTGGCGAGTTGAAGTCGCGCTAAAGACCGGGGTTACCGATGCCCAGGGGAACTCCGTTAGAAGGCAAATCATCGAGGACCTTCGGGTTGATGCCGACTCCGTCCAAGTTATAAATGTCTACACAATAAATGCTAACCTTACCCAGGAACAGATTGAGACGGTAGCCCGCGATTTACTTACCGATCCCATAACCCAGGAATATAAAATAAATGAGGGGTTTGATCGCCCCTTCGCAGTGGCAATCGAGGTTGGTTTCAAGCCCGGCGTTACCGATAATGCGGGCGCAACCACTGTTGAGGGAATCGAGGACCTTCTTGGAATCAAATTCTCGCCAGCTGAATCAGTTCATACTTCAAAGCTCTATCTCTTAGTTGGAGATGTCTCGCAGGCTGAGGCCGAGAAAATCTGCTTAGGTCTGCTTGCCAACCCGATTATTGAAAGATACCAGATATGGCGGGACGGCGAAGATATCATATCCACTGCTAAAAAAATCGCCGCCCGTACAGAGCTACCGGATTTTAAACCAACGGTTGCTGAAGCAGATCTAGATGTTTCCGACGATGAGCTTATGGAGATAAGCCGCAAAGGCGTGCTCTCACTCAATCTAGAAGAGATGCGCCTAATTCGCAACTACTTTAAAGACCCGCGGGTTCTTGCCGAGCGCGAGAAAGTCGGCCTCGGGCCGCGGCCAACCGATATTGAGCTTGAGATGCTTGCGCAGACCTGGTCGGAGCACTGCAAGCACAAGATATTTAACGCGAAGATCACCTACTCCGAAGACGGACAAACTGAAGAAATAGATAGCCTCTTTAAAACATATATCAGAAAGGCAACCGAGGAGATCGGAAAAGAAAAAGACTGGCTGGTATCCGTTTTTGCGGATAACGCTGGGGTGGTAGAATTTGACGACGTGCATAACATGGTATTTAAGGTCGAGACGCACAACCATCCCTCGGCACTCGACCCGTACGGCGGTGCAGTAACCGGTATTGTCGGGGTAAACCGCGACCCCATGGGGACAGGGCTGGGGGCGGATCTTATCTTTAACACCGATATCTTTTGTTTTGGACCGCCGGATTTTGACTACGATAAACTTCCCTCTTCCGTGCTTCATCCTAAACGCATCTTCCGCGGTGTTAGAAAAGGAGTAGAGGATGGCGGAAACAAAATTGGAATTCCTACGGTAAACGGCGCTATTCTTTTTGATGAGGCCTACGTTTACAATCCACTGGTCTACTGCGGGACCGGTGGCCTCATCAAAAAGGAAATTGCCGGCAAACCATCGCATATAAAAACCGTAAATCCCGGCGATCTGGTTGTTATGGTCGGCGGGCGTATTGGAAAAGACGGCATCCACGGCGCAACCTTCTCCTCGGTGGCTTTGGATGAGGAAACCTCATCTGCCGCGGTGCAAATCGGTGCTCCTATTGTACAGCGCAAGATGCAGGATGCCTTAAAAGAGGCGAGGGAAGCCGGGCTATATAACGCGATAACCGATAATGGGGCGGGCGGACTTTCCTCATCCGTCGGCGAGATGAGCGAATTCTCCGGCGGCTGCGAGGTTGACTTGGAAAAAGCCCCAACTAAATATCCGGGCTTGCAGCCCTGGGAGCTATGGGTTTCTGAGTCGCAGGAGAGGATGACGGTGGCGGTGCCGCCAGAAAAGATAGCTGAGTTTTTGGACCTATGCCGCCGGCGAGACGTTGAGGCAACGGTCATCGGAGTCTTTACCGATTCTGGCAAAGTCCAGGTAAAATACGACGGCAGGACTGTCTTATATCTCGACTTAGAATTTGTCCACGAGGGGCTCCCGGGCTTAAGACTTGTCGCCAACTGGCGGCCCAGCCCCGAGCCCGAGCCTCAGGTCAAAGACGATTTAAGTGGCTCGCTTATTAAAATTCTTGCCAGCTTTAATGTCTGCTCCAAGGAGTGGGTTATTCGCCAATATGACCACGAGGTTCAAGGAGCAAGTGTTGTAAAGCCCCTGGTTGGAATGAAAAACGACGGGCCATCTGATGCCTCAGTCATCCGGCCATTGGTTGACTCCAAGCGCGGTATTGCAGTATCAAACGGCATTAACCCCAAATACGGTGAAATTGACACCTACTGGATGGCGGCCTCGGCAATCGATGAGGCAATAAGAAACATCGTCGCGGTGGGTGGCGACCCCGACAGAATTGCAATTTTGGATAACTTTTGCTGGGGAAACCCGATTCACTCTGCGGCAAACTCGGATGGCGACCATAAGCTCGCCCAGCTGGTTCGCGCTGCCAAAGGCTGCTATGACGTTGCGGTGGGTCTTGGTACACCGTTTATCTCGGGCAAGGATAGCTTCCATAACGAATACCGTCTTGAGAATAAAACAATCGCAATTCCGCCTACCCTTCTAATCTCGGCAATAGGCGTCGTCCCTGACGTCGAGCGTGCGGTTACTATGGATGCAAAAACTGCAGGTGATATAGTATACGTGCTTGGCCAAACCTTTGCTGAGCTTGGGGGTTCGCACTATTATATGATAAGTGGGTCTAAGGGCAGCCAGGTGCCTAAAGTGGATGTTGAGAATGCCCTAAAGCTCTACCGGGCTCTTCACGAGGCAATTCAAGGTGGGTTGGTGGCATCATGTCACGACTGCTCCGAGGGCGGTATTGCGGTAGCGGCGGCAGAGTCCGCCTTTGCCGGTGCCTTGGGCGTACGCCTTGAACTTGGCAGAGTGCCGGTAGCAGGAGAAATGGATGATGCCAAAGTCCTCTTCTCTGAATCTAATAGCCGGTTTGTGGTAACGGTAAATCCCCAAAAAGCGCAATTCTTTGAGACCACATTGGCTGATTGTGCATTTGCCCAGGTAGGAGAGGTAATAGCAGATAGCAAGTTTATTGCAATCGGAAAAGATGGAAAGCCCACCATAGATATAGATATGGATAAGCTTAAAGAGGCCTGGCAGAGGCCTCTTAGGTGGTGATAAGTTTGAGCGAAAAACCTAAAGTATTAGTGCTTTTAGCTGCGGGAATAAACCGTGACAAAGACGCCGAGGATGCGTTTCGCTTAGCTGGGGCTGATGCTGAGCGCGTGCATATAAACGATATCGCCGACGGGCGGAAGAAACTTAAAGACTACCAGATTTTAATGCTTCCGGGCGGTTTTTCATTTGGCGATGATATTGCAAGCGGAAAAGTTCTGGCCAACAAGCTAAAATATAAGCTGAAAGATGACCTTTTGCAGTTTATTGCCGACGGCAAGCTGGTCCTAGGAGTCTGCAACGGTTTTCAGGTGATGGCAAAACTGGGGATTTTACCTGGCTTTGATGGTAACTACCTAAAACAAGACGTAACCCTAACCTACAATGATTCCGGAAAATTTGAGGACCGCTGGGTTCATCTAAAAATAAACCCCAATTCAAAATGCGTTTTTACGCGAGGGATTGAAAAACTTATCTACGTACCGATTTGTCACGGCGAGGGCAAGTTCATCCCGCGCGACGATGACGTGCTAAATCGCCTACAGGAGAACAACCAGGTGGTAGTTCAATACGTTGACGAAAATGGGCAGTTTGGCCCGTATCCTGTAAATCCAAACGGCTCAATTGCCCATATCGCAGGCATTTGCAACGAAACCGGGCGTGTCTTTGGCATGATGCCGCACCCCGAAAACTATATCATACGCACTCAACATCCCCGTTGGACAAGAGAAGATTTGCCCGATGAGGGAGACGGGTTGGCGTTGTTTAGGAATGCTGTAAGTTATGTAAGAGAGAATTTTTAATTGGTCAAGAGATTTGGTATCTTTGAATTGGAGTAATCTCTTAAGGAGCATACCGTTTTGAATCCCAATGATGATTTCGATCGTCCTGACAAGCCTGAGGAGGCTTGCGGCGTTTTTGGTATTTACGCACCGGGAGAAGATGTGAGCAAGCTCACCTACTTTGGTTTGCATGCGCTCCAGCACCGGGGTCAGGAGAGCGCGGGCATTGCGGTGGTGGACTCTAACAAGTCCATCATCATCTACAAGGATATGGGTCTTTTAACCCAGGTCTTTAACGAGCGCAACCTGGCCAGTCTAGAGGGTGATATCGCAATTGGGCATACTCGCTACTCCACAACTGGTTCAACCCACTGGGAAAATGCCCAGCCTATCTATAAAACCTTTAAAGGTGGAAGTTTGGCCCTTGCGCATAACGGTAACCTTATCAATACCCAGAAGCTTAGAGCAAAGCTTAGCCAAAACGGTCTTCGCTTCCGCTCAACGAGCGATAGCGAGGTCATCGCATCAATGATCGCATCCTATGCTGGCAAAGGGAAGAAGATTGAAGATGCAATTGCCAAGACGATGGAACAGCTTCTTGGGGCCTACTCGCTGGTAATACTTACCGAAAAAAAGCTATTTGCGGTGCGCGATCCACATGGGGTGCGCCCGCTTGCCATCGGCAAACTTAACGGCCACTACGTTGTTGCATCTGAGAGCTGTGCCCTTAATATCATAGGCTCGGACTCCTTTAGAGACGTTAAGCCAGGTGAGATTGTTGTAATTGACGAGAACGGTCTAACCAGCATACAGGCGGTAAAGCCAAAAAAATCAGCGCTTTGCATATTTGAGTTTATATATTTCGCAAGGCCCGACACCCGACTTTACGGTCGGCTGCTTTACAGCGCCCGTGAGGCGATGGGGGCTGAGCTTGCCAAAGAGCAGCCTTGTGAGGGGGCGGATTTAGTCATCGGCGTTCCTGACTCGGGTGTGCCGTCTGCAATTGGCTATGCGCAAGCATCAGGCTTACCTTACCGCGAGGGGTTGGTTAAGAACCGCTACATCGGGCGCACATTCATCCAGCCGACGCAAACCATCCGCCAGACCGGAATTAAATTAAAACTAAACCCGCTCTGTGAAGTAATTGAAGGCAAAAAGGTAGTGGTGGTCGATGACTCAATCGTTCGCGGGAACACCAGTAAGAAGATCATTGAGATATTAAAGGAGGCCGGCGCAGAAGAGGTACATATACGCGTTAGCTCACCGCCGGTTAAGTGGCCGTGTTTTTACGGGATTGATACCGATGACCAGAAGCAGCTTATTGCCGCTAACAAGAAGGTCGATGAGATACGGGAATTTATCGGGGCCGACAGCCTGGGCTACCTAAGTATAAGGGGCTTGGTTAAGGCAACAAAGAACAAGCGCGAAAACTTCTGTCTTGCTTGTTTTGATGGCAAGTACCCGATTGAAGTACCTGAAGACATTAGGGTAGCTAAACTTATACTTGAAGAGGAGAAGGCCAATAGTTAATGGCTGATATAAAGAAGGGACTGACCTACAAGGGCGCCGGTGTGGATATTGAAGCCGGCGAAAGGATTGTAGAGCTGATAAAGAAATCAGTGCGCTCGACATTTACATCCGGCGTCTTAACCGACATTGGAGGTTTTGGCGGGCTTTTTGCGCTGGATAAGAGTAAGTTTCGCGAGCCGGTCTTGGTATCCGGAACCGATGGCGTGGGAACCAAGCTAAAAGTTGCCCAGGTGATGGATATCCATAACACAGTGGGCATCGACCTGGTTGCGATGTGTGTAAACGATATCTTAGTCCAGGGGGCAGAGCCTTTATTTTTCCTGGATTACTTTGCAACCGGTAAGCTTGAGCCAGCTAAAACCGCACAAGTAATTGAGGGGATAGCGCGGGGGTGCCGTGAGGCGGGCTGTGCCCTACTTGGCGGCGAGACCGCCGAGATGCCGGGATTTTACCTGCCCGGCGAGTACGACCTCGCCGGCTTTGCGGTTGGTGTGGTGGACAAAGAAAATATCATCACCGGTGAAGTAATTACCCAAGGTGATGTAATCCTCGGGCTTGCCTCGTCAGGGCTCCATTCAAACGGCTACTCGCTGGCCAGAAAGCTTGTTGAGGTGGGCGGTCTATCCTTAGATAAGTCCTATTGGGGTAGTAGGGACACGCTGGGTAAGGAGTATTTAAAGCCGACCCGCATCTACGCAAAAAGCATCCTAAATCTTATAGGAAATTATCCTGTAAAGGGCCTGGCACATATAACTGGGGGAGGACTTACACATAACATCCCCAGGATCTTGCCCAAGACCGTTGATGCCGAGATAAAACTTGGCTCGTGGCCGGTTTTGCCTGTCTTTGAGTTTATTGCGAAAGAAGGGGCCGTCGATCAAGACGAGATGCTTCAGACCTTTAACATGGGTATCGGGATGGTTGTGGTAGTCGATTCAAAATATGAGGGTGAGGCAATCAATTTGTTAACCCAGGCTGGCGAGAAGGTTTACATTATCGGCAAGATAGTTGCCGGCAAAGGGGTGGTTAAGTATGTCTAACCGGCCGGTAAAGCTCGGCGTCTTAATATCGGGAAGCGGCTCCAACCTGCAGGCCATAATCAACAAATGCGAGGCCGGGGAGCTACCCGCGCAAGTTGCGGTTGTGATAAGTAGCCGGAGTGACGCCTATGGCCTCGAGCGGGCTAAAAGCTGCAATATCCCGGCGATATATATCGCACGAGAGAAATTTCCTAACGACGTAGCTTACAATCGCGCCGTTCTAGATAAACTACAAGAGTACGGTACGGAGCTTGTTGTCATGGCAGGCTACATGCGCCTTTTAGGCAAAGAGGTCTTGGACGCCTATCCAAACCGGGTGATGAACATCCACCCGGCACTTCTGCCGTCCTTTGCCGGGGCGCACGGCATAAAGGATGCCCTTGACTATGGCGTAAAAGTTACCGGCGTTACCGTTCACTTTGCCAATGATATCTATGACGAGGGTCCGATTATTCTGCAAGATGCAGTACCAATCCAAGAGGGAGACACTGAGGACACCCTCGCCGAGCGCATCCACGCGGTCGAGCATGTAATCTATCCCAGGGCAATCAAGCTCTACTGTGAAGGAAAGCTAGAGATAGAGGGCAAGAAGGTTAGGATCAAAGAGTAATTTCGAATTGTGAATACCGAATTAAAAACCGGTGGTTAGAATCTGCCGCGGTGACTGCAGGCGCGCAGCCATATCTAGTGAGACAGCTTTTCTTTGATCTCCTCGGTTTTCTTTGTTATCCCGGCGTTTTTGTAGGCGGCCGCAATCCCCTTTAGCGCTATTAACCTGTCGTCTTTGTTTTGGGCAAGCTTATAGGCGCGCTCTAAGTGGGTAATCGCAGTCTTGTAGTCTTTCCTATAAAAAAGGGCAAGCTGGCCCACGTTTAATTCCATTTCGGATGAATCTGGGTTCATGCGAAGTCCTTCTAGAGCAAACTGCCATCCCTCATCCGGTCTGTTGGCTTTGTAGAGCAGATAGCTTCCCACGTAGTAGGCATCCACAATATGTGGATTAAGCCAGGTAGTTATGCGGTAAAGCGGGATCAATTCATCTTCTTTTGCTGAGAGTTCGCCGTAAAACTCATCGTGGAGCCGGTCAACTTTAAGCCACACGTAAGCCGCTGCTGCCGACCTTACTCCTCCAAGTAGTTTTAGCATGGTCGATGCGCTTGATTGAGTTTCGGTCATTGTAAGCCCCATTCCGGCCCGCTCGGCATCTATTCTTGCCTGAAGAAATGCCGTAACTAGGATTAGAACTAGCATGGCGATTACGAATACGGCGGCCTTTCTTTTGGTAGAATTGAACGTCAAGGATATGGCTTGCATTAAAGCTCCTTTCTAGCCAGGGAGAAGGAGGCGATCATAAGAAAAACGGCAATATAGGCCAGTGCATAAAGCAATGATTCAAGTACAAAGTTAGCCTTTAAGACGATACCCCGCGCAACAATCTCGTTCACATTAAAGTTCTCCAGTGAGGGCAGAATATATTTAAGCGTACCGCCCTTAACGTGTCCCACAAAGTAAAAAAGAATGCACGCAAAGACGTTAACTGTGGGTGAGGCAAGGGTTGAAACTAGTATGGCAAAGGCCGAGATAAGCGCGGCCTCTAAAAACATCATAGCTATCCCTTGAAAAATCCCGTAGGCGACTTTTTCAAAATAGGCGTAGATAAAGCCGAATATCGCAAGGCCCATAAGGACGCCACAGGCTCCCAACACAACAAGAATGCCGAGATACTTGCCAATTAAAAAATCGGCCCTACGAACTGGTTTGGAGAGGATATTGTAGATGGTACGTTGCTCGATCTCTTTTGGCACCTGGTTTACCGATATCGCGACAGCAATAACTGCGATTGCAAGATAGGCCACTCCAAGCGCGATGTCTCCAAAGAGCTGGACACGAAGTCCCACCTTAAAGGATGGGATCATCGGCTCGATTGCGAACAATAAAAATGTAAAAAGGACCGTTATGTAGATAATCTTCTGCCGAATTGCCTCTTTAATTACATTTACGGCAATCGCCCTAGCCCGCACCCAAAGCACCTCCATTGGCACTTGCGCCAACAAGTTCAACAAAAAGCTCCTCAAGTGTTTTGGTTATTTTGCGCACGTCCTCAATATGACCGCCAGATGAGCGGATGCTGTCAACCAATCCATCAAGCTCTTCCCCACCAACGATTAGGTTTGTGGTCCCGTTGATATGTCCTTTTTTAATAACTGATTTAACGGGCCGCCAGGTCTTAGGAAGCGACTTTACTTTGACCGAGTACGTGTCTCCTGCATCAAGAAGCTTGCTGATCTTTCCTCGGGCAATGACAGTTCCCTTGTTCATAATTGCGACCTCATGGCAGAAATTTTCAACTTCTAAAAGGTAATGTGAGCTTAAAAGGATGGATTTCCCTTCAGCATTTAGTGCAGTCAAGAGACGCCTCATCTCAACTTGCCCAATCGGATCAAGACCGGATGCCGGCTCATCGACAATTAGGAGATCGGGGTTGTTGACGAGTGCCTGGGCGACGCCAAACCTCTGAAGCATACCCTTAGAAAATCTACCCAAAGGAAGTTTTACCGCATCAGATAGCCCCACAGTCTCTAAGAGAAGCTTTGCCCGCTTAGCTCGCTCAGCTCTTTTTATCCCAAATAGCTTACCGTAGAAATCAAGCGCGGCCTCAGCGTTAAGATGCGGGTAAAAGTAGGGCTGCTCTGGCAAAAAACCAACATGAACACGTGCCTTAGGGCTATTTGGCTCACCAAAGATCTTTACCTGGCCGGAGTCAGGCTTTAAAAACCCAAGGGCTATCTTTATTGTAGTGGTTTTACCGGCCCCGTTTGGCCCTAGCAAGCCAAATACCTTGCCAGCCGGAAGGCTCAAACTTACATCTGCAACGGCCCTTCGCCTGGCTTTTCTAAAGCCAATTTTATAGGTTTTTGATAGATTCTCCAGTTCAAGTGCCTTGTCCATGATCCCACCCAGCTAACCTATTATTTGTCTATATAAACGGCAAAAACGTGGTGGAACTAAAGTGGCAAAAGAGCGTAAATAAATAGATAGATTATTGGATAGATTATTAAAGGGCAGAGTGACGGATGCTCTGCCCTTTATACCTTTAAAGCTCAGCTAGAAATCTGTGAACCCGTAAATCTGTAGTGGCGCCCCTTATTCTTACCTACTAAGAAATCTCAGACCGAAACCAGCAGATGTAAGCGCAGCGCCGGCTAACGGTAAAAATAGCAGTACTTCACCGCTAGTAAACGGAAACGATCCTTTATTTGTGTTACTGTTGCTAGGCGAGTCTACCCTTGGCGGTGAATGAGTAAGCGACACGAAACGAGTAGGTGGTGTGGGATTTGTCGGAGTGTCCCCTTTTATATTCGTATTGCTAGGCGAGTCTTCTCTGCTGCTAGGCAAGCTCCCTCCTCCTGATGGATAGCTTACGCTTGACGGTGAAGAACTACAAGGAGCACAAACAGGGGGGCAACTTGTACTGCCTGACGGCGAGCTGCCTGACGGCGAGCTGCCTGACGATGAGCTTACGCTTGGTGCACAACACGACGGTGTGCTTTCTGATGAAGGGCTTCCAATCAGCAGGTCGCAAAGGGCAGAACCTACATTGCCAAGTAAGCCTCCTCCTGATGATTGGTTCCCCAGCGAACTACAAAGAGTGCAAGTAGCCTCACTCGTGGCAGCATACGCGACCGAGTACGAAATAGACACAAACATTAGCGCAGTTAATGGTAAAATTATGATTTATTAACTAATCCGGTCAAACATTTGGTTAGATCTATTCCGGTTGCGGAATAAAAACACCATGGATGATCAAGAACCGCTGGATGATAAGCTGCCGGATAACAACATGATCGAAGTTAGAGGTCTCACCAAGGTATACGATGGCTTCACCGCTGTTGACGGCATTTCGTTTGAGGTTAGAAAGGGTGAAATATTTGCTTTTTTAGGTCCCAACGGGGCGGGCAAAACCACGACGATTAAAATGCTAACCACGCTTCTTACCCCAACGAGCGGCAAGATACTTCTTGACGGGCATGATCCTGTGACAGATCAAGAGGCCGCTCGTCGGTCTTTCGGCATCGTCTTTTTTACAACGCATATCATGGAGGAGGCGGAACGTGTCGCCAATACCGTCGCTGTAATTGATCACGGCAAAATCATCGCCCAAGCCTCGCCGCAGGAACTTCAAAAGCAAACAAACACGCAGTCGCTGGAAGATGCTTATCTAGCGCTAACCGGAAAGACAATCCGCGAAGAGGAAGCGCCAAGTGCTATAGAACGGATGAGGATGCGACGAAGAGTGTGGTCGGGGAGACGCTAGTCGTAAACACCTGTATTCTTTAATTTAGGCCATATCTTTGGCCTTAACTCTTAATTCTTTAAAGGAAGGGAAGGGATGGTTGTTTTCATCGACAAAGATGACTTTGGGCTGCCAGTCGTCAAGCTCATCTCGACTTGCGATGGCGTAGGAAAGGATGATAACGCGTTCGCCGGGGCTCATGAGCTTTGCGGCGGCTCCGTTTAAACAAATAACGCCCGAGCCATGTTCGCCGTAGATGGCATAGGTTTCAAGGCGCGTGCCATTATCCACATTTACTACCTGGACTTTTTCGTTTTCCAGTATATCGGCAAGTTTCATCAGCTCGGCGTCAACCGTGATGCTTCCGATATAGTCCACGTTCGCCTCAGTAATGGTTGCCCTATGGATTTTGCTTTTAAGCATGAACCGCTGCATGGATATTCACCTGCTCACAGTTTAAAGTAATTTAAACTAAATTAAACTAAACCGCCAGAATTTTCAAGATGCGGCCGCACAATTGTATTGTCGATAAGGCGAGTACTGCCGACCCATGCTGCAACCGCAATCAGCGTATCCGTCTCTATCTTGTCAACCGGGGCGAGACTATCCGGATCGCAGACGTCAAGGTATTCGAGTTTAACCAGCTTCTCGGCCCCAATTATTTTCTCAAGCGACGCCGCAAGCCTGGCGGGATCGGTCTCGCCGTACCCTACCATATCATGCGCAAGCCTTAAAGATTTTGAGAGGACAAGGGCAGCTTCTCGCTCCCCGGGTGCAAGGTATTTGTTTCGAGATGACATCGCAAGCCCGTCCGCCTCGCGCACTGTTGAGATACCTGCAATCTCAACATCCATATTAAGGTCGGAGACCATTTTCTTTATAACAACAAGCTGTTGCCAATCCTTCTTGCCAAAGAGTGCGACATCAGGCGAGACTATATTTAAGAGCTTGGCTACCACGGTAGCCACGCCCCTAAAATGCCCGGGGCGGCTTTTTCCACATAAGACGTCGGTAATGCCGGTAACTTCAACGTATGTGACATAGCCTCCTGGGTACATCTCTGCCTCGCTTGGCACGAACAATATATCTACGCCCGCGCCTATGGCAAGGCGTCGGTCTCTCTCTAAATCCCTCGGGTATTTATCCAGGTCTTCGCCCGGACCAAACTGGGTCGGATTGATAAAAATGCTGACAACAACAATATCGGCATGCTGCTTGGCCTCGCGCATCAGGGTTAGGTGGCCTCCATGGAAATAGCCCATTGTGGGGACAAACCCAATTTTTTTACCCTTAGACCTTTCAGACCTGATAACTGCCCGCAATTCTTTAATGCTATTTATTTCCAACATTAAACTATTTTATCTCCTCTAGCTCTTTGTCGAGCTTGGCCATAAATCTTTCCAGGGCTTCTTTGTTCATATGATAGGAGTGGTCACTTGCTGGGAAAGCATCTGTATTTACGTCTGTTATGAATTTTTTCACCGCCTTGTCGATCGTGGCTTTTAGATTTGCATATTGCTTTACGAATTTGGGGACAAATTTATCAAACATGCCCAGCATATCCTGCGCAACAAGGACCTGGCCATCGCAGGCCGGCCCCGCGCCGATTCCGATGGTGGGGATGGAGAGCCTCACGGTAACAAGCTCGGCAAGCTCGGCGGGAATTTTCTCTAAGACGACCGCAAAAGCCCCGGCTTCTTCAAGTGCGAGCGAGTCTTCAAGCAGGACCTTGGCTTCGCCGACCTCTTTGGCCTGAAGAGAGTACCCACCGAATTGATGAACCGATTGCGGCGTTAAACCTAAGTGCCCCATAACGGGGATGCCGGCATCGGTCATCTTTTTAACCAACCCAGCAATCCGCGTGCCCCCTTCGAGTTTTACCGCATGCGCACCGGTAAACTTCATAATATCTCCGGCATTTTCCATTGCTTTTTCGTCGGACACCTGATAAGACATAAAAGGCATGTCGGCTACCACCATAGCTCGGGCCGCTCCACGGGCGACTGCTTTGGTATGATGCATGATATCCTCGACGGTTACCGGAAGCGTATCTTCATAACCTAAAATAACATTACCAAGGGAGTCACCGACTAAGAGGATATCAATCCCCGCCTCATCTAAGATTTTTGCAAATGTATAATCGTAGGCGGTAAGCACGGTTACCTTTTGCCGGTTAGCCTTCATTTCTTTAAGTGTTTGGACGGTTACTCTTTTCATAAAATTAGCCCCCATCATTTAATAGCGTGGCGATCTCGGCTGCATTTTCTTGGCCGAGCGTGCCTTTTTTCAATGCAATCTCAATTGTAAGGCGACCGAGCGACTTATATATGTCTATAATACCACCATCCAGGGATTTTAGGCTTTTTAAGTGCTGTTTTACGATGCTAGCGTCGCCGCGAGAGATCGGCCCGGTTAGTGCGGCAACCGCCCCGACGTCCTCGATGTTTGAAACCGTTGTCTTGACTAGAGAGAGCATCGCATTGAGGGCCGAGGTCTCATCCATGCCGGATGCTTTATAGGCTAAGGTTGCTGCGTATAGCAGCGTAACCAGGTAGTTTGAGGCAATGCAGGCCGCCGCATGGTAAAGCGATTTATCTTTATCATCAATATCAACCGCCTTACCTTCAAGGTCGCGCACCAGCGAAAGGGCAACCTCTTTTGCCTTGCCCTCGGCGGTAACCCCAAAGTACGAGCCGGGAAGCTTTTCGATTGCAAGATTCACGCTTGCCAGGGACTGGATTGGATGGACAACCGCCACATTTGCACCCATATTCGCTGCGGATGAAAGAAGATCTAACGAGCCTGCGCCGCACATGTGAATAACCGTTTGGGAAGGGAAGATAGCTCCTTTAGAAACAAGGTTGTCGCAGGCCGGCTTTATCTCGGAATCCCTGGTGGTAATAAAGATGATATCTGCACCTGCCGTGGCCTCGGCCGGATTTTTGGTAAGGTGCACACCAGGTAGGTAAGGGTCAGCTTTTTCAAGCGATGCCCCGCTTCTTGCTACGGCGGCAATGATTGTATGCCCCTTTTTTGCCAGCAGATGGCCTATGGCAACTCCAGCTTTGCCGGCACCTATGATTGCTATGTTGTAATTTTTCTCTTTCATGGAACACCCAAGACAGTTTTTAGCCGCTGAAGTGCAGCTTTATTATATTTTAAAGCCTGCAGCTACTTTAGGCAAACAGCGCAGAAGCTGCCCGCGCGCTCGACGATGTTAATTGCGCTGAAACCAGCTCTCTTAAAGAGATCATAGAAGTCATCCTGGTTGAAATAGTATCTTGGGATGTCTTTGGCGCCAAATCCGCGTAACCTAGGATTTATGAGGCCGAGGCTGTAAAGCATAAGCAGATACGCCTTATCGCGGATACTTTTACCCCGATTGGGCTCGATAATTACCGCACGACCGCCATGCTTTAGCACCCGGTAAAGCTCGCCAGCCGCCCGCTTTTTATCCGGGACCGCCTCCATGGCTCCGGCACAAACAAGCTTATCAAAGCGGTTGTCATTAAAGGGAAGGTCCTCTAGGTCGGCCTCAATAAAGTTGATTTTACCACCAAGGCCGGCGTTGTTGGCATTTCGCTTGGCAAGTTCCAAGAACTTGGGTGAGAGATCTACCCCATAAATATTAGTGTTTTTTGCCCGCTCGGCGATTTTAATCGCGTAGATGCCGGGGCCGGTCCCGGCATCCAAGACAACCTCGCCACCGCCAGTCTCAAGGGCGTTGAGCACAAAGGGCATTACCTCATTATCGTAGCGATGGGTGATTTTTCGAAAAAAAGAGTAAAATGGCGCAAGCGTATCGTAGCAGTTGATGGTTCTTTCTTTGTCTATTGGCATATCTCACCTCTGACGGAAATTATTTTGCAGATGTTACTGGTTTTATCGAAACCGGGGCATTATTTACCCTTTCTCTACTAGTTTCAATCAAACCGCAGAGGACTTGCAGACGAGCCGTGAAGTACTTAGCGGAAACCGCCCTTGTTGAGAACTTGTTTATGTCGAAAGTAAAGTAAGGAATTGGAATTACTACTAGTGTAAACCAGCGTTAAGTGATCGGAAGCAAACGTGGATGTTCAAATGACCTGTTAAAGCAAGTTAAGTTTTGTTGGTAAGCATTAGTAAGTCTTGCCAACTCCCTGGGTTGCCGTTGCCGGATCACCGGTGTTGGTATGGCAGTCCAAACAGACAAGGTCAAGCGAGCCTGTAGTAGTGTGTTCGTCTGACAAGAAGTCTACTCCCTGAGTGTAGTGAGGGAAGTTGTTTACAGCTGTGTCAAGCCGCACGGCGGTGTCGGTTGAACTGCTTGCATCGGTGTAACCGCCGCTATGGCAGCTACGGCACTCGCTAGATGCTTTCCAGGCAACTTGGCCGGTATAGGTGCGGTCTGTCCCGCCAGTGATACCTCCCGGGGTAGTCATGGTGTGGCTCCAGTTGCTCTTGATGTTCTTTGCGCCCGGGTATATGGCTGCCACAAAGTTTGGGCTTGTACTGCCGTGGCACATGCCGCAACCATTGCTACTGTAGAGAGCTTGGCCCTCGGTAGTCATGCCATCATGGCAGTCGCGGCAGAAATCAGTTAGGTTGTCGGCTGGAGCAGCAACCCCGCCTACGGTGTTTCCAGCAAGTATGGTTCCGCCTGGGTTATTCCTTAAGATTTTTGGTGCGAGAACCTCGCCGGTTGCCGTATCGGTTGCAATGGTGTTTGCCCCGTGTACGGAGTGGCAGTTTACACAGCCGTTGTAGGTAAATGTACTGCTGTTGTTATGGAAAGATGCATGGTTGTTGTCATAGTGGTTGTCATAGTTTGCAACATCTCCCCCGTAAACCCTTGTGATTGTAAAGTTTGTGCTTACGTGGCAGTACACACAGGCATTGCTGACAGTTGAGCGCAGAAGCACCTGGCCCGTAGTTGATGCATTGTGGACTGCGTGGCAGGTCTTGCATTTGTCAGTGGTGTCGCTATATCCACCGTGGGGACTTTTCCCTGCCGTTGGATCATTGTAGCCCCCCTGAAAGGTGCCATAATCACTACCAGCCAGCGCTATGCCGGTGCTTAACATAGAGAAAACAGCAAGGGCAGCTAAAATAATCAAGCCTTTTCTCATCCCGGCTACTCTTCTGTCAGTTGTTTTCCTGGTTTTAAAAATTGCCTTCAAAATATTTCACCTCCTTTTTGATAGAGTAAAAAGTACTAGCGGTATAGCTTAATATGGGGCTACAGTATTGCTAATCCTAATATAAATAGTATACCCTAAGTACCACATCGTCAATACCTACAGCGGTATCACCTTGGACTAGCGTTACTGTATATAACGCTTCCCATAATAGCAAACTACCGCACTCATCTGGGGAAAGCCATTTTTCTAGTCTTTCTAAGGCAATCGGTTCTGCAGCAGAGTTATCTATGCATTGCTACGGTTGTTTTTATATGTTAGAATGGACAAAACTGAATATGCTCCCGGGTGCCCCAAGCTTTGGGGATAATAGGGAAGCCGGTGCAAATCCGGCGCGAGCCCGTCACTGTAACTGGAGAGCAAACCGCAAAAAAACCACTGACCGAAAGGTTGGGAAGGTGCGGTAAGCGGTGATCCAGAAGCCAGGAGACCTGCCTGTGAGCGATACAAAAGCCACCTTCGAGGATTGGGGTGATAGCGATGAGCACTAATTAATTTACCTCAGCGGCTGGCTGAGGTTTTTTGTTTATTACAAAATAGTTTAGTAGAGAGGATGAGCAATTGGTGAAAAATAAAAGGCTTATAGGCATTGTTGTACCGCTATTATTACTGTTTCTAGTATTTACAGTTGGCTGCTCCGCTGGAAATATAAATAAGGCTCAAGAAAAACCGGTACAGGTGGAGAAAAAGCAAGCGTCATTTCCGGTAACCGTAACCGACGATATGAGCCATAAAGTCACTATAAAAAAGGAACCCAATCGCCTTATCTCGCTTGCACCATCGAATACCGAGATGCTTTATGCACTTGGATGCCAGGACAGGTTGGTTGGTGTAACCAGTTATTGTGACTATCCAAAGGACGCGAAGAAGAA
The DNA here is from genome assembly GCA_021794835.1 of Actinomycetes bacterium. Classification (GTDB taxonomy): domain Bacteria; phylum Actinomycetota; class Aquicultoria; order Aquicultorales; family Aquicultoraceae; genus CADDYS01. The sequence continues at coordinate 25,300 of JAJYQA010000036.1, read as the reverse complement.
AGAAAAAGTCGGCACATTTGCAAGTCCCAACTTAGAGAAAATCCTGTCGCTTAAACCCGATATTGTTTTTATTACCGATGGCGTCCAGGCGCCGGTAATCAAACGGCTCAAGGAAGCTAAAATAGTCACCTTTGTCGTCTCGCCAAAGACAGTCGAAGGTATGATCGGTGATCTGATAAGAATCGGTAAGGTAGTGGGTAGTGAAGATAGGGCAAAAAGCGTTTCAGATAACCTGGAGAAAAGACTTGCAAAGGTTGAGAGCACGCTGTCTCACGTAAAGAAAAAGAAGACCGCATTTTACGAGCTTTACCACGAACCGCTTATGACGGTAGGCGCGAAATCCCCAATTAACGATATATTGAGTAAGGCCGGTGTTATCAATATCGCCGGCGATATCCAAAGTGCCTACCCCCAATACAGCTTGGAAACACTTCTTCAGAAGGACCCTGACGTTTATCTTGCATCAACGGGCAGTATGCAATCGCCAGGTGATATATTAAAGCGCAGTGGATGGGCGGGCCTATCGGCAGTTAAAAACCATAAAGTTTATGTTTTTGATGAGAATATTATTGACAGGCCGGGGCCGAGGATGGTCGATGCGGTTGAGAAAATAGCTGCCGCAGTATACCCCGAGCTATTTACAAAGAAATAAAAATGGCTTCTGTATCCAGGTTTAAGAGGGGGGCGGTTTTCCCCCTTCTTGGATTAATATTAATAGTGACAATTATTATTGCAGGCTCGATCGGGGCGGTTTCGATCTCACTTGCAACAATTTTGGGCAGTATTTGGGCAAGAATGGGTGGCTTTACCGGTAGCCACGCTGTAGGTACGGGAATGAAAGACTTTATTATCTGGCAGGTCAGGATGCCCCGCGTGGTCTTAAGTATGCTGGTTGGGGCATCGCTTGCCGTAGCTGGCGTAGCTACCCAAGGTCTGTTTAAAAACCCAATGGCCGATCCCTATATTGTTGGTGTATCGTTTGGCGGCGGGCTGGGGGCAACAGTCGCACTTCTTTACGGAGCCGCATTGGGCTTTGGCGAATTCTTGGTTCCCGCGGCTGCATTTCTCGGAGCGCTTGGCGCGACATTTCTTGTCTATAACCTGGCCCGTACCGGCGGTAGGGTGCCTGTTTCAACCTTAATTTTATCCGGCATCGCCGTTGGCTCGTTTTTCTCGGCGATTATCTCGCTTTTGATGGCCATGCATGGCGAAGATTTGCAAAGTGTAGTGTTTTGGCTTATGGGAGGTATGGCGGCACGTAGCTGGCGACATGTTGGTATGGTAATCCCTTTTATTGCTGTGGGGTTTGCGCTGGCAATGGCTTTTTCAAGAGAGCTTAACGTTATGGTAATGGGCGATGAGCGGGCGTATCAACTAGGTGTTGATATTGAGAGGGCAAAAAGGATTTTAATTGTTGCGGTATCTCTGCTTGCAGGTGCGGCTGTTTCGGTAAGCGGCTTGATTGGGTTTGTCGGCTTGATCATTCCGCACGTTGTAAGGTTGGTAGTCGGACCGGACCACAGGATTTTACTTCCATGCTCAGCACTGGTTGGAGCGATTTTTCTTATATTTACTGATACGTTAGCCCGCACTATCCTTGCACCGGCTGAAATACCTGTCGGTATTATAACAGCACTGTTTGGAGCACCGTTTTTTATATTTTTATTGAGAGTCAAGAGAAATAATTTGGCGTAGGAGTATTGTAGTGAATCCGATACTTGAGGTTAAGAATTTAAGGCTTGGCTATGGAAATCGGTCCGTAGTTCCGCAGATGGAATTCTCGCTTAAAAACGGTGATTTTTTAGCCATTGTTGGGCCTAATGGAAGCGGAAAGACGACCCTTCTTAGGGCGATCAGCAAGGTGCTAAAGCCAAAGACCGGTATGGTGTATGTGGACGGCAGCGAGATAGTCTTGCTAAACCGCAGAAGTCTTGCCCAAAAGGTTGCCGTGGTACCCCAGGAAAGTTTGATGGCATTCTCTTTTACGGCACTGCAGGTTGTGATGATGGGAAGAACGCCCCATCTTTCACGTTGGCAAACAGAGGGCGCGCTCGATTATGGTATTGCTAAAGATGCCATGCAAATGGCTAACTGCTGGCACTTAAGAGATCGACCAATTAATGAATTGAGTGGCGGGGAGAAACAGCGCGTTATTATAGCACAGGCGCTAGCCCAGGAGCCAAAGCTTATTTTGTTGGATGAGCCGACCCTCCATTTAGATATCGGCCAGCAACTTGAAATAATGGAGCTGCTTAAACGGTTGAATGCTGATGGCTTAAGTGTTTTGGCAGTGCTGCACGATTTAAATATTGCCGCTTACTATGCGGACCAGCTAATGCTTGTTAAGGAAGGCCGCATCGAGGCGGTGGGTTCACCTCAGGAAATCATAACGGAAGATAATATCCGCAGGGTATTTGGAATAACCGTTGAGGTAAAAAAGCATTCTTTAACTGAAAAACCCTATGTGATGTTTATAATTTAATAATTGACTACGGGCATTGACGGGTGTTATTATAATAAAATTAAACGCTTTGTCTCGAAGGCAAGGCATCTAATATAGTAGTAAAAGCGTACATATTGCAGTAAATGAGACCACGCAGGTCTTTAGCCAATCCGAAGGTTGGCAAGAGTGCGTGGTTTTTGTTTTGCCAGATTTGCCCATAAGCGGGATAGGCAATCAATATATCGAGGTAATTTTTGAGTCGTAGAGAGAAAGCTTTTGGAGAAAGGAAGAGGATATGCACATACCGGATGGCTATCTAAGCCCACAGACAAGCGGCGTGTTGCTCGCCGCGATGACCCCGATATGGATTCGGGCCTCGCAGAAGGTAAAGAGAACGCTGCAGGCAAGAAACGTGCCATTGATGGCGTTAGGCGCTGCGTTCACATTTACAATCATGATGTTTAATGTGCCAATTCCTGGCGGGACTACGGCCCATGCTGTAGGCGGGACCTTGGTTGCAATTGCGCTCGGTCCGTGGGCCGCGACAATTGCCGTGACAATCGCGCTCGTTGTCCAGGCAATATTTTTTGGCGACGGCGGGATTCTTGCCATAGGGGCGAATTGTTTTAATATGGCCTTTGTGCTTCCGTTTGTAGGGTATTACGTTTATAAAACTATTGCTTCTCGGATAAATCCAAATCCGCGCTATAAATGGCTGGCGGCTGGCATCGGCTCATATGTTGGGATTAACGCTGCCGCCTTGGTAGCGGCTATTGAGTTTGGAATACAGCCTGCACTTTTTCATACGGCCCAGGGAGTGCCGCTTTACTCACCATATCCGCTATCAGTCACAATTCCGGCGATGACGATACCGCATCTATTGGTCGCCGGCGTTGTCGAGGCCATTGTTACGGCAGGTGTGGTTGCATACCTGCAGCGCTCCGGCGAGCCGTTATTTAACCAGGGGCGTAAGCAAGTTGATACAGCCAGGTCGGTTGATACTGCAGCTCAATCTTAAGGGTTAAGGAAAGAGGTGGACTCTATGTGCTCAGGTAAAGCAAAAGGCAGGCTTAAGCTTTGGCTCGGCCTTCTCGTCATGATCGTTCTTACACCGCTCGGCCTTTTAGCGTCGGGAACCGCCTGGGGCGAGTGGGGTAGCGATGAGATAAAAAGCCTGGTTGGTTTCATACCCAAGGGCTTACAGCGTTTCTCAGATTTATGGAAAGCACCGCTTCCCGACTACTCATTTAAAGGGTGGGAAGGGGCCCCGTTTCTCCACAGCGCGTTTGCCTACATCGCGTCCGCTGTGGTTGGTGTTGCTGTTGTTTTAGGTATGACTTACCTTCTTGGCTGGCTGCTCGCTAAAAGTAAAGAAAACAATGGATAATATGAACACACGAACATTGCCGGATTGGTTAACAAAAACCGAACAATTTACTTTGCCGAAGCTGCAAACGAAGCAGCGCAAGACGGATGGCTTTATCGAAAAGACGCTTGCAGGCATATCTACGATCATCGAAGAGGCGGTGTTCTCGCAAAAATATGCCAACTTGCCGGGGCTTTTGCAGGCTATGGATGCGCGCTTTAAGCTGATTTCGGTGTTGGCACTTTTGCTTGCCGCAGGATTTGCGCATTCGATAGGTCTTCTTATAGCACTGAATGTGCTTGCACTGCTTATGGCGCTGGCTTCACGGATACCGCTTACGGTTTTTATCCGCCGTGTTTGGTTTTTTATCCCTCTTTATACCGGCATTGTCGTGTTTCCTGCGATCTTCAGCTTTATAACCCCGGGAAAGCCGCTTCTTAGCATAGGTTCGGCAATTATCACCGAGCAGGGGGTAAAAGCGGCATTTATGATAATCGCCCGCGTCGGTGCATCCGTTTCATTTGCGGTTCTTCTTGTGCTTACCACCAAATGGCAGAACCTCATGCGCGCTCTTCGTGCTCTCTACATCCCGCAAACGTTTATCTTAACTACCGAGATGACATATCGCTATATATTCTTACTCTTGAGAATTGTTGACGATATGCACCTGGCAAGAAAAAGCAGAGTCTTACAAAGGACCTCGGGAAGCGAGAACCGAGACTGGATAGCCTCGCGGATAGGTGTGCTGCTTAAAAAATCACAGGGTTTAAGCGAACACGTGTATCTGGCCATGCTTTCCCGGGGATATACCGGCGAGGCGAGGACGTTGCAGCCGGGCAAGGCAGGCATCGCTGATCTCGGCGTGTTGTCATTTTCATTGCTTGTGCTGGTGGCAGTAATAATATTGAATTGGTACTGAGATAAATGGTACTGAGATAGATGATGGCTCTTAAATGACAGGTGTTGCATGATATTTGAAATAAAGGATGTTATTTACTCGTATTCTGACGGCTCAGAAGCACTTGACCAGGTCAGTATGCATGTCCAGAATGGCGAAAAAGTAGCGATACTCGGCGCAAACGGCAGCGGGAAATCCACTTTGTTGCATATCCTGGACGGGCTATATTTTCCTGAACACGGTCATGTTCATGCCTTTGGAGAATTGCTGACTGAGGAGCGGTTGCGAGAGCCCGGTTTCTCGCAGGCATTCCGACGCCGCGTCGGATTTGTCTTTCAAAATCCGGATGTACAGCTGTTTTCATCCACCGTTTGGGACGAGGTGGCGTTTGGGCCGTTGCAGATCGGCCTACCCCAAGAGGAAGTTGTAGAAAGGGTTGAGGATGTGCTGGGTATGCTTGGCATCGCAAAGCTTTCAAAACGGCACCCTTATAACCTTAGCGACGGTGAAAAGAAAAAAGTTGCCATAGCATCGGTACTCTCGTATAACCCGGAGGTATTGCTTTTAGATGAGCCGACCGCCGGCCTTGATCCAAAAACCCAGGCGTGGGTTGTGGACTGCATTATTGAATTAAACCAGGCGGGAAAGACAACTGTAATAGCAACGCATGACTTAAACATCGTGCAAGAGATAGCAGAGCGCATATATGTTCTAGGTGAGGAGCATAAGGTAATTGCAGAAGGCAACCCGGCACACATTCTTCAAGACGAGGAGCTGTTAATTAAGGGAAACCTGGCACATTTTCACGTGCACAGGCATGGATCGATCATACATGCGCACAGCCACCAACATACAGCGCATGATCACCATGATCAGCATAGGTAAGCTTGGGCTTAAAGCCGCAACGCTTTATTAGAGGCATTTTCACCAAATAGAAGGGGCTTATGCGCTTACTATGATCTTACTATGATATATGCACATGGTCATGCTCATGCACTTCATCAAAGGCCGATTCAAGCAAGACGGTGGCCTCGGCTACTGCCGCTGCCGCTGCTTCCAACCTGTTTGATAAATGATCCTGGTGCACGGTAGCCGCGAGCCTTGACCACTGCTCGGTGTTACTCTTTAGGAGCTTAGATAGCTCGGTTAGCTGGTGAATCGCAAGCTTATAGTCGGCGGTACTGAATCCTGCGTCGCACATATTTTCACCCTCCCCTAGCCCCTCCCCTCCAAGGGAGGGGGAAATTAAAAACAACAAAACCACGAGTGCTTGCGAAGCTCGCTTTGCTAGACCTTCGTGGTCGTAAGTTAGTAGATATTTGCTTAAATCATTATTCTAACATGTCTAACCAGTTTAGACAACCAAACAACAGCTTTTGGACTAAACCCCCGGCTCCGATCTGATTCCTGGACCCTACTTACTTCTTGGAGTAAGGATTACCATGTGCTCAAGGAGTTTTAGTTCCTTAAAATCGGCCTCAATCTGTTTTTGCTCGCCAAAAAGGTCGACCAGGATAAGTTTGCCTCCCTGTGGCGTAATGGAGATTACATCTTTCATTAGGACTTCCTGTTCGCCGTCTTTTTCGACGTATACATTTGTTTCACACATTTTCTTTTACCTCCGCAACACGGTTAGATTTTTTCCCGCTAATCGCCATCTTCACCAGCTTGATAGTCTCATCCATCAAGTGGGGTAGGGGAAGTTCGCTGGTTCCAACCAGCTTCAGGTGCTTGCCTAGCGGCAAGAGTATTTTCTCTGCTTTCGACCGGGACAGGTACTCAGCCATCGCTGGTGTAAGCTCTCCTAAAAAGGAGTTTGGTATCATAATTGAGATCGGGCCGACGATCACATCGACATCAGGAACCGTTATCCTAAATGCGTTTTCGCCGCTTGCGCCAAGGTTCGCCCCGGCCCTCATCATGTTGCTTGCAGCAATGGCGTTTGTCCCAAGCGCAATTATCTCAATTTTCTCGGGTAGGTTCTCCCTTAGGCGTGAGATAATTTGCTGGCCGATGCTTCCACCTGCACCGTCTACTACTAAAATTTTCATAATTTTACTTAAGCCACTCCGATAGCTCAGAAACAAACCTTTCTTTTGGCATCGCGCCTACAAATCTTTTCTTTACCTCGCCACCTACAAAGATAGCAAAGGTGGGAATGCTCATTACCTGGTATTGTCCGGCCAGGCGCTGGTTATCATCAACATTTAGTTTAGCAAATTTCATCTTATTCGAGTGTATATTAGCCAACTCCTCAATTACCGGGGCAACAATTCGGCATGGCCCACACCAGGCAGCCCAAAAATCAACCAGGACAGGTCTATCAGATTTTAAAACTTCTGCGTTCCAAGTATTCTCGCTTACCTCAACAACATTGCCTGCCATAGGGCTTGAACGCTCCTTTCTAGCGTTAGCTCTCGATATACTTCTCTGCCGATACAGCAGCCAGCGCACCTTCTCCGGTTGCGGTTACCACCTGTTTAAGTGGGTTATTCCGGACATCGCCAGCGGCAAAGACCCCACTTGCCGATGTCATAAGATTATTATTGGTTACAATGTAGCCTTTTTCATCAAGTTCAATTTTTCCGTTAAATACCTCGGTATTAGGGAGGTTGCCGATGAAGACGAATATGCCGTTTACCGGAACCGTTACCTCTTCGCCGGTCTTAACATTTTTCACCACCGCCCCGGAAACTAATCCATCGCCAGATACCTTAGTTAAGACAGAATCAAACATGAAGTCGACTTTATCATTCTTGCGGGCCCTTTCTTGTAAAATTTTGTCTGTTCTGAGCTCGTCTCTGCGGTGGACGATCGTTACCTGGCTTGCGAATCGGGTGAGGTAAACCGCCTCTTCAACTGCTGAGTTTCCGCCGCCAAGAACCAACACACGCTTATTTTTAAAGAACGGCCCATCGCATGTTGCACAGTAGGATATTCCTCGACCGGTAAGTTCCGCCGCGCCAGGGACGTCAAGCTTAGTTGGGCGCACGCCGGTTGTGATAATTACAGCCTTGGCCTCATACTCGCCATCTGTCGTGGTAATCTTCTTTACCGATCCGCTAAAATCAACCGAAGTCACCTCAGCGTAGCCGATCTCTACACCGAATTTTTCCGCTTGCTTACGTATCTTGTCGGATAGCTCAAAGCCCGAGATACCATCAGGAAATCCCGGAAAGTTCTCAATATAGTCGGTTATTGCCGCCTGCCCACCAACGCCCTCCTTTTCAAAAAGTTTTACCTTAAGCATAGAGCGGGCAGTATAAAGTCCAGCGGTAAGCCCGGCCGGGCCGCCGCCGATAACTATTACATCATACTCGTTTGCCAATATTTTTTACCTGCCTTTCGTTAATTGCTTTTTGAGTGCCCATTAACTTGGGCATCGATATGCTTTATTGCCGCTTGAGCCTGAAGCGAGAACTTACTATCTGAAGGCGCCTTCTCGACTACTTTTGAATAGTAATCCTTTGCCCTTGCTAAATCGTTATTATCCTGGTATATATAGCCAAGATTAAAGTATGCCTGGTAAAAATTCGGGTCCTTATTTATTACGTTGTTGAGTTCTCTAATGGCGATGTCATTCATACCCAGTTTATAATATGCAATAGCCATATCTGTTCTTACGTTTGAGCGGCTTGGATCAATATCAAGTGCTTTCTTGTAATTATCTATCGCTTTTTGATAGATTTTTTGGTCCTGCTTTACGCCCGCCAGATCAAAATAAGTATCGCCAAGACCAATTAGCGCATCCATGTCTTTTGGATTCTTTTTTAGGATTGCCTCGTAGGTGTCCTTTTGTGTGTTTAGCGCGTTTACGTCGTTTTGATAGGCCTGGAACTGTTGGACGAGATTCGGAGGCCCGTCGGTAAGTGTATTATTATTTGATGGCTTTACGCCCAAAAAACCGGGATTTTGTTTAGCGAAAATCAAAAGCGCTATAATTACAACAGCTGTAACCGCTGCCCAAATGGTCTTTTTATTAGCTTTCAGCAAAAAGAAGGCTCTTTTAATACCGCCATAGGCAAATTCTTCCCCAGGGTGCTCGACTTTTGTCTCTAGTGCTTGTGCTTTAAGCAGCATATTAAGGTCATTGGTTACTATTGTAACCGGGCGGCCGTTGTGCTCATTTTTTATCTGGTAGACGATGGAAAGAATCCTGTCATCGGAGCTTTTGCTGCCTAACATCTCTGGCACGCCCTTTGCCGGGTCAAAACTTAGGACCCGCAAAACAGAGTTTTTGCCAAATTGAATGCCGTCGGTAAGTTTGCCGTTTTCGGAAAGCTCAAAGAGTATCCGGGATATTTCGCGGCTGCGATAGCGAAGCTCCCGATCGGCTCGCGATGTCTTGACTTTGTCCAACTCTCCGAGCACAATATCAGGTATTACGACATCCGCGTTAGGGAAGGCGTAGATAGCTCTAGGGTTATAGAGCAGCACATTTGTATCTAAAACATATATCGGACGCTTTTTATTTGTCTTCGACATAGTAACTGTATTATAAACTTTTCACCCTTTAACTGGTAGTCATTTGGAAAAACAGCTTTCAGCTATCAGCGGTCAGCAATCAGCCTTAAAATACATAAAAGTATGCTGGTAACTGACGACTGAATGCTAATGGTATCGATTTTTCAATCTTAAAATTAAGACAAATATCAGATAGTCCGATAATTCTTAGAGTTATAAGTTGTGTTTCACCACCAATACTGGCTAAATATAGCTAGATACTATCAATAAAAATAAGCTGAGAGCTAGTTGATAGCTTATTTCATAGGAGGACTATATGCACGAGCCAGATAAAGAAGAGTTGACAATACCAGAGGAAATAGCGCTGATTCCTTTGCGAGACATAATTATTTTTCCAAACCTCGTGGTCCCGCTTTTTGTCGGCCGGGAAAAATCAATTGGGGCTTTAGAGGCCGCCATGAAAGAGGAGCACATTGTTGCCCTAGTAACCCAGAAAATGCCGGAGCTGCAGGAGCCGGAATTGGAGGACCTTTATAAAATCGGGACCGCCGCGGTGATTATGCAGGAGCTAAAGATACCTGATGGTACAGCAAAAGCTTTAGTAGAAGGCCTATCCCGTATTGAAATCGTCGAGTTTACCCAGACTGAGCCCTATTTTAGGGCTAAGGTTAGAGTCCTGCCGGAGCAGGAAGACAAAGACGTCGAGGCCGAGGCTTTGATGCGCAATCTAGCGATGCTGTTTGAGCGATCAGCATCCCTTGGCAAACCCATTCCGCAGGAAGTTCTTCTTGCAACTGCAAATATCGAGGAGCCAGGAAGATTGGCCGACTTTGTCGCGTTTCACCTTAACCTAAAAATTGATGAAAAACAGCAGATAATCGAGGCAGTTAGTGCTAAAGACAGGCTTGAGAAGGTAAGTATTTTTCTAAACCGCGAGCTGGAGATACTTGAGCTTGGAAGCAAGATTCAATCCCGCGTGAAAGATCAGCTTACCAAAACGCAGAAGGAGTACTTCCTGCGTGAACAGCTAAAAGCTATCCAACAGGAGCTGGGTATGGCTAACGAGCAGTCCGCCGAAATAGACGAGTTAAAAGCCAAGATCAGGGCAGCAAAAATGCCCAAGGAGGTAAATGAAAAAGCCCTAAAAGAACTGGATAGATTAGCTAAAATGCCCCTGGCTGCCGCCGAGTCTGCTGTTATTAGGACCTACCTTGACTGGTTAATTGGCTTGCCGTGGCAGAAAAAGAGTAAGCAAAAGCTTGATCTAAAAGAAGCCCAGAAGATCCTCGACGAGGACCACTACGGCCTTGATCAGGTTAAAAAGAGGATGCTTGAGTATCTGGCGGTACACCAACTGACAAATAAGATGAAAGGGCCGATCCTTTGCTTTGTGGGGCCTCCGGGAACGGGTAAAACCTCGATAGGAAAATCAATTGCCCGTGCCCTGGGTAGAAAGTTTATTAGGATATCGCTTGGCGGAGTCCATGATGAGGCTGAGATTCGTGGGCATCGGCGCACCTATGTGGGGGCACTTCCCGGGCGCGTCATCCAAGCGATAAATCAGGCAGGTACTAAAAACCCGGTTTTCATGCTCGATGAGATAGACAAAGTCGGCACTGATTTTAGGGGCGACCCTACAGCGGCACTTCTTGAAGTGCTTGATCCGGAGCAGAACTTCTCATTTTCGGATCACTACCTGGAAGTCCCATTTGACCTCTCCGACGTGGTCTTTATAACAACTGCAAACATGCTTGAAACAATTCCGCCGGCGCTGCGTGACCGCATGGAGATAATCCCGTACTCAGGGTACACCGAGGAGGAAAAGGTGCAGATTGCAAAGAAGTACCTTATCCCTAAACAGGTTAAGGAGCACGGCTTAAGCGGCAGGAAGCTTGCAATCGACGAGAAGGCGTTAAGAAAAATTATCCGTGAGTATACCCGCGAGGCCGGCGTGCGCGATCTTGAAAGAAAGATTGCCAATATCTGCCGGCAGGCCGCTCGTAAGATTGTAGAAGGTGAGAAACAACGACTCCGGGTAATGGAGAAAAACCTCCACGACTACCTTGGACTTGAGCCGTTTAGCTACGGGGTTGCGGGAGAGTCCGACGAGATCGGCGTTGCAACTGGTCTGGCCTGGACGGAGTTTGGCGGGGATGTACTATCGGTTGAGGCCGCAACCCTGCCGGGCAAAGGAAAGCTGCTACTTACCGGGCATTTGGGCGAAGTCATGCGTGAGTCAGCTCAGGCCGCAGTAAGCTATATCCGCTCGCGCACCGAGATGCTTAAGATAGATAAGGACTTCTACAGCGAATACGATATTCACATCCATGTGCCAAGCGGTGGAATTCCTAAAGACGGTCCGTCTGCCGGAATCACCATGGCAACCGCACTAGCCTCGGTCTTAACCGACCGTCCGGTAAGGCGAGATGTTGCCATGACCGGTGAGATCACCTTAAGAGGGCGCGTGCTTCCCATTGGTGGCGTTAAAGAGAAAACCCTTTCGGCGCATCGGGCCGGAATCAAAGAAGTCATCCTGCCGGCGGAGAACGAAAAGGATGTCACTCTTATCCCCAAAGAAGTAAAAGAGGGGCTTAAGTTTCACTTTGTGCGCCACATGGACGAGGTTTTGGAGCTTGCACTTCGCAAGCAAAGAGCTAAAAAGAAAGAACTAACAAAAGCAGAGTTACCCAAAGTCCCGGCAATGAGCGCAAAGCCCAAGCGTCGCTAATAACTGATTGAAAGGTTGCTAAGCGATATTGTATCATTGAGCTAGATGGATTATTTTAAGGCTCAGGATTGACTGCCACGTCAGGGTTGGAGTCAGCACTTATGGGAGCACTCGTCCGGAGACGAACTCCATAGAAGCCCCCTAATGGGGATTTGAACGAAACCCTATATCCTGGGCCTTGCCCAATCTAATTCCTCTACCACTTCCGTTTAAACCCGCCATGCCTGGGAAACATAAGCTTCGGTGTTTTATGCAGATAACTGGCCGAAGCTTATGTTTTTTTAAGAGGCCATGTAAAAAGCATGTGCTTGGTGGTTAAGCAGCACAAATATTTTCTTTGCGCTACTTATCGCGTATCAATTCGTAGGAGTTTTCGTACTCTCATTTTAAAATCTAGTTCGACCGTTTATAGTATATAGTTAGCAAGTCACTGAAGTTTATTTGCCGAGCAATGGAACAATTAAACAATAGGACAATAAAACTTTTGCTAAGAGTAAAAAAATAGTTAAGTTCATATTTACTTTACGGAGCGAGCCACTATGCGAACTTTCTCTATAGGAGACCGGGGAGACGAGGTCGTTGATATACAAGTAAAACTCTCTACACTTGGCTTTAAGCCCGGGCCTAATGGGGCGGATGGATGCTTTAGCGCAGCAACATATGATGCGGTTAAAGGCTTCCAGAGCAGTCGGAACCTTGCCGAGACCGGAGTTGTCGATGAGGAGACCTGGAGGGCGCTCGTTGAGGCGACATATAAGCTAGGCGATAGGTTTCTTTATCTAAGGTCGCCCTTCTTTAGGGGAGACGACGTACGTGAACTTCAGATATCCCTTAACAACTTGGGCTTTAATACCGGCAAAGTAGATGGTATCTATGGTGAGACGACCGAGCGGGCGGTCCGTGAGTTTCAGCGCAACTACGGCCTACCAAGCGACGGCATCTTCGGATCATCTACTTACACGGCGATAAGAAACCTAAGGCATCTCTTAGTAAATAAAGCAAGCCGCATATTCCCCGACCCATATCGCGACCAGCCCTCAGCGATATCGGTTTTTCGCAGCCGGAGGATTGTAATCGACCTTGACATGCAGGAAGGCGAGCCGGTCGACGTCGTTAAAGAGGAGGCCGAGATTAGTCAGGACCTTGGGATGCGACTTGGCAATCTACTTGAGCTTCTGGGTGCGGATGTCTACTATCTAGGGGTCGACGAGTTGAAAGTCCCGGACGGGGCGGTTGATATATATGTTGGCCTAAGGCTTAGTTGTGCTTCCAATAGCGAGTCGTGCGGAAGCATTATCTTTTATAACAACTCGTCCGGTGATGTTGGAATAAAAAGCCGGACGCTGGCCGAAGTAATTAAAGAAGAGGTTTTGCGTTCTCTGGGCTTGCGAGACCTTGGAGCCAAACCATCCAGCTTCGGTTTAAAGCTGGATGGTGATATTCCCGCAGCCCTTATTAAACCGCTTTTTTTCACCAACCCCAATGAGAGGATGCTTCTTAACGAAGAGGTATTCAGACAAAAAATTGCTGTGGCGGTTTTTGATGGTATAAAGAACTACCTACAGCTTTACTAATCTACACTCGCCAACTAGATTTGCTCTCGGTTATCTATTTATGGTAAACTGTTTAAATTAATGGCTTTAAAAGGAATAAGGCACTAAAGTTTAGAGTATATGTGCCGAAAGCTATTAAGGAAGTCTGGATTAAAGTTCTTTTGTATTGGTTGACGAGGGCTTTATGTAGCATTGTTAATAGGGGGAGATAGTATTTTACGTAGTAGAGTAATAACAATATTTATTGCAACTTTAATAGCAGCATTAATAACAGGCGTGGCGTCAACAACGGTATCTGCCCAACCGGCAAGTACCAACCAGCAAGCAGCCGACAAGCAGGCTGAATTTAATCAGATTCAAGCCCAGACTAACGAAATCAATAACCAACTAGACGTCATTGTAGAGCAATACAATGAGGCAAATCTTGCCTTAGGTAAGACCGAAAAAGAGCTTCAGTCCCAGGAGGCCCGAATACAGGCTGCCGAAAAAAATCTAAGTATGTACCAACTAATGATCAATAAAAGATTTGCCAGCGTTTACCGTCAGGGTGACTTATCCTTGCTAGACGCGCTCTTTGCCTCAAAAAGCCTCGATCAGTTCTTGTATTATGTGGAATTGTCTGAGAGGCAATCCGACCAAGATGCAAGGGCCATGGAGCAAATCAGGTTGGTTAAAAAAGAGATAGAGGTGCAGAACGCGAGCCTTCTGGAGAAGGAGAAAAAGCAAAAGGAACTCATCAATGAAGTTAAATCAAAAAAGGACGAAATCATTGCCCAGCTTAAGGCAAAGAACGATCTTCTAGCGCAAATCAAAGGCCAGCTTGCTGATCTTAGGAAAAAAGAGCAGGCTGAGCAGGCTGCTGCGCAGGCTGAGCTTAGAAAGAAGCTTATGGCAGCGGTGCCGGTAACCGTATCCCGTGGCGGGGGAAGGTCAAGCGTTGTAGCTATCGCCCTGAGCCTACTTGGTAGACCTTACGTCTGGGGTGGGTCTGGCCCATATAATTTCGATTGCTCCGGATTAACAATGTATGTTTACAGACAGGTTGGAATTTCCCTACCTCATTCAGCTGCCGCCCAGTATAACTGCGGCACACATGTGAGCAGAGACCAACTTCAGCCAGGTGACCTTGTGTTTTTCTCCTATGGGGGATATATATCCCATGTGGGCATGTATGTCGGCCACGGCAGCTTCATCAATGCGCCACATACGGGTGCGGTTGTAAGCATAGCGAGCCTTAACGGGCGTTCCGGCTACGTAGGTGCTACAAGACCGTAGGAAACGTCAAACTACGAACCTCGAATGTCGAATTAAAAACAGCTTCTGGGTGATCGGTGAACTGCATTTGTTCCGCTGGCGTCTTTTGCTTTGCGCATTTGGGTATAAAAAATGGCGAGTGAAAGGTGATTCAAAGGAGCAACTCTTGAGTAAACTTCCCGAGCAGAAAAAATTTATCCTTCTTGGCGATGTGATGCTTGGTCGGGGCGTAAACGAGCTAATAAGAGAATCGCCTCCTGGCTATGCCTGGGGTGATACGCTGGAGATTATAAAATCAGCCGACTACTCGCTAGTAAATCTGGAGTGCGCGCTTACCTACCATGAGAAGAACTGGGCTAAAACCCCGAAAGCATATTATTTTAGGGCCGACCCCGGCGTGGCCATCGCTTGCCTCAAGGCGGCTAATATATCCTGCGCCTGTATAGCCAACAACCACATCCTGGATTTCCAGGAGGAAGGGTTGGTTGATACGCTTAACTTTCTGGACAAAGCCGGTATATGCCACGCGGGTGCGGGGAGGAACCTCCCTGAGGCAAGAGATCCCGCCTACCGGGCGATCGGTGACACCAGGGTTGGCCTGATTGCGTTTACGGACAATGAACCCGCCTTTGCCGCAGCAGAAGAATTGTCTGGGGTGGACTACTTGCCGGTATATCTGGATACCGAGCCGTTCAACTCATTCCTTGAGGCAGTTTTTGAGGCGAAGCGCGCCTGCGATATCTTGATCGTCTCGGCGCACTGGGGGCCGAACATGGAATTTCGACTGCCGATTGAGTTTCGTGAGGCAGCACATAGGATGATTGCTGCCGGGGCGGATATTATCCACGGGCATAGCGCACACAACTTTCAGGGAATCGAGATATACGAAGGCAAGCCCATATTTTACGCAACCGGCGATTTTATTGATGACTACGCGATCGACCCGATTTACCGAAACGACTGGACGTTTATCTTTGTCTTAAACATAAATGGGGTGGAGATGGATAGCATTGAGCTATATCCGGTCCATATATCTTTTGCCCAGGCCATGCTGGCAAAGGGAATCGAGTCCACCCTCATCATGGATCGCATGGAGGCGATGTGCGGCGAACTCGGCACAAAAACCGCGCGCCAGAAGGATAGAATATCGGTCCCTATATCGGAGGAGCAGTTAAGAAGGGCAGGATGAAGCCTAAGCGCTAAACCATGCACTACTCTAACGCTTTAAGTATTGCTTTCTTAATGTCGTTTATCTGCTCTTCGTTGGATAGCTTCTGTCCGAAGATATCCCAGACATAAAACACGTCGATCACCTTATCCACATTGGTTGATACTTTGGCCAGGTGGACATCGAGGTTTAAGTCGTGCATGACTCTGGTGACGGTGTAAAGAAGACCGATCCGGTCCTGCGCGTGCACCTCGATTATGGTGTAAAAATCAGAAGAGGAATTGTCTATATCAACCTTAGGTGGCCTTTCTAAGGCCTTTTTGGGCTGGTAGCGGTTGGCTTTCTCGGCGATACGGTAATCAAGCGCGATTTTTCCCTCCAGAGCCCGCTTGATGTCGCGGCTTATGTTATGCCACTTCTCGTTGCTTATCTCGTGCTCAAAATACCCTTCAACCTTAAATATATCAAGTGCAACACCATTGCTTCGAGTGTATATCTGGGCACCCAGGATATTTATCCCGTGCAGGGCCAGCACGCCGGATACTTTATAGAAAAGGCCGGGCTGGTCGCCCGCTATAATAATGACCTCGCGCATGCCTTCCCGCTGTTTTGCGGCAATCGTTATGCTTTTATTTTTGTGTTTGTGCATTAACTCAAAATGCTCGACGATATCCCCGCCAGATTGCGCAAGTAGATACGAGTGGGGCATCTGGTCGAGGAACCGCCCTACCTCGGCCTCGCCGTACTCCGGGGTAAGAGCCTGCTTTACCTTCGCGCCGGTCTTACGGATACGCTCGATACTCTCCTTATTCGTGTACTCGCCGCTTCTTATTATACGGATGACTTTGTAGAATATCTCGCGCAGTAAGTTCTCCTTCCAGGTATCCCAGGCCTTAGGGCCGGTGGCCATAGAATCGGCAACCGAGATAAGGTAAAGCATTTTAAGCCGCTCCTCATCGATAACTTTCTCCGCAAGGTCAATGATTTCGTTTTCGTCGTTCAGATCGCGGCGTAACGCGATATCTGATAATAGAAGGTGGTTTCCAACTAAAAAGCCGACCGTCTCGCAGTCTTTAGGGGGAAGGCCCATGCGCGCGCATATCTTCTTTGCGATTTGTTCTCCTTTCTCGCTATGGTTTTTGCCGAGCCCCTTGCCGATATCGTGCAACAGGGCCGCAAGGTAGAGCAGGTCTTTTTGCCCGACCTCTTTGTAAACCTGTTTTAAAAGAGGATTTACCTTATCGTACCTGCCCGCACCCATCTTCTGGATTTCGGCAATCGTTAAAAAGAGATGCATATCAACTGTGTAGAGGTGATATGAATCGTATTGCGGCAGGCAGCGCACATAGCTCCACTCGGGTATATAGCGGGAGAGAACCCCAATATAATCCATGACCTCAAGTATGGGAAGCGATATCTCTCCCGAGCTTATGATTGCAAAGAAGTCATCCCTTATATTCTGCGTCCAGGCCACTGGATTTTCGCTTTTCTCCAGGCCTTCTCTTATTATGTTAAGCCTCTTGTAGTCGATGGGGAGGCTCTCTTTTACAGCCCGCCGGAAAAGTTTCATCTCGGCACCGGGATGCTTGGGGTACTCCGCTGGGTTAGTAAGTGAGATTCTTTTATCCTTAGTTGGTAGAAAATCGCTTTTAATTTGCTCCCAGAATGACCTCGATACGAGCTCAATTGCGCTTGCATGGGTATAAAACGAGCGCATGAATTTTTCGATGCCAGAGATTCCGCTTCCATCTTTAAAGCCAAGCGTCTTTGCGATTTCTCCCTGGTGCTCAAAAAAGAGCCGGTCGTTTTCGCGCCCTGATATGTAATGCAGGTGGTTTCTAACGAGAAGCAAAAACTCCAGACCGTCCTCAAGGGCCCCGGCGTCAAAACCGGTTAGATAACCTCTTTTAATCAGCTCTTTTGGGGATGAATAGCCGAGTAGGCCCCTGGAAGCCCACATGATCGCATGGACATCGCGAAGCCCGCCCTCGCCCTCTTTTATATCCGGCTCAAGAAGGTATGCTGCTTGGCCATACTGCGCATGGCGGCTGATACTTTCTTTGAGGATATTTTGCAGAAAACGCCTACCACCGCGTGCGCGAATCTGTCTGATTAAGTTATCTTGCAGTTTGTGAAAGAGCATAGTGTCCCCAGCTATTAAGCGCATGTCGATAAGTGACGTTTGTAGTTCAAAGTTGGTTGATGCCATAGACAGGCTTTCTTTAATCGTGCGCGTGCCGTGTCCGACCTTAAGCCCTAAATCCCAAAGGGGATAGAAGATCTTCTCAGATACTTGAGTGGTAACCGCCTTATCTTTTAAGCTATGTAGAACCATTAGGTCGATATCAGAGAAGGGGCAGAGCTCCCGTCGCCCGTAGCTACCCAGGGCGACGATTGCAATGCCTTTACGGCTTGGGTTAACTCTTAGCCTGGTATTATCGGTTGCTTTGTCAAATAGGTCTGTAACAATCGCGTCAATTAAATCGGAGCGTTTGCTGGTTAGCCCACGCCCAGCTGGCTTCTTAAAATAATCCCTTTTTAATTCAGCGAATCCAACAGTATATTTCTCCGTTATATCTGCCGGGCCTACCAATTTAGACCGCCTCTTTCAGGGATCAGAAATCAGGTCGGGCCTGCCGGCCCTTCAGAAACAAGATTGAGATTGCTTCGCCGGCCTTCTCGCAATGGCGATTTACTTACGCTCTCGTCTGATCTCTTGCCTCTGACCTCTGATTTCTTGTTTCTAGTCTCTAGATAGCGTCTTTCCCCCGCTCGCCGGTTCTAATCCTTATGACATCCTCGGCCGGAAAGACAAATATCTTACCATCACCGATCTTGCCGGTCCTTGCAGAATTAAGTATCGTGTCTACAACCTGAGAGGCCAAATCGTCGTCAACCATGATCTCAAGTTTAACCTTCGGTACAAAATCAACCCGGTACTCGGCTCCCCGGTAGACCTCGGTGTGCCCTTTTTGTCGGCCAAAACCCTTAACCTCGTACGCGGTAAGTCCCTGCACACCGACTTTGCTTAAAGCGTTTTTAACATCATCCAATTTAAACGGCTTAATAATCGCTTCTATCTTTTTCAATTAGTTATCCTCCTTACGGCAAGTTATCCGGTGTTAAGGATGTCTCGTCTGACACCGAAAGCACCTCGGATGATTGCGTAGAAAAAGCGTTTGCAGTAACAAATTCTCCCGCACTCCCGCCAAGCCCGGATAGATCATAGCCTATCTCGCTATGTTGCGATAGATCAAGACCGGTGATTTCATCCTCTTCCCCGACTCTAACACCAAATAATTTATCGACAACTTTAAATATAACTAGACTTGCAATAAATGAGAATACCACGACAGTAAATACGCCAAGAGCCTGTATTCCGATTAGGGAAGAATTGCCGTGGATAAGGCCGTTTGCGCCAGCTGAGTTGATTGCAGTGGATGCAAGTAAACCGACCGAGAGCGTTCCTAGGATACCGCCCACACCATGTACGCCAACAACGTCGAGCGAGTCGTCGTAGCCAAACTTAAATTTCAATGAGATGGCATAGTAGCAGACCAATCCGGCAGCAAGCCCGATAAGAAGTGCGGCCGCCGGGCTGACGTATCCGGCCGCCGGAGTAATCGTTGCAAGACCTGCTATTGCGCCAGTGGCAGCGCCAAGAGTCGTGGGCTTTCCACCCCTTAGCCACTCTACGACCGTCCAGCTTACTATAGCGGCAGTTGCCGCCACTTGCGTGTTGACGAACGCATTAGCTGCAAGGGATCCTGAAGCAAGCGCGCTTCCGGCGTTAAAGCCAAACCAGCCGAACCAGAGGATGCCGGTGCCGATTATTGTTAACGGGATGTTGTGTGGTATCATCGGCTCGGTGCCAAACCCTTTTCGCTTGCCAACAAAAATAGCGGCGGCAAGGGCGGCGGCGCCGGAGCTTGCGTGAACCACAATTCCGCCGGCGAAGTCGAGCACGCCGAGGTTCCGCAGCCACCCGCCGACACCCCAGACCCAGTGCGCGACAGGGATGTACACGATAACAAACCAGGCGATGATAAATACCAGAAAAGACTTAAATTTCATGCGCTCGGCAAAAGCACCGGTAATAAGTGCGGGTGTAATAATCGCAAACATTGCCTGAAAGATCATAAAGGCCTCGTGCGGGATAGTTGGTGCATAACTGGTGTTTGGGGCCATACCGACGCCTCTTAGGCCGATCCAGCTTAAATCGCCGATAAGGTGAAACTTATCCGGGCCGAATGCAAGACTGTAGCCAAAGAGCATCCATAAAACGTTTATGATACCGATGATGATAAAGCTATGCATGATTGTGCCAAGCACGTTTTTGCTTCTTACCATGCCGCCGTAGAAAAGAGCAAGGCCCGGGGTCATGAACAGAACTAGGGCAGCAGAAATAAGAACAAAGGCGGTATCGCCAGTGTTGATGTTTTGCATGGTATCCCTCCATCTTTAAAACATGCAATTATCCAATATTTAGCTGAATTTATGCAAATTTTAAAGAACCATTGTTACGTTTAAGTTACTTTAAGGTTAAATCTATGTTAACTAGGGTAGAGGTAGGAAATCAAAAAAGGCGACCGAAGTCGCCTTTTTTAAGTGGATGGAGGGATAACCATCCAAACCTACATTGCATCGCTACCGCGCTCGCCAGTTCTTATCCGGATCGCATCTTCAACCGGAAAGACAAATATCTTACCATCGCCGATCTTGCCGGTTTGTGCTGCATCCATTATGGTATCCACCACTTGGGATACCAGATTATCATCAACTAAGACCTCAAGCTTTACCTTAGGTACAAAATCAACCGTATATTCTGCTCCTCGGTAGACCTCGGTGTGCCCCTTTTGTCTTCCGAAACCTTGAACCTCAGATACGGTTAGACCATTGATGCCTATGGAGCTAAGTGCATCTTTTACTTCGTCTAGCTTAAACGGCTTGATTATTGCTTCTATCTTCTTCATCCTGCACCAACTCCTACAACCGCTCGTTTAGCGGGTTTGTCTGCATGGCGTAGCTGGGCTCAGAGCTGGTCTCCGGCTGAAAGACCGAACCAGATGCGCCATGCTCCAGGGTGCCACCGCCGAAGCCGCCAAGCGCGTAACCAATTTCACTATGCTGCGAGAGGTCAAGACCGGTAATCTCGTCCTCTTCGCTAACCCTAAGACCCATAATGGCATCGATAACCTTTAGAATTATAAAGGATGCTACAAACGTATAACCGATAGTTACTGCGACCGCTATAAGCTGCTTGCCTAAAAGGGCCGGATTGCCATGGACAAGGCCGTTTGCGCCAGCCGGGTTGATTACGGTAGATGCAAATACGCCGGTAAGAAGCGCACCGATAATCCCGCCGACACCGTGCACACCGACAACATCAAGCGCGTCGTCGTAGCCGAACTTAAACTTCAAACCAACCGCGAGGTAGCAAACAATACCTGCAGTAAAGCCGATTGCAATGGCGGCAATTGGACCTACAAAACCGGCCGCCGGAGTTATCGCAACAAGACCCGCCACCGCACCGGAAGCTGCGCCAAGCGTCGTGGGCTTTCCGGTTTTAATTTTCTCGATTAAAATCCAACCTAAAGCTGCGGCGGCGGTTGCAATATGTGTGACCACAAAAGCTACAGCGGCCAGACCGCCGGATGTAAGCGCGCTTCCCGCATTAAAGCCAAACCAGCCGAACCACAGCATCGCCGCGCCAAGGATTGTCATCGGTAAGTTATGTGGGTGCATAGCCTCCTTCATAAATCCCTTGCGCTTGCCGATGATAAGCACTGCAGCAAGTGCCGCAAACGCCGCATTGATATGAACGACGGTGCCGCCAGCAAAGTCAAGCGCGCCTAAATTTCTAATCCAGCCGCCGACACCCCAGACCCAGTGGGCAATTGGGCTATAGACAAGGGTCATCCAGGCTACCATAAAAACTAAAAACGAGCTGAACTTAATTCTCTCGGCAAACGCACCGGTAATAAGTGCCGGAGTGATGACCGCAAACATCATTTGAAAAGCCATAAATAATATATGTGGTATGGTCGCCGCGTAATTAGCATTTGGGGCCATACCGACGTCTCTTAGGCCGATCCAGCTTAAGTCACCGATCAGATGAAACTTATCGGGGCCGAAAGCTAGGCTATATCCATATAAAACCCAAACGATTGTGCCTACGCCAAGCATGATAAAGCTGTGCATGATCGTGCCAAGCACGTTTTTGCTTCTTACCATGCCTCCGTAGAAAAGAGCAAGGCCCGGGGTCATGAACATGACTAGAGCCGTTGCCACCAGCATCCAAGCGGTATCGCCCGAATTGATGTGTTGCATTTTGAATTCCTCCATTCAAAATAGGCCAAGTTTTTCAATGAACTTTCTGCCGACTGAACTACCCGCAGCTGCTATTGTTTTGGATAATAACCGGTGGGTGTTTCGTAAAGGTTTCGGCTGGGTTAAATGTATGTTGCTGTTTAATTACAGTAATGTTGCATGAATATTAAAAGTAGGTTAAATCAAGTAAAATTCGAATGGCGAATTAAAGATTGGTGAACGGGCAAACCGGAAAACTGGTAAACCGGTGAACAAGATTTAGTTGCCCAATTTATCGGGCGATAATAAACTATGAACCATTTGTTCCCGCCGACGAGGAGCACCAGTTTAAAAACATTGGGGACTCCGAGATGGAGTTTATCTGCCCTACCCCAATTTCTAAGAAATGCACCCTCTAATTGCGATAACTACCAGATTTGCCTAAAATTGGGGTGAATTTATTTTGAGGATGATTTTATGGATAAGCTGCAAAAAGACATAAGGGCCTGCCATCTCTTTATAGGTCTACCGGAAGAGGACTTAAACGAACTTTGCTCAATAGCGATATACAGAAAGTTTTCCCGTGGCGAGATCATCTTCTTTGATGGGAATGCCGGGGAAGGATTTTATATTGTTGTGAGCGGCAGGGTTAAGATATATAAGATTGGGCCCGACGGACGAGAGCAGATACTTCATTTTGTTCATAACGGAGATCCTTTCGGTGAGATAACCCTCTTTGCTGGCACTGCTTATCCGGCATTTGCAAAAGCTGTTACCGACGTCGAGACCCTTTTCTTTAAACGTGATGATTTCAAGACCCTTGTTGCAAAAAACCCGCAGCTTAGCTTAAACATGATTGCGATTATGTCCTTTCACCTAAGGCGTTTTGCCGCCCTTATCGAGGACCTCTCGCTAAAGGATGTGCCTGCAAGGGTTGCGCAATACCTTCTTGACCTTATCTCAAAAAGCGGCCGGGATGTAGACGGTGCGGTTGAGGTTGAACTCGATTTGAGCAAAACCGAGCTTGCCCAAAGGCTCGGGACAATCAGCGAGACGATCTCGAGAACTCTTGGCAAGATGAAGTCGGCCGGTGTAATAAACACCAATGGCAAGAAAGTGGCCATCCTGGATATGGATATGCTTGAGGAGATAGCTTCTGGTATTGGAAAGTAAGTGAATGGTCCAGGGACCGGGGCTAGAAGAAGGCCAAAAGGCCGATGATACATGGGTCTGGAAGTGTGGGTTCGCCAAAAAGCCAGAGGGGGAAGAGTAAACCAATAGCTAAAGCCAATAGTCAATGAAATTGTCATTAAAACCATTTTCTTTCGCGCAAACCCAAATACTTTGTACTTATAATCCCGTTTAAAGCCTTTCCAACTACATCATTTATTGGGGGATAAAGAACCAGTCTGTCGATCAACTCTTTGTCTATCCATGAGACGGATAAGGCGCTGGTATGCCGGAAATTTGCCTCAGGCATCCCACCGGTTATGCTTCCAACAAAGATGCAATGCAGCGTGTGCTCAACATTTGCGGCCGTAGGTGTTTCGACGAGACAGGCCAGTTCTCCTACATCTATAGAGACGCCTAGCTCTTCATCAAGCTCGCGCCGCAAGGTATCTGCCAAAGTCTCACCGTCGTGGATACTACCGCCCGGGATTCCAAATACCTCCGTCTCCGCGTAGAGGTATCTCATCAAAAGGACTTTGTCTTCGTTTATTAAAATAATAGAAGGTCTGATTTTTATAACCCTCACTCCAATCTTTTGCGAAAAAAACATCATCTATCGTTTATTTACTAATTTTCGCTTTTTGACCCTTAATTTTCAATTCCGATCTGTGCCCCCGTACATCAACTAAACATGAGCATTCTTAAATAGTGGGTACCAATAAGTATATCGTCTCGTAGCGGGGGTTGATTGATATGGCAAAACCAAAGAAAAAGGAGCCGCCGGGGGGACCGGAGGAGGAAATAAAAAGAAGGATAAAGCAAGAGCGCGAAGCCGAGAAGCTATCAAAAGAAGAGCAAAGGGAAATTGTGAGGCGTGCTGTCGGTAAGGGCGGCCAGAAGCCGGGAAAGACGGCTTGATAAATCAAGCCCTGCTCGTAAAAGCCGAAATATCTTTGGCAGCTTTCTGCTGGGTCTTCCACTGGCCAAATTGTAGTCCCTTGTTTGCAAGCCTGCTTAAATAGCGGGCAAGGATCGTCTTGTGCCTGCCCGCAAGGCTATCCAGCTTTTTTACAAGCCCGGCAGCACTCTTACCGTCCAGGAAATAAAGGGGATTATCTGCAGTTTCCAGGGTACTCTCAAGGGTGCCCGCCAGCGCGCAAATACTGTATTTATTATAGGTTTGTGTAATAAAAGCAACCGCTGTACCCATATTCTCCCCAAAATCTTCAAGCTAACCATATAATAGCAGGATTTGATGGCTGTGAGAGACCTTTAGACCCCCATTGCCCAGACTTGATTTTTTCAAAATTATCCCGTAATCTATTGAAGTGGCTCATTGAGCTGGCAAAATCGGATAAAACGGCCAGGTAGCTCAGTAGGTAGAGCAGGGGACTGAAAATCCCCGTGTCGGCGGTTCAATTCCGTCCCTGGCCACAAGAATAAGTGCAGGTAAAATAGAGAACACCGGATTCCTCTTCCGGTGTTTCTCTTTATCTTCTAACAAATCTCTAACAAAGATGCAAAATTCCGAGTTTTAAGCTCCATGTCTTGATACTCTTTCCACTAAATCCTCAGGGGCTATAAAATAGCTTTTTCCCTACTTGATTAAGAATCAAGAGGCTTTGTTCGACCAAAGAAAGTAAATCGCTTCGGGCAGTCTGCGGGGTAATCCCATGCGAGATCCGGTGCGATTCTACGGTATATACAAAACCTGGCCTTTTTAATGCATGTTTAATTAGTGCTTGTTGTCTATAATTTAGCCCTAGATTTCCCTTAAGAAGTAGCCGTGTAGTCTCCGCATATTCTCTTTGCTCCTTCGCAAGGATCAAGTCCCAATTTTTCTGTAAATTACGTTCCTCAAGATCAACCCCTAGACTGAAACCAGAGTCGACTCTGGTTTCGCAGCTTGCACTGATACTTTCTCCCTTACCGACATATCGAGGTATT